>JBCBIE010000011.1:0-60438 GCA_038524995.1 Cyanobacteria bacterium J06621_8
ATGAACAAAGTAAAGCAATTAATGAAAGTCCTTATGAAAAATTAGAACTTTTCTGGGATTTGAAACTATGTAAAAACGGAGTAGAAATCATTGATTCTCCTGGATTAAATGAACATAAAATTCGTCAACAAGTTAGTGAAAACTATTTGATTAAAGTTGATGCGATTATTTTAGTACTTTCCTGCGAACAATTATTTTCTAAATCGGAACAAGAGATAGTTGATAATAAACTTATCCCAATGGGTCATGAGGATATTTTCTTTGTGTGTAATTACATTAATAGAATTCGAGACAAAGAAGTTCCAAGAGTTAAAAACTTCGCTTTGAAGAAATTAGCTTCTCGGACAAATCAGGGAGCTAAACGTATATTCTTTATTGATGCTTTAGGTGGATTAGATGGCAAAGTCGACGAAGATATGGAAGCATTAGCACAATCTGGAGTTCCCCAGCTAGAAGAGGAACTTCAGAACTTTTTAACACATGAAAGAGGACGAGTAAAAATTATTCGCCCAGCTCAAGAATTAAAAAATTCGATTAGGGAAATTAGGAAAACTATTCCCGAACAAATCAATATGCTGCAAACGGATATTACCGAATTAGAGGAACGTTATAAAGCAGCACAAGAACCATTAGAACTTTTAGAAAAAAAGCGAGACAATATTGTTAAAAATATCGAAATCCATATTGGAGATACAAGAGAGCAAATAGGATATAAAACTAAAGATTTTTGTCGAGACTTAGCTCCTACGGTTAAAACTGTAACTAGTGAATATGAATTAGAAACAAAAATAGAATTATTCTTCAAAGATCCTAGACCAAGTATCGAAGCTGCTGTTAAAGAGATTAGTAGCCATCTAGAAAGCTATATCGAAGCAGAATTCGCCAACTGGCAAACTTCCGAACTTGAGCCTTTGCTAGCAAATAGAATGGAAAGAATGCAAAAATCATTGGATACAGAAGCTACTGAATTTATTAATAAAATTGATAATCTTCGGCTAGAAATATCTGGTGTTTCATTTTCAAATTTAGAAGTTTCTCAAGACGATGTCGGTGCAAGAAAGGTTTCTGCTTTGGAAAGAATTTTTTCCGCAGCAGGGGGATTTCTTGTTGGGGGTTTTGGTTCTGCTGCTGTTGGAGCAACATTTGGATATCAGGAAATGCTTAAAAGCATCATACCTCAAATTATTATTGCAATAATAAGCTATATAATTTTAGGTTTAAATCCTGTAACTTTAATTCCAATGATAATAGCTGCGATAATTCAGGGAAATCTGGTAAAGGGTAAAATTGGAGAGAAAATTAAAGAAGAAGTAGGAAAAAAATTCTCTGAACAGCTTCGCGATGTAACTATGGAAATTGTTGAAAAAGTTGATCATGAAATATCTACTGAACTTAATAAGGTTAAAAATCTGGTAGACGAAGGACTTGGAGCGGAAATTCAAAATGTTCGGCAGCAGCTTAATAATGTGTTGGCTGAAAAACAAAAAGGTCAAGAAGTTGTTGATCGTCAACTAGAGCAGTTAGCTGTTTTAGCTAAAGATGTTAATAAGATTGATGAAGAACTAGACGATTTAATTTCTCAAGTTGCTATTCAGCAAGATAGAAGGGGTTAGCTAAGATAAATTAGTCAACAACAAGTAATAATTTGCGATGAACGCAAACTATTAGTTTAGATATCGATAAACGCTAGCCCTAGATAAGGCATAATCAGCCATTAACTCTTAATCAGCCCCCCTTCTTTTCTCCTTTCTTGAAGTTCCTCTACCTGCTTTTGGGTCATCTTCCTTTTCCTACCAAAAGCCCCCCCCTCTCTCCTTCGCCTTAACTATCCCATCCATCTGACGTGCAGCGGGAATCTCCGTCTCGAACTGGGCGATCGCCCCCAGTATATTAAGTAGCAACCCACTTTGTTTCTCCTGATAGGTAGCGATCTGAGTCAAAATCATGTCATTGAGAAAAATCAATAACAATTAAAGATGTGACAATGACAATCTGACAAAATTAGCGACATTTACGATAATCTATCGTATCTCATTAGTAAATTACAGACTTACAAACTTACAAACTTACAGACTTACATTTTATTCTCTGAGTAAAGCTTCGTAAGGTAATCCTTGCCAAAGCAAAGAATAGTTTTCAAGATGATTAGCTTCAAATACGGCTAAATAGTCTCGATTGCGTGAGGACAAAAAAGAGTAAAGCCAGCCGCGATCAAAAGCGACACCCACATAGGCTGCTGGAGTTTGCCAAGTAGGGTCTAATGCCTCTCCTGAAGAGTTCACTAACCAAGCATGAGGTACTGGAAGAACATAATCTATAGCTAGAGCATAACCTTCACAATAGTTAAGCTCAGGATGTTCATTTAAGGCTTGGCGACAGTTAAAATAGCAGTTTCTTGGTAGACCTGCTTCAATGCTATTGGGAAGAGGAATAGAAGCCATTTCTTGTCCTTCACTTAGAACCAATTCTTCAAAGCTATTGTAAGTCCAGTCAGAACGAGGATTGGTTTGAACAATGAGTTTGGCATTTTGCTGTAGAAAGGTCCTAATTATTTTAAAATTTGCTTCAACGAGCTGTTTCTGCATAAATAAACCTAAATATTTTGAGCTGAGCTACCCGATTAACACTACTCAATTATTAGCAAGTAAAATACAAACTAGACAAGCTTAAGATCTTAAGATCTTCAACAAAGCAACTGTATTTAGTGCTTAATTCAAACTTAAGAAACTCGATATTTTTATTTGCACAACAACTTCTTAGGTTTACATTTTGGGTTGTGTTTACGATGCTTTTAGAGTTTAGTTTTGCCTTATTTTTTTTGTTTTAAACTTGTCTTTATTGACCAGCTAATACGACAATTAAAACAATAACGATCAATGAGCAGTCCGTCAACAGTCATTTCGGGTCGAAATTCAGTGTTGCAGCTTCGACACCTTGCTGGATCTCCGAAACACCTATGACGGCTCTTCTCTGATAAGCCGTTTTTAATCAAGGCTAAAACCTGTAGATTTAGCTTTCGGCACTGGTAAAAATATGTAAAAAGAGAAGCGGGGAATATTTTTGACAGCTTTTCTATTCCTATTAAAGGTGGATACAATGATTTAAAATGCAAGACGATCTGATTTTGACTACGTTCAGAATATAGAATTAGAGGGTCTTCATCTGTGCCCCATTGTTCTCGTCTCCAGTCAGCAAGTTTTGCTTCATCTGTTTTATACTTTTGAGTCTGTTTTAGGTAGGGTGCAAATAGATGATTACTTGGAATCAGATCAGTATTAAGCTGACTGGAAACCCAAAAAGGCTGATTTGGCTGATGATAATCAACCTCTATAGCCAATCTGTTAGTGTACCGTGGTTGAACCGCAGAATGGGTCTTGTTTACATCTTCCATTTGAGTTTGACTGTTGTTTGTAGATGTTATCAACTCATGTCTCGCGCTAGCGTGCCTATTAGGACTCTAGCTACCTGCATCGTTGCTAGCACGCAGCAAGTTGCTGCTGCCCTATCGAGCAGCAGAACTGATATTTGCAGTTTAGTATAACTTTCTAATACATATTATAAACCCGTAAAACCCCAGTTTTTCTAGTTTCTTAGCTTATTTGTTAGCAAATACATGCACCGCGAAAATTTCATAGAAAAATTCTAACAGTTTGCATCCATCAATGTAGCAGACTACTCTAACCAAATTGAGTCTTGGTGTTAGACCGATACCTTTTGTCTGCAATTAATATACTCCCGCGCCCCAAAAGGGCCAGGCTTTAGACCCATTTTTTTGATAAAACGTTTTTTTGTTTAATTTCACCTCTAATTATTATTAAAGGCTCGTGCTTAATATTCGAGTTCTAGTTTATTATTGTTCTCGATATCTCGTCTTCCTTGAAGCTGTTGTTGAGTAACAGCTGACCTATTTGATAGCTGCTTTATTTTTTTCCCAACGCTTACGGGCAGATATTTTTTGAGATCAGAATGTTCCCACCCCATTTCCAGTTCGTCTTCTAGTCTTATTTTTTGATTTAGATTAGCTAGATTTATTGTAACATCGTCCCGTTGGGGATCATAGTCCACTCGATGCTTTACTAGCTGTCGAAAGCTAGAACGATGGAGTTTGCAACCTCTTACCTTAAAGTCCTGGAGTCGATAGCTAATTCCAGTAACCTGTCCCAGTTCAATCCTCAGCTTTGGATCAATATCTAGTTTTTGTAACCTGGCTAGAAAAAGCCCCAGACTGGGGCGACCTTTACTGGCTAGGTCTATGCCTGCCTGAATCTTGACCATGATAGGAGCACGGGGTCTTTCAGTTCTTGTACCCGCTTCATAATCAGATACCTCCTTCATAATTCTTTGAACCTGACCGTTGCTGGGGGCTTTGTGAGACCTCTGCTGAGAAGAGGCAACAATCGTCAGGTTGTGCTCTAGCTCCTTTTCTCGGAGAATTCGTTCCAATCTTCTCTTGTCATAGCTATCCCTGACTCTCTTACCCTCTACGTCAACACCGTTAATCAGGATATGAAAATGGGTGTGTCCATGGACGCGATCGTGTCTGGGATCGATTCTGCCATGGCGCACTACCAAATATTGATTGTTTTCATACCCCAAGTTATTTACTATCCCACAGGCAACGTCCCTTATGACCTGAAAATCAACTTCTCCATCACTGGGAGCTAACCCAATAGAAATATGCTTGACGGGTTTTTTACAGCTTGGTCTTTGTGCAGCACAGGCATTTAATTCCCAAATTAGAGTGTTTCGATCAGACCCAGCTAGGTTTGTATCAATTACTTGAGGTGCTTTGGTTGGATCGAGCAGATAGTTTACTAATCCCCCAAAATAACTGCCCGTAGTAATATTACCGATCACGTTTTCCGATTATCAAAAGTCTCAACTGATTTAGTTCCTGTTCTAGGCCGCCGACGTATTCTCTGAAGGCACTTAGCTCCTCTGGAAGAGGGTATCGAGAAGGAATCTTTCCCCCTTCAAGTCTTTCTGTATTAAATATTTTAGCAATTTGATTGAGATTGTTACCAATGCGATTAATTTCCCTGGCAATTGTCCCCATTACCTGATAGGTACGCCAGTTAACTTTAAATACATGAGGTTTGCTTGAATCCTTTTTCAGGACGCATTTAGTTATGTATTCAGTTCTAGTCAATCTAGCTGCTCTAGCCTGGCGATCAATTTGTTCAAGTTCCGATGGATACCACCTAGTTTCTACTCGCTTAGTTTTGAACTCACCTTTATGATTGGGATAATGTGACATGCCTACGTTTCTAGCCTGTGATTTCATTTTGTCCTTATCCAGTTGTCTTTTCTACAGTTGAGATCACAAGCTAAATAGTAATTTTGTACCATATTTCAATTCTGCCTAAAAATTGATCAATACAGATCAAACTTGATCAGTTATGGTCGGCAAGCAGCAAGTCTGGGTTCTCATAGTACTTTAGAACTAAGTGTACGGACACTTGCACTGCTTGCTACCAAGTACCCCGCTGCCAAATTCGCTCAAACCACCTCCGATGAGGTTTCCTAAGCCGTAATAGCTCAACTTCTGCTGCAATCTGAGCTTTAGCCCTTACTGGCCAGGAAAAAAATGCTGATATTGGCGAAGCAACAGATTCCCGTAACGCTCCTCCTATAGCTGTGGGATCTCCTTATATTGTTATCTGCTTTTGATCAATAATGATCCGTTCTATTAACTATGCCATAGCAAATTTGAGGCATTAACTTCCACTCGTAACGAGTAGAAGTTAACAAAGAAAAAGCTTTAATCTGGTCTGAGATCCATATCACGTTCATAACCTGTACAACGTTAGATAGTGAAGTTCAAGGTTGACAGGTAGGAGAATAAAGGTCTTTGAAGCGCTACTACAAACCAGCCTATTAATTCAAACTAAGCCGAAACAGAAACCTAGAAAGCCTGGTGGTTCGAGTCATCTTTCAAATGGGAATCATAATTACTGTAGACTTCTCTAAAAATCAATGGCATCGAACCCAAAAATCTCGGTAGTTACCACAGTATACAATCGCGAAAAGTATTTGGCTCAAGCGATAGAAAGCGTATTAGCACAATCATATTCCAATTTTGAATTACTAATCTGGGATGATGGTTCGAGCGATAAAAGCCTCAAGATAGCGCGGGAATACGCTGCTACTGATAAGCGAATTAGAGTAGTTGCTCACCAGCATTTAGGGTTAGGATGGACGCTAAAAAAAGCACTGGCGATTACGTCAGGAAAATATTTTGGTTCGCTAGACAGTGACGACATGCTTCATAAAGATGCCCTGTTGGAAACTCACGCTGTTTTAGAGAGTCAACCAGAAATTGGAATGGTGTACAGCGAGTATCGGGTAATGGATGAGGCGGGTCATATTGGAGCCAAAGGCAAGCGTTGCCAAATTCCCTATTCACCACATCGCCTACTAATTGACTTTATGACCTTTCATTTTAGATTGATTCGTCGTTCAGTCTTTGAAGAAGCAGGAGGAATTAGACCCGAATTTGAGGGAGCAGAGGATTATGACTTGTGCTTACGCTTGTCAGAAATAACTCAAATAGAACAAATTAAAAAAACACTATATTTTTATCGAGTTCACCAGAACAGTATTTGTTCTCAAAAACAAGAGCAACAAATTCAAGCTACTGTTAAAGCAATTAACCAAGCAATCATGCGAAGGGGTTTAGAGAACACTTTAGAATTAGAAGTAAGATTTCAGCCTAAATTCTTTTTACACCACAAAAAGTAATTACAATTAACTCAAAGATAACTATAAATTGCGACATAATTATCGGGACTGATAAGTAGTCACACAAAATCAATTCACATTTTTAAAATAAAAACCATTATCCCCCTATTCTATGAAGGTTATAGAGAATATGAGTAGGTAATTAATTTATGTTTAGGTATTTATCTTTATCATAATTTAATAAAAAGTTTATCAGAATAATGTGATCTTAGTCTTTAGTCTATTTTTCTTAAGTGCTATAAAAGAATTACTATGTTAATCATAGAAGCTATACAAGCTATTAATTTCACTCTACAGATCGATTAATCAAGTTATTATTTATGGAATCCAAACTAGAACTTCAACAGTTATCTTTAACTCTCATTGCTAAAAACTATAATCCCGCTCGAATTACACCTGATTTCTTAGCTGCTAGCGGCATTATTCCTTATAGTTGGCAACTGGCTTCTAAGCCCTCGGTGGCACCTAATATGGTTCAACTTAAGTTCAAAAATGGTCTGGGCATAGCAGCACTGCCTGGAAGCATAACGTTTAGCGAGGCAATTCGTACTGAAGGGATTGAACAGATGGAAGCTGCCAAGGTAGCCAGTCGCTATCTGGAATCTCTACCTGCTGCGGACTATCAACAGCTAAAAATTAGTCCTATGTGTCTCTACAATTTGGGTGATGAAGCTGATGCAGTTCGTCAATTGATGATTGAGGCTTTACTGGCTCCTTCCCCCTGGCATTCCTTTGGTTGCAAACCAGTTAAGGCTGCCGTCAACTTAGTTTATGAACTCGAACACTGCCAGCTCAATCTCAAAGTAGACGAAGCACGTTTTCAACAAGGGGAAAAGGCGGCGATTCCTGGACTATTATTTGCAGGAGACTTCATTTATTCTGTTGCGGAATTATCTGGAGAATCAAAAATTAACAGTCTTAAAACAGCTATTAATAACTGGCAACAAGATGTTGGTCGGTTCCAGTTGAAAATTTCGGCGAATATTATCAAAACGGCACAAGCTTCTATATCTGAGCAATCTGTACCCTCCTCAGACAAAGTATTAGTCGAAAGTATTTAGAAACATTTAGATTCATCATTAATGGCGCTCGCTTTAGTTAACATGATGAATCTAAATCTAATCACTTATTATTTTATTTTTAACCTTCAATTTATCGAAAGACAATCCTTACTTCTGTGAAGGGTTTGTTTGTTGCGTCTAATTATTACTTCTTTTAATTTCCTTTTTTATTATCATGTCTATCGTCGGTACTCTAAGCGCAGTAAATGGTAATCTAAGTAGTACCCTCACTAATTCAGATCTGCTTAATCCTACATTAGATTTCTCTTATAGTGATGACTATCAGTTAACTGATGTCATTGTCGGAAAATCAGTCACCATTGCCTTAACATCAGATGAATACGATACTTATCTGCAACTAATTAATGCCGATACTGGAGAAGTAATCAAAGAAAATGACGATTATGGCGAAGAACTAAACTCGCAACTAAGTTTTGTCGCAGTCGAAGAAGTTAACTACATAGTCAGAGTATCAGGTTATGACGGGACTGAATTAGGAATCTATCAACTCTCTGCTGCATCAACCGAGGCAATACTAAGTGATGGCTATGGCGGAGATGGCTACGGCGGTGATGGCTACGGTGGTGATGGCTATGGCGGTGACGGCTACGGTGGTGATGGCTACGGTGGTGATGGCTATGGCGGAGATGGCTATGGTGAAGATGGCTATGGTGGTGATGGCTATGGCGGTGATGGAATAAATACTATCAGCGTCTTTAACGGTTATCTAGTCGATACTCTTACCAACTCTGATTCACTTCAACCAACACTAAACGGGGCTTATAGTGATGATTATCTACTGACTGATGTTGTTGCAGGGCAACTAATTAATATTGATCTATTATCGTTTGACTTCGATACATACTTACAACTGATTGATGCGGACACTGGAGAGATAATTGCCGAAGATGATGGATATTTCTTTGAGGCGTATACCTCGAAAATCGAGTTTTATGCGGCTGAGGGATTTAGCTACATCGTTAGAGCATCTGGTATTGATGAAACTGAGCTAGGTACATATGCATTATTTGCTGGAATGATCGCGCCTAAACCGGATTTAATTGTTATCGATAACATTAGCATTCCTGCTCCTGTATCAGTTCACTCGACAACTTCTGTATCTTGGACAGTTCAAAATATTGGAGAGGGATCTGCTTCTGGTGATTGGGATAATACTGTTATCCTTTCTAAAGATGAATTCATTTCCGAAGATGATGTTTATGTAGGATATGGTGTAAGAGAAGGCTCTCAGCAATTTTCACAACAACAGTTTACACAGCAGCAATCTTTAGAAGGAGAACCCCTATTTAGCGGAGAAAGCTACAACGTTTCATCAATCATTAATATTGATAATGCTGAGCCTGGTTCTTATTATCTTCTGTTTACAGCTAATGAATCTGGTGAGTTGCCAGAAACGAACTTAGACAACAACGTTGTTGCCGTACCGATAGAAATTAGTGGGGTTGATGTCGATTTAGAAATTACAGCTACTGCATCGCAAGATGTGACCGAAGGCGAAAGTATTAATATTTCTTGGACGGTAAACAATAGTGGTTCTACGTTTGCTAGCAATAATGGACTTTGGCAAGATCGAGTTTATCTTTCAGATGATTCAGTTTTCGATCCAGACGATCTTCAGATAGTAGAAAAGCTTGGATATTACGGTGCTCTGGCTTCAGGGGATAGTTATACTACCGCAATTCAAAATGTTACTCTTTCAGATTCAGTAAAAGCAGGATCTTATTATCTATTTTTTGTTGCCGACGACGACAATAATCAGTATGAAACAGATGAAACTAATAACGTTGCTGTTTTACCTATTCAAATAGTTCCAGCCGATATTAATCTGACGATTACAGATACTTCCGTACCTTTTCAAACCAATGCTAATAACAAGGTTTCTGTTTCTGTTGAGGTAACAAATACTGGTACTGTAACTACTGAAGAAAACTATTGGCGAGATCGAGTATATTGGTCTACCGATGATGTATATGATGCCAGCGATATCGAACTAGATTCTATTTGGACATATGTTAACCGTCGGAATAATCCATTAGCTCCAGGGGAGACCTACACTAAACATCGTAATTTTGATGTGCCTGATGTTGAAAGTGGTACATACTATATTTTGTTTCACGCTGATTCTGACGAGATTCAAAGAGAAAACAATGAAACTGATAATGTGACTGCTGTAGCGATTGAAGTAGCTCCGTCCCCTAACTTAGTGATTACTTCGACTGATGTACCTAAAAACAATACTGGTATTGCAGGAGATAGAATCGATCTTTCTTGGACTGTCACTAATTCAGGTGATGCTCCCGCCCTGAGAGATTATTGGTATGATGAGGTCTATCTATCTGAAGACGAATATTTAGATGTTGACGATACCAACCTAGTTAAATATTATGATCTGGATTTTTCATCATCATCTTTTGCCTCTGGAGAGAGCTACACGGTTGATCAAAAGGTTTATCTTCCCAAAGTTGAAGCTGAAGACTATTATTTAATATTCCATGCAGATTCAGATGAATTGCAAGGAGAAACCAATGAAGCCGATAATATTAAAGTAGTACCTTTTGAGATTGTCGCTCCTGCTAACTTAGTTGTCTCCGATGCGGCTGCCCCTGCTCAAGTGGACCCAGACTATGACTTTTCTATTTCCTGGACTGTCACTAATATCGGAGACGTACCTACAAGTGGAAACAATTGGTTTGATCGTGTTTATCTTTCTAGAGACGGAATCTATGATGACAGCGATTTGGAAGTAGCTTCTGGACGTAGAGGTTACTATTCTCATTCCTCCAATCCTAATGCTCGTTTGGGAGCAGGGGAAAGCTACATTGTTGAGGGCAACATTACTCTCGATGACGACCTAGATTTGGGGAACTACTATCTACTGTTTATTACCGATGATTATGATGATAACTATCATAATCATCATGATGACTACAGTTATGCTCGCCAAGCTGAAACCGATGAGACAGATAATATACGAGTAGTCCCTATTGAAGTAATTGAATCGAATACCGACCTGAACATTACTCCAGGGACTGTTCCTGAATCTGCCAAGATTAACGACACAATAACCATAGATTGGACAGTTACAAACGAGGGAACAGACGTTGCCTTAGCTAGTTCGTGGACAGATAAAGTATATGTTTCAAATGATCAATATCTTGATGCAAGTGACCTAGAAATTGATGCTCAGACAAAGGAATTTGAAACTCTTTTGGGAGTGGGCGACAGTTACACTACACAACGTGATATCTATCTTTCTAATGATATTGAAGTAGGCAATAAATACTTACTGTTTGTTGCTGATTCGGACAATGAACAAATAGAAACAAATGAAATCAACAACATTAAAGCTATTCCTATTTCATTAGATGTTCCTGATGTCGATCTCAGTCTAACTGTTAACAGTTCTCCTGCTTCAGCAGTAGTTCAAAGCAAACCGAATATTTCTTGGACGGTAACAAACAAAGGTACAGAAACTGCTAAAGCATCATCTTGGCGTAATTATATTTATATTTCAGACGACGAGATTTATGATGATGGTGATCAATATATTGGCGATTCTATTTATGACAACGATGTTTTTCTAGAAGCTGGACAAAGTTACAGTCAATCTAGAACAATAGATATTCCTAAAACTGAGATAGGAGAGCATTATCTGCTGTTCATTAGTGATTTTCAAGATAGTCAATCTGATATCAATAAAGACAATAATACCGTCGCTGTTCCCATCGATATTAAAGCTCCTAATTTAGTTGTCTCTGGTGCTACGGCACCAATTGCAGCAAACAAAGGAAGTGAAATAAATACTTCTTGGATAACCAAGAATATCGGAGATGTACCTGCGTTAGCAAATTATAGAAGTAATTATGTATACCTATCTAAGAACGAAAATTATGATGAAAGCGATCAATATTTGATTGATTATTCTGGTTCTCTCAGTAGAAATTATTCATTAGCCCCAGATAGTAGTTATTATTCCCGAGCTGATCTTGAAATTCCTGATGAAACGATTCCAGGTAACTATTATCTGCTGTTCTATGCAGATAAGCGAGACTATCAAGGGGAAACAGATGAATCAGATAATGTAACCGCTCTACCCATCGAGGTTTTTGACACTACCAATATTGAGATATCTGATGTAGATACACCGAGTTCGGCTATTTTAGATGATAAGGTCACAGTATCTTGGACAGTAAGTAACACTGGTTTATCCGATGCATCTGCTACTTGGTACGATTATATCTATTTGTCGGAAGACGAAGTGTATGACAGTAACGATGCTTACGCAGGTTCCTATAGATACGAAGCAGATACCATAATCAATGCAGGAGAAAGCTTTACAGCGACTCATGAAATTTCTATTTCTGAATCATTAGGAACTGGCGATCGCTATCTTTTATTTATTGCTGACCACACAGGAATATTTCCTGAAAATGACGAGACAGATAATATTTATTCAGTTCCAATTTCTTTAGATGTAACTAATCTAGAATTAACTGATGCTCCAAACGTCCCAACTTCAGTATCAATTTACGAGACTTTAGACTTATCTTGGATTGTAACCAATACGGGAACTGGGCGAGCTTCGTCTTATTGGTTCGATGAAATTTACCTCTCAGAAGACGAAAACTACGACAATAGCGACGAAAAAATTGGCAGTTCATACCATAATGCTGACACTCCCTTAAACAGTGGTGCTAGTTATGAAGCTACTGAGACGGTAAATATTCCCAACTCTTCATGGTTAGGTAACCAATATATTTTATTTATTACCGATGAAGATGACTATCAAGCAGAAAGTGATGAGACGGACAATGTTCTTGCTTTGCCAATTGAAATTAAAGCAGCAAATTTAGTTGTTACCGATGTAGTTCACTCTCAAAGTATAACTACAAGTGGCATAGTATCAACTTCCTTAACTGTTTCCAATGTTGGTGATGTAAACTTACTGAATCAGGGTCGTTTTATTACCAATACTGTATACCTTTCAGATGATGAAATTTTTGACCTAAGTGATCGAGATCTAGGCACTTCTTATACATATATTACGGACATGGCTGTAAACGAAAGCTATACAGCTAAGATTGATGCGACAATTCCCCACGATGCAAAGGGTAGCAAATATTTAATCTTTGCGATTGATGATGACCAAGATCTTATTGAATCAAATAATAATGACAATTACTACACAGTTCCGATTGAGATCATTACGCCTAACCTAACCCTTAGCGATTCAATCTCTCCTGACTGGGCAGGGGTAGGTCAGACAATTCCTATATCTTGGACAGTTACCAATAATAGTGAGGTGCAAACAGTCCCTTGGTCATACGAAGATGACAATACCTATTGGGATCGAATTTATCTTTCCAGCGATCCATTATGGGACAACGATGACACCCTCGTTGATGAAAAATTAATTGATCTAGAAGCTCCTCTGGCACCAGGGGATAGCTATACTGTATCCCAAGAAATTACCTTGCCTAATGGTCAAGAAGGAGAACAGTATCTTCTGTTTGTTACCGACACCAATAATCGTCAGGGAGAAACAGATGAGACTGACAACGTTCGAACTGTTCCCATTGTGATCACTAATAATGGCGTAAATTTACAGCTTACAGAAGCTAATGCCCCGGCAACCGCCATACTAGGAGAAACAATTGCTGTTGACTGGAGTACTGTTAACGTAGGGGGAATATCAGCTAGTTTAGATTGGCTCGACCGTGTTTATCTTTCAGACGATACGACACTTGATAATACTGACTTTAGACTTAACGAACAGGCTACAGGATCTCTGAGTCCTCTAGCACCAGGAAATAGCTATGGGATTGGCAAAAACGTTACTATTCCGCTACAGGGTGCAGGAACTCGCTATTTGATCTTTAAGGCAGATGATGAAAACGATCAGATAGAGACTGATGATAATGATAATACTTACGTTTTACCAATAGAGCTGCTGGCACCCAATCTGACTGTCACAAGTCCCGTCGCACCCAATGCAGCATTTTTAGGTGAGTCAATTGACCTAACATGGACAATTGCCAATATAGGAATAGTTGATGCTTTTGGTAGTCGGCAAGAAACCGTTTATATTTCTGACGACCAATATCTAGATATTTATGACGAACCTCTTAGCTATAACTATAACTCTTCACTTTTGAAACCAGGAACAGAAAGTACGACTGATAAAAATGCTGAGATTCCCCGTACTACTATCGGAGATCGCTACTTATTATTTGTTGCTGACAGTAACAATGTTCAAGGAGAGACGGACGAAACCGACAATTTAATTGCTCTACCAATCAAGTTAACCGCATTAGATATAGATTTGGTAGTCAGCGATATTTCAGCTCCTCTAGAATCTTTTGCGGGAGAGGAAGTTGAAGTAGTTTGGACTGTTACCAATAATGGTAGTGAGGACGCAACAGGTACTTGGAGCGACGGTATCTATTTGATTTCTGATACCTCCAATATTCAAGCCAAAGAAAACTATTTTTCCTATGAATTTACAGGGACAGTCGCTGCGGGACAGTCAATTGAGAGAAGACAGAAGATAACTTTGCCCCAAACTCTAGAGGGAGACTTCAAGATAGTCGTCCAAACTGATGTCAATGACAGCCTGATTGAATATGGGAAAGAAGATAACAATTTAAGAGTCAGAGAAGCCAGCTTTACCTCAATCCTGCCTACATTCGCCAATTTACAAGTAAGCCAAGTAATTGCCCCAGTTACAGCTTTCTCCAGTCAGTCAACTGTTGTGGAATGGACTGTCACTAACGTGGGGGATGCAGCGACATCGGCACCTCTCTGGGAGGATAAAGTCTGGTTGTCACTAGATCAAAATTACGATAACAACGACATCGAGTTAGGACAAGCATTTAATACTAGCTATCTCAATCCAGGAGACAGCTATACCAACAGTCTCGAAGTTGCTTTACCTCAAGATATTGAAGGCAAATACTATTTCTTAGTTCAAACTGATTGGGGAGGTAGTCAAGTATTTGAGTTTCAGAACGAAAATGATAACCTGGGAATATCAAACATTTCGGATATCGAACTCACCCCGCCACCAGACTTAAAGGTTAGGGTCAATGCTCCCAGTAATGCTTTTTCTGGAGAATTGACTGGAGTATCTTGGACAGTAACTAATGAAGGTCAAGGGCGTACTTTACAATCTAGCTGGTATGACGAAGTATATCTTTCCACTGATACTAAATTAGATAGTTCAGATGAATACCTCGGTCGCCAGAACCATAGTGGCGTTCTCGAACCAGGAGAAAGCTACACTGTCAATGAGTTTTACCGCTTATTCAAGCTTCCTGAAGGTGTTAGCGGTGACTACTATTTCATTGTCCGCACCGATGCGGGTAGTCAAGTTTTTGAGAGTGTGCTTTCGTCTAACAACACAGGTTTTGACGAAACTGTAACTCAGGTATTCTTGACGCCTCCACCAGATATAGAAATCAGCTTAGATGCTCCCGATACTGGTCTTGCAAGTAATGAAATAATTCTTTACTATAGCTCTAGCAATTATGGCGCGACTCCCGTTACCAGAGGTAGTTGGAGCAACAATTTTTACCTTTCAGAAGACGAGCAATTTGATAGTGGTAGCGATATTCTTTTGGGTAGTCGTAGCAGCTATGAAACTTATGGCGCAGGTAGTAGCTACCTAAACAAATCGATTGTAGTTCAGCTTCCTGATGGACTTAGCGGTGACTACTATATTTTCGCTCAAGCTGATGGGGAGAATAGGGTATTTGAGTTAGATAAAGATAATAATGTTGCCTTCGACACCATCACTATTGATTCACAACCTGCGGATTTAATCGTATCTGAAGTTACTGCTAATGATGTTGTAGAAGCGGGAACGGCAGCGAAGATATCCTGGACAACAATTAACCAGGGAACGGGATCTACGTTCGAGACAAGATGGAATGATGAGATTTGGCTTTCTGCTGATTCAATTATTGGTAATGGAAACGATTATCTACTGGGAACTTTTTCTCATAACGGGTTGTTAAAGCCAGGAGAAAGCTATAGCAAGAGTGAATTGATAACAATACCTTTTTACTTTCAAGGTGATTACCAGCTATATGTTAAAACCGATGCTGATGATAGCGTTTATGAAGACAATATTGAGATTAACAATATTTTAAATTCATCTCAGATTACGATTACCAGACAAACTCCAGACCTTCAGGTTAATTCAGTCAACGCAGGCATTTCAGGCATATCTGGTGAATCTTTCTTTGTAGAGTGGACGGTAATCAATTCTGGAACTGGTGAGACCAACAGCAACTATTGGTATGACGAAGTTTTCTTATCTTTAGACCAGAACATAAATGACAAAAGCGATATTTCCCTGGGTAAGGTCTACCATTCTGGTAGCCTCGAAGCGAATGAAAGCTACAAGGTAGGTCAGACCTTCGAGCTACCGCAAAATCTAGATCGAGATTACTATGTGGTCGTCAAAACCGATGTCGGCGATCAAGTATTGGAAACTCCGCTGGAAAATAACAACGAAACCGCCAGCAGCACCACCACTAGTATTAGTCTTAATGCTGTACCTGACTTAGTATTCGACTTTATAGATGCTCCAGCCCAAGGTATTAGCGGTCAGACTTTCGAGCTTAGTTGGAAGGTGAGCAATCAGGGAGCAGATACAAGTAGCGGCTGGACTGAGGTTTTCTATCTATCTCAAGACCAAGTGCTCGACCGTGACAATGACATTTACCTGGGTTCGAGCTTTAACGAAGAAGGGCTAGCAGCAGGAGCTGAATCTTCCCAGACTGCCTTGTTTAATATCTCAGCAGGGTTATCTGGACCTCTCTATGTCTTTGGCGTAGTAGATAGTCTTAACAGCATCTTCGAGCGTGGTGGTGAAGATAATAATATTGCCTACGACGGCAACTCCATGAATGTAATCTTGCCCGACCCAGCAGATCTAACTGTGGGAGCAGTTTCAGTACCAAATGATGGTGTTCCTGGTCAAAACATTACTATCGATTACACAGTTAGCAATCAGGGTGACTTTACAGTTAACGGTAATTGGGAGGATGCGATTTATCTTTCTGAAGATGATCAGTGGGATATCAATGATCCGCTAATTGAAAAAGTACGAGTATTTGATTCAGTAGAAAGTGGGGAAAGTTATAGTAGAACGGTTGAGGCTGAACTACCAGGGGTTGCTACTGGTAATTATTATGTTGTTGCCCGCAGTGATATTCGCAACCATGTCTATGAATCGGATGATGATAATAATTTAGCGGTTTCCGCCACGCAAATTACTGTCAATCCAGAATTATTAGAGCTAGGTGGTTCTGATACTGACACGATTAGACCTGGGAAATCAATCTACTATCGTCTTGAGGTCAGTGCGGGTCAAGCGATCAGAATCAAGTTAGATAGTCAGGATAATAGTTCCAGCAACAATGTATATGTACGTTACGAGCAAATGCCAACCAAAGGGCAATTTGACTTCTTTACGGAACCATTCTCCGCTGACCCCGAAATAGTTTTTCCTGCCGAGCAAGATGGTACCTACTACGTATTGGTTACGGGAGATGATAGTTCAGCAGCAAATGACTTTACCATCACTGCCGAGGAAATACCCTTCTCATTACTTGACGTTAGTACAAAACAGGTAGGTAATGTTTCCCCCTTCACCCTTGAAATAGAAGGAGCCAAATTCGATGCCGACAATACTGCTTTCCAAATTGTCGATGGTTCGGGAACAATTTATGAGGCGACCCAAGTAGTATTTAAAAACTCTACCACCGCCTATGCCACTTTTGACTTAAGCGGTCAATCAATTGGTAATTATGACGTTAGAGCAATTAAAAATGATGGAACAAGCGTAGTTCTAGAAGATATTCTGATGGTTGAAGAGGGAATTGATGCCGAGCTATTTTCTTCAATTGAAGGTCCAGAAGTAGTAAGAATATGGGGCAAATATTTTGCCAAACTCAACTATGCTAACCTTGGTGGCGCAGACGAAGCGGCTCCTCTAATTATTCTTCAAACACCCGATACCTCTCTGGGACTATCTGCCGACTCAATCGCTCCCACAGAATCACTGTTTTTACTGGGCGTAGGGGAAGATTTAGGGGCTGATGTATTGCGAGCTGGGGAAATTAATCAAATTCCATTTTTCTATGCTCCTGGTACATCGGTTAACGTTAGTATGCTTCGCTATACTGAGGATAGCAATACTAGGATTAACGACTCTGACTGGAATACCATCGAGACAGCTATTAAACCAGCAGCAGTTGTTGATGAAGACTGGAATAAATTTTGGTCTACAGTTCAACCCCGAATTGGTAATACCTGGGGCGATTATGTTCAAGTCGTCAATGATCTAGCTAAAGCTTTCTCTCCAGAAGCAGAGCGCGACTATGATGTAAGAGAATTATTTGCTGAATGGTACGAAAGCGGTGATTTATCGGTCTATACTCCTAAATCTTTTGTTTCTGGTAGTTTGATTGATACTGAAACTGGAGAACCTCTATCAAATGTTGAATTGCAGCTTTATCAAGAAATTGATGGAGAAACCATTCAGAATTTTAATAAAGTAATTACTAATTCCGATGGAGCATTTGCTTTTAGTACACTTCCTCCTGGCAACTATAAGTTAGCTGTTGCAAATGATTATGCCTTGGTGAAGTCTTTATCCCAAAATGCTAATAGTTTTGAAAGTTCTTATACATTTGATATTTCTTTAGGTAATGACATCTCAAATATGGAATTAGAGGTTGATTTATCACCTCAAACTAATGAGATTGAAATACAAGACGATCAACTATATCAAGACTTTGACTTTACTCAACTATTGAATGATTTTGAAGACTGGGCACAAGAAGAAAATAATAGTTCTTCAACATTATTGAATCCAGCAGCAAATACTTTATCAGAAACATCAAATATTTTCCCACAAAATGAGAATGACAATTTAATAGAAAATATAGAGGATAGAATAAATATCCCCACTCAAGTTTTCAATTTACCAGTAATAGGTGAAATAAAGTTAAAACGGCAAGTTGTTCAAGAAAAAACAGAAGATATTAGAGTAATAAAAGGTCAAAATACTCTAAAACAGGTGGCTAAACTTCAAGAAAAATCAGAAATTAGATTTTCAGGGTTAGAAGAAAGATTAGGAATATCTTTACCAAAAATTAGGTACACAGCAGACGGCAAATTGACAACTAAAAAAGAGGAAGAAGATTGTGAATGGATAGATAAAGAATATAAATTAGAAGTTGGAGGTTCTGCACTGGAAATTAAAGCAGAATTTGAAACCGCTAATTCAATCATCACACTGCTAATACCAGAGCCATTAAGAAGTGCTGTAGTAGATTTCGTTGTTAACGGAGGAGATTTATTTACAACTCTTTCGGCAAATTGGCTTTCTTACAGCAGAGAATGGACTAGAAATGCAGAGACAGGAGAATTGAGTATCAAAGATAAGTGGAAACCTTCTTTTGCGATAGAACAATTTATTGGAAAACAATTTGGTGATTTTAGATATGGACTATATACAAAATTTCAGATAGAGCCTGAAATTACTCCCTTTGAAGATACAAAATTAAACAAGTTTACTGCAAGTGGAGAATTTTATTTAGCTTTGCCAGTAGCTGGAGTATTTGGATATAAACTAAAGCTAATAAATGACAAAGACGGTTTTACTACGCAATACATTAGGATAGATGGAAACTCTATCGAAATACCAGCTATAGAAGTACCAGGTGACTCTCCAATACCATTACCACCTGGTGATGATAATCCATCATTGCCTTCTGGTTTTTCTGCTCTTGAACTTATCCAGTCTCCAGAAAGCTTTTTTGACTTTCCAGAACCACCAGAAATAGGACATTGTGATGACGAGCACGAGGAGGACAACGGCGATCTTGGTGACTATAACCCCGCTGTCCTAACCTCAAGCGACCCCAACGATATTCTTGGACCAGATGGATTTGGAGAAGAAAAATGGATCGATGCCGAAAAAACTCTAGATTACACTATTCGTTTTGAGAACGATCCCGAACTGGCAACTGCACCTGCACAAGTTGTCAAAATTACTCAGCAACTTGACGAGGATCTTGATTTCCGCACCTTCCGTCTGGGTGACTTTGGCTTTGGCGATACCTTCATTGACGTACCCGACAATCGTGCTTTTTATCAAACTCGTTTGGATCTCGTGGCAGAAAAAGGAATCTATCTCGATTTCTTTGCAGGAATAGATATTGCCACAGGAGAAGCTTTCTGGGAACTGCATTCGATAGATCCTGCAACGGGAGAACAACCCAACAATCCCCTATTAGGATTTTTACCTCCAAACCTGACCAAACCTGAAGGAGATGGTTTTGTTAGCTATTCTATTCGTGCTGATCGCGACATCGAAACAGGGGCAGTTATAGATGCTGAAGCAACCATAATTTTTGATGTCAACGAACCCATAGACACTCCGCCAATCTTCAACACGATTGATGCTCTCAAACCTAGCAGCACAGTTGAGGCTCTACCGGACCTTAGCGACACTAAAGAATTTACCGTAAGCTGGACTGGTAATGATGATCCTAACGGTTCGGCGATTGCCGACTACACCATCTACGTTGCTGAAAATAGCGGTGAATTTACTCCTTGGCTGGAAAATACTACCCTGACCGAAGCCCTGTTTACAGGCACTCCAGGTTCCAGCTATCAGTTCTATGCTGTAGCTAGAGATAACGCAGGCAATGTCGAAGACATTCCCAATACTCCCCAGGCTCAGACGACAATAGCTGGTGGCAATAATCCCCCCCTACTGCTCAATCCAATTGACGATTTGATGATTGCTGAAAATAGTAACTTCAGCTTTACCATCTCCGACAACGTATTCTTCGATAGCGATGAAGGAGACGTTCTCAACTTCTCGGCAGCTTTGGCTGATGGGACTTCGCTCCCCCTATGGCTTAACTTTGATGGGGCAAATCAAACTTTTACAGGAACTCCTAGCAGTGAAGATGTGAGAATCTATGAGATTGAGGTAACAGCTACCGATAGTAGTAACGAAACTGCCACCGACCTGTTTACCCTTGAAGTGGAAGAGGTAGTCGAACAAGCAGTTTTCTCTACCATCGGTGAGTTTGGGCAAGTATCCAATTTTAACCACCTCAGACAAACTATTGAATTTAACCATAGCTATGACAATCCAGTGGTCTTTGCCTTACCTCTATCCCGTCACGGAGGAGATCCTGCTACTGTTCGGATTACTAATTTAGAGAGCGATCGCTTTACAGCTTACCTACAGGAGCCTGAATACAAAGACGGTTGGCATGTAACCGAAAACTTTAGTTACCTAGTGCTTGAGGCAGGAGACTGGGTACTTGAAGACGGTACTCTGCTCGAAGTGGGAACAGTTGATACTCGCAAACTAACTACTCAAGGTTGGGAAAATCTGGACTTCGACCTCGATTTTGAATCAACTCCCGCCATTCTCTCTCAGGTTCAGACTTATAATGGCAATCAGTTTGTGCGGACTCGACAAAGAAGAGCTAGTGTTGATGGATTCCTATTATCGATGGAGGAAGAAGAAGCTCTCAAATATTCGGGTCATCTAACTGAAACCGTAGGCTGGCTGGCAATAGAAACTGGTACTGGTGTTCTGGGAGAGCTTGAGTATCAGGCGGGACATACCGATAAGCTCGTCAATCATCGGGGATACACCCTCGACTTTGAGGCTGAGTTTGACGAGACACCTTCTCTGTTTGCTTCTCTAGCTAGCTTCTATGGTGGTGACTCGGCTGGATTACGTTATCGCAATCTGACCAGTGAAAATGTTCGCATTATTCTGGAAGAAGAGCAAAGTTTGGATGCGGAGACTCGTCATGTCAATGAGATAGTTGATTTCTTGGCTATTTCTGGCACTGGTGATTTTCTGGCTACTGCTTATGAGACAAATGAGTTAAGTTAGAAGTCATAAACTAAATTCTTAAATTAATATCACTTACAGCAATCCAACTTAAGCTGGGTTCAGGAGGACATGGGTGAGCCGTCGCAAGGTTCACCGTGAGCTGTCCGTTTAGATAATCTCTTTAGGCTTTAGATAAAATTAACCATTAAGGTTTAACACGATGACTTCAAAAGATGCGGCTGATTATTATCAGCTAGGACTAGAAAAAGTTAATAATCAGGATTTTCCAGAAGCAATTAACAATTTCAGTCAAGCATTAAAATTAAAGCCTGATTTTAGGGATGTTTATCAACAGCGAGGTCAAATCTATTTGTCTCTTGGCAATTTCGCCTCGGCAATTGAAGACTTTAACCTCGCGCTCAAGTTAGCGCCTGAAAATGCAAATATCTATGAGTTACGTGGCTTGGCTCAATTTTATCAAGGAAATATTCGAGCTGCCATCGAAGATCTTAACTATGGATTAGAATTAAATCCTAATCGCTTTGAAGGTTATAAAAATCTCGCTCTAATTCGGATGTCCGTGTCAGATCATGAGGGTGCGGAGCAAGATATCGCTAAAGCTCTTAATTTAAATCCTGATGATGCTTGTTTACATAACCTTCAAGGCATCCTTTATTTAAATCAAGGCGAATACAACAAAGCTCTTGAGTCACTTAATCGCACTTTAGAACTAGATCCAAGTTATGTTGAAGCATACAATAACCGAGGCTCGATCCACCTAACTTTGGGTAATCGCCAACGAGCAATCGAAGATTTTAGTAAAACTATAGAACGTGATGCCAACTATTTCGCGGCATATAAAAATAGAGGTAATTTACTTCTACGACAAGGAAATTTGTCAGCATCGCTCAGGGATTTTGAACAGGCGATCGCTCTTAATGCTCAAGACGCTGAAACATATTATTACAGGGGCTATCTTCACTTATTAAACCAAGACTATCAAAAAGCTCTGGAAGATTTTGACCAAACTTTGAAGCTCGATGGAGAATTTGCTCCAGCCTACAAACGAAGAGGTGTTATTCATCTAAATAGCAACAATCCAGAAAATGCTCTCCAAGATTTTAATCGAGCAATCTCTCTCGACTCTCAAGATGGAGAAGTTTACTGCTATCGAGCAAATGCCTATTTTCTTCAAGAAGAAGTACAGTCAGCATTAGAAGATTACAATCAAGCAATTGAACTAGACCCCAATCAGGTAGATGCCTACAATAATCGAGGTGCTATTTATTTACAACGAGGAGAACTGCAAGCAGCTCTTCGGGACTTCGATCAAGCTATAAAGCTTAAACCCGATTACCTATTAGCTTATGAAAACCGAGTCAAGATAAAAGCCATACAAGGAAAATTACCAAGTGCGTTAGCAGATGTGGCACAAATTTTACGACCTGAACCTGATAATACAGAAGCCTTAAAAACTCGAATCAAACTCAATCTAGCTCTGGGTAGCAGTCAAGCAGCTCTAGATGATTTACAACATTTATTAAAGCTCCACCCCGAACTTCTAGGGGAAGATTATCGGTATGTTGACGACCTGCAACAAGCTCTGCAATCAACACCCAACAGTCCTGACAGCTATCTGATTCGCGGTTCTTTATACTATGCCTTCAACGATTTTGAACGAGCAGTAGAGGATTTTGATCGGGCTTTGGCTTTAAATCCTAACCAAACCGAAATTTGTAGCATCAGAGCCTCAGTAAATACCAAACTCAAACGCTACCAAAGAGTAGTCGATGACTGCGATCGCATTTTACAGTCTGACAACAATGATTTTCTGGCACATAAACTGCGGGGAATTGCGCGTTATTACCTGAAAGATAATCAAGGTGCTATTGACGATCTTAATCGAGCCATAGAAATTAATCCCAACGACCCTGAACTTTACCAAGATCGAGGCTTACTTTATTCAGAACTGGGAAAATTAGCAGAAGCTCTAGAAGATTTTGAGCGAGTTTTGCAATATAAGCCTGATTCTGTTGCCATCCAAAGCCGTAAAAGTCAGATCTGTTATCAGTTAGGTAGAAAGCAAGAGGCGTTAGATTCTCTGAATCGTGTTCTAGAGCTAGACCCAGAAGACATAGCTGCCTATCAAAATCGTAGTATGGTCAGGCAGAAATTAGGAGATACACAGGCAGCAATTGCCGACTTAGATCAAATTATTCGTCTTAACTATGACAATCTAGAAGTTTATGCTAGAAGAGGCTATCTTCATTTAAAATTAGAAAATTTTTCCAAAGTAATTGAAGACTATACTGAAGTTTTACGACTAGATTCATCTTACTATAATGCCTATATTAATAGAGGAATTGCTTATGCTGAAATTGGTGAAAAACAAAAGGCAATTGCCGATTTTGGTCAATCTATTAAATTAGAACCAGAAGAATCTGAAGGATATAAGTTGCGAAGCAAAGTATATTTTGATTTAGGTCAAACCCAAGCAGCAATTGAGGATTTGAGTTTATGGATACGAATTGAACCCTACAATGTAGAAATATACGATAAGCGTTCGAGCCTATATGTAAATCTTGGTCAATATCAAGAGGCTCTTTATGACTTAAATACGTCCATCAATATCTCACCAGGAAATTCTGACCTATTCTTTAATAGAAGTCTAATTTATTCTGAACTAGGTGAGCGAGACGCTGAACTTTTTGATTTAAATCAAGCTATTAATTTAAATGATAAAAATTATCATGCCTACTATAATAGGGGGCAAATTTCTCTACAACAAGGGCGCTTGCAAGAAGCAATCAATGATTTTTCACAAGCTATCTTAATTAATCCAAACTTTGCAGAAGCGTATTATAACAGAGGGAGCATACTATTTAGTCTTGAAAAATATAGTGAAGCCATTAGAGACTTTAAGCAAGCACTAATTATAAAGCCAAATTTGTTTGAATCACATGTTGCTCTTGGAATTGCATATTATTCGAGAGGCAATTACGATTTAGCTCTAGAGAGCTTTGATAAAGCATCTAATATCGACAATAAATATGCTGATATCTATTTTTACAAAGGTGGAATATATTCAGCTTTAAATAATAATAATCAAGCTTTAAAAGAGCTAGAACAGGCTGCTTCCTTATATAAGAAGCAAGGTAATGTCACCAAGTATGAATATATTCAAAACGAAATAGAAAAAATCTAATAGTGGCAATATAATTATTGATCACCTCAATGCGTTGCTAAAAAATCTTTAATTACTATTGACAGTAATTTTTTTTCATCCTCTCGAATTCCTGTCCCAAAATGCATTCTTTTTTTTCTACCATTGGACGACAGATAAACCAAATTATATCCATTGCTTTCACTATCAATAGATTTTTCTTCTACTTTTTCTATTTTTCTAGCTTCTATACTATTTGAAAGTTGAATTCCAAATATATATTTATATATCTTAAACTTCTTGTTGCTTATCTCAAGATATGTGCTTCCAAAGTTCTCAAAAACATACTGCCCAAGGATAATAAGTGTTAATATCCAAGCAGGAATTGACAATAAAGGGATTGGTACTGCCATAAACCAAGGTTTACCTTCTATTAAGCTTAGTGACAAAATATAAACCACTAACCATAAAAATATAATAGATGAAAGATAGACAAATCCTGCAAAAATATTGTTTAAGCTCCAACGTCTGCCTTCAATACCAGAGTGAAAAATTTTGATTTCAAGACCGTTAGAAGTTGTATTTAAAATAATCCGCTTTTTATTAGTAAGCTGACAAAGTTGATTATTACTTATCAATATTTTGAGAGCTTCATCAGCAGACTGAAATCTATCTTCGGCTACTGGTTCTAATATCCTTTCCAACCAGTTAGCCAATTGGTTGGATATTTTTGCCTGAGAACAAAAATCGATTTTCATTCGTTTTTGGGGCAACTGATCTAGGCTTTTTTTAGTCAGCAAAAAAGTTAGTGTTGCACCCAAACTATATAAATCAGAAGCAAAACTGACTTGCCCTCGTAACTGTTCGGGCGGCATATAGCCTAACGTTCCCACAAAAGTACTGTTCCCACTGAGAGTTTGACGGTATACTTCTTGTACCGAACCAAAATCAACTAAGAATAGCTTTCCCTCATCGTCTCTGATTAGGTTTTGTGATTTGATATCTCGATGAATTATGGGAGGTGTTTGTTCGTGAAGATATTGGAGAATTTCTAGAATTTGAATTGCTATCTGTTTAACCTCATCCTCAGTTGCCTGCCAACCTTGCTGCACTAGATCGAATAGAGAATGACCTGTAACAAGCTCTCGTACTAAATAAAAACATCGATCTTCATCAGTATCCAGATGAAAATAATCTATGTATTTAGGAATACTAGGATGCTCTAGAGCAGCCAAAGTTTTAGCTTCTCGCTCAAACAGCTCTAAGACTTTCCAGTCTTTTGCTTGACGAAAAGAAACTATCTTAATCGCCACTTTTTGAGAAGTAGTGATATCTTCTGCTTCGTATGTCTTTCCTACCCCACCTTCTCCTAGCAATTTAGTAATTCGATATTTTTGAGAAATTACATCATTTGTTTGATAATCATGATTCATAATTAGATTAAATTTAAATAGAGTTGTGATTAATAGCTGATTATTCTTCGAGCTAAATTAAATGATCCAAAGCTCACTCTGGGGTTAGTCAGATGTTTTATCATTTTGGATTTTATGCTTTTATTTACTATGATCGTAATCAAGCACAGATATTGCTACATCCGAAAAAAACTGGACTATTTAAATATAGTCTCTCTGGAAAACGGTGTCCTTTCAACACCGATCAATTACCCAACAGTTATCTGGCATTTGTTCTACAAGATGACGCACCATATTCCAAGACAAACCTCCCAAGCCGCAGCCAGGAGGTGTTACGACAAAAGTATACTCAGGTCTAACCCGTGCCGTCTCAGCCAAAACCTGAGCAGAACTGCTAATCAAAGCTAGATCAGAAGAACTGCGCCAGTGATGCTTGGTGGGGAAAGATAGAATTGATACCCCATCGAAAGTCCCCAAATAATGAACCTGATTGCCATGGGCGAGTAGCTTACTGCCAAGAACAGCGGGTAGGATCGGATATCGACCGGCAAAAGCCTTAGCTACACCTGCCCCCATAACTGCTCTGCCGTCGGTTTTAACTATGCCGTTGGTAGTTACGCAGAGGCAAAGGTGAGGAGTATGAGGCAGCATAGACCAGGTACTCCAATCAAAGATGTCACCGCTGATTAGTCTCATATGTTGCACCGATAAATTTCCACCCAAATGCCTCGTAAGAGGAGAAAGGAAACTTCGGTCTTAACCGTCAGTCCTAATTAATTGCCACAGGATCATTGTTGGTCATAGCGTTGATCTTCTGATCTGAGACCAGAAGACGATTAAGCTTTGAGGTTGATGATGTAGTGTTCAGCCCAAGCCAAAGCTATAGTGATTCAATATCTCAGCTAGCTTTTGAGGATTATCTAGAAGACTCCCCTGATTAGTCTCTGTCAATGCTTTTCTAGTCCTGTCGAATAGCCCGCAGCAGAGTCGGGAATTGTCGTGACGAGAATAGTAGCGGATACCGTCCACCTGGACTGGATGATTATAAATTGCCTCTGCCCATTTGCGTGCTGTGCTGTAATCGTCACCGCTGCTCAGTCGAGAATCCACCCCTAGTTTTGTTAGTCCTGAACCAAATAGGTCAACTAGCTTGAGTTCTCTGCTACTCTCAATTAAAAAGATGTTACGAGTTTTGATGAATTCCTGAGACAAAAATCTCACACCTAATTCTCGTCCAAAACATTCGATAAATGCAGCTTCTAAATCTTCCCCCGTGTAACAAATACCGTAGCTTTGGGTAGAGGCATCGAAACGACCGCTGCCGCTCCTATCGAAATAAATAGCGCCTCTATAATTGCGATTATTGAGTCGATAATAGACCTTGTCCTTTTCTAGAGATATAGGCAAATTTAGCTGATGAAAGTCCTCTGGTGGCGGGGGATGGGGATCAATGTGCATGCTGTACCCCATAGGAACCAGCAGCCTTAATTGCAGCCTCGACTTTGCCAGAGCGAAGACAGTTTAGGGGAGTTTCACCCTCTAGCAGATAATCTGAGGTGATGAAGAATCTTAGCTTGTCCCAGTCAGGCACTAGGTTCTCATTTAGCGCCTGTAATACTCTATCTAGTCCTGGCAGAACTTCACTGGATTGAAACTGCCAGCTAGGAAATCGATAGCCGTGGGCTCCGCAGTGTAAGCCTAAAATCTTCCCCTGACGACGTTTTTTGCTTACGGTGTTCAAAGCTATGGTTAAATACTGAGCTACCTCATCACTAGACCAGGGTTCTCCCTCGGTTTCTAGCATCTGTTTCATAGCCTTGACCCCTCTCAACTTTGCTTCTAGCAGAGGGTCGGCTTCTTTCTTGGTAACCAGCATATCTGGTTTCAAGAGCAGATCTACAAACTCAGCTAACGAGTTCTCGTCCGAGCCCAGTATGGTAGTATTTCTGCCCTTGCTAGCAGCAATCACTGGTCTCCAGCCAGCAGCAGCAATCTCCCTGCGATAAGCGATGAACTTAGCTGCTTCCTGCTGTTCTTCTCGACTGAGCTTACCTAGAATATCGGCTGATTCTGTCATAGATATAGTCTCCCTGGTGTGTTAACTCAAGCATAACAAATAGATTAAATAGTAGATCTACTATTTAACTTACCCTTGATAGTCCGATAGGACGCTAATAAAAAAATCACGCCGTTCGCAGCATGAATTTCCCACGACCCTAACCCGCCAGGGTTAAAAAAAATTGCCGTTAAGTACGGCAATCGGTTCATCGGTTTGAAGCAAGCTGAGTCAGATTACTGGACTAGTACTCTGTACTCTGAGTCTTTATGCAGCAGCTCGTCTACTTCTGAAGTAGCTGTTTCTCTTACTAAACTGCTGTTGTTTAAGACGCAGTTCTTCGTAGCTTCTTACTAGACGCCATTGTTGAATGCTTTGGTCGTAAATCTCGACCACTTGGAAAGCAGCCTGAAGCAACTGGTCTGTGGTCCAGCCAGTATAGTGTTGCTGATAGGACGCTATGGTTTGTTTGGCGTCAACATTATTGCCGAAACGTCTGTACTTTTCTATTTCAGAGTTCGTGATAGCGAATACTATCTGAGCAGGAGTCAGGGGTTTGAGCTGTTGTACCTGTTGTGCTCCATAGCTTTGAGGTACCAACATGCTAGCTTGAGCATGGTTCACTTGGGGTTGAACCATGACGGGTGCAGGACTAGGTGTCTCACCCTGAGCTTGATTAGCGACGTTGAGGTTGGGCACGTAGGTCTGATTTTGACCTTGGTTCGCACCGTTAACTGCGGTTCTTACAGGTATGTAGCCTTGAGCAGTCTGAGTTTGAGCTGCGTTAGAGTTGGGCACGTAGACCTGAGCGGGCTGGGCTTGAGTAGGAACGAATGCGCTTTGCATGATGATTAATCTTTATTTGAATTGAAATTTCACTCACACTGGTTCGCAAGAACCCAACCAACCCCACTGGAGTTGTGTTGCAGCTAATTCGGTTAGAATTATGCTCACTCTTAACCAACCCTACTGGAGTTGTGTTGAGGCTAATTCGCCTAGAATTATGCCCAGGCTTTAATGAGGTAGCTCAATTTTTTCTGTCTCGAATTCGTCTAGATTCGAGGTGCGATCGCTTGGACTCAGAAGAACGTCAAATGTTGGCTGAGTGGAGTAAAGAATAACATGAGAAGAGAAAGCAGCGACTAGAATTAATCGACTCAAATATCACGAAGAATCTTAGGCTTAGAAGCAGAACTAACGATGAACAATGGGAAGTAGAACGCAAAAATAAAAATATTAAAGATGATTAGTTAGTTATCGAGGCGATCTCCTCACTAGAAGAACTACAGCAAGCTTATCTTGAGGCTGACACCTACGTAAATGGGGAACTAGCGATTGATTTCCCTGAAGATGTCAGGATTAGCATCGAACCTAACCAAATGGCTACGGCGATTCTGAGTGAGAACAGGATTAAGTTTAATTATCGTGGGTTGAGTAGGGCGATCGCACTTTTGAAGGAGCAGTATGTGTTAGGTACGTTAGAAATAAAGCTAATACAGCCTAAATCAAAGTCCAATACTTTAGATAAATTTTTGATGTCATGATCTATAAGGGGATTATATGGAAGGATTCCTTATAATAAAAGGGTTCCTTACAATAAATAGTTAACGCGTAAAAGATCAATCCAGCAGTTTTTATAAATCCCATTTATTAGTATTAAAGGTATCAGGAATATGTGTAGTTAGAGCTAGAGAGATTTAATGGATTCCAAAAGAACTAAACACTACATTGACACAAATGAGTTAGCTGGCTATTTCGCTGCCGACGAAGATCCTTCTGAGACAAAAAACATAGACAATGGTATGCGAGATTCAGAAGAATCTGATCGAAGGGAAATTAGTGTTGATGAGTTACTAAGCCAATTTTCTGCTGGAAATAGGGATTTTAGAAAAACTGAACTTACGGAAGCGAATTTACAAGGGGTAAAACTTCACGAAGCTAACTTTAATGAGGCAAAACTTGTCTTAAGTGATTTTAGTGATGCACAACTTGTTGAAAATAATTTTTTTCAGGCTGACTTACGCGATGTTAATTTCTCTAAAGCAAATCTTAGTCAGGCTGACCTTAGTTGGGCAGATCTCAGGCGGACAAATTTTAGTTTTGCAAATCTTAGCGAAGCTAGCTTACTTGATGCTCAACTTTTCGAGGCTAATTTTTGCGAGGCGAATCTTTTTAGATCTGATTTGAGTTTAGCGAACCTTAGTGGTACAAATCTTAATAGAGTCAATTTGAATGAGGCTGATTTGCTTAAGGCTCATCTAATCAGTACCGATCTTAGTCTAGCTAAATTGTATCGAGCGAATCTAATTGAAGCTGATTTGAGCAAAGCCGATCTTAGAAAAGCCGATCTATGCGAAGCTGATTTAACAAGGGTTACAGCTCTATCAACTGATTTTACTGGAGCAATACTGACTGGAGCTTGTATTGAGGATTGGAATATTAATAGTGATACTAAATTGGATGGAGTAATTTGTAAATATGTCTATCTTAAGCAAAATAAACAGGAGCGCCGTCCTAGTAGTGGAGAATTCTCACTTGGTGAATTCACAAAACTATTTCAAAAATTACTGAACACTATTGACTTAATTTTTCGTGATGGTATTGATTGGAAAGCTTTTTCGTACGCATTTGAAATAACCAAAAATGAGTGTGAAGGTGCTGAGCTTGCTGTTCAAAGCCTAGAAAATAAGGATGACGAAATTGTCGTTGTCAAACTGAAGGTTTCGCCCAAAGCAGATAAAACTACAATTCATGGTGTTTTTATGCAGGGCTACAAATTCGCAAGTAACTTACTAGAGGTTAAATATAGAGAGGAATTGAGTAATAAAGAGACTCAACTTAACAAATTAATTAATCTAGTTCATCAAGACAGTGAGGTTAAAAAACTAATGGCTAAAGTTCCTAAGTATGATATGCGAGGCTCTAATTTTGGTAATTTTGTTGATACGGCCGAATCTGGCAGTCATCAACAAGTCATCCAGCATAATTACACATCGGAGAAGAAACAAAGTTTAGCTGAAGCTGCCTACGAGATTCAACGATTGCTGGTTCAGCTAGAAGCCACTAAGCCTGGGGCAACTGAAGCAGAGAAAAATAATTTTGTAACTGCGGCAATCACTCCAACTCTTAAAAAACGTGCTGCTAATGCATTACAAGCTGGTGGTAAAGCAGCAGTAGAAGAACTAATTGATAATCCTTATATAAATATTGCGATAGCAATTATTGAAGGATGGAAAGAGATCGAATAGCTGTAACCTCCAAGGGTTAACAGCCTGGTTGAAACAGACTAGAAAATATTTTGGTGTAGGTATAAAACTACTATCAGACATTCAATTGGAGACGCTCGCGCAATCGCCTTACCCGAACTTAAATTACACCCAAACCAAACCCAATAGATTAAGACAGAAGCAGATGACCAACAATGGCTAACTGGGATGAAGATATACAAACTATTGGGCTATTTACTTCTAGGCATTGGGGTTTATGCCGTCTTCAATGCCAACACGGTCAAAACTCAGGCGATTGCTATGGGTGAACTAATATGGATATAGACTAGTCCAAATCAAGAAGGCAATCGCTCGTCTAGAGATGAGGCAAAGCTTAACTATCAAAATTAGAAACTGGTGTTTATTCAAGAGTTTATTGCACGAAAATTAGCGGGATGGCTAGCATGAGTCAACAACTTTCACTAGTATTCTTCTCGACGCAAAGCTATGAAAGCTTGGAATTAAAGAGCAGACTCTCTACGATCGCTGTACAGGAAGGTTTTACATTTGAAGATGGAATAGCTTTTGGTCTTAACTTGATTACAGCATCTCGAACCAAGGATATTGTAATTGTTGACGTAACCAGAGAAAGCAGTGAACGAGATTATTATGATGTTCCTTTCCTTTCTAATGATCCGATGAAAATGGATCACGTACTCTTTATAAGTAGAAATTATTTACCTTTAAATGTATTTAGTGTGCGCGAACAAAGTAATAGCCAAAATTGCTCAGGACAAAGTGTGCCAGACTATCCAAATTCTTTATCTAACAGTAAAATTCTTAAGTGGCTAATCGATCAAATTAGGGAACTTAAAAGAAGGTGGGGGGGATCGCAACGTCCGCGAGATTTTGTTGGTTGGCAAACTTGGGGCGATTCCTTTAATGCTCAGATGGAGAGTTATAGAGCAAGAGGAAGTATTTTCATCAGTTTTCGTAGTGAAAACGCTCATCATGTTGAAAGACTAAAAAAACGCATTGAAAATGGTGAATTTCACAACGGTCATAAACCAAGCGTACTCTACTTTCCACCAGGAATCTTGTCTTCTGAGTTCATGACTGAACAACGTCGCTGGCAAATAGTTAGTATTATTCGAGATCGTATTCAAGCTGCTGATGAAGTCTGGATTTATGAGTCGCGAAACTACTACTACAATTCTTGGTGGACACTAGCAGAGTTATTTGTTCTTTCATACTTGCGTGGTAGTTGTCCAAGAGTTCGGATTTTTAATCATGAGCGCAGGCAACTTCTAGATAAATCAAAAGATTACTTACACGTCTTATCTGAAAAGCATCTAGATGCAGGAGTAAAAGATTTACAAATAGCCATCCTGAAGTAATGGCTCCAGAAAGCCTACAAGCTATGAGACTTGCAAGAACCTTGCTCCCTTTTGTTAAATTTTTTAATAATCGTGTTTTTAGTAATGAGTTTTGGAATAATCCGATTCTAGACTGTCCTTGCTGTAGAACAATAGGCAATTCTAATAATCTTTATGATGTTGATAGTTTCCTAGACGCTGAAGGACAGAACTTTACACGCTTTACTCCGCAACAAGTGGAGCACGCTCTTGCTACAGGAGAAGTAATATGCTCAAACCTTAAATGTAATACCGTCTATGAATTTTCAGAAGGAGCACCTCATTATTTGTGGTTGCCTCTTGGAAATTCTCAAGCAATCGCATCACAGATGGAGAACACTTGGCATTCTATAAGCCCATTTTTAATCAAGTTGCCTGTATATCTTATTAGATAAGCTGGAAGCGAGCGCCCATGCTCTATCTGAAAATGACCACACCAAATCATGGCAGGTTAAACCTGAGAATGTTTACGATGGCAATACTCTCAATATGCATTCGGGCGCTGTTGCTTGGTCATGATTCAATGGGGATAAATATCAGCATTGGTAGACTTAGAATCGAGATAAATCTCTTCAACTAAGCTAAAAACAGATTGCGGATAATTTTGCTTCTGTTCCAGAATTAATGCCTCAAAAGCGTCTTTGAATTCATCGATTACGTAATCGCGCTCGACGTCAGTTAAATCGAGTTGGGGAGATTCATTAAATCGTTTGAGTCTTAGGACAAAATGAACCTGTCGATATTCTCGGAGAACGGACGAAGTAATGATGTTGATCTTGCCTTCGCCGTTACAACCGTATTGTTGAGCGGCGTTGAATGCCAAAGCAAGATTTTCGTAACTGTCTTGGTACAGCCAAGGTTGGTTACAGTTAGCAGGTAACTGGATATATTTGGGATTTGGGAGTCGTAGGCGATATAAACCAGTGCTATCCTCTTCAAGAAGGCAAATCCATCCATCTTCTGCATCGTAGGCTTGGCTGAAAATATTTGCTCTTCTTTCATTTTCTCCGCAGTCGATAATCTTATTGCCGTTCGGGGTAGGGAGATTGAGAAAATATTTTTTCATTTTTATTGCCAATCAAAATAGGGAATCTCCAGCCGATCACCCTCACAAAACGCCTATGCTATCTGGCAGCCCCATGGGTTTGCCCCAGACACTCGTGATGTCAGTTATTCTTTGACCAAAGGAAAGGTTTACTGTTCTTCTCTCTCATGCGCCTATAGTAGCACTACTTTTATGTAAAGTAAATCAATAAGATGAATAGTGATGTTACCTAGATTATTATTTATGAAAGATAATGCTACTAGGAGTTTGGGAATATGACATTGACAACAGACAAGACCCGAATATCACTGTATTTGGATGAAGAGTTGAAAAACTGGATTGTAGGGGAGGCTAAAAAGAAAAATCGCTCAATGAGTAATTATATAGAGACAATTCTTGAGCAGATCAAAAGAGGAGACATCAAGATAAATATCTAATTTTGGATAGTTGCCCTTGTAGTGTATCTATATTCAATAAAGCTCGCTGTTCTTGGAAGAGATGCCTAGCACTACCATAGCGACAACTGACCCTCGCTAACGGGGCTGTATTTGCCCCTGTGCAGACTAAGATGGCAAACAGCGCAGACGGACAGCAAATTAGATAACCGATTATCTTGAGTATCATGATTGCGGTGATGTACCTGAAGTGTATCCGCCGTCCACTGAGAGCGAGTTAAATTCTGAGGTCGTTCCCCTGGCTCATAACACTTCTTTCCGCAGCAGCCACACCGCCAGCCAGCAGCTTCTTTAACTGATAATGCTATGCTGTTCCAATTATCGGGGTAGTTATCAGGATTTACAGGCATTTCAACTCGGCGATCGCGCTCACACTCTCATACTATCCTAGAGTGGCAAAGTAAATATCGTGGTTCTTCAATATATTGGAATTAAGATTACGATTAAATCAAAGAGCGAGATGGATTTATTCGAGCAGAGCTATCGAGAAAAAGTAAAATCAGAAGCAGCGTTAGCTGACCGAATGCGTCCCCAAACTTTAGCTGAGTTTATCGGTCAAGATCATATTGTCGGAGTAGGACGGTTACTCCGTCGAGCAATCGAAGCTGATCGCCTATCCTCTTTAATTTTCTTTGGGGCTTCAGGAACGGGAAAAACTACCTTAGCTCGCATAATTGCCAAGACTACTCGCGCCCATTTTATTGCCATTAACGCAGTACTGGCTGGAGTAAAAGACATTCGAGAAGCGATGCCTTCGGCTAGCTTCGCAATCGCCACGGCTACAGATAAAGGCAAATATCAGCAGCAAAAAACTATTCTCTTTGTTGATGAAGTCCATCGTTTTAATAAATCTCAACAGGATGCTCTTTTGCCCTGGGTGGAAAATGGGACGATTATTTTGATTGGGGCAACGACGGAAAATCCCTATTTTGAAGTCAATAAAGCCTTAGTTAGTCGCTCTCGCTTATTTCAACTCACATCTTTGTCAGCAGAAGATTTAGGTTTGGTTGTCGAACAAGCTTTAAAAGACCCTCATCGAGGTTATGGTCAGCTAAAAATCAAACTAGATTCTGATGCCCTCGATCACTTAACTAATGTCGCCAATGGAGATGGGCGATCCGTACTCAATGCTTTGGAATTAGCAGTAGAAACGACTTCTCCTAATGCTGATGGCACAATTAAGATCGATCTAGCAGTAGCGGAAGAATCGATTCAGCAACGGGCAGTACTGTATGACAAAGAAGGAGATGCTCATTTTGATACGATCAGTGCCTTTATTAAAAGTGTGCGGGGTTCAGATCCCGATGCTGCTCTATATTGGCTAGCTAAAATGATTTACGCAGGAGAAGAGCCTCGCTTTATTCTCCGTCGCTTATTAATTCTGGCCAGCGAAGACATAGGATTAGCTGACCCCAACGCCATAACAATAGTCAATTCGTGTGCTCAAGCATTCGACCGCGTAGGAATGCCAGAAGGTCGCTATCCCCTGGCTCAAGCAACTCTATATTTAGCTACTGCCCCCAAATCTAATAGCATTATGGGGTTTTTCGATGCCCTACAACAGCTCAATTGTGCCTGTGTCACCATGTCTAGCCTTTGCTACAATAAGCTCTAAAATACTCTGCTTGTAGGTTTCAGGATCATAATACTCATCCCGATAAGCAAACAAGATATTATCCGCGACAATCTCTAAAATCCCTGATTGAGATAAATCGGACATCATGGGGCGTTTGTCCTGTCGGGTTTCTACTCCTCTGGATACTTGAGATAAAGCCAGGATCAGAGCCTTAATTTCATTCAGCATCTTGCCATCCTTCGATAGTCGCCACCAAAATATTTACCAGTGGATGACTAATAGCTTCTTTAAAAGCTTCTGTACCTCCAGTTTTGAAAGCATTGATAACTTTGGCTTTTAGTGTAGGATTATTCTCGATTTGTTCAACAGCTTCTCCCACAACTATATTTTTTTCTCTGCTAGTGGTGGTGGGATAGGTTTCAGACAATTGTTTTAGAAGTTGGTGAATCTCTTGGGCTGCATCAGCTAAGTTTTGCTTCTCTGCTTCGTTAATAACTCCAGCAACTTTTGCGCCCTCTTGAATCTCACCACCGCTCATATGGCCGATACCAAAGTTCCCACTTTGTTGATACGTATTTCCTTGAAATTCACTGTATGTCATATTATTAACATTAAAACTAATATCTTTACTGGCCAAGGTATATATTATTTTCTGAAAATCCGTATTTGATTTACGATAATCCTCAATTTTTTCATCTTTATATTTTAGTTTTAATTCTAGTTCCGCTATTTGCAATCTATATTTCCAATTGAAAGACTCCTCAATAGTTGCTTTATCTAAATCACTAGAGACGTCAACTCGAATAACAAAACTACCATCATCTTTAGCTTCAATTGCTCGAATATAAAATTCTCCATCTCCTTTCTTAACCTTCAACTTTTGTTCATCTTTAAGTTGTTGAAATGCAATTGCAAAGGATCTCCAATCTATTCCATTCCGAAAAATCAAATCAACAGTTTCAACAGTTTTTTTAAATAGTCGAGTAAAATCTCCTTGAGAAAACTCGCTAATACTAGGACGGCGTTCTTGTTTATTTGACCTTAGATAAACATAACGACAATTCACATTATCTAGATTAGTTAGACTATTTGCATTCCAGTTTTCTAAACATACCCCAGTCATTATTGCTCCTCTAAAGTCTGCTTCAAGTGCTAGAGTTTCTGATAGCTCTACTCCTTCTAAAATGGCATTTTGAAGTATAGCTCTCTTAAGATTAGCACCCTTAAGGTTGGCGTTAATAAGAAGAGAATTACGTAATATAGCCCCCTCAAGATTTGCTTCTATCAAATTTACTTCTGTAAGATCAAATCTTGATAAATTAGCTTCCTTTAAATTAAGACGACTAAGGTTTCTCTTTTTTCCTCTACCAGTAACAAGTAAAATACGAACTTCTTGTTGACTTAAGATAGTTCCATCTACTATTGCTAATTCTAGTCCTTCTGAATTTTCCCAACAAGTATACTTAATCTTAGAATAGCTCAAATCAATGCCTTGAAGCTTGGCATTCGTGAAATCTGAGCATTCTAAATCAGCATGACAAAAAGTTGTTTTTTTACCGATACCTATACAACGAATTATTATCTTTTTTGTCCAGTAAAATTGTTCATTTTCTGCAAGAGACTCAAAAGCAAAATATGCGGAAAATAAAAGAAGAAATGCAGATAGAACTATCACAAAAAATAGTCTACTATATAAAATTACACCTAAAGGTTCTGATTGATTTCTAGCCACATTAATTATCCAGTAAAGCACCCAACTCATTGATGTTGTTACCGACCCAAATATAATCAAGTAACTAGTGATGCTACCAAATATAGCTAAAGCTATTCCTACAGCTATAGTTTCAGCTATAAATCCAATCAAACCTATAGCTCCCATAACAGCACCCACTGGACTGAAAGGAAGGACTAAAGCTAAACTAATCGCAATGATTGTGAAACCATTCTCTATTTCTTCATTTGTAAGACAATAAAAAAAAACTGAAAGTAGTAATAGAATAACTAACCCAGGTGGAATAGGATTAGTTTGTATTGCATGAGAAGATAAAAAATGTGCTGTTGTGGATGCAACATATCCTGAAGCTATTCCTGCAAATAAAGATAGAATAAATGAAAGAATTACTAAGAAAATTTTTACTATAGTTTCCAGTCCTGCTTTAGCTCTTATAAATTTTGTTTCTTTTAAAGTGGCATATTGAAAATTCGCTCCTTGAATATTTGCCTGAGAAAAGTCTGCTCCTGAAAGATTTTCTCCTTTAAAGGATTGACCTCTAAGATTTACCCGCTGAAAATTCCTTTCCCCTGCTGCATATTTTCTCAGGACTTCACTGGCTTTCATTCTTTGGCTTTTGGACTAGTTTTTATTTAATGTACTAAAATTTATTTCCAATTGAAATAAAAGAGTATTATTATTTTACTTAACCAGCGAATTTCTTCTTCTTCCTTCGGCGCAAAACTCTTAATATTTCTGCCACAGAGACTTTATCATTATCCATCAGCTTGATATACCTTCGTACTTTCTTAGGAATATATTCACAAGACTTAACCCAACGGTTAACGGTTGTTTTAATCCCAGAGTTCGTAGTGATAGAAAGTCTGGTGATACTCCTTGCCGTTCTTCCTGACAGCACGATAAGCGATTACTCTGGGAGCATCCCGTTTCGGCGAATATATTTTTTAGTTCAACGAAAAATCAGTAGTTACGCTGCTCACTACATTATGTTTCTTCCAAAATGGGATGCTCCCGATTACTCTACGCCAATATACTATTCTCTCCTGTTAATTTCTTCTTATTTTATAACTATGCTTTAATAGTTATTTTTTATGGCTAATTTTATATTTGTTTACATCGAAATTGAGAAATCATTGTTTAAATCCTTGTTCAATCCTTGGTAATTGACTTAAATTTATAGATAATAGAGATCGCTTTATTCTTTAAGCAATATTATTTCTCAGCCCACACAAGCCAGCATAACCAATGCCGATCGCGTCTACACTATCATCGATGGGTAGAGTTTTTAAATCGAATAGGGCTTGTACCATCCCCGCCACTTCATTCTTATCTGCTTTGCCATAGCCTAATTGACATTTCCAACTAGATTGGTGGAGATATATTGGTAAAATTCCTGTTTCCCGATGACAGACTAAATTGATTACGCCAAAAGCCTGCAATACTCCACCTGCGGCTTTGATAGTTCTACCAAAGAAGGGCATTTCAATCGCTATATGTGCGGGTTGAAATTCGGCTATCAATTTAACCATGTCCTGTTCGATAGTCAGCAGTCTTTCTGATGTAGTCAACTGTTTACTAGTTTCTATCGTGCCAAATTCCAGCAATTGTACCTCCGTCTGTTGAACCTCTACTAAAAATGCCCAACCAATTGTTGCCAGTCCAGGGTCAATTCCCAACCAGGTCTGATTCATGTTTAGCACCACAGATTGCTATATAGAGCCCATTTGAGATCTCTAAGAAGCGGCTGCAAGCCTCTTAATCATTAGCCTAACAAAGCACAGATTGAGCTTTGCCGTTGCATTCGAGAGACTTCTTTCAAAGTTCTTAACAAGAATCTTACATCTTTCCATTCAAGCATTAGAACGTTCAATTACCCATCTAGCAACAGCAGGGACAAAGCCTGTTTTTCCCTGGTTTGCCTTTTCTTGTTTAGAGGGTTTGGTTGAAAGCTCAAACTTAATTTTTCTCATGATCTGAGGATAAACTTTTTGTAACCGCTCTGTGATGTGTTCTGGACGATAACCATGATCTAACAGAATGGTAATCTTGGGGATATTGACAGGTTTGGACTTAAAATAGTTAATATTAAGAGTCAACATCTCAATCAATCCTGCATCATCTGTGACATTGGCTCGGGAACAATGAGTAAAAAAGGGAAACCCTAACGTATCAACAGCTAAATGCCTTTTGATTCCGTTGGTCGATTTGTAGAAGCAATAACCTTTAGAATCCACACTGGCGTTACAGGTATTTTTCACAGCTTGGGAATCGATGATAATTAAGGTTGTCCACTGGGCTTTTTTTTTACCTGCTGGCGCACTTGTCGATGCAAAGCATCCATAAGCTTCTCAATCACTCCCGCATCTCTCCATTGCTTATAATGCCAATAGACAGTCGAAGATGGAGGGAGATCTCTGGGCAAGTCTCCCCAATTACAACCATTCTTGAGTTGATATAAGATGCCATCAAGAATCTCTCGTCTTGTCCATTCGAGGGGACGGGTTTTCTTTTTTAGAGGCAATAGCTCCAGCAATAGAGGTTCAACGATTGCCCATTCTGCATCAGTAAGACTGCTCGAATATTTCATTGTGCTTGGATTAGACTGCTATTAGCAGCTTACTTCAGCACCGATAAAAGATTTCAAATGGGCTCTATATTACTTATCTTTTAATATTGGGGAACATTGGTAAACTATGAATCTGAGCAATAGAACATTTGTTTTATGACCTCATCAATCGCTACTGCACCGCTATCATCACTGACTGGAGTTATTGAGCGCATCACTTTTCACTCTGAAGAATCGGGTTACACCGTGGCGCGGTTGAATACGGGAAATGTTAAGCAGTTGATTACCGTCGTGGGCAGTTTTGCCAATATCCAGGCGGGACAGACGCTACAGCTACAGGGAAACTGGACGGAACACCCACAATATGGTTCACAGTTTCAGGTTGTTAAGTATCAAGAAACTAAACCTGCTACTATTACTGGGATTGAAAAGTATTTGGGTAGCGGTTTGATTAAGGGAGTGGGACCCGTTACCGCTAAGAGAATTGTTAAGCATTTTGGTTTAGAGACTTTAGAAGTTATTGAGCATCAGATTGAGCGCCTGTCGGAAGTAACGGGCATTGCCAGTAAGCGAATCGCCATGATTCGGAGTACCTGGGCTGAACAGAAGTCCATTAAGGAGGTGATGGTCTTTCTTTCTGGTCATGGAGTATCTACTACCTATGCGGTGAAGATTTACAAGCAGTATGGGGATGCGGCGATCGCTACTGTGACCACAAATCCCTATCAGTTAGCCATTGATATTTTTGGCATTGGCTTTTTAACCGCCGATCAAATTGCCCGTAATGTGGGGGTAACTCCAGATTCTCCGTTTCGTTACCGTGCTGGAGTGCTTCATGTTTTGGACAAGGCTAGTGAGGACGGACATTGTTATTTGCCTGAATCTAAGATCATTCCTTTTGCTGAAGAGTTATTGACTACGGAGGAGTATAAGGCGGAGCAACGGGCGATCGCCAATATCCTCCAGGAGATGGTGACGGAAGAACAGCTTATTAGGGAATTAGATGCTGAACGACTTTATTACAAACCCAGTTTCTTTTACTCGGAACAGCATTTAGCTAAATTACTCCAGCAGAAGTTAGCAACTTGTTTAGATGTAGATCGCGATCGGGTTAAAAGCTGGATTGGCAAGTTTACCGCATCCAGAAGAATTGAGCTATCACCTCAGCAGTATGTGGCGGTGGAAATGGCAGCGAGGGAAAAGGTGATGATTCTCACTGGTGGACCAGGAACGGGTAAAACCTTTACTGTCCGCACTATCGTTACTCTCTGGAAGGCTATGGGTAAGAAAATTGCCTGTGCTGCGCCGACGGGAAGAGCGGCTAAACGATTGACGGAGATGACAGGCATTGAGGCAAAAACTCTACATCGGCTGTTGGAATTTGACCCCAGCAAGATGGGCTTTAAACGGGATTTGGATAATCCTCTGGAGTGTTCGGCAATTGTGGTGGATGAGGCGAGCATGGTGGATCTATTCATGGCTCACGCTCTACTCAAAGCCATTCCTCAAGATGCTTTACTCCTGATGGTGGGTGATATTGATCAGCTGCCTTCTGTGGGACCAGGAAATGTCCTCAAGGATTTGATCGCCTCGGCACAAATCCCCGTCGTCCGTCTCACTCAAGTTTTCCGTCAGGCTGCCGAGAGTGCCATTATTACGACTGCTCATCAAATTAATCAAGGTTCCTATCCCCAGCTAGAAAAGATTTCCATGAAGTCTACTTCTGACTGTCTTTGGCATCCAGGGGGGACAGAACCAGAACACGGTGTACAAACTATCTGCGAGCTGATCGAGCATTATATTCCCCGTGCTGGTTTTAACCCCGCTACCGATGTCCAGGTGCTATGCCCAATGACTAGGGGATTAGTAGGTACGAGGAATCTGAATCGGGTACTCCAGCAGTTAATCAATCCTCCCAGTGAAGATAAACAGGAATTGGTTCGGGGAGACAGTATTTTACGGACGGGTGATCGGGTGATGCAGCTTAAGAATGACTATAACCGAGAGGTCTTTAATGGTGACTTGGGCATAGTTAAGGCGATCGATCAGACCGAGAAGGAAGTCATGATTGATTTCGATGGTAGAGATGTGGTCTATGATTTTGCCGATTTAAACGAAATTACTCTGGCTTGGGCAAAAAGCATCCATAAGTCTCAGGGTTCGGAATACCCTGTAGTCATCCTGCCACTCTATACTCAACACTACGTCATGCTTTCTCGTAATCTGTTCTATACGGGATTGACGAGGGCAGAGCAGTTAGCGTTGATTGTGGGTTCGGAAAAGGCGATCGGCATTGCGGTGAAGCAGGTGAAGCAGCAGCAGAGGTATACAAGGTTAAAGGAGAGGCTAGAGAGTGGGAATTAAAGGCGGTCGTGCCTGTACTATCAAGGAATCATGAGGATCAAAGTTTTCATTTTAAGCACAGCGCTTCTCTATCAATAGCTAATATTGCATAGGTATCATTAAATTTCTCAAAACATAAAGAATTTACAAACAATAAAGCTTACTAAATTAATACATGATATGTATTAACCTAGCAATTTAGATCAAAATATCGTCTTCTTGAAGGCTGCTTACAAGCCATGTCTAAAATAAAACGGCGTCAATTCTTACAATTTTCTGGGGCGACTTCGCAGCGATAAGTCTAATCCGAGCTGGTCAGATAAAGCGATTTGCAGGTTCATGAGGGACAGTAGCAGCAGTGAGTCCTAAAGGATTAGCTTCGCGTCACAAACCAATTACGCAAATGTTGAGGATTGATGAGATACATTCCTTTTTATAAATATAGTCATTTCAATTAAGTTTGAGACAGGGCATTCTTGCTATGGCGAGTCTTTGAACGGTAAAAAGTGTTTCATTTTTATTTGAAATGACTATTAAGTGTCCATGTGACAACTGAGCCTGTAGAAATGCTCAAAAGTATTCCAGCAGTTGAAGGTCTTTATTCCCACAGCCGTAGCATAATTCACACAGTTTTTGGTACCGCTCCGTGCCTGATTTTGGTTCCAGAGTGCCAAGAGTTGAGTACAATTATTAACCATCCACTGGTTCCGTTTCTGCATTGCTTGGGGACTGTAGCTGCCGCTGGAAACAACTACAGTCTGGTGGGCTCGGCTCAAAATAGCTTCATACCTGGCTCGATCAACAGCATTCCATCTTTGAGACTGCCCTTTAAATGGTACTGCTGCAATCAGGTCAATGCCTTGTTCTAGAGCGCACTGGGCTATTGCCATATCCCAACCCAGAGCCATTCCAGATATGACTTTTTCTGGTCGGTACAAATTTAGCACGTAGCTAGCTGTATCCACTAGTGCTCTGCTGGCAAACTCTGAGTACTGACCAGGTAGTGAGGAGGGTCTGTGTCCACTGACTCCTAGTACTGAAACATGATTAAAATTTAACATAAACTCTGTTAACCCGTTAGTTTGTAAGTTTGTAAGTCCATAAGTCTGTAAGTCTTTGAGTCCGTAAGTCTGTTGGTCTGTTAGATTACAGTTTTATGAGTCTGCTACTCTACAAGTCTGTAACCTACTAACTTAGGAAATCTGTAAGTCTGTTGGTCTGTTATGCCTGACATACCATACGGCAAAGTTCCAAAGTATCTGACTGTGGCAGTAAATTGAAGTATTGCTGGTATTATGATACGTATTAACGCAGAAACAAACTAAGGTATTAATTTGTTCTATGTTATGGCAAAATTTAAGAAATTCCTGCCGATAGATCTGTTCCCAATCAGCCAAATTTTGTTGAGTATGGCTATTGTTAATCAGATAGGAAAGCCACTGATGATAGTAGCTTAAAGATTCTGACAAGTTCTTGACCTTCCAGACGCAGTTTTTCGTATTCTTGTGGGAAAACGGATTACCTAGTCCCAAACCATAGCTACTTTTACAGTTGCGGCAACGTCCACAATAAACTGTGTCAGCTTTGTTGAGGTCGTAGGAGTCTCGGTCAGTCAATCTGGTAATCAATACCGATTTGAATTCTAGCGGTGCTTTAGCAGGGTACATTAAAACCTTGAACGTAAACTTCACCTACTAAATTTCGCTAGAAATATTTATAATAGACATCTCCAGAAACCCCTATTTTTAGACAGTAGCGCAAGGGTTTCAGCATAATTATTGGAGATGTCTAATCAGTTCGATTCTGAATTAACTATGCAGTTTACAGCCTGTCTAGCAGCGCAAATGCAGGATTTGGGAGAGTAATAACCCTGGGATGCTTCGAGACCAAGTATTTGCCCTTTGAAGGTGATAATGCAGTAACGGAAAAGTTTCCCAGGTAGGTTGTAGATTGAAATTACGAAACCCCTGTAGGACACCAATTCAGTTATAATTTCCCTGTGATCTTGAATCATTTGCTTCTGCCGAACAGTTTTAAGTCTCTATCTTAGCCAAGTCTTTGGAATAAATAAACCTGTGATTTGCCTGCTGTGTGGTTTTGAGAACCTGCAAGTCTGTAAGCCTGTAAGCTTGTAAGTCTGTAGGTTTATACGCCAGTAAGCATGAGGGGGTTTGCCTAGGTTTGTCCATAAAACTTGAGACTAGACTTAAGCTCCAGCTTGAGCTCAGCTAATCATGGCATAGTAGTACACAGTTTTGTAGGTTATGCCTGAACCGTTGAAGGACTTCCACTTATATTCACACTGCCCCTGGCGGTACTTAGCAGAGCTGCGACTCCAATCATCCCAAAGCCAAAGTAAGCCCTCGTCCCAATCCTTGAGAGCCATGCCGATTCTAATCCAGTCATGGTAATTATCTGCATAAACTGGACTGATGGAGTAAACAAGCCTCTCTGCCTGATCAGCAGACTTAATAGGATAGGATTTAAAGCTAGACTTAGATTCACCCTTAGAGTAGGTTGGTTTAGGCTTGAGCTGGTTGAGCCATAAGCTAGAAATGGTGACGATTCCCGACCTAGAGCTAATTGGAGAACTCAACCAGTAGTAGCCTCCAGTTTTAGGATGCACAGAAGGGGGGAGAGTAGACAGTAGATTTTCGCCTCTAACCTCCAGAGATAAGCTGGATTTAAAGCTCTTTATTGGCTGATCCAGATAATATAGACACTGCATCCGACCTGGTAGTCCAGAGCTGTAGCTAACGGTTTTAGGCAAACCAACCTGCTGCAATCGATTGATAGCCTCTATAGAATCACAGTCGATAGCTATGAGATAGTGGCCATTAACCTGTCTGCCGCACAGTAAACTATAACCATTAGGAACGGCGGCAAATAAGCCTTGACGACCTCGAACCCAGACTTTACCCTCTTGAGATAGGCAATGGTACAGAGTCTGGGGTGAAAAATAGTTTTTCTGCCATTCCTTTCCTAATGGTCGTTTATTGATGCAGGGTACAAGACGCCACCAGCTGGGCAGTTTATTCAGACCCGCAATTAACCTGGCTAAGATTATGGGCTCTAGCGAGCGAGCGCTACGACCTTGTAGTCTGGCTGGTTCTGGAGAATAATCAAACATTAATCTAATTGCGAAATAGAGTGTGTTTTGCTTATTTCCAGCGTCAGCTTACAGGCTTTCTTCGGCTTTTTGAGCATAATTCGTGAAGCAAGTCTGGGCTATTTAGCCCAGGTTATAATCAATTGCGAATTCGTAATGGAGTCAATGGTTGTGAGTTTCATCATAAAAATGGTTTTAAAAATTCGTCTAACTGTAATTTGTTTAGTAATTCTTAGTCTTAACTGTTTGCCCGTATCTGCTCAAGCCGTTAATCCAGAGAAACATTATCCTTATGGAATACCCCTCGGCAGTCCATCTTCAAACGACCTAATAGTGAGGGAAATCTATGCCTTATCATCCAATGACGACACTAAGTTTGCTGACTGGGTTGCTTATAGACTAGACAGAAATACTGTAAACGGTAATGCAAGCACCAGTCGAACCTATCGTGCTGACCCGTTAATCAACCCTGATGAAACCCTTGAGCCTGATGACTATGATGGTGCCAATGCGCGTATTCAGACCACTAGAGGGCATCAAGCACCTCTAGGGACTTTCAAGGGCACAGATTTTTGGTCGCAAACTAACTATCTTTCCAACCTAACCCCTCAAAAGGGAGATCTTAATGGCGGCGTTTGGCTAGACCTAGAGAGACGAGTAAGGGGGATTGTCAATCAATGCGACGTAGTTTATGTAATGACGGGTACTTTATATGAAAGAGATATGCCCCAGCTTCCACAAGCAGATGAACCCCATACTATCCCATCAGGCTATTGGAAAATCGTGGCGTTGAACGTTGAAAAGGAGCCGAGTGACCTCTTAGTATCTGCCTTTATTTATGATCAGGATACTCCCAAAAGAGTCTCAATTGAGAGTGGTCAAGCAAGCGTTGATGAGGTAGAAGCTCGCTCTGGCTTGGACTTTTTTTCTAAATTGCCCGATGAAATTGAAAATAGAATCGAACAAGAAAAAACCTACGTTCTTAATGCTTCCCTCCGCCGCAACAACAAGTGTGAAATAGGTTCCGCCGCAGAAGGAGGAGCAACTGGAGAACTTATAGTTAATGCTGATAGTACGGTAAAAATAGTTGAGCTGCTGCCAAATCCTGTGGGGGACGAATCTCAACTAGAATCAGTCACAATTCAAAATGTCAGTAACCAAACAGTTGATTTGACAGGGTGGAGCCTAAAAGATAAAGCCAACAAGAGCTGGAGCTTAGATAGTATTGGCAGCTTAAGCCCAGGACAAGATATTAAAATTCTTAGAGCTGGGCAAGCAATGGCTCTCAATAACGGAGGAGATACAATCGAATTACTAAATTCAGAGGGGTTGATGATAGATCGGGTGAAGTATGGAAGAACAGCTGAAGGTGTTCCAGTAAAAATATCGATATTTGATTAGTTTTGTGGATTTAATAGGCAATCAAACCATATTTGATGCCTACTTTAATTATTGAGGTTTAAAATGTAGCAAGCTTAGACTTTAATCAATTTAATCCAATTAAATTATCATTTTATGACTGAAGCCAACTCGCCTTCTCTACAAGAAACTGATTCTAATAACGAACAAAATGATATAGATTTAATTGAAAGATTAGATACTATTCTTGATCAGTATTTCGGCTTGTCCAAAAAGCAGTCTCGTTTTGATTTCTTTAAGAATGATCCCTCTTGGCTCTTATACATTATCAAAGATAAACTAGAAAAATACAACAGAGACATAACCTGTGAAGATTCTTACGGGATACCGATTAAAACAAACATTTTTCGACATTTAAAGCTTTTTTATCGAATACAGCTAATCGAGTTAGAAAGTAAAAATTCAAGTATAGAACACACTTTTAATTTTATGTTACCTATTCTATTCCTTATTTTATTTGCTATCTTTCAGGCAAAGAATCGCATAGCTGAACATGTCGAGTATCCTGGAATACTTTATATAATTATGTTTTTGTCATTAACCACACTTTTATTGTTTACAATACATATGTTCATTGAAGCGAGAAAGTACAATAAGCTGATTACGACTTATCGTTCTTTTGTAGAAATTTTGGAAACTACTATTAAGGTTTTAGGCTGTTAGCTTAGCTTTACTCGCTTATCTTTTCTTGACTTTTTCACGTCTAAATTTTTGCCTTTAGACATATCATCACGAGTTTGCCAGACCAATTTAATTGAGCTTAGACTGTCTAATTTCGTGGGAATTGGTTGATTTGAATCAGGATTAGACTTACTATTTGCCCCAAGTTTAGAGTATGGTGCCTTTGTTAAGCTTGAAGATGGAGCTGGTGTGTTGTTGATTAACTCCAACAAATCCACGATAGAAGTTAATCTCATTCCAGCTAAATAGCCAATTCCTCTAGCTAAATGGAGCTGAAACTGTTGCTTGATAGAATCTTCGTCTAAAGGTAGTCCACGTTTGAGGCAAAACATGGTCAGAGCAATAGGAATCATGTCTCCAGTTTCTCCCACAAAGGTTTCCCAGGCTATTTCCAGGGTTGAATCAAACACTAGGTGGACTGGAGACGGTATCGAATTTTGAGCTAAGCTGTGGCAAATTCCCCAACGACAAATGGTGGCGTAGGTTGGTACTTTAGTTTTAGACTTGAGGTTGATAAGCTGATATCTGGTTTTGCTGCTAAACCTTAAGCGCTTGACGATTGGTGTCATAAACAAGTTGGTACAAGAGTCGGTACAGTACAGGTCACCTTTGTGATGCGCTAGCACCGAAACAGGGAGCGTCAATCACCCGACACTCATCTCTTAGGAGATAGAGTGCGGGCTTGCTAAACCCAGTTAGTAACTAAGGATTGCACTACAGCACGAGCCTCAACCTAATACGTACTACCAGCTTCTTCCCTCGGTTGGTTTATCTGCAAGACTACTGGGAGTAGTCGCTTTAAGAAAGGACATTTTGGTTTAGGTGCTGGAAGGGACACACAACTTATATAGGGTTATACCTAATGAAAAAACAACCACGGGGCTTACAAAAGTGCGATGCGGGTTCGCGCCACAGCCCCTCAACAATACGAGTACCAGTTTTATCACCTGAAGGAGAACCGCTTATGCCCACAACTTCGGCACGAGCGAGAAAATGGATTGCTATTGGGAAAGCCAAACCAGTATGGAACGATCTCAACGTCTTTTGCGTTCAGTTGCTTGTCGAACCAAAGGGTACTGAAACTCAAGAAATAGTAGTTTCGGTAGATCCAGGCAAGCTATTCTCTGGAGTAGCCGCAGTCAGTCAAAAAGCGGTATTGTTTACTGCCCATGTTGTTCTACCATTCAAGCGAGTAATCAAAAGAAAACAGGCTCAAAAGATACTGCGTCGAACAAGACGAGGAAGGCGTATTAATCGCAACATTCCTTTTGCCCAAAGAGCGCACAGGCAAAAGCGATTCGACAATCGAAGAGGGAACAGATTACCCCCGTCAATTCGAGCCAATCGTCAGCTAGAGCTAAGAATCATCCAAGAACTAACGAAGCTTTTCCCCATAACTGAAATAGTTTATGAATATGTCAAAGCTAGAGGAGATAAAGGATTTAGCCCAGTCATGGTTGGTCAAAAATGGATGCTCAAACAGTTATCTAAGATGGCACCTACTCATACTCTAGAGGGCTGGAAAACTAGCGTTCTTAGACAGGAATTGGGTCTAGAAAAGAACAAGAATGACAAGTCAGTACAAGATGTCACGACTCATGCCAATGATGCTATTGCAATAGCAGCCAGTCGATTCGTCCAATATAAAGCCTTTTATACAATTAATTCTCACGGTCATCATTGGGTTGGATCAATCCAGTTAACAGATGCACCATTCAGGGTCATAGCTCGACCTCAACTATATCGAAGACAGTTACATTTTGAGAATCTCAGCTCATGTGGAATTAGAAAACGTAAAGGGGGGACAATCACACCTTTTGGATTAAGAAGCGGTGACTTAGTTCAAGCAACCAAAGGAAAGAATGCGGTCAAAGGTTATATCGGAGGCTATTCCGAAGTAAACACAGTCTTAAGTGTTTATGACGTTAACTGGAGAAGGCTAGGGCAATATTCAGTTTCAAAAACACAATTACTGAAAAGGAGTAATGGGCTATGTGTTGCTAAAGTGCGCCCGTAAGGAGTCCCGACGCTGACTTTCAGTACAGCACGGGACTCCTTACGGATTTTGTTGAAATAAATAACTCTTAAAGCTATGCAGAATTGCTCTACCCAAAACCTAACTTGATTGCCTAAATAAGGCTCGTGAATCAGCCATAGTCGATATCTGTAGGGGGCATACCGAGACACATCAGGTACCATCTTGGGAACCAGGGTGGTCTGACAATACCGATACAGCTGGTCATTAGCAGTGGCAAGATTTTTAGTTAATTTATAATTTCCTCTTCAAAGTAGAGTTGCTATCCCTAGCTCGCCAGATCCTAAACTCAAGCCCACCCCGAAAAAGAAAGTGAAAACTCCTCGCTGATAATAAACTTCAACAAAGTCGGGTAGGAGCCCTAACCTTTACCGAAGTTCAGTGTCGGTTAGTTGACGATAGAGATCACGGCTAAAATCTTCACGGTACAGGATACTCAAGATACGTAACGGAAGTATTGCTTCTGCTGGTATACCAATGTCGAATGAAACCTTATCGAAAAGAATTCCCAAAGTACTCTGTTGTAGGTTAAATTTCAATCCATCACCATACTCTGAGGGACTGATTGCTTATTTGCAGCACTCAAGCTCTTGTCTTAGTAGTCGCCAAAAAGTAGAGCTGATGGTTGAAGCTTTTGTATTGCCCCTGGTAATTTCCGCCGACGACCCTAAGCGTAAGGAAATAACAATTGAGTGTCTAACTAGACTCAAAGGTCAGATGGAGCTGATTCAAGCCATGACGGGGATTGCTCTGCCAAGTTCACAGCAGATTCCATTACCGTTGTCCCAATCCGAGAAAGTGTCCCATACTACGACCCTTAGCCAGCAGCTCCAGACTTCAGCAGAATCCTCTACAGCTACAAAAGCAGTGCCCCTTGACCTGTCGGAACTGGAGGCTGTTATTGATGGCTTTAGACAGAAGTTGGAGCAGCATGCTGATCCATTGACTTTGATTCAAAGTCTTAACGAGATTCAACCAGAATCAGAAGATGACTGGACAGAAGCAATGTGGTCAGCTTATGACGAGTTTTACGATGAGCTTAATCAACTGGAGCAGAATAATTTCAATTCCCAACTCGACACCAAAGCTAATAATTACTCTAATAACTATACCTAAGTCCTAAATTTAGCTGTAATCTCATGAGTACGCAAACCACTATTGAACCCTCTATTCCTAAATCTAAAGTTCCAAAATTATCTGTAGTGATAGACCTTGGGACAAGCTGCATTAAAAGTCTTTACCTCAAGGGCAGAAGGGGCAAATTAAAATATCTTGTATCAAGTCCAGTAGTCTGTCCGACATCAAGTCCCCAGGGAGACGCAACCTATATCAAGTTTCCAGAAGATGAGGTTTATTACCTGGTAGGGGATTCAGCAGCCCAAACAAAGTTACAGCCCAGCATTCGACAGCTTAAGTCCGAATCTATTGTATTTAAAACTTTGGGCATAATTGGTCAAATTGCTCAGGAAGAGTCTTTACCGGAGCAGTTCGGGCTCAGCTTATCATTGCTGCTGCCCATATCAGAGCTGAACGAACAAGAATTTTGTCGTGCTGAACTATTAAAGGGTTTCAGTTCATTTAATTACAGTGGTAACAACTACCGAATTATTGATAGTAAGGTTGAATTCAAACCTGAAGGTAGTGGAGTGTGTTCATATATACTCCGCACCACAGATACATCTAACATTAAAAGCCAAGTTTATGTCTACCTCATGTTCGGCTACCGCAATACCAGTATGCTGCTGGTGGAGAAAGGTAAACTCAACCCACGCAGTTCTCAATCCACCGACCTGGGGTTCTATAACTATTTAGATCTCATAGTTAGGTACAGTAGCGGTCTTTATCGGGAAGATATTCAAAGAGCGATTGTTTCCGAAGCAATTTATCAAGTTGAGCCAAACTGTCAGCGTACAATTGCAGGTTTTAGCAGTGAAATTAGAATCGAAGACTTAGTTCGTGGCTCTAACTCCAATCGAGAACGTTCAAAGATCATGATTACAGATGCGATTAAGCGAGCTGATGCTGAATATTGGCAGATGCTATCTAGCTGGCTAGAAGAATTCTTACCTCCTTTGGGTCAAGTACACCAAATAATTTATTGTGGTGGTGGTGCAAATTTCATCAAGCCCAAAATTTTAGAATATTTTGGAGACTGGGAGGGTAAATTAGACAGTGCAGACACTATGAGCCTCCAGATTCTGGAGCGCCTTAATTTAACTCCTACAGCTAGAGATATCTTTATTGCGAACTGCTTGTCAATTAGGTTAGCCGATGCCTGGGGTGAGCTTATTAGATTAGCTAACATTAAAGTCTAGCCAGTTGATTTCTGGGGCATAGTTTCCTGGTATAAGCGCTCAATAAAAGCTAATAAATAGAGTTATGAGAATCAAGATGATTCTAACTAAGCTTGCTTTGCGTACTGCTGGAGACCAAAGCATACTCAATGCTGCAAACCCTAAGGCAGATAGGATAAGGGTCATGTCTACGCCGTTGCTTAGGAACACTAGAAGGAAGCTGCCTAAACTCAGGAACCCGTAAATCCCTGTCATAATCCAGTCTAAAAACCTGATAAGCTTTGATTTTGTTCTTTCATTATTCATAATTATGATTAGACTACAATCGCATACAGCCTATAAGTAAAGATTGTACACCATACTAATTATTGATTCTTAGCTAACATCTTTTCGATATAATTATCGCAGAGGATCAATAATTTGTTCTGATTCAATTCTTTGATTTATTTGACTTCTATTATTTTAGAGTTTGATTCTGCTATATTATTTTGAACACAATATAGCAATCAGGAATCATTCATGAGAAGGTTTATTCTCAATCGGTGAGAAATCTTTATTCTGTAAATAAAATTCTTACAAATCACAACTGATTGCTATATATCAGCCGAACATTACTGACTTGATTATTTGATACTGAGGCGTTTACCTCGCTCTAGCAGCCTAGCCCAGGTCAAAGTCCCGCCCGCTTCAAGATGCTTAATAATCTTTGTTTTATCAACAGATTGAGTTGTTTTGGCTTTAACAAATTCTGGAGGAAATTTGTCAAGATCTTCTTTTTCATCCCAATCAAGCTCTAAAGGAAGCCTACCTCCTTTATCTAACACTTTAAGGGTATGTTTTGGAGTTTCTATTTTGTCAATTCTATTTACCTGGAGACGATAGAGGATCATGCTTTTTAATCTTTCAGCCAAGCCCTTTCGAGACTTTTGTAAAGCCTGTAGTCGCCTGATTTCGTCCTCGATGACGCTGGTGTTGCCTAAGAACTGAATGTAGAAAAGAAAACGGTCTAACCTGGCATTATATTCTTTGGAGGATTCATTTTCTCTACGCAGAATTATTTGAGTTACCTGCTGTTCTACCTCTTCGCTCTGGAGGTCAGTATAGTTCTCCCCTGTCATTTCTAAAAGCTGACTTAACTGCTCTAGTTCGGCTCCTGATTCTAGTTCCTGTACGTTAATAAACATCTTGTTTATCCTTTATGTATTCCGTCTCTTGATGTCGTAAGACATGTAAATTAGTCTTTTATTTACCATTAATAAAAAATTGAATCAGTCCTTTATACTAAAGTCCCATTGGCTATTGGATTACTAGTAGCTGCCTCTAAACAGCAAAAACTATGTTAATCAATGAAGATAAGATGAAGCTATTTATTAATAAAATAAAATGCTGATAAATTCACAATAAACACCTAAGTATTGCTATTGTCATACAGACAAGTGGGCAATACAATATACTAAGAAATACTGAAAATAAAATATTTGAAAACTTGATCTGCTCCCCATGAATTCCACAATATTATATGGTTCCGATTTAGTTGCAGTTGAAGGTCTAAGAGCATATCTATCGGATCAAGGTTATGGTAATACTAACTCTGTCAATTCCTATCGCGACCTGTTGAGTTCAGCAAAGTTTTTAGAGGAACTCAATACACCATTTATTTTAATAGTTGAGGGTAAAATTTTAGACTGTAGCCAGCTTCAACAGCTCACTAGTCTCTACACTCAGGCTAAATTTGTGGTTTTTGATTCCTTTGCTGATTACGATTCACTGCTATTAGCTTTAAACTTCAATAGCTCGTACATTAGTTTGGGAAACAATCCCCAAACCTTGTTACAAGCAATTCGGTGTGCCCTATCGGATGCCGCCTACATCTGCCCTCAATCTAAGGTGAAGTTAGGGGAATGCGTATTTCAAGGACAACGCAAGTCCAGACAAGCCCTACAGCAGCTTTCTCCTGTTGATCGAATTATTTTATATCAATCCAGTAGAGGGCTAACTCAGGAGCAGATTGGGAAACTGATTAGCTATACACCGGTAAACGTTGGGTGCCGACTCAGAGGAATAGCCCAAAAGCTAGGATTACAAGATAAGCAGGAGGCAATTTCTTTGGCTATTGACTTGGGATTAAAAGCCCCCGAATTAGAGTCAGTTCCTATGGCAGCATAAGGGAAATAATCAAGTCTTAAACTTAGTATTTTTTTTATTCATCTTAATAAATATGGCAGCTAAAGCTAGTACTAATGTCCCTAGTACAATCCATCTAATCGGTGGGAACCAAGGTACAATCGGCAAAACTCTTTTCACCTCTATGCTTTGTCACCTGTACACATCGAATAATAGAAAATTCGTCCTGTTCAATACAGACACTGGCAAACAAAATATTTCTGCTCAATATGAAAGCAGAACCGATGCCAACTTTGAAGGCTGTACTGAAATTATGATGAACTACAGTGATGAAGGTCTTAAGGCTGATTTAGTTTACGAGGCGGCAACAAATCAAGACTCAAAACAAACCGCAGTCGATGTAATTGTTGATACTCCTTCAGACTCCCACGCCAAGCTTCTTTACTGGCTACATCGAAATGGACTAGACCAGCCTGAGTTTCTAAAATCAGAAAATCTTAAAATTCAGCTATGGTTTCTGTCCAACGGTAGCCCCACTAGCCTAGAGCTTTTAAAGAATACTCTACCTAAGGCGCAGGCTCTTACCGTAGTCTTGGTCAAAAACAAGGGAGTTGACAACGAATGGAATCAAGATAAGCCAGAACTAGCTGAATTTTTGCAGAATCAAACCTCAATTGACCTGGGAGTCATGCCTAGGGGAGAGAGAGAGTCAACTTTCAAAAAGGGGGTAGCCTATCACAACTACCAAGGAAACAAACTGTCTGTAAATCGCCTGAATGCTTATCTTCAAGAGCAGTCAAAACGAATTCTTGAGCTATTTCCTTTAAGTGTAGGAGCGACCTAGACTATGGTGCAAGAATACAATTTTGTCCCCGAGTCCAACTATGATTCTATCCCTGACCCTAACTTAGCTAGTCCTTCGGTCAGTCCTAATCGATCTATACCTCAAACAGCGGTTCCTCTATCAATTATTGAACAGCTTGCTCAGATGGCGGATAAGTCAGAGGTCATGTCTCTCCTTAAATTCAAAAACGAGCAGCAGCTAGATAAAAATGATCCGTTGTGGGCATTTCTGTTAGAGTTCAAAGTTATTGAAAACTCAGTTAGTAAGCAAGAAGCTATTCTCCAGCTGATAGTTAAAGACCTTCAGCAGCAGATGCAGCATCAGCTCAATACTCATCAGCAGCGTCTCGATACTAGCTTCAATACTTATAGTCAAGATCTAATTACTCAGTATCGGCAGTTAACTGACAACCTAGAAACAGTTGAGCAAGCAAGTTTGAATCTAACTCAGACCAAGATAGCCAGCTCCGTAGCCAAGCTAGTTAGACATGCAGCTCACACTAAGGCAGTTAATGACTGGTTGGCAATGAGTCGCTTAGGGCTTTACATTCTGATTCCCATGATTTTCGCGGGACTTGGCGGTTGGTTTACCCGTAGCTACCTAGATTACCGCTACAGTAACTCTGGACTTAGTAACAGCGATACAGCCTTACTTCACTGGGCAAAATCAAAGGAGGGCAAGTTAGCTAAAAACCTGTTTGACTGGAACAGTCGAGGACTAACCGGTAGAGGTAATAGTCTAGTCTGTGAACAACAGATAGCAGACCTAGGGGCAACTTTGACCATCGAAGGGGAATCCGTTACAAGAAGTTGGTGTCTGCTTCGAGTCCGCCCTGTAGGTAAAAGATAATAGCCCTCATACAGTAGCTATAGATCAAATATTATGAAATTAATCAAATTCCTCATGTTAAGTGGGTTAGCCTTGCTGTGGGCTATCATGTTTCCACTATATACCGTAGCAAACGTCCCAACATCAGTTCAGGGGCTCTTAGACCAAAATAATTCCCCAGCGGGAACTGTTAAAGTACCAGACTTTGACTCTATCACCTTTGGCTCTCTGGGTAGAATCGGCGCGTCAGGTTCAATACCAGCCGACTACGACCAGGACTCGAACTATCCTCTTAGCAGGCAGTGGGACAAAGGAGACCCTGTTGCTAGCGTCCTGAAGTTGGGAGATATTGACGATGCTTTTGGTGTGGGAAATCTTAGTCTAAATGAAGTGATTACCAAGTCTGGAGGTCTGCCCCAGGATGTAAGCCTATCTAGCTTTAGCTTCATTGAAAAGCAAAGCATATCCAGCTTTGTTAGAGCTAATCCAGCACTGTGGGAGCAAGCAATTAAAGACGTACCGTCTCTTGCCGAGGTAATTACTCAAATTGGTGGTCAAGGGTTACTAGAGAGTCCCACCTCGGTTTTGCTTGATGGGATTGAATCAGAGTTAGGTCAGCAGCTTAGCGACTCGGTGAGCAGTATCGTACCCGAGCTTAATCTGGACGCGATTGAGATGGGCATAATAGACCTCAGCAAGTACACCCTTGGAGATGTAAAGGGTCTTGGGGAAAGTTTGATAGAAGATTATGAGCTGTGGGAAAATGAGCTGATTGGAGATGTTGCAGGTCTAGAGGACATCCCATTCAGTAAGTTTCCTAAGTTTGCCAACCTAGCTTCTACCTTACTATCCTCCATCTCCAGAGTCGATATGGTTTGGGGAGATGCCAGTGGTGGAGTCACCCGTAGCAATAGCGTATCAGGCAGTAACGTAGCTGGCTATAACGTTGCCTGTGATTCTGCCTGCGCCCACCTAGAGCTAGACGACCTGGAAAACTCTGGTCGAGATATTCGCTGGGCCACTGAAGGCGATAGATGGGCTTTGGGCAATGACCCCAAGAGTGGTAACATTTGCCCCGATTCTCCCTGGGGGGTTCGCGGTGGGATAGGTCTTTTGGGCAAGCTAAACTGCGGTAGGGAGCCTACTGGTCGCAATCCTTTCGGTTCCAGTTTTAAAGTAGCTCTGTGGGAAGTAGACGAGCCAGCAGAAACAGCATCTACTGCAATTTTTTTTAGAATCTGTAAGCGGGGCTTCCCTGACCTAGGCTGTACTCCTTATTTTATTGGTCCAGTCCCTTTTCTTTCGGTGAATCGAGGAGACTACATTATTCTCGGCTCGGACATTTAGCTTTCTTCATCTTAATTAATGGTCTTGGGGTAGTTGATAACAAACGATTTATTTTTCTATAAATTATTTAAACCTAGACTTTTATACCTACTGAATCTCCATCGTAGACGCCAGAGAAATTAACAGATATAATCCAAAATATCAACGAAAATTCAAGTTTAAAACGATAGCCAAAGCTAATTTTATAACAACGATATAATGCAGCTTAATATTTCTTGGAAAGTAAAAGAATTAATATTCAAGTCAATTATAATACTTACTGTATTATCTAGTGTATACTTAGCTTACTCAGATGTAGGCAAAAGTTCTATATATAAACAGCAGAACGTTTTCTTTGACCAAGAGAACACAGCAATTCAAAAAATAGAAAAGTGTAAAAATTCAGTAAACACGTTAAAAATTTCAACTAAATCTTTGTCGACTTCTAAAAACTATCAAAAACAATATACTAATCTTGTTCAGCTTAATTCATGTTTAGAAGGAACACCAGGTTATGAAAGTTATTCTCAGAAGATATCATTAATTATACATGACTATAATATCTTGTCCAATGAAATAGGAAAATTCAGTCCAAATAATATAGAAATTTTGGAAGAAAATCTTCGGAGTCTCATAATCAGAATTGATTGGTATGAGTGGATAACCTCAAGCCTAATAAATTACCGAATATCTTTTACAATAGCTATACTTTCAATGACGTTTGTATACCTTTTAATTATACTTTCAATAATTATTATTGTGCTAAAAGCCTACCATTCTATAAGTCAAGTAACTTTTAATTAGCTATGGTATAGTAACTCTTAATCATTCATGCGTAAAGACAACCAATTAATAATAATTAATTACTAATCTTTTCTAGATCGTGGGACAGGGAAGCTTTATCGAGAACAGTGGGATATTTAACTTCAGAGAAATAATCTTCTACGGTTAGTGCTAACTCACGATAGTAGTAGTCTGCTAAAAAAAAACTCAAATTGAGATTAATTACCCAATTTGAGTCAATTCATCGTAAAAGTTGAGAGGATACTCACACTTCGTGATTAGCAAGTGTGAGAGGAATCGAAACAAGCAAATTATACTGCGACGAGAAATTTCTCTTCCTGTGTACAAATTAATCCTGTTGCTCGTCGCAACAACCTTACTTTGGTAGCTGTGAACTGACCGATACGCTTCCAGACAGCATTTGAAACGCTTATCTGTTTTGCCGTATCCCCAGAACACCAACCTTCGTATTTGATACCAGCTTTCTCTGCTTCGACATAATCGCCTTTGCGAACACTATGCCTAGTAGTTGTTCCGCCGTATTTACGTCTGACTCCACCCTTAGTTGGAATCATGAGATGTAATTGTCTACGAGAAATAGGTGGTCTACGAATCACAAAGAATGGAGCATTGCTTATCTTCACCTTTCCCTGCCAGCAGTGACCATGCCCTTGAGAATTCTCAAAAGGTAGGTAGTCAACAAACTGACTAGCTGCAAGCGTTATGCCATCGACTGCGTGTGTAGCTGGAATGGCTTCTTTCTTATTCAGCTTCTGCTTGGGTAAACCAAGGTGCTGACGTAAATTAGAAGTTTGCCAGCCAAACTTAGTGACGACGGGAGCAATTTTAGATAGCTGCTCGATTGCCCATTTTTGTCCTACTTGAACTGGTGAGAAAGAACAGCCAGGTAGTGTTTTAGCCTTGACGTACTCGTAGACGATTGAGGCAATGGGATAGAATTTAGATAGCTCGGCTATTACTCGAATTTCAAGTAATCGATTAGCTTTGATACTTGGTGCTAAGTTATTACCACGCCGATTTAAAAACCGTTTTTGACGATGAGCGCGTTGCTCAAAAGGTAAATTACGGTCAATTCTTCTACCTCTTCTAGAACGACGCATCATCCGTCGCTGCGACCTACGCTTTTTAACCGTTTTAAAAGGTAAGAATAAGTGAGCAGTAAACAAGGTAAATTTGCTACTCTGTAAGCCTATCCCAGAATAATATTTCCCTGGGTCTAGCCCAAGCGAAATATTCTGTTTTTCTCTACCGCTAGGTTCGTCTATTAACTGAATGTAATAGATACCTAGCTTATTGCGTTTGCCTACTGCTTTGCCGTCTTGTACCATTCGTCTCGCTCTAGAGCTTTTGCACGGCATAGCTGGACTGCCATCTGGGTTTAATACTGGTACTCGTTGTATAAGAGATAATCCTATATAGTGTTTGGTCGCCTCGCGCACCTTAACCAAAATGTCCTCCCTTTAGAAGCACTCAAAATCAGTAAGTTTGCAGATAGTCCAGACTGGCGAAATATCTGGAGGTGCGTATCAGGTTAGGGCTCATGCGCTATTCAAGGGTTATGTCTAGCTGAATCTAGCACTCTCCGTCCTCGCGTTTAGCAGGGCGGAGTTCTTGAATCCTGTTCTATCTAAAACCGTTAAAATTTCAGTCAACGTCAATCGCAGCTAGGCATAATTATAACTCGGCATATTTGTAGTTACCTGTTGGGCTGTTTGCTGTGGGTTATACACAGGCTGTATTGGCTGTTGTTGTGTCATAGCTGGGTTAACATAACCCGAAGGGGCTGTAGCACTAGCCTTAGACTGACTGCCGTTCGCCAGGGGATATGGATTGTTAACGTTAGTTTGGTTAGCACTGCCATTACCGTTACGAAGTCCAGAATTGTTTCTTACATTCTGAGAATGCCAGTTTTGCTCGATGATCCTGTCCAGAATTGCTTGATGAGGACGATTGCCTGGTACACAGTCTGGTAGCAAATCAGGTGCGAATGCTTTCATCGTCAAACATAGCTGAATCAGATTAACTCTTGGCTTTGCCACCGTACCAAAAGCGTCCTCAAACACTCTTGTAGCTAATTCATAGTCAGGTGTAGTTGCCCTTGCGCCGTTTTGGGCACTGATTTGATTGACGTACACAGTTTTAAACAAATCTCGTGCACCGAAATACGCAGACTTATAAACGGTTTGGTCATCGCTTAGCTGAAAACCGATTGCTCCGTTTACTGTTTGAAAGATAGAATTAACCAAATTCAAATCCTGCGGAGTGATTAAGGCTCCGTAAAAGCTGGTTCCTTGTTGAGG
>JBCBIE010000011.1:60538-84038 GCA_038524995.1 Cyanobacteria bacterium J06621_8
CTGAACCTGTTGGCTCATAGTGGGCTGAGGTTGAACTTGAGGCTGAACCTGTTGGCTCATAGTGGGCTGAGGTTGAACTTGAGGCTGAACCTGTTGGTTCATAGTAGGCTGAGGCTGAACTTGAGGCTGAACCTGTTGGTTCATTGCAGGCTGAGGTTGAACTTGAGGCTGAACCTGTTGGCTCATAGTGGGCTGAGGCTGAACTTGAGGCTGAACCTGTTGGTTCATAGTAGGCTGAGGTTGAACTTGAGGCTGAGCGTAAACAGTTTGCCCCTGCTGGTCATAAACAACTTGAGGCTGAACTTGAGGAGCTGCTATTCCCTGTGGTATTAAATTATCCATAGTGTTTAATAATTTGAAAAACTTGCTAAATTCACTAAACGAGTAGGAAAGAACCTAACTCTCACCCGCAACAGCCCGCAAGGGCTTAAAAGCTCACCCCAGAAACAAGAACACTCTCCAATATCAACTCATGCTTCTAGATTGGGCAGACTAAGACCAGACTTTGTAGCATTGAAAATGTTTCTGAACCAATCAGACCTGACAGATAGTTTAAACCTAGAAAGTAGTGAAAACATCTTAGCTATTCAGCTCCAGCCAAGTGACTATGATCTTGTATTAGAAAGCCTTCTTGCCAAATATGAGGGGGGGAGCAATTGTATCTATTACTGGAACAATGGATATGAACAGCTGGTTCGACTTGAAGGTAGCCAGCTTGCTGATAGAAATAGTTTTGGAGAAGGTAGGATTAATTATGGCGACCTGCTGGAAGCGACTGAATTTAGTAATCCACTGGAGCTAATTCAAAAGGGAGAGTTGAATGAAGGAGTTTACATTTTTGACAATCTCCTCGACTTTGAACACCTATCTCAAGAGGCAAGGTCAGTTAGGGAATCACAGCTTTACAATTGTGCGTCTCGCCTAGAAGGTAACCCAAAAATCAAGCTTATTTTGCTAGGAGAGTGGATAAGCCTCAGTTCCAAACTTCGTTTAAAGCTAAAGCAAATTGATATTGGTCTGCCTAATAGGCTGGAAATAGCACAATTCCTAGAGCAAACTTTAGGCTTTTCTCCAGAAACTAAGTTAACAACTGCCTGTCAAGGGTTAGCCTGGGGAGACATTCATGACAAGCTAAAAAAATTTTCTGCTACGGACTCAGTATCAGGTCTGACTGAAGCGCTGCTCAATTTAAAACAGCAGAAGCTTAATAATAGTGAACTTAATCTAGAGTATTTTGCTAAGCCTGATATTCCCTCTGCTGGGGGCAATGAAAACCTTAGTGAGTTCCTAAATCAGCTTGCTACCCTCAACGAACCTGGCGCTTTACGCTATGGAATTAGACCCCCTAAAGCAATGCTATTTGTGGGTCCTCCTGGTACGGGGAAGAGTTTACGAGCCAAACTAATTGCCCGTGATTTAGGCTATACGCTTTTGGGCATTTCGTTTGGTGACATTTTAGGTTCAAACAATCCTGATCGAACCGTGTGGCAGCTATGGCAGACGGCAGAAAGCCTTGGTAATGTTATTCTTTTTCTCGATGACTGGGATAAAGGACTTGCTGACTGGGAATCGGGTGGCGTGTCGAGAAGAATAGTGCAGAAGTTCTTGACTCGGATGCAGGAACACAATAGTAGCATCATTACAATAGCAACAGTAAATCGGATTGAACTATTTCCCATAGAGCTGTTGCGTCGTTTTGATAGCGGTGGAATTTGGTTAATTGATCTTCCCAACCGAGGGGAAATATTCGCTATTTTCAACATCTATTTGGCTAAACACTTTCCAGAGCAATTTTCTTTTAACCCGCCAAATTCTGTTACCTGGAGCAAGAAGGAGTGGCTCAGGTTAGTAGAGGACAGTCCCTGGTCAATGGAGCAGTGGGTTAGCCTAATTGATGAATCGGAAGACTGCACCCCCGTAGAAATCAGTGACGTGGTTACATCTTGCTTGAATGACTGGTACTGTAGTTTATCGGATGTTCAACGGTTGGACGGAAAATGTGCTGCAACCCTGAATTTTGACCATTTGCTGAAGAAGTTAAGTCAATTAGAAAAAGCTTCAGCCCGCTCTTCCGAATCAATCCAGGCGATGAGAAATCGAGCCTGGTTTGCTCGCCCAGCATCAAAGCCAGACACTAGCCCCTTTGAAATCCCAGCAGAATCTTTGCTTGGTGGGGGCAAATGATTTTAACCGCTTTTATAACTACTTAGCTTTTAGCTGATTCTAAAAACCCCTTTCTCCGCGAAGCAGGGAGGGGTCAGTTACAATAGAGTACAAACTTTCGTAGAAGATGATTTGGAGTTAGGAATAATGTAGATTAGTTAATTAAACTCAGTATGGGCTGACTCAACAAATTAACAAAAATCCCAACGACGATTGTTACCAATAGCCATTTAGCATTAATAATTTCTTTTTTTATTCCACTGATATCAGTCTTTATCTGACCTATATCTGCTTCCATTACTGCTAGCCGCTCAGAATTCTTGATTAACTGAGTTAGCATAGCTCCTTCATATTGTTGTTGACTCGTGCTTGATGGTTCCACTACCTGTTACCTCCTTATATTTACATTAGCGTGATTGCAGCCTCTTTTCGCAGTGTGAATTTGTTTGGGTCTTAATTTCTACGACGGCGTTTGCCAATCCAGGTCTGAAGTGACTTTTCCCCAAACCGATATGTTAAGAGTGAGACACTCAGGAGTAGCTTTCAACTATGTTGTTATTACTTTTTACTTTTAGCTCCAATAAGTACCGACTTTGATATCAACCACCACTGGGACTGGGTGCAATATCTTCTGGGCAGCTATGGTCATACAACGCCTAAGTACTTGAGTAACGTGCTGCACCTGTTCTTGTCTTGCCTCTACCACTAGCTGATCATAAACTGCAAGAACTAGTCGAGCATCGAGCTTCTGCTCCAGATATTCCAGGTACCAGTTAGAAAGGGCTTGCTTTAGAATATCGGCACAATCAGCCTGAATGGGATAATTAATAATCTGATTCAGCTTGGGCTTGCTTGACCAGACGTTGGCTCTTCCTAGAGTTGAGGTTTCACGTTGGCATCCACGCTGCCAGTCCCGACGGCAAAGCTGATGATAATGATTAATTTCAGGATATAAATTAAAAAACATCTGCCTTAACTCTTTCGCCCTAGCCTTAGTCAAATATACGTTGAACTTTTTCGCTGCATCTAGCCGAAACTTTTCGGCTCCCATGCCGTAAATCAACCCTAGATTAAGGATCTTCCCCAAGCGCCGCTGTTCTGGCTCTAGCTCTGATGGAGTGCAATCGTAGACGTAAGAAGCAGTTAGGGCGTGTACGTCCTGTTTTGCAATAAATGCCTGAATTAGAGTGGGAACCCTCATTCGCACCGCAGCAAGCCTTAACTCAATTTGAGAATAGTCGGCATCAATTAGGCTGTATCCTTGCACGGCTCGAAAACAGCTTCTGATTTGAGGAACTTTGGGAATGTTAGCTAGATTCGGTCTATGACAGCTAGTTCTGCCCGTTCGAGTCCCAATTTGCTGCCAGTCACCCCGAAGTCTACCGTCTTGGTGTAAGTATTTGACGAGTCCAGTGAAGAAGGTGTTAATAATCGTGTTTAGACTGCGGTATCTAATAATTTGAGCCAAGACTGGATAGAGAGCTGTATGTTCAATTAATACGCTGCTGCTGGTGGTTTCAACTTCAATATTGCAGTCTAGCAGTGCTGTTTTGAGCTGTTTTGATGAAGCTATATTGAACTCTTGACCCAATTCATGATAAATTTCCCCTTCCAATTTATGTCGCTGCTCAGCGTAATCTTGACCCACCGCTTGCCAGCGAGCCTGATCGAGATAAATACCCCAGTGCTGCATTTGGGCTATGGGCAACAGGCAACAGTACTCCAAGATGGCAATTTGGGTCAAACCAGCTTGAGCTAACTTTTGCTGTAGCTTGGTGAAAACTTCAATTAGTACTGCTGCGTCATCGGCAGCATACTGAAGCTGACTCCTGGATAAAAGTCCTTGCCAGCTAGAATTTTGCTCAGCCTTATTCAGCTCTACATTGGCTAAATCTTGGGCGATAAACTTTAGGCTAGCAGACCTGGTAGCACCAGCCTTGAGCACTCGGTAACCAAGCATGGTGCAAAGTACGGGACCCTTTACCCTAATTCCTTCTGCTTCAAGCATTAACATGTCAAACTTAAAGTTTTGCCCGACCTTGAGCAGTTTAGAATCTGCCATTAGCCTAATGAGACTGGTTCTATCCTTAATTTTGGGTAAATCAACGATCAGAACGGGTACGCTTTTGCTGTAGGCAATTTGAATGGTTCTGACTACCCCTGGAGCAGGAGTCAAACTCTTGGTTTCGGTATCAACGGTAATAAAGCGGCTTTCGGCTTTGATTTTACTTACCCAAAAATCTAGGCGATTAGAGTCACTGACTAATTCGTAGCCAAATCCAGACTGATATGCCGTTCTATGCCTTAGTTTTTGAAGTAAAGCCTGGCTCTGCTCATGACTGTAAAAACTGAATTTTTGTTGGTCTTGGTTCATCATTCTACGGCGTGGAGACCCGCACTATATTTCGGAGAAATCAGTGTCGGGAGGAAACGCCGACCTCCAATTAATTGTTTACAGATCAATCCAGTACTACGCTTTAGAAGCCTGGTTTTGTTTTTAGAAAATTGCCCTAATCGTTTCCAATTACTATCAGAAACAGATACTTTAGATTGGGTATCACCACTACACCAGCCTAGGTATCTAACCCCTTTTCTCTCGGCTTCAACATAGTCACCTTTTCTGATGCCATGCCTAGTAACAGTGCCACCATACTTACGGCGGACACTACCTTTAGCAAACACCATCAAATGCAGTTGCCTTCTAGATATTGGGGGTCTTCTGATGACAAAGAATGGGGCATCAGTAATAGATACTTTTCCTTTCCAGGTATGCCCTCTACCCTCTAAATTCTCAAAAGATAAATAATCAATAAAAGCAAAGCTAGCTAGAGTTACAGCATCCACAGCATGAGTAGCAGGGGTTATATCTCCTTTAGAGTGCTTCTGTTTCTCCAGGACTAGATGCTTTCTAAGATTAGAAGTTTGCCAGCCTAGTTTTTTAGTTATGGGCGCAATCTTAACTAACTGCTCTAATATCCAAGCTTGACCAACCATTACAGGGGAAAAACCTCTACCTGATTTAGCTTTCTTCCTACCAGATGTTAGATCTACATCTGCCTTGCAGTACTCGTAAACGATTGAGCTAATCGGGTAAACTTTGGCTAGCTCAGTTACTACCCTAAGTAGAAGCTGACAATTAGCCCGAATACTTGGGGGTAATTTACCCTGTTTACGATTGCTAAACCGCTTCTGCCTGTGCGCTCTCAGATCAAATGGTAAGTTACGGTTAATCCTTTTACCTCTTCTACCTCGACGCATTAAAGCTCGTTGCTCCATACGCTTTTTAACAGTTTCAAAGGGTAGAAAGATATGGTTCGTAAACAAAGTAGTAAATCTACTCTGAAGCCCTACCGAGCCGTAATGTTTACCAGGGTCGATACCACAGCCTATTGGCTGTGTATCCTCTCCTGATGGGGTGAATGTTAGCTGAATGTAGTATTGCTCAAGCTTGTCCCACTTGCTAACTGCCTTGCCGTCTCTAACTAGCTTCCTAGCTTTAGATGGTTTGGTTGGCATTAGTGGTTTACCTGTTGCTGTTACTACTGGTACACGATTCAAGAGATAATCCTCCGTGTATAAGTGTTTAGTCCCTTCGACCACCTAATCCAAGATGTCTTGGCTCTACCCAACGACTAACCCAATAGTCTTAAAGTGAATCCGAACTAGGGAAGTATTCGGAAGTTTTTCCCAGGATTAGGCTCTGTGGTCTAGTTTGAGTCGATGGGAGGTATTATCCTCCGCACCTCTCGTTTAGATCGTAGCGTGCTGGTTTCCCCGCACTACGCTCCCGAAACTCTTAGCTTTCGCTTTTGCCAGTGTTGGTTGCATGGACGTGTTGGTGGCAGCTTTGGTGTACAGCCATTAGATTGTTGGTTTTCCAATTGCTGTGGTTTCCGTCTACGTGGTGTAGATGTACCTTTTCATCGCTGATGAATAACATTCCACAGTATCCACACTGATGGTTTTGTCGTTTTAAGGCTCTTGAGGTATGGTTGGTGTATAGTTTGCTTTTACGCGCACTCCAGTAAGTTAGGTCGCCGTCATAAGGGGATTTTTCTCCTTTGACATTGACGTGTCTATTTTCACTGTATGGAACAGAAGGAAAAGCGTTTTTTACTAGCTTTTTAGAGCTATAGCGATTTTGTTTCTGTTCCCCATTAAACACCTTAAATGCTCTGCTTTGGATGAAGTAGAGACTATTTCTAGCTCCGTCCATCTTGCAGAAGCGGTGGTAGTTGCGCCATCCTCTCACAATAGGTGCTAGCTTTTGGGCTTTCACCTTTGCCCCATAGTTCGAGCAGTTGATGATATCTTTGACTTTCTTTCGAAATGCTTGAAAATTATCCTCTGAGGGAGTGTTTCTAAACTTTCCATTTTGTTGTGCTTTAAAGTGCCAACCTAGGAAGTCAAATCCTTCTGTCGATGCGGTGATTTTGGTTTTTTCTTCACTGATTTCCATTCCTCGTTCTGCTAAAAACTCTTTGATTTTGCCAAGTATTTTGCTTGCATTGTCTTTTGGCTTGAGGATTATAACCATATCGTCCGCATAGCGAACGGAGTAGTGTATATTCTCTATTCCGTTTAGAGCAATATTAGCTAATAGGGGACTGACCACGCCTCCTTGACAAGTACCTTGTTCTGGGAATTCTGGGTTTACTCCTGCTTTGAGGCACCTAAAGATGCCTAATTTGACATTATATGGAGCAATCAGGTTATCCATAATAGAATTGTGGCTAATCCTGTCGAAGCATTTCTTGATATCCAATTCGATTATTCGTTTTTGAATACCATTTTTATCAGATTTTAGATTTAGAAATAGGATTTTCTGGGCATCATGTGCCGAACGTCCTGGTCTGAATCCGTAACTCCGTGTATGAAATGTCGCTTCGTGGGCTGGTTCTAAGGCGTATTTTGCTAGGCATTGCCAGGCTCTATCGCTAATGGTTGGGATTTTTAGGATTCTGATTTTCCCATTCTTTTTTGGGATAGGGATTTCTTTCAACCCTTGGTGTCTCCAGTTATTAGCGTTTGACCTTAGTTTTTCTTCGAGTTCAAACCGTTCCTTAAAATTTAGGACGGTTTTCCCATCGATTCCAGCCGTTTTCTTCCCAGCATTCAGTTGAGTTACTTGACGAATTGCCAAGAATCTAGCGGATTGAGAGCGGAGTATCAGTTTTTGTAAAGACCTTGCTTTACGCATATCGCCTGCTCGAACTGCTTTCCAGACTCGCTTTTGTAATCGGAATAAGTTTTTGCGGAATTTCTTCCACGGTAACTTTCTCCAAGATTCACTACTCAGTTTGTTGGTGTGTCTAATCATGATTTACATATAGTTTGTCTGTTCTGAGTTCCTCCGACCAATTACGGTCTGTCCTACCCTCTGTTTGGGCTTCCGCTACTCGTCTAGCCTATTCGGGTTTTCGACCTTTCCCGAAACCAAGTCAGAGTTTTTATTCGTTCCAATAGTTAGATTGGCTGATACTTTAGGGTGGTTCATTTTGCCTGCGTACCTTCTCGGAGAAGCAGCTATTGTTGACAAAACGCTGCGAGAATGAGGTAGCTAAGTCCACATTGTTTGTTCAGATTGTGGCTTCTAAGTGAGACACTTTTAAAGAACCTGCTTTACCCGTGGTATCTCCCTGTTAGCGGTAGTGTGCCTATCTGTTTTGGCTCTAGTTCCGCCCTGTTGCACGCTTTGGTCTGTAAGATTCCGAGCTTATTCGCCAGTGCCAGGTAAGGAGTCATCAATCTCCGTGATGGAAGGACTTTAACCTTCATCCATCTATCAGTTCAGGTTACATACGGTTTTCTCTCCGTCATCACCTGGAAGCCTCTACTTCTCTAGTTTATAGAGCTTCGCAGCTTCAACGAATCGCACGTCAACTCTTAGTTGAGAACTGGGTTTCTCAAGCCAGCACTCTACCCGTTAGGGTGAGTGTCTGGTAGTTGACAGTCTTTAGTCAATAACAAATTTCCAAATTCATGTCGCGCAAATGATTGATAGAGAGTCAATAAAATTCTAGGGTTAGTTGAAAAAAGCAAGGTCATACTGTTACTGATTAGCTAAAATCAGTTCATTTATTCTATGCGTATCAAACTGACTCCTAGGAAATTTGTGTTGCTTATGGCGTTAGCCGCTGTTGGTTCAGGCTGGGTTCTTCCCACTTGGCTATGGCAATTTTCATTCTTAAAACAAGTTTTTAGTTAGATCAAGATGAGACTACTTGATTCTTATCCAACTCCCCATCAAACTTCTAGGACTGAGACTGTAGCCTCTGCCTCCGTCTCAGTGTCGCAGCCGAAACTGTGGGAAACTGAGTTATTTCAGCTATCGGCGGCGGCGATACTTCTGATCTTACTTATGCTTTGGGCATCCCTGAGTCAGAAAAAATCCCCCCTTACGTCAGCTAGGATGGCTAATCGTTGGGATAAAATTAACGCTACCAAAGCTGCTTTCAAACAGATGAAGGCTACGGCTGGGGGCAAGTGTACTCCTAGTGCGGGATGGGTCGGTACTCCCAAATATCACCTCAAATTTTTAGGAATCGGGCTTGCATCCCAGCTGCAAACTTTGCTCATGAACACAATGCCGACCTTTTGGATTCCTGATATTGGTCGTGGAGTCTTGGTGCTAGGTTCCCCAGGTTCGGGAAAGACCTTTTCGTTTATAGATCGTATTCTAGAGTCTCTTTTTGCCCAAAGTATAAGCGTGCTGCTTTACGACAAGAAGGGGGATCAGATGAAGCTCCACACCTCATTAGCCTCCCGCTATGGCTACAGCGTAGACGTTTTCGCCCCTGGAGGAGTAGGCTTGGAGGATGGTGAGTCTCCCGATACACCAGGGGGAGACTATACCGCCGTCATTAACGTTTTGGACTTTATGAAGAGTCCCCAGGATTCTACTACTGCTGGGGAACTGTCCAAAATCCTAGTTGATTCCCAAGGTAAGGGGAGTAGTAATAACGATTTTTTTGCCCAGACTGGAAGCATATTCGCCACGGGACTGATGCAGTTGGCGAAATCCAGTAGATATCCCGATCTGCCCATGGTTTATGCCATTACCCAGCTACCGAATCTGATTAAGCGCCTAGACTGGGCAGTGCAGCGGGAAGACGAACACAAGCTTGACCCCTGGATAGCGGCAACCTTATCCAATTTCTTATCTAGCAAGGACTCAGAAAAGACCGCAGCCTCAATTAAAACCACCGCCGAGATAACCTTTACTAGATTTATTCAAAACGACCTGCTCCCCTGCATGATAGGTAAGAGCACTATTCCTCTGTACCTTAAGCCTAAGCAATTACTGGTGATGAAGCTTGATGACCGACGCCGTGGAGTCATTGCACCGCTAATTAAAATGTGTCTTCATCTGACTATTGTTGAAAACCTAAGCGAAAAGCGCCAAAATCCTTTTGCTTACTCCCTAGATGAAGTTGCCAGCTTGGGAACATTTGATCCCTTAGATGGACACATCAACGAGCGTCGCTCCAATGGAGGAATACCAATTTTGGGAGCGCAAAGTCTGAATCAATTTTATGAGCTTTACGGTAGAGAAAAAGGAAAGTCTTTAGTATCAGGTTTATTTACCCACGTTCTTTTTGGTCCTAATGATTCGGTAACGGCAGAAGAATACTCCAAAAAAATTGGCAATAAAACCGTGACAACCTTTTCCACATCTCGTTCGCGATCAGTCGGAGGAGCATCCACCTCAGTCAGTCAGCAAACTCAACAAATACCTCTAATTAGCGTTGACCAGATTGAGCGTTTTCCCCAGGGGAAGGCAATAATCCTGAACCCTGGTTATGGTGACCGTAACGACGTGAAACGACCAATCATGGGTCAGATTGGTATCCCCCAACAGGATATTGACCGAGCAATACAGGCAGAAACCACAACTTGGACAAAAAAAATACGTCCCGCCTTAGCTCGCAGAAAAGCTAAGCTAGTTCAGTCCCAGGAAGCAAACTGTGTCGATTTAAGCCAGCTAAACCAAAGTAAGGAGCAAGACTGGACTACTAAACAGCTCAACTTGAGACTTGCTCATGCAGCTGAACTGCTTCCACTGCCTCCAAGTGACGACTGACATTCTAACTCTAAAGCAGCTTACTAATTCAATGCCGATTAATTCTCCTAGTTGGAGTATGAAGACTCCTTTAGTATTATCCCTAGTTGCCTCTACCAGAATTTGATGGACTTCGCCGCTACACGAGGAAGGTTCTTGCAGTATGGGTTTAAACATTTACTATTCTTTTGACCAATGAAAAAAATTATCAGCAGCTTTTTTTACAGATGTAACTCCCAAACTACGTTAATCTGTTAGTTTGGGAGTTACAGACTTACTAAGTTCCGCTTCAGTACTTCCCTGTAACAGGTTACTTCTGCTTAAGAGTAAGTCAACTGCGATTCTAATCAAAGTATTGCTGGTAATTCTCTCTTTGCTCCTACCCTTACGTTGTCGGTTCAGCGTACGCTCAAGTGCGGTCAGCTGATCTATCTGATCTGGTCGCAGCCTAGCTTCTTTCCTCTCAAAAGTTTGATAGTTTGGTATTTTGTCAGTCTGAGACTCAGTTAGTCCATTATTCTGTAAGTCTGTAACTTCGTTTAGCCGCAAGTCTGTTGTTCTCTTGAGTGTGGAATCCGTAACTACGTCAGTCCCTGAATCTGTCTTTTCGTTACTCTGTAAGTCTGTTTCTTTGTTAGTACCAGAATTTGTTAGTTTGTGGGGAACAGACTCAGTTAATCCCGTAGCTGTGGATGCGTCCTGAAACTCTTCTTTTTTAGTTTCCTCAGCAATTAATTCGGACAATTTGCGCTTTGCCATTAGTTCCACTCCCTTAATAGTTCGTCCGCTAGTTTTTTATAATCTGATGCTGCTGCTTTTGCAATTTTGCCTTTAGCATCACAAATGGAGATCCCATCGCCAGGAATTTGTTCGTAAACTTTATATTGACGAATAAAGCTATTAAACACCGGTATTTGAGCCTCCAATAAAGACTCTTGGGCTCCAAAAGCCTCATTTATACTTCTAGGGTCTACGACAGTTAATAAAACCCGATGAATAATTTTGCTTGGAGACACCAGATTTTTGATAGTCTGAATTAGAGCCTGTATGTCTAAAGCAGATGGCTTGCTGGGCATGATTATATAATCTGCTTTATCGATTACCGCCTTAAGAGTTTCAGATTCCCGAGATGGTGCGGTATCAACAACTATTAATTCATAATCTTTGACATCGCGCAGCTTGCCAAGTAAATTCGGGTCTTCTTCCTGTACTATGTCAAAATTCATATTTCCTTTCTCACACCACCAGGTTGCTGACCACTGGGGACAGTCGGTATCGACCAGTAAAGTTTTTTTACTCTGTGAAAATATCTGAGCCAGATTGACAGCGGTGGTAGTTTTACCCACTCCTCCCTTGCCGTTGGCCACTGCAATTATTCTTGGCATAGATCCGTTGGCTTGTTAGTTTGCAAGTCTGTAAGTTTGTAAGTTTATAAGTCTATTACTCAGTAAGTCTGTATCTTACAAATTTACAGACTTACTGGGTACAGGATAAACTCTCAAACTGTTATTGACAAGTAGAAACAAACCAAACTATTGAACTTAAAACTGAATTCACTCGATACTCAGAATAAAGAATTGGGCTTGCCTGTAGAATTTGCTCGCTTAAACCTTTTAGGCATTTGACTTTTGGAAGAATTGTTAGAGTGAGTTGCTTGGGAAAAAATGGAGGACGATTCAGATTCAGCTTTATTAACTTGTTTTAGCTGTTGATTGGAGCTTTCACTAAGCAATAAATTATTAAAGTCCTTTATTGCCTCTAGTAAGTTTTGATCGGATAGGTTTACAGAACATATATCTTGATATCGATCTTTCCAATATTTTTGATGAATTGATTGAGGAGCGTTAGGATCTTCTTGACTAACTAAAGCATTACCCCATAGTAAGTCAGTCTGCTCAACCAGATAAAAAACTGGCATCGCAAACCAGGGACAGTATAGAAACCAGTTGACTAAGGTAGCTTTGAGCAAAAGCTTGTCAACATCAACCCCCACGATGTTTAGGGTATGATTGCTTAGTTCCAACGTCATTGTGCCAGTGCCAATGGCAGGCTCGTATGCAACATTTAAACGGCTGTCAAGAGAATCATTAATGAGCATCTTAGCCATCATGGTTGAAACAGAGATTGGAGTGGGGAAAAACCCCGTGTGCTTTTGTGACTTGGTGCCCTTGGCTTCAGCAATCAAGTATCCCCAATAGTCTTGGGGTTGATAAAGGAGAGGGAAAAGGTCAAATAGTTGATAAAGTGCCATGCTGCACCCTTGACATCCGTCTGGTTCTTGAGGGAGTTCAGCACTTATAGGATGACCAAATCCGTAGAGTAACCAGTCCAGTAAATACTCGATTCTGGCTAATAAATTGCCATAGCCTCCTTTTGTCAGCATTGCCTCTAGACAAATTTGAATCATTTTATCTCCTTTACAATTAAGACTAGAATCTTCGCTGAAAAAGATCTGTGGTATTGGCTCTGGGGGTAAAATATGCTGCTGAATATTTGCCTTTCTCTTTTCTGAATTTAGTTCATATAAGAAATGAATTTTACTAGCTGGAACTAGCTGCAATTTTGACCAATATTCCCATCTACCGTGTAGAATGGCATCATAATGATATAGATAAAGAAGTAGCCATCCTGATTTTAGATTCCTCTGTAAATTAGGAATGTGCTTAGTTTTTAGTGGTTTTCTTGACTCTTGCTGGATAATTTTGTGCTTATCTTGCTGGTCAATTTTGCTATAGATTGAAAAACTCAAAGTTTTAAAAAATACTAAAGTGCATTTATCCTTTAGTTGTTAAACCTTTGGCTTTGCTATGCCCATTAGAATGGATTATAGAATTCAGATTTAGTCATATGAAGTCTGCCGTACTGCTTAGTAATAACAGTTTCGATATTTTCGGGATAGAACCACACTTTCCTGATGACTACGAGTTAATAAGTCTATGTCCAGAAAATCATAATGCAGAGTTCATACAATACTTGGCAAAGGATTACGACCTGCTCCTCCTCAAAAAAGGGTGTTTACCGTCAAAAGACATTCCTAGCTTTGTACAGTTAGCTGTTGAACAAAATCTTCGAGTAATATATTTTTGTGATAATTGTGATCAGGTCAAATTAGTACCCTGGTTACTGTCTGTGGGTGGTCACTGTATTAGTATCATTATGCAGGATCACCTAACCCAACAGCTGCCGTTAGTGGTAAAAGCTTTAGAAAGTGGAATCGTATGTCATCCAGGTCTTTCGCCTCAAAATTCTTACCTGCATATTTTAGATGATCTATTTAAAACTTTTGACGAATATCTTCACAAGAAAGAATCCCTTACCCCCAAAGAGAGAGAAATTATTGATCTTTATCTTCAAGGTTCAAACTTAGTTGACATCATGTCTCAACTAACAATTTCTAGATCAACCCTTAACACTCATTTAGAATCAATTCGTAATAAGTTTGAAGTAGTTAACAATAAAGAGATTACTATACGCTACCAGGTAATAAAGCTATTCGCTAATATGGATACTAATTGATTATGATTGTGAATCTAATCTATCCTCAATGAATGATACTCGCTGTTCCAAATCTTTTAGTCTGTTGTCAAAGGACTGGGGCGGTAAATTGAGATAGTTTCGCAGAGCTTCACGCACTACTTCTGTTTTGCTGCTATTTTGTTCCTCAACAAAATCATTTAAAGCCTGAAGCATATCATCAGTTAAACGGATAGAGATAGTCCGATCTTTTCTCTTATAATTTTTATTTTTCATTGCTTTTTATGATGATGAAGAGTCAAGTACTTATTCCACGAATAGGTAAGGAAAAAGACACAGAAAATCTAGAGCAGTAGAAAAGAGAAAAAGGTTTATATAAGGAATCAATCCCTCTAATTTATAGTGTTATTACAACTCCCTCAGTGGCGATATTTTCAAGCAAAAACTATTATGTTGAATGTATCTTTGTATTGATTTACGTTCGTCAATAATTTTTTTTGCATACTGAATTAATAGCAGCACATATAGACTAGTTTTGCCTTTAAACATGGCAAGCTATAGTATGATTTATCAGCCTCTAGCAGCTGTTGATTAAGCCAAACTAATTGTGGAACCGATACTTGTTGCAGTTCCTGTCTGAGATAGTAAATTCGTTTGGGGTTATTTATGTCTGCTATTTGAGCAATTCCTTGGTTGTCTAGAGCTGCATCAATACCCACTGCCACCTGTAACAACGTTGAGAATTGATATTTCAAGGCTCCTATTATTGCCTGCTGTTTAGTAGTAATAAGTACTAGCCTATCAAGATATTCGGGGATCCAGTCACGTCTACGCTCCAGGATCATATCCTTTAGCTCGATTGAACTAGCGTAAATAGATGGTATTATTTGCCTGACCAGCTCCATCTCAGGCTTACTAGATAGTAAAGAAATAGTGCTTAAACCGTTATAAATTACTGGCAAATCATTATTGACTGCTTCTACTAGATATTCCTTGACGCCTGGAGATAAATATAGTCCCAACCTTTTTGCATACAAATCAATATTCTGTTTAATGCCCCTCTTATCCCAAGTGTTGGGCAAACTGGCTGAAGCATAAACATAAGGCTCTAGAATTTTGCCCACTTTGGCTTGCCCATTGAAGTCTTGGCACAAAAGAATAAGAACGTTCAGTGAAGAATGTAGTCGCTTGATTAGTTTGGGTTCTAAGAACTTCAAGTCTTGAGTTTGGACAGATACCTTTGTGACAGTCACTTCAGACAATAGACTGTTAGTAAGACATCTTGAGCAACCTGATTTTAAATCTTCAATGACTTTTGGAGGATGCAGATTCATTTCTCCCAATAGTTTAGAGATTTGTATTTGATGGGCAGTAAAGTCGTTGCCTATAAACAGGTATAGCATGGTAAGTAAGTGATGGATTGTGCTGTGTTTGAAGTTTAAAATAGTCGCTTTAAGCTCTACTACCTCGAATATTTTGTGCAGTAGAGCTTTATCGGCTGAAGCTGATGGAAGTTCAAACAGGATAGGGGTCATGTCCTGTAGGTAGGGCAAATTCAACAGTTTTGGGAACTGCTTGATGTTCAGGAGAATTCTGAGCAAATTGTTGTGGAGAGTGCAAATTGGAATCAGAATTTGCCACGGCATAACCATTTGAAGCTGATTCTGTGACAGAACCGTCAACCTGTGGGGAAATAGTAATGATGTGCTGTTGGCTGGACTCTAATGCCGAGGAATTAGGAAGTAACTCAGACGAAGAACTAGGTTCAACATGCCAGGCTACAGCAGCATGGTAGAGGGTAAAACGGCATTCACTATAGTTTGAAGATGTTACTCTGGGTACAATAGTCTCAACTACCCGATTGGCATTAGCAACAAATTCCGAGGAATACCTCTTACTAGCCATCAGCTCTATCATTTTATCGACTAAACTTTCCAAAACTTGTCTAGACTCAAATCCTTGACTAACTATTTTTTCTAGGATGCTGTTAATGCCCAGGTAGTCCTTGGTTTGGAAACAGAGTAATAGCTGGAGTAAATCATCTTCTTTGATAACAGGACACAGATTGGCTACGGTAATCCCGTCTGACAGCATCGAAATTGTTTGTAGTGAGCGTCTTATAGAACCTTGATTGTATTTGTATATTACTTGGGCTTCAGCTTCACTCAGTTCGATGTTCTCGTGATGAGCCACATTGAGTAGAAATCCTGTAACTAGTGCCTTACTCACCGTAGAAAACCGCAGAATCCTTGCTCTAGATTTGATCGTTTCTAAAAGCCGATCCTCTTCTGTGGTACAGAGAATAAAGATTGTATTTTGTGGAGTATCCTCTAGGGTTTTCAATAAAGCATTTTGAGCTGGCTTGCTCATTTGGTGAGCCTCATCGATGATGAAAATCCGATACTTGTTATTGATTACGTTAAGCTGACATTTTTCAATGATGTCTCTAACATCATCGACACCGTTTCTGTCAGCTCCATCTATTTCAGTTATGGCAAGGCTCGTATGGTTAAGACTAGCCTTGCAGCTGCTACAGTCTCCGCAGGGTTCGTCATTCTCTCTTTGTTTGCAGTTGAAGCTTCTTGCCATAATTCTGGCGAGAGTGGTTTTGCCTGAGCCAGAAGGCCCAACCAAAAGATAAGTTGTTTGAAGCTTATCTTCACTTTGGGCAATGCTAATTCTGGCTATGGATACGGGTATCTGTTGACCAACGATTTCCTCGAACCGAGTTGGTCTGTACTTGAGGGGTAGATTCATCGAAAAATGTTTTTGTGGATACCCCTACCTTGCTTTCAGCAGGTGGGGGAGGAAACGAAAACCAGTAATTAAACTGCGACGTTGAAATTCGTTTCCTGTGTACAAATTAATCCTGCTGAACGTCGCAACAGCCTTACTTTAGATGCAGTGAACTGACCGATGCGCTTCCAGACAGCATTTGAAACGCTTATCTGTTTTGCCGTATTACCAGAACACCAACCTTGGTATATAACTCCAGCCTTCTCTGCTTCGACATAATCTCCCTTTCGGATATTGTGTCTGGTAATCGTCCCACCATATTTACGCCGATTACCTCCTTTACTGGGTAGCATCAGGTGTAACTGGCGACGAGAAATAGGCGGTCTACGAACCACAAAGAACGGAGCATTAGTTATATCTACTCGCCCCCGCCAGCAGTGACCTCTGCCTTCGGCGAAATACTTGAGAGTACGTATCAGGTTAAGGCTCATGCGCTATTCAATGGTTATGGCTAGCTGAATCTAGCACTCCCCTACCTCGTCCCGTTAGGGCAGGTAGGGGTTATTGAATGTTAAGTGTTAAGTGCTTGAAATGTTTATAAAAATGAGCAATCAATCAAGCTATTAGTCCGCAAGGACAATGACTAATCAATAAAATTCTTGAGGTTCAATAGATTAATAAAACCAACCTTTTTCCCATCAGATCGTATTAACTTGAAATCATTGCCCTAGTTATCGAAGCTATTGAAGCTGATTTGATGTTATTAATCGTTAGTCTCAACCAACTGAGCAAGACAGAAAAAATTAGACTGTTCCTGAATCAAAACATGATTACTAGCCGCATCATCATCGCCTTGATCTGTCTCTAGACATAGCTTGAGCTTTACCGTTTTCTCCTTAATCAAATCTAATACCTTGAGGAAATAGTCTACGAATAGCCACAGCTCAATTTTGTTTTCTGTAGGATTGTGGCAAAATAAATTTTCGCTGCCGCTGCCGACATCATTATTTTGAGATACGGTACACTGAGTTTCTTCAATGATGAGATTAACCTCTTTTGAGCTCACTTGATGTCGCTTTAAAGCTGATATTAGTTCCTGGGTGTTTAACTCGATTTCGACATCGTTATGTTCCATCTGGCTTTTAACCTCATCAAGATTGGGATAGCTGCCTTTAAGGGTTTGAGTAGAGCAAACAACTTGGCTGGTGCTGCCCCAGGAAAACTGTACTGACCTTGTTTCATCATCAATAGCGATGACAAAATCTTTGGCATAGCTGGCAATTAAACTCAAAACTTTCTTGGACAGAACAAATTCAACTGGCTCAAACGCGCCAATACTATCACTATCAATCGCCGTAGCAGACATTACTGTTTGAGCTAGAGCTGAATTGGAAACACCCGTTAAAGTAACTATTAGAGAATGGTCGTTGGTCTCAGCGTCAGGGTCTAGCTGTGGCTTAATCTGAAAATGTACTCCGCTGGTAACGTTCTTGGCGTCCGTATCAGTAAAATCAGCTACGATCTTTAAGGCTGCCTGAAACTCTTTAATATTGACTTTGGCACAGGGAGTAAACTCTGCTTCGTTTTGAGGGATTACGTCTTGATAGGAGCATAAAGAGTACTGATAGCTCTGTTTTTGGTTGGAAAGGGTGATTTCTTCCGCTGCTAAACGCAGCTTGTGGGGAGATTTATCAAGCTTCAAAGCATAATCGCGTAGCTGCTTACAGCTCACCTGAACTAGAGGATGTCGCAAACTTTTAGCTGCTTTGTGAGATATCTTTATGCAGACATCCCCGCCTACGTAAAATATGCTTTTGCTATTACCCACCTCAATGTTTAATCGGTCTAGAGAACCAATATTGACTGCTGCATACAGCAGTTTCAAATTCTCTTCTAACACTGATGGCTTGACGGTAAGCTCACATTCCTTAGCTTTAGTTGAATTAGTTTTTTTAGTAGCCCTAGGCATGATTTTCGGCATTAAACTTTAATTTCTCAGCTATTAAGGCGTTAGCCGCCTTTTATTATGTCTTTTCTGTATAAATGATGAGTTTATCCGTTGTTTTCTAATTCATCCAAATAAATTCTTACTCGACACAGAACCTGCCAAACCTGCCATTTAGGACTATGCTCCTCTAGTGAGGGTTGCCGTAGGAGATAAGCTGGATGATAGGCTACCCAAACTGGATACTCATAAAACTTATGTTGAGTCAGCATAAGCCTTTCAAATTTGCCACCACTGCCGACTATGGCTTTCGTAGCGGACTTACCCAAACAAAGAATAGCTCTGGGCTTGACCAAGGCTATTTCACTTTCTAAAAAATTTTGGCAGCTCTTAATTTCGTTTTGGGTGGGATTACGATTATGAGGGGGTCGGCATCGCACGATATTGGTGACGAAATAGGAATTTATCCCCACCGAGTCCAGCATGATGTCCAATAGCCTGCCAGAGTCACCAACAAAGGCATAACCCTGTTCGTCTTCCACTCGACCTGGTGCTTCGCCGATAATCAGGAGGTGAGTGGATGGGCTTAAACCGTGATTTGGATTGAATTGATTTTTGATATTGAATCGACCGTTGACTACTTGAGTGCGTGTCAGGCACAGTGAACAGGCTTGGCAGTTGCTGGATACGTTGTTCAAATCAGTCCAATCTTTGCAGACTAAGTTAGGATTAAATTCAATCTGAGCTGGGGATGTTCCCAATAGAAATTTAATTTTAGGCATACCGAGCAAAATAAAGTCCTGATCAACCTGCCGTAAGGCTTATAGGGCAAAGTGAGCGAACATTGAGCATTGCAACTATACGATGCAGCTTTTTGATTAAATTAGTGCTGTCCCGAATAGCTAATACTAAACTGCTTAAGAAAGACATCAGTCGTATTAAGCCACAGCTATGATAGTGGAAGAAATCAACAGTCAAGGGTTTAGTAACCAGGCAGTAAACAACAGTGAGGGGATAAACCCCAAATCGCAAATCAGAATTTATAGCGTTTCTAAGCAAAACTTTGACGGTATTTTGGACTTGGGAGACTGTTTGTTGACTCGTTTGGTTGATGACATAGCCGATAAAATTATTGCTGTTCGCATAGACGACAATTTGCTAAACGCTACAGCCGATAGACAACATAACCAACAGACTTACCTATCCCAGCTTGATAATTTAAATTTTGGTCAAAACAATCAGGTGTTGCTGGCATCGGGTAACACGGTTTATTTTGGTAACCCTGAAACGGCTAAGTTGGTGAGAGATCGTTTTTTTGGTACTCAACTGGACAACTGCTGTAGATACGGTTCGCTGTTGGTATCCAGCTGTCGAGAAGGAATCGCAGAGCTAGACCAGACAGTAACCGTCAAAGTAGTTGATTTTGAGCATAGCAACGAGATGGAGCGCAAAGTAGCCGCTGACCTTAGGGTGGGTGACTGCCACGGAAAGATATCGCCTCGCCTAGCGAAAATTCTGGGAGGCAGAGAAAATACTCCATTTCAGTTCCGTTTGGCAAATGTTAGTCCCCTTGCTAACCTGCCGCCATTTATAGCAAAGGGTACTGTGGCGGTAGATTCTAGACGTACAGAGAATCGTGGCTACGACCTAATACTTGACCGCAGCTCTATTAAGGGTTGGTCAAAAAACTCTGGTCCAATGGAAGTCAGCCAAATAAATAACCGTTGGCACTTAAAAATTAAGCCTAACCTTACCCTCCAGCAACAAAATAACTTGGCTTATTTACCTAGTATTTTGCAACACCATCAAGTTAGCTATCACACCGATTCTTCTGATGGTCAAACCTACATCCTGCAACAGCCGAGTAAAGAGGCTTTAGATAATTTAGCCCATTATTATGACTGGGGACTAGACCGCATTGCCTGTGGGGTCTATGAGCTGCCAGAATTAATCATGGGTAATAACGCCAACGCCCAGCTGCGAGAATACAAAAATTCCTGGCAGCTTATGCAGTGGTATTCCCCTGAAGCGATCGAACAGGATATTGTGCCACCAACGATGGCTGAGGCAGAATACCTAAAGAGGTTACAAGATGATTACAGACTCTTGGCTCGATATATTGTAGAAAAGCATGACCGCAGAAAAGAGATAATTAGCTTGGAAAATGAAGCTTCTGACTCAGATCAGTCAGAATTTGGCATGATTGAGATTTTACGTGCCGATACCCGTGGAGAACTGGCATATCACCCCAAAGTAGCCTCGTTTTGTCGAGATCAGCTGAGACGAACTTGGGTTGAGCTGGCTACTAAAGGAGCAGTTACCCTAGGGTCTGCCATGGCTCAGCCAGCTGAAGTTAAACCAGGCACGATTGTGGCACCCCACCTTGAGCATGGCTGTAAAGTTTTGGTGACTCGTTATCCGATTATTAACAAAGACAACATTCGGATCTACACCGTACTCAACGACCAAAACTCCAATCTGCTTCAAACTAAAGGGTGTGTCTATATTAATCCCTCAGACGCAATGAACTACCATCAGTGTGATTTTGATGGAGATCAGCTAATCGTTACTCCTTGTGACGTCATACCTGCCATTGCAGCAGAAACTCGCAGTGCCCAAATCCGTCTGGATCAAGAAGGCAATGACGTCAATCGTGATTTTAAACCTGTAGTCAAGCGGTTGAAGCAGCCTTACTCTGGAGTTAATCTCAGGAGAACTGCCCTGATGGTTAGAACTAACTCCATTGGACTGATGGCTAATGCCGTAGGTCGAGTTAACTGTGCTCAACCCAATCCCGAATCAGACCCACAAGACCAAGAAAAGTTTGTCCAATATAAGCAGGCTCTGCTTGAAGTTCTTTTTGACGCTTTGCAGATTGAGACTGACAGTCCCAAATCTGCTACTCGATATACCGATTATTACCCCAGGTTAGATCAAAATCTTAGCAATCCAGTTTTTGCCCTACCCTTTTTTGACAGTAAGCAGGATGAGCGTTTATATAGCTCTGCACCGATGCCCATCGCGGCCAATCCCTCAGTAGTTGATATCTTACCCCACAAAATTAACCAGGTCTGGGAAAGCTGTCAATTAAAGGAGATGGACGTTTTGTCCTATAAATACTTGCTTCAGCCCAATCTAGAAGCTCTAGACCCACACTCTCGAAATGCCGTCAATCAACTGGCAACAGTAATATTACAAAACTATAACGAATCTGTGATAAATCTGGTTCAGGGGAATGCTTTCGATTCTCAGGAAACCAAAAGTAAATTTTCGGAAATTTATGCATTCCTCAAAGACAAGATTGTAATGTCTCAGCTGAATACTATAGCTAAGGATGAGTTGGCTGCTGAATTGTGGGAGAGGCAGCATCGAAAGTACTCAGAATCTACTGCCCGTCGTAAATGTCTTGATATTTGTCGCCATTACGATCCTGGCATTTACACTTACCAGAAGTCTAAACACGAATATCAAAGGGATCTAACTAAAAATTTACCTGCTTATATTGTAGAAGCCCCTTTTGAATCTAATTTATTTGCTCACTTAGGGAGGAAAGACTGTGCGGGCTATGTCAAAGAGATTTTGGAGGCACATAGTCAAGAATTTGAAGTTACCGTCCATCCCAGTAAGCCCTGTGCGGTATTTGCTATTAAACGAATAGACCCTAGCGTAAAGGATTTATTTGATCCCTATAATGACCCAAGCATTGCTAGGCAGCATGATTTGATAGATATTCACAAAGCAGCAAAACTTTTAGGTTATCAGAACCCTGCTTTGTACAATAGATTATTTACCTACAAAACCAACGATAATGTCAACTTGCCTATTAATATCGTTGCCCCGAGACATTCCGACTGGATTACGCCAAGCTTCAAACGCAGGTCATCTTTAGTCTTTTCCATTATGCCAGAAAGAGTGATTAAGGCACTAGGTAGAGAGCCGATTCAGCTCAGACTGGTGGGGAAGAATGCAAACGCCTATGCCCAACATGACCTTGATGGGATTGGGTATCGAGGTCAAGAACATAACTTTTACGTTGGTATTCTTGACAATCCCGAATCAGATCGTAATGGGCATCCTCTGGTTTACATGCAAAGTCCTGTTGACGGCAATTATTACTCTTTAGGCATGTTTTCTCGGGACTTTAATCAGTTGCCAGTCCAATCCAGCTTTGTTGGTCAGGTATTTACTAATAAAAAATCGTTAGACGTATTTGTCCGACCAGGGTCTTTCACCGTTCCAGAAATAGAGATGCCCTCAAGACCTAAAAAGCTCCGAAGTAGAAGAATTGTGACTCGTGATCGCCATCGGTCTGGGGGAAAGGGGCATTCGACTCAATCCCGTATAGACGCGATCATGCAGGCTCGGTCTCAAAATCAGGAGCTTTTTAGGAAGATAGACCAACAAAACCCCAATCAAATAAGTTCGGAAATTCAGTTAGAAATATAGTTCTAAGTCAAGCTCAAATGTGCTTGTTATATATATTTACACATCGTTATGAGCAAATGATAACGTTCTTATTCGACTTTTGTATGGTGATCTAATTCTTAAATTTAATCTAGTAAAAAAAAATTAAGTGATGAATTATTCTAACAATAGTACAAGTACCAAAGCCTCTAGAATCAAAGATTTTAGCCAAATAAACTATGCAAGAGGTCTTTTGGAGGCATCAGCTCAGCAGTGTTTGCAGCAGGGAGTTTTTGCCCCAGAATTTTATCTAGCTAATGCCCAAAATTTAGCCAACAATTATTCCCAGAGCGGTCAGTATCCCGTAGTTACCTTCAACCTTATCAATCAGCCAGTTCGAGGCTCACAACCAGTACCAGAAATTACTGCGACTATAAATGGGCTAACCAGTAGCAGCTATTTTTTGCTTAAAGACTCCCAACCCAAAGGACGAGTATCGAAAGAACAGCTAGTTCAACTTCGTCCTGACGTGGTAGCAGGAAGAATTTCGGCTCAGCTTGGGTTAACAACTCCTCAAGCAACACCTGTGTCCCATCCTGCTCCACCTATCGCCAATCAGCCACAGCCTTTACCTAACCCTGTTCCACCTATCCCTAACCAGACTGTACCCAATCAGGTACCGCCTTTACCTAACCCTGTTCCAGCTATCCCTAACC
>JBCBIE010000011.1:84138-126351 GCA_038524995.1 Cyanobacteria bacterium J06621_8
AGACCGCCTCCAATCAGGTACTGCCTTTACCTAACTCTGTCCCACCTATCCCTAACCAGACCCTCTCTAATCAGCCACAGCCTTTACCTAACCCTGTTCCAGCTATCCCTAACCAGACCGCCTCCAATCAGGTACTGCCTTTACCTAACTCTGTCCCACCTATCCCTAATCAGACTGTATCAGGACAAGAAGTCAACCATAACCCATACCAAGGCTACGATCCATCTAATAATCAGAATATAGTTTCTACACCTAACCTTGTTCAACCAGACAATGGGCATAATTTTACCCCAAGGGTAGCACCTCAGCTTAGGCAGCCTTCAGCATATAAACCTCAACAAGCTCGGAGTTCGCGTAAGCTGAATCGTGGTCTAGAGGGCATAGGTGACCTAAGTAAGTCCATGGGTCAATTGCTCAAAGATATGGCTCAAGGTAGCATTAACCCTGTCCAACTGTATGGTGATACTTTGCTGATTTTGGGCAACTTTATTAAAAATATTCCTGCTGGAGTTCGCGATGCCAGATTAAATAAAATTGTCGAGCAAATAAAGCTAATTGAAGATAAAAAGACTCAAATTAATGACAGGATAAATACTCTGGGTGATGAACTGATTGGTGCCCTGGATAAATCAGAGTCCGATACCCAATCTTTATCTACTAGCAATAAGCCTCGCCCCCAAAATCGAACTGTAGCCCAATCTACACTGAAAAAGGATGCGCCGTCGTCTAGTAAGATTTCAAATCCCGTCAATTCAAATAGCCGCGCGATCGATCAACTTTTAAAATCTAACGCTACCCTTGATGACAAACTGAGTGCGGTGGAGCAAACTGTAGATAAGATGTTAGAGGAGCTGGTTAACATTGAGCGTAGCCTGAACTTGATAGCCCTTTCTCTTGAATCCAATGACCAAGAGGCATCTCTGGTAGAAAAATCGGCAACGGTACTAGAAAGTGAATCCGAAACAGACGTTGAGGTTAAAGCCAATGAGCCGCGAGCAGAAGTAGCTTTTCGTACCGATATCAACACTGAAATAACCGTAGAAGCAAAAACTGAGGCTGAAGCAGCTACAGACACAGAGGTTCCCGAAATCGAGGTCGATAACACCCCTGAAGTAGACCAAAACTTGATTGATCTAATTTCCAATCATCAGGGTGATTTAGACAAGATCAATGATTTCCTCCAGCAAAATCATCATTTGACGGTTAACCTAACTCATGATGGTTATATTGCAATAAGTAACACCTCTCAAGATCCCCCAGTGAAGTTGTTCGAGTCGATGACAACCGAATCAGGAACGCAAGTATATAGTACCGTTAAGGATGAGACTAAGCTTAGCATCATGGAAAAATTTGTTGCGGCAGAAAGCCTGGCACTCAATAGCTACTCAGTTCAGCACAGTAAGATAAAATCACAGCAGCGTGATAGAAGTTCTGAAGTTGATTTGTCTCTTTAAATAGCTGTCCTCGTATTAATGTGCGATTTAGAGAGCAGAATAGTTGAATATGCCTAAGCAAAATTGCTGAGTTAATCCGAGCTTAATCCTAGAGTTTAGGATTAAGCACTCCGTTACTTTAGACATAGCTATTACATATTACATATTGATTATTAAATTTCTAGCTATGACTTTATCAAATACACCTATATCTAAAACACGCTCTTCAATTTGGAAGCTTGACGAGAAAGATCTACCCTATGCTCTAGGAGGTTCACTTGGAGCCGTATATCTAGCCGTAACGGATCTGCCCCTGCTGATTACAATTTTGTTTAGTGCCGTAGTCGTATCTAGTACATTCTTTATTATTAGATGCCTGCCAGCAGTCTCTAAGACTTTCAAAACTAGAATATCAGTCTGGCACGCTCTTAGCCTATTTATGGCTTTAACGATAACCCTTAGTGCTTGGCAGCCCAGCCACGCTCTATTTCTGACTGGTCTGGAGGATGCATTCAAAACTTTGGTAACTAGTGGTGGAGTGGGATCAGTCTCTGCTGCTCAGATAACGACTCTTTTTACCTTTATCCGTATTGCCCTAGTTTTAGTTGCCCTTGGTGGGGGTTTTGCTGCCTGGCAACAGCAGCAGCAGGGTCAATCCATGACCCCAATCATCATGTTTGTTGGGGGGCTTTTTGGTATTGTCATCGCAATCGACATTATGACAGCGGTGATTGCTACGGGAACCTAATTCACGTCAGTTTTGGATAAACCTAATCCCCTGGCTAGTAATCGATATAGCTATCTCTACAGATTAATGTTCTTATCCAAAACTGATGTTAATTCTATGTCGGGATGAACCTAATCAATTATGAAAACTCCAGAATTAATATCTATTAACCCTTCTCTCAACCGAAAGGCTAAATTCTTTTGGATTATCCCATCATCTCAGATAGTGCCTTTGGGAGTAATAGCCTTTTTTTGCTTCTTAATTGTGGGTTCACTAGGAGGGAAGGAAAAGCATCTTGGAATGACGTTTGGCTTTTTTGGGCTAACTTGGCTCGCAGCAACAGGCTCCCAGCCTCATCTTCTTCTTGATCGGGTTAGACCTTTGCCTGGTAAAGAGTGGAGGTATACAAGGCTACCCTATTTTTCTCCAGTGCCCGAACGTCGTGCTCCAGAGGTGAAGGGCTTGATTAAAGACCAAGAACTAACAGCAAAACCACCACCCTTTGTCGAAATGTCTCAGAATGGTAAGAAAGAGGTTTTTCCCTCCTTTAGCAGGTATCAAAACTTAGTTTCCCCAATTCAGTTCAACCTAGAGGGAAAAGACCTGGGAGGTATGTGGCTTTCCCAAAACCAAGAACATCAAATAGTGTTTCTTTTCAGAGTGTATCCTTGGCATACCAGTACTTTGCAGGAACAGCCCGAATCCTACATTGAATCTATAGAAACCGCTATAAAAGAAATCCTTCTGGGGGAATCGGTTACATTCTACTGTGAGAAGTACACTTCCGATGTTAATCGCATAGCACAGCTGGAAAAATCAATTGCCAACTGCGATCATGATGACATATCATTGCTGGTTCAATCCGACATGGGAAGAACTCAGTCTTTGTCAAGGCAGGGCTTGAAGCAAAACTTTAGCTTTGTGATTAGCTGTACCTTCTCCTTTTCTCGTGACGAGGGTGGGACTGATATAGTGTCCAGGATTATTCGTAACTGCAACAAAATTTTGTCTGGGATTACAGGAGATACTCATCAGCTACAGCAGGAATTCATAACCTCATCCCTTGAACAGGCATACGTTCAGGGCTTCAACATTTGGCAATCCATTCTTAAAACGGTTTGGAAACTTGACGTAACTCCCCTAAGTCTTGACCAGAGTTGGGAATACCTATGGTATCAATTCAACCCTCGCCACACCAAACCTGAAGCAATCCCCAACTATTGGACCTGGGATGGTCGAGAATTTGCAGAAATAGTTAATAATTCAGTACATCCTTTATCCGTGCTTACTAGGGGGGTTGGTCATTTATACTCATGTCCACAGCACAATCAACGTCACGATCAGGTTTACCTGCCAGGTAGAAATCAGGTTTGTGGCTTACTAACAATTGAGGATATCAGTAAGCGTAAGCTGACAAAAGAGCAGCAACTGCGTTACCTGTTCGACATTCTAAGGCGAGAGGACATTACAGATACAGAATTCGTAATCCAGCTCAACCCAGTAAAAGCTGAGGTTCTAGACAGACACTTGGAACAGACCATTGCCCAGGTTAACTCTGCCAAATTGACGGCTGAGGACGGAGCCGTGGGTCGAGATGTAGCCTCAGAGCAGATGCTTGAGGCATCCTTTGAGGCTCAAAAACTGATAGGTGGAGGGGGTGCTGGAGTATATTTGTCTTTTGTTGCTAAAGTCTATCGGCAGGATCCCAAAACCCTTAATCAAGCTTGTGCAGAACTTAGCCGTCATTTCAATGGAGACCTCAAGCGTCAAGAGAATGCGGTTTGGGCTTTATGGTTAGAAACTTTGCCAATTTCTGTTGGAAGAATCTTGCAAAATACTAGCCTTTTCGGGTTTCAGGATCGCCGTATTAAGCTAGACAATATCAGCCTGCCACGTTATCTGCCCAACATTGCCTTAGCGGACGTTCATGACGAGGGTATTGAACTAATTGCAGAAGGAGGAAAGCCCATCTACCTTGATACACACCGACTAGAAACCAAAAGAGTGCTGGTAATCGGTGAGTCGGGTTCTGGTAAAACAATTTTGCTTTGGCAAATTATGCTGGACTTTCGACTTCACAATATTCCAGTGATTGGGATCGATTCAGCAGTTGGCAGCACTAGCAGTTTTGACTTTCCGATGCGCATGGTCAAGGGAAGTCATGTCGATATCAGTCGTCACTCCACTAACCTAGTTGAACCACCGGATTTGAGAATCTACAAGGGGGACGATTACCTGGTCAGATTCAACCAGTGGCGATCGACCGTAACCATGACCTTGGTTAACTACATCATGTTTGGAATCAAAGATAACCCTCAGCTTAGCCAGCGAGTTGAAGTTCTAGTTTCAGCCACTACGGACAAATTCACTAGCGATGCCAAAATCGTCAGACGAATCAATAAAGCCTTTGAAGCGGGTTTTGGTTCTGATGAATGGTCAAAGATTCCTACATTAGTAGACTGGTTAAAGTTTTGCACCAAGGAAAAGCTCAAGCTCAAAGATTTTGAAGAGCTAGATAAAATAGCCATAAACCAAATTCAAAGCCAAGTTCAGGCTCTTCTACATTCTAGCCTAGGTCAAACCGTCGGTTCCCCCAGTTCCTTCAACCCAGACTGTAAATTCAAGTTTTTTACCATAACAAATCTTGAGTCGGAACGGGATCAGGCGCTGGTTACACAAACTATTCAAAGTACCTGTATTCGTCTTGCCCTTCGTCATCCCAAATCCCTAATTGTGGGGGATGAAATTGCTGACCTGTTGAAAAAATCTGGCTTTGCCCAAGTTTGGGGGGCGATGCACAACATGTCCCGTAAGTCTGGGGTGTCTATGCTAACAACCACCACTAATATTGATGCGATTCTCAACTGCTCCGCATCATCGGACATTCTCAATAACCTCTCTTTCAAGCTTACCGGTCGAATTACTACCGATGCCGCTGAAAGTCTGGTAAGAACCCTAAAATACCCTGCATTGATTTACGAAAACTCGACTCAGGCTTACGCAACGGATAAAGAGCGGGGCTGTTCCCATTGGCTACTGGAAATTCAAAATCAGTTTTGGCAAACACGATTTTTTCCATCACATCTTAATTTAGCCCTTGTTGCCAATGGAAGCGATGAGGTCAAACTTCGTAACGAAATCATGCAAAAGGCTTTAGCCAATGGAGAAAGTAAATGGACTGCGCTGTGTCAGTTTGCCAAAGAGAATCAAAATCGCACGTCATCCAAACCATCAATTCTGAACTAATCCAAACTATGAAACTAAAATACCTTATTCTACTCGTTAGCCTGTGTTTGCCCCTGTTGATTCAGCTAGAGGCTAGGGCGAAAACCCAGGCGGATGGGAAAGAGATTGTAATCGATAATCTACCTAGTAACGATCGAGGCGTTGCCGAAACCATTGCTGACAGTCTAGGTCTGGGAGGAGTTTTTCGAGAAGTAGTTAAGTATCTAGACATACTAGATGACATCAATAACCGAACTTTGCAGTCTAATATTCCCGACTGGAAGACGGTTGAGGAAGTAATCACAAACAACGATACTGCGGCTAAAGGCTTGTCGCGTCAGCTAGAGAGGCGGGATAGCAACAGCCACAGTATCAATCGAGATGAAGCAGACCAAATCCAGCGGGAGTTGATAGGAGACGCGATTTCCAACAGCACGACCTCTGCCTCAGCTCAAGAAATTTCTGCCGCATCACTAATTGAGGTAGAGCAGGTTTTGAGAAAGAGTGGAAATCTGTCCCAGGACTCAGCCGATACTGACGTGTCGCAGCAAATTTTGCAAAATATGTCTGAGCAGATGGGGATTAATAGCCAGATGCTGGGAATGCTCTCGAATCAAGGTATTCAGGCGCAGGGGGATCGGGCTAATCAGATCAACCTGGCGTTGCAGCAGTCTCGCTATCTTTCAATGGAAGCAACTGGTCGCCGTCGAGAAAAGCGGGCTATTTCTGACCTAGGTAGGACTGCTTGGGGCATTGTTGGAACTCCGATGTTTTTATACGAGGAACCCTAGCATGGACATTTCATCAATCTTTTCTAATACGTTTTTACTAGCAGAAATACCTGATTATGCAGTAGGAGATGCCCTAGACATCCTGCAAAACTACAGCTTTGTATCCAATGCCCTGGCGGAATCATTTTTAACGGTTTGGGAAGGAGTCGTTTTCAATACTGATTCGGCTTTTTGGAAAGCGACAATTGCTGGAGGTCTAGACCTGGCTTTATTAGCTATGCTCGTATATGCCTGGGACGGATTCAAGTTAGACCAGTCTAAGCGTGAACCCTACATTATCAATGGCGTAGTCATGGTGCTAATTCTCGCTGTTTTATTGGGAGGCAACGGTTTTTTAGTTAGCAACATACTCAAGATAACCTACTTTTTTGATCATAATTTGATCCAAACTTTAGCAAATACACAGCTTCTTGACCTTAGTATTGCAGACTCTCTAAAAAACATCAGTTTGACTAATGACGCTCGGGATCTCGTTGACAGTCTTCTTGATGAATGTAACTCTTTATCTGGACAAGAATCGCTAGACTGTCTACAAACTCAGGCAGCCGAAATCGAAAAAATTGCTACTGCGGCAGAGCAAAACGATCCTATTCTCAACAATCCAGCAGCTAAATATGCCAAGGACATTTTGGCATTTCTTTCAGACATTGCCACTAATGCTGCAAACGGTGATGCTTTAGGTCTCATAGCTCAAACAAGCAATCGAATTGTTACCTCTAATCCAATCATGATGGCGGTGCTTAAATTTATATTTGGGGGCATTCAGTTAGCCTTCAACTTTGGCTTAGAAGTAGCCAGTATTCTTCACGCCTTAGCGCTGCCTTTGGTAATAGCAGTTATTTTTTCGCCTGTTGGAGCAAAATATACTCAAGTCTGGATTAAGGGGAAAATTCAGCTTCTCTTGGTTAAATTCTTCTATTTGGGAGTAGTAGGGCTAACGGCGGAAGCCATTGTCAGATCTGGCTCTCAACTCGCCACGGGAGTTGGTTTCTTGATTTTTAGTTCTGTTGTTGGTCCTGCTCTAGCTTTTTATATGGCTCGCGGCGGTGGCTCCAACCTAGCAGAATTCGTTTCTAATAAAGTTTCTTCTGCCATGTCTTATGCCGTTCAACAAGGAGCAGTAATGGCATCTGGTGGCGCTGGTAAGCTGGGATTTGCAACTGGAAAGCTCTTCACATCTCCTGGAGGGTTAGTTAAGAGAACAACTAGGCGTGGGTCTTAACCAAATGTAATATTTTAGACATATAATCGTATTAAGCTTGCCAAAGACAATCATGAATAAAAGTGTCAAAAGATTGGCTCAAACTAGCAATCAAAGAATTGTTATGTTCCAGCTATTTATATTAGCTATCTTGCTGTTTAATTCTTTAGTATCTTGCTCAAATTCTGCCAATATTAACCATATTAATAAAAGTCAGATTATTGGAGTTCAGCTAGCTGATGGTCAGATGGTTAATGCCCAAATTTCTGACCCGGAACATCGTACTGATACAACAATTCGTAACTTCGTTCAAAGCTGGGCATACCTGACCTTTAATTGGACGAGTTCGGATACGGCGGTTCGTCCATTGAAAACCAAAAGAGAAATACCTGGAAATGCTTATGCCTCGACTTTTGCTGTATCCCCCAGCTTTCGGACTGGCTACACTGCCGAGCTTGCTGAACTCATTCATACAGCTACCAAACGTTATTCTACGGTTAAAAGTGGTGTCAATATCACTTATATTTCCCAAGATCCTGTTCCCACTGGAGAAGGAGAGTGGGAAGTCTTGCTGGTATCAAACTGGACAGGAATAGATTCCACCACAGGTAAAGTTTTTGACGTCCCCTTTAACAAAAAACTGTTAATAAAAAGCATCCCCGTTGCTGGTAAACAAAACCTCATTCCTTCTAAGGATTTAACATCTCTGCAACAAGTAATAGACAACATGAATCGTTACGGGCTGCAAATTGTATCGATAGAAGATCAGCCTACATAAGATATAAAACCATGAACCATCAAAACAGCGTTACAGAAGAACAATCCTATTTTCCCGAAGTCGATGGGTTACCGCCTACGGGTAGTTTTAATCGTGCTGAGGTCACGGGGTATAACTCTCAACCTCAGGTAATAGACACAGATCAGGAACTGATAAGCAGTGAGACAGTAGAAGGGTTAAATTTAACGGAGGAAAATCCTTATCTCCGCTTACTGGTAATAGCAGGCATTATGGCTTTCTCGTTAGGTAGTCTGTGGTTGGTGTTTGGAGTTTTGCTACGTACTCCACAATCTCCAGTAGTTGAAGTCAAGGAGCAGCAGCAGTCACAGCCAACAGTGAAGGCAGAACCAGACTACCAGGCTAAGCTTGCTCTCAAGGATCAGCAACACCACTTTTCTCAAACTAGCCCTCCTAAAATTGAGGTTAAGCCTGAGGTAGAAACACTGACTCAACCCCAGCCTCAACCGATAGCGCAACCTGTCCAGCCAGCTCCTCCTATAGTGTCACTTCGTCCTGCCCCTGCTCCCGTCCCACAACAAGTAAGTACTCCTGTGGTACCTGAAGTTCCTCCTCAAGAACAGTGGCAATCTTTAGCAGACTCTTTTGGCAGTGGCGTTCAGACTCGAAAAATTCCTCAGCCCAAAGCTGCTGTCGTTTCTCAAAAAGCTGAACCAAGTAGCGAGGCTACTACCATAGCCAGTAGATCAGTTTCTTTGGCAGAGCAAAACATTCTTAGTCGCCGTCGCCTTAAACCAGTAGTGAATCCCTCTGTAACTCAAACTGTTATTGATAGTGGTCTGATCAAGGCTGAGATATCTTTGCCTTTAGTTTGGGATGGTTCCATCTCAGCTCAGCAACAGCAGTCACGGGAGATTGTAGCCGTTTTAAAAGACCCTGTTTTCGACTCACAGGGAAAAACAATTTTCTCTAAAGGTGTTTCGGCTGTTATTCAGGTTAATTCAATAAGTAGTAGCGGGTTAATTTCTGCCCACGTAACTCAAATTGATGGAGTAAAAATTCCTTCAGGAGAACTAATTCTGCGAGATAAGAAAAAATCAGCCCTTGTTGCGAAAAGTAGGAAGACAAATAATTTTAGTAATTTGTTAGCAGCAGGTGGAGTATCGACCGTTGGCACCCTTGGAGAGCAGCTGCTCACCTCAGACACGAGTGTCGTTTCTAATGGATTTTCCGTGGTTTCGAGTCAAACTCGCAATAATGTTGGTCGAGACGTAGTTGGTTCCGCATTAAGTGGTTTTGGCTCTGCTTTGGCGGATGAGTTCAATCAAAATCGTGAGGTTGGCACGGGTCAAATTTACGTACTGCCCCAGGGAGAGACTGTTTATTTATCTAACATTAGACGTCTATATATCCAAAACTAGAGGCATCACTACCTCTTAAGCAAATTAAACTGTTGGAAATCTAGTTATCTGTTTCGATCCCCTCAGATTCAAGTCACAGACTAAACTAAACTTTCTTACTATATTTGATTTGGATAAACGATTTAGTTTCAAGTCAAGGCTAAAACAACGCTGTCATCAGCTCAGCTACAATCAACTTCTGGTCATGATTAAGTTTCTTACAACCTCACTTTTAGCTGTAGGTATACTCACCTCATATCAATCTTTTGAAGCTACGGCTTCAGAAGTTCCCATTAAATACGATGAAGTTTCCGCCACTGATGCTTTGCAAGGTATGATCCCTGTCAGTCTTCACCCTGGCAAAGCTACCAGCATTGACTTCAGTGAAGTTGGCGAATATGTTACTTTTATTCTGCCCAGTGATAAATCTCGGTTTCTTTATACTACGGATTTACCCATCGAATCTGGTGAATCCCAAAGTGTCCATCTGGTTCCTATCAAAAAAATAGATTTTGAGGGAACATACCAAACTTCCCGACCTAATTTAATTGTTAGAACTATTAACAGTCAGGGTGAATCAAAGCAGTATAACCTTCTCCTCAGCTTTAGTTCGGAAATTATGACGAGTGCTGGTATCAAAATTGTTCCCACCGTTCAGCAGCTCAATCCCCAGCTCATTCGAGTATCTTTCAACCAGACTGTTGATGCCGATGGAGTTGAAGAAGGACTTAAACTTGCTATTAAAGAAAAATATGTGCTGGGGAACGACCCTGTAGTTAATCAAGTCCGCAACTTCGTATTTAGACTGCGTAACGGAAGCAGCCTTGAACAGGCAATTACAGCATCACAAATTAACCCCAGCATACTGGAATCCCTGGGAGAACTGTATTTAGAGAATAGACTGCTAGAAAGGTTTGGCATTGGTTCTGCTAGCAATCCTGATAAAGTGCCTGAAAGAATGGAAAGATGAAGAATATAGTAGAAACTTTCACCAGTTCATCGAAAGTGACCATGGTGGTCATGATTGATAGAATTAAATGTTCTCTCTTGCGCTTTTTATTATCTGATCTATGTTATGTTGGGTGATCCATTTTGACTTTACTGAACCGCGCAGAGTGTCAACCTCTACCTGAAATCTTCTGAGTCTTGAATTTAGTAGTTGAGAAACCATTTCTCCTGCGACTACTGCCATGTGAGAATTGATGATTAGACTTTGTCCATTCAAATCATTTTGCTCTGCGCAGGATAGATTTGCCTCTTGCTCTTGGTTCGAGTTCAACAGGTCTGGATATTGAATTGACGGCAGGGGTAGGGTGATGCAGGTGGCTGGTTCTAGGACGTAGTCTTCCAGATCTAAAGAAGATGAATTACCAATTGCTACCTGACCAAAATTGAAGCCGTTTCCGCAATCTATCCACCAACAGGGTGAGCAACCCCATCCATTTCGCTCTGTAAACAGCTGGGTAATTTTATCCCGAGCATGAGGATTATCAACGCAACCAATGACGACTACAGGTCTATTAGTCTCAAAGTTGATTGTTCCTACTCCCCCCTCAATTACGCCGATTCTTAAATTGGGATACATAGCTTTGTAGCGTATTGCTAAAGACTGAGCCTTATTCATTCCCAACTCGGCTCTGCAAAAGTTTTGGCGTAGGAGATTATGTTGCTCGACCGAATCGAAATCAACTAAGGTTAGGTCTATTGTCTTTCCTGATAGGGCTAGCCAATTTGCGATCCTGGCAAGATGAGGAACTAAAAAGCTTCCAGTTCCGCCACAGCCAATAACATAAATTTTGATGTCGAAATAATTAAAGTATATTGGTCTGGCACTGAGTCTATCAAGGTCTTCAAAAGTTAGCTGTAATCCTGTATAAGGATTGAATCGTGACGAATCATGGGGAATCATAGGGATAGATCGTGACAATATTGATTAATGTCTTGGTATATTAAATTGGACGAAATATTGAGAAAAGCTCCATGGGCGCAAACTCGGCTGACAATCTCTAGCTGGTGGAGGCTGTTTCCGATGACGGTACTAATCCGAACTCCAGTCTCTTCCAGATCGTCTGCTTTAGAAAAGAATGCTTTTGTGGTTCCGTGACTGTGAATTTCGATAGCAGGTGGTGACGGAAAAGGGTTTTTATCTTGGCAAAATAATGTTCCTTGGTGTTGTTTGGGAATTACTAGATTCCAGCAGCTTACATCCTGATTCCAGTAAAGATAAAATAGTTGTTCTAGATAGGGTTTTGCCCTAACTTGGGCAATTATTTTGCTGGTTATTTGCTGGGGAACGAACGGTACCAGTAAGCGAAACTTAGGAGTTAGTTCTACTAATCCAGGAGTTGTGACTCTGGCATGCCGTACCACTGCTTTAAACTCTGTTCTGGAAACAGAGCGAAAAATACCGTTTTTAGCCCAAATAAAGACGTTAGAGTCAAGTCCTGTTAGTTTGGTGGTGGCAACTTTATATCTCAACATTATTCTGCTACTTAAAATCAATTTGTTTATCATCATTGCGTCAGCTCAGCAGAGATCTTTCAAAACTAAATTAGCCCTGATTAGATCATCTTCTGGGTAAAATTTTGCTTGAGACTGAGATATTTTTTTAAGCTGGATCAAAACGTTACCTGGACTCGTGCGAGACTTGTTATTAACGTAATCTTGATTAAATTCAGAACTAATAAATTTCAAATAAAGGTTGAAAGGGGATTGAAATTGATTTAGAGATGAAATTACGCTACCCCAACAAACTTTATGATTTGCATCAATGTTGGGTAGAGGAAAATTATACAGTCGAGACTGAATACCTAAGTGACCCTTGTAGGCATATAGCCAAAGATCAGGCTGTTTACAGACCATAACTGTTCCAGGCAAAATTAATTCTAGGGTGAAAGATTTGAAGTTTAGCACCTGGGCACTAGGTTTAATTGAAGCTACAGTCACCGTCTTTCCTTGATTACGCTTTATTTTATGTACTGTACATCTAGAATCTAGGAACCATTCCGAAGTAAAATCAGTATCGGTAATAGCCTTGACCAAACAATCAGGATCTAGCTGTTTAACTAGCGTTTCGCCTAGTTCTCGTTCAACATAGACAATTGAGTCTTTGGTGAACAGCAGCATGGCTTTAGCCTGTTTTATTAATTCTTCAATCATTGTTTCTGATTCATTTGGTAGAATGCTTTGTCAATCTCCAGTTTTGCGGAATCGATATCTTTGCTGAACCAATTACTAAATGTCCGAAGCCTCCCTAGGTCCTCTTTTGCCCGAACGTAATCTCCGTGCAGCAAATTGATATTAAATTCGTTTAGAATGTGTTCTTCTTCAACCTCCATGGTTGAATCTAGCCAGAGGTTTCCCGTCATTTTCCAGATGTAACGCAAAACATCTGCTAACAGGCGGAGAGGGTGATTATGGGAGAAGCAGTCTGTGTAATGCTCAACCAAAGTCAATAACGCTTCATCATATCCAAAGTAGTTGAAGGACTCGTCGCTAACATTGGAGACAAACATCCAGCAAGCAGTATCGTCATCATCTCCACAGAAAGACGGCTCGAAACCCATTGGGTAAATTGCGATATTTTGCAGTCCGGTATACGGTCTTTCCCTAGTACTCTCAGAAAAGTACCGCCTTGGATCGTAGCAGGGGAAATAGTTTTGGTTAATTAACCTAATCAGTTCTTGGTCAATACTGTCGAGAACATCATCACTTAACATTAAGCCATGCTCTAGTTCAGAATATTTAGAATTAAACAGAATTTTAGTTAACCTAACTCCGTTATATCTGTAGGAAATGTTGTTAACCTGCTTGATAAGAGACGTTAAACCTATGTTTTTCACATTTACTAAATCCAAGGTCTTACTTTGCTGGGCTGATTATAGATACGCTTGATTAGAGACTCTATTTTCTGGGTTCTTTTGGCGACTAGCTGTTGAAGACTTGCAAAATCCCAGTTTTGATATGTTCGTTCCCACTGAGCTAGAGTAATTCCTGATTCGTCCATTCGACTAAACAGTTGCAGTTTCTGGGCTAGTTCATCTTTGGGGCAAGCTTTTATAATTTCTATTAAATCTTGGCATCCCTTGGTACCTGCTCGTTTAATAATTTTGAGATGAAAATTATTTTCCCAAACTACTTTTGCCCCAGCCATACCTGGAAATCCAGGAGACAACAGGTCGATTATTTGTTCATCATCTAAACCATCAATGGTGCTGGCTTCAATTTCGTAATTTGCGCCTTCGTATTCTATTTTGACTTGCTGCATGTTTTCCTTAAATTAAACTTTTGGCGATCCGTGACGACTTTTGAGGCTTCGATTTCTTAGCTTTGGTTACGGGACGAACCTTGTTAGTACCGTCTTTTAGTTTTTGCTTAGTAGCTTTGGCGTTTTTGTCTTTGGGGTTAAACTGTTTGATTACACTTATAGCTGCCTGAGTTAAGTTGACTGGAGCTGTTTCACATCTGATTATGGCGGGGAAAATTTTTTCATAGCATGCAGTAACGGTATAAATCTGGCTCTTTTGGTCGAATACAAACTGAAGTTTTAGGGGGTGTTCACACTGCCCAATTAGTTCAGCTAAGATTGACTCTTCCGATTGAGATGTTTGTGCCATTGACGACTCATAAATTGTTGTGTTTAGTATTAGTCGTAGTCTTAGTGGCGTAAGCCGCCGTTATGCAGCCAATCGATCAGTCTCGTGAAAAATATCCTATGTGCTTTTACCCTGGAAGCCTAGGCAAAATTAAACAGACCCTTGAAGGTAAGGAAGTACTCCCCAACTTCCAGCTAGAACCACTTCCTTTAAGTCCACAAGACTTCCACTACGTCAACTATTTAAAACTGCTCCAACTGAAATTATTGGCAATTAGCTCTATTTCACTGACCGCATTAATTTTAGGTTTAATCTTATCGATTCAGACATTATCTGTTGGGCTAACACTTTTAAGTATTATAGTTCTTATCTATTATTGTATTGTTTTAATAATATACAAAAGTAATCAACAGAAATTAAGATCCATACTTAGGAAGGTTAAATCTAGGAAATACTTTTTGTTTGACTCTGTAAAAATCAATTATATCTCTCGGAAAACTGACCTGCTAATTAACTCATTGCCGGCTAGAGAAGGAATTTACAGCTTCGTTTACAATCGGGCTAAGGAGGGAATTACTGAATCCTATTTTTTATCATACTTGGATATTTGGCTGGGACACTTACCTAGCTGGCGAGTTTTACAACATTGTCAGTTTCAGGATGAATACTGTTACACTGCCGATTTCACTCTAATTAACGACGACTTAAAATTAGGAGTAAACCTGGAGATAGACGAACCATATACCTTGAAAGATCGTACTCCAATTCATCTATTTGAAGACCGAAAATATGCCTTTAGAGACAATTTTTTTCTAAGTTTGGGCTTTATTGTAATAAGATTTGCCGAATACCAAATTGTTAAATATCCTGATAACTGCTGTCTGTATATAGTCAAAATACTGAATCAGTTTCTAGATCCAAACTATGAAATTCCGATTCCATCTACAGCTCAAATTTTTTCCATAACAAACTGCCAGTGGCAAGTCAAATCCTGGAACAGAAGAGAATCTGAAGTCTCAGCTATGAACAACGTTCGAGAGCTTTACCTCAAACCTTCTGGACTCATTGAATAGCGGTTAGTAGACGTGGGCATAAATACAGTTACTATTAGTAAATATGTGGTTGGGGACTGTAAAATAATTTGTGTCAAAAACCAGTTTCTCAATGAGAAATTAAGGGTTTCAGCGTCACTGATCACAATTTTCTGAACAGTCTCCTTCTCCTAAACTATTCTTGCCCATTTCGTGCTTCCCAATTATCCAGACTCCACACCTCGCCTGTTTCGGTAACATGGTAGTCTCCTCCCTCCCAAGCTAATTGCTCCTCGATCATGTCTTTTATCGATCTAGCGTTTCGCTGAGAGTCAAATTTTAGCGTGTTCTCTTCGCCCTCAAACCTGTCGAAATCTCTCCCTTCAGGATCACCTTGCTGCTTGAACCTTAGTGAATTTAGCTTGTCTAATATGTCCTTGGCAGTTCTTTTAGTTGAGGCATCAATGGTCTTCTCCAGCAGCAGCTCACCCTCGCCTAAGATCGTCCAAGTATCACTTTTATTCAAATAGATCTGATCAACATCATTCCCTAGTTTATTGAGTCTCAGAATTAGCTGAGAGATAGATTCACCTTCGGGGACATCCTTGAAGAAAGCCTGACAGTCTTTCAACGCCGAACATATAAATGATCGCTTCTCTTTTGTAAAAGTGATACAGCGTATAGCCTCAGCTAGTTTTATTATTTCCATTAAATTACTCAGTTAGTAACGAGATGGCCCGTCTGTAACCTTATAAGCCCACTCCCAAATTTTACTCTGGTTTAACAATGACTCTAATCTAATGTAATGATCGCTTTATTTAAGCCCACGTTTATCAGATTCTTCTGAGTATTTTTGCCAGCTGTTTCATTCTGACTCCCAAATTAGGATCCAGGTTTTGAAACTCCTCACTAACTTGAGTCGTGAAACTAATGTTTGAGCTAGGCTGAGCATTAGATTGAGCTTCAGTTTTGGGACGAACCCGACCGCGATTGCTACGACCTGAATTTATTTTTGCCTCTCTCAGGCTGACTTCGCTTCCGAATCTGTACACTGGATCTGATGAAGATCCTCCCTTTAGGAGGTATAGCTCTCTTGCTTCACGATGTCCCTCTTCATTTTCCCAATCCCAATCTGATATGCTCATGGCTACACCTCCTAGAAGTCTGCTTGTAACTTTAGTTATTACATTAGCTATTTAGATCATCTAACTTTGGTCCAAAGAATCTAGAGCCTCCAGTGGTAAATAGTACGGCACTAATGAAGGCTCGTTTTTGAGCCATTTTATCGATAGTATTTACAACGTCCGGTAGATAAACCTTGCTGCTATTGTATTTCGATTCAAAACTGTTACAGCTGCCGAACCCGTTACCAACTACTATTCCAGAGTGGAACAGCCGACATTCATAGGCATAGTAAAATATGCCTTGTTGGAAGTCTATCTGAGTTTGAGGCAGAAGAAATAGCCCGTAATTTAAACTAAAAAATTGGCAAATTTTCTCAGCGCCTGCTTTGGTTAAAGTTAGAGAACTACCTCCCTTTTTACTGGGTATTACGCGGCAATCGACATTTCCTTTAAATCCACTTAGAAAGTTTTGATAATGCTGGAAATAGCCTTCAATGTTACTGTTTATGCTCAAATTACTAAGTAAGGGAACAGATCCTAGATTCTGTTGTTGGCTGTCGGTGACTAACTGATGTTGTTGATTATTGGGCTGCATAAGCTATATTCATAAAAAAAATCCGTCAGCAGCATCCCGTAAGGGTAAATATTGTTGAGCTGGCGGCTCAATTTAATTAGAAATAATCGTTATGTTACTAGTTCCGTTTGGGGTGCAGCGGAGACCCAGATAGAAATACTTAATTTTTACTGAATTCATTGTGAAACTTGGTGGCTATTCTCTTACCCTGCTCGTGCTCAATCAGTTTTGCAATCTTTTCTAACTCATTATCTTGAGCACCGGAGATAAAAGCTTCTATTGAACCTAAGGGGGTGGCGTTTTTCTCATGATTCTTAACTATTTTGGAATTTGAGGATGAAGGCTGAGTTTCTAGCTGATGGTCAAACCAGACTGCATCTCCTACCAGATAAAGACTACGAGTGCTTCTTGATAGAGCGACATAAACGAGATTATGTTCCTGCTGTTCCTGCCAGGGCTGCTGATTTTCCCACAGTAGAGGAAGATCGATGGGTTCCAAAATATAGACCTTTTCTGCCTCCATCCCCTTAGCGCGATGTATGGTGGATAATATCACCGTATCAGCGTTGTCTTCAGTTCCGAATAGCGCCCTAATTCCCTGACAAAGTTCTTCGCAGCTACGATAGCATGATGAGTAATGAGCGTAGATAGATATTAGTGCCTTGATCAAGTCTTGCAGATGTATTAAAGCAGTCGAACAGTTATCTTTTTTTGCTAGTGCAGCTTCTTTGGTTTTGAGATATTGCTGAGCAAATTCTCTAAACTTGGTATATTGAGCCTCATTCTGCCAAAATATTTCACGCACCAGCTCTATTAGTTCGTTACAAAGAGAGCTACCTACTAGACTGCTAGGAATTCCTCGTGATATCAGTTCGAGGTGGGTGTCTACTAGAGTGCTAGTACGTCTTGCTACTACCAAATCCCCTACTTCAACCCTATTTTCTCCGCCTGTGGCCCACAGTTTATCATCTTCGATTACCTTAATAGTGCCATTCTCAGCACCGTCATTGGCGATAATAGGTATTTCGGGATAAAGTCGATTGATTAGAGATATATGACTTTTGGGGCATCTATAGCAGGTTGGTAGAGTAAACTCCTTTGCGCTCAGCCTGCTCTTGATATTTTCAAAGCTGTTGGCATCAGCCCCACAAAAACCATTTATGGACTGGCTCGGATCGCCAACAAAGAGCATTTTTGATCTGGCATCAGCGATAGCTAGGACAAATTCTAGCTGCAAATTGCTCATATCCTGTGCCTCGTCGACAAAAACCCGCTTGGCGAAGCTAAAGTTAGGAGCCTGATTAATCTTCCATTGAACGGATAGCCATAGCATGTCAGTGTGGTCAATTATCCCACTGTTAAAGGCTAATTGTTGCCCAGCCTCCATAAGATGAGCAACTCTATGAATAATCTCGTCTAAGTACAGCCGATTGATATCCAGGCTGTAATGCTCAATCAAATCCGAGAGGGAAACTGGATTAAGAGGACAAAGGGTTAAGCGAATAAGTTCAAATAGCTTAATAAATTCGTTTAAGCTGACAATTTTCTGTTGTGCAATAATTTCGTTTCTGGGTCTATCATTTCTGAACCAGTCTATTTCCTGAGCTAATTCTCGGTACTTGAGTGTTCTGACCTCAAATTGAGGAAATCCTAAATATTGCTTTAGGATTCGATATCCCTTTGAATGGGTTGTATATATCGAATATTGCCATTTTGCGCCTAACTTCCTGACTAAAGCCTCTTTGTTTTTCTTATTAAAGACGAGAACTACACAGTCTCTGACTGAAACGGCTCCATCATTTTCATGGGAGATTACATCCGCGCACATCTTAAGTAACGTTGATTTTCCTGACCCAGCAACTGAATTTACTACTGCATCAGACACATCTTGATTATTACGAAGCCACTCTATTACACTTTGTTGATAAACACTTGGTTGCATGATTATTTTTGAATTTTTATTGCCCCAAGTTCCTGCGTAAGCAGAAGAAGGATAAACATTATTAAATAATCAAATCTTCTTTTAATAAATCTGTTGGCTTGACGGCGAATTTATTATCTCTAATTTCTACATAAACTAGAGAATTAGTTTTATCATCTCTAAGTTGTGTTGAGTGTAATTCATCACTCAAATATACTGTCTCACCAGTTTCTAGCCTCCCATTAGCTTTTCTCTGTAAGTACAGTACGTCATAACTTGAAAGACTACACCCAATATAAATTAAACTTTGACCTACCTGATATCTTTCTAAATCTTGATACTTCAATAGGCTATAATCTTGGAAATCACTACACATTGTTAATTTCAGAATTTCAATAAGGTAGCTACTCCCAAAAAGTTCTAGTCCCAAAACTTGATCTGATACACCAGACAATTTTCTAAGCAAAGTATTAATAATGCCCTGAAGATCTAGTGCTAGCAAAAGCCCAAAATTTTTCCAAAACTTCAAAGTACAAAAACCCTTCATAGGGGGGGGGGTTTGATCTTTTTGAAGAAATCCTTGAGCCAGCAAGGATTGAGATGGATTCGGTTCGGTGGAAGATGGATATACTACATTAGGAGGTGTGATCTTAACCATGGACTGCTTAGCAGAACTAGTGTTTAGCTGTAGAGGTTTGCGTATTATAAGCTTCTGGGGATTTTCGGTCATAGAGCTAGCCTCTTGGTTTTTTGCCCTAGAATTAACGGGAAAAAATTCCTTAGGCTGGTCACAATCCTTTTGATCATATTTAGGATGCCAATGTATTTTGTAACTGTCTTTTTTTAAGGTTCCCTCACTAAATGCCTTACCAAAAAGCTTTTTGCTAGTTTCACGCAACAGCTGAAGACGTTCTCCTACCTTTTGAGGTAAGGTGATTACCTGTTTAGTCAAATAAGTTAGGGTTTCTTTAAGTCTTTTTAAGCAGTCCTCAGCCCGTTGAAAATTAAGTAGGCTGTTCTTTTTTAGAGGTTGGTCTTGCTCATCCACTGTCGGATAGCTGGTATGACGTGCTGGAGTTGATCCTAATGGCCACCAAAACGGCTCAATCAATTTTGCCCAATGACTGCATCTTTGTTCAATTTCGTGTCGATGACGGCAGTACTGTTGGTACCCTGGTAGACTGGAAACAGTTTCCACCATATACTGACACAGTTCTGAACCTTCTAGTGCAAGAAATACCCTCCCATACTTGCCGATCTCACGAAGCAGCTCGTTGGTCTGTCCGTAGTCGGTAAAACCTTCATTAATGAGAAATTCAGTATCTTCCTGCCACTCTCTAACTTTAGTCTTACTGCTGGTACGAATGAAGCGATATTTTCTTTGATAGTACCAATCTCTGGAGATAGATAGAACAGCTCTTAATCGCTCCATATCTTGACCTTGAGCAGCCCAAGTCATCTGAGCCATAAAATCTCCTAATCCCTCAGAACAGGGAGCAAGATCGTCATCTAATAGCCTAGACCCTGAATCTGGCTGCAAGGGTAAACGATGACCGTTGAAGTAGCTAAAGTTTGACCCGTTTTTATTCTCCTTGTATTTTTTGGTGTTGGGAAATAGCTCTAGCTGTCCATCTTTGACCTTGAACCCTGCTCCTTCTACTGCCATCCGTAGGGCACAAGCCAAGTCAAAAGTATTAACTTCATTAGGAAGGGGAAAGTAAACATGTACTCCTTGACTCCAGCTGGAGAATAGAATCACGAAGCGACATAAACCAATCGTCTCGAAAGCAGCGCAGAGATCGTCAAATGCTGTAGAATCCTTGGTAAAATGCAGCAAGCTGGAGTGATCAAGATCCACCATGCCATATTTGGTATACTGTCCAAAGCGAACCCCCAGTATTTGTTTGGGATTTTGGAACATTCGCCATAGAACGCGGGGCTGTAGCTTGTAATCCGTTATAGTTTGCCAATTCTTAGTTCCCGAGGGAGCAATAATAAAGTCCCAATGGTGAGTAAAGTATTGGAAGAAGGTCTTGGCATGAGGACTACCAGGGTATAGGCAATCTTTGTGACTGTTGGCTTTGTCGTTTGGGTTTTCGCCAAAATTAAAATTCATTAAGTACCCCAGAAACTTTATTGAGTTAGTTCCTGGCTGTTTCTGAAGACTTACATCAGAAAAAATACCCACAAGGTCTTGCTATTAACCCCAGTACACTCTAAAATGTACTCGTAATTTATTTTTGTTTGGGGGTTTCTAGTTTTCGACTGCAATCGAAAATTCAATTAGATTTTTGCCTTTGTGGACAAATCTGATTCAGGTAGAAACAACCATTTTTTCGTATTACTGTTTTTTATATTTTTTTACAAAGCCTGCAAGCTTTGTAATCTATCTGCTTCTGGAAAGCAGATATTTTCATGCTCAAATTTCTTTGATAGTTTCTTGCCAAACGGCACGAAAATCAGTTAGACTATTAGCGTGTTAGGTTCATGAGCTAATCCTCTGTAAATTTTACGAGATTTAAGTTGGTGGGCTTGGTAAGCACGCTGAACGGTCTTCCGTTCTTGCTCAATTTTGAGTAAACCGCTTTGGTTTTATCTAAACATCGGCGCTCGAACTTCGCCAAGTTGCTAGTCGATGTTTAGAAGCATTTTTAAAACTGAATAGACCTAAGACCTAGTTAATGACTAATCAGGGTGGCATAAAGCATTTCCGAATTGCTGGATTTGATTGAATCACTGGGTTTAACCTTCAATGTAGATTATCTAGTATTCCATCCGCTAGTTTAACTGATAAGGGGTTTTTACCGTAGACTTTGAATTTTTTGTTAATTATCTTAACCGAAGCTACATTGACTATTGATCAAAGTAGATTTTGCAATATAAACTTACCCATTTGTGCTGGATAGCGACGCTGGGTATCTTTTGGTATGCCAGAAAAATAATCTGTGACTATATTGTTATAACTTCCTTTCTCACACAGATCAAGTAATTTGTTTTCTTACAACTTAATCTTTCACTCAAGCAGTTCCGTATATTTCTTTTCATTTGCTACGTTTAGCTTGAGATGAGCACGGTTAATTAACGTCTAAAACCAGTATGCTCGATGATATGTGCGTTTAAATCTAAAAAAAAATAGAATTTTTCTATGAATCTTGGGACAGATAGGTATCATTCCAAAGCTTAATTATTTGTTGGCACCTACCGTAATTATTTTCAATCACGTAGCACTTGCATTCAAGGGTTTCTGCTATGAGCAACATTTTTGGTGAGGGTAATTCTAGAAACAATATTGTTTCTTGTTGTACGGTTGTTACAAAAATACTCTCCCGAATAATGTTACTAAGACCGTCTAGATCTAAATCTTTATGCCTTGAGCTGAATGTAACTATGCTATCTCCATCAACAGGAAAGATATAATTTCTATCTAAAGTTTGCTCTTGGGAAAAGTCTATAATTAGTGATACTTTTGGTGGCAACAATTGGCGTAAGCGTGAATCTTCTGGACGTCCACAATAAACTAAATGTTCACCTAACTTCCAAAGGTTTTGATCGGCTTTATCTCGTTTCTCTTTATTAGGTATTACCCTGACAATTTGTTGAGGTTTATCGTCACAGTTCTTATTTACTTTGCTTATATTATCATCACTATTTTCCTGCTTCTCTAAATATTTTTGCTTTAATTTTTTTGCTTCTTTTATAGTTATAGACTGTCCCGTTTTAGCTTTATCTATTACATCCTCACGCAACTCTTCTGGCGTACTTGGTGCTGCCAGAAAATAAAGCATTGAAGGAACTATATTGGCTTGGCTCAGCTCTTCTTTTCTACTATCAAAAGTTTCATAGACTCTTATAAAATTTAAGGCATGGGAATAATCACACTGTATATTTGAAGTCTCTATCCAGCTTCTAAAATCCCTGGAAGACTTTAATCTTTCTTTTACATTTCTCAACCTTTTACCAATTTCTATTGTCCCCTCTATTGTCCTTCTAATTAATCCATTAATCTCCTCACTTTCCTTTTTTAAATAGGTAACAGTATCCTCATCAAGCTGTAGCGAATAGCAGCTTATCTCTGAATTCTCCCCTATGAATTTATCTATGCTATTCTGTATTTCTTCTCGATTTAAAGGTTTAGGAATAAAAGAAAGCCAGTCATGTCTTTTGGTTAATTTTTGAAGCTCAATCTTATCTTTATGAGCAGATATCAAAATTCCTTTTATTACCGAGCCTGGATAATCTTGGTTAATTTTATTAATTATAAAATCCCCTGACTTATCTGGCAATACGTAATCAATAAACGCACAGGTTTCTATACTTTTTCTCTCATTTTCTTTAATGATTTCTAATCCTTCTTGAGCAGAACTGGCTAACTGTACTGTTACAGAATCTCCGTTAGCTTCAGTAACAGTTTCTAGGAAAGCAGTTTGAAACTCTTTTTCATCATCAATTAACAATATAAATGGTCGTTTAGCTGTTTCGTTTGCTAGAGTCATGAAGGTCAACTATATTGTATTATTTAGAAACATTACAACAAATTAAGTTGGTTAACTTATTTACATGTTGAGAAAAGTCTTTTGGTTTTTGTTGTTCTTTTCGCCTCCTTTACTATTACACAATTCAGTCATTGCTCAACAGGAGTCTACTAGTGTAGTCAACACTTCCATAATAGTAAATAGAATTCTTGTTGAAGGTTCCAGCATATTAGAGAATGAAATAGAGAACATAGTTAAACCTGTAGAAGGTCGGCAGGTAAACTTTGACCATCTTCATAAAGTTGCGATAAGTATAACTAATCTATATGTCGAAAAAGGTTACATAACCTCTGGAGCCTATCTTCCTGAACAAGAAATTGTTGATGGCTTGGTACGAATAAAAGTCATCGAGGGAAAACTTGAGGAGGTTCAGATCCAAGGTCTTAAACACCTTAATTCTAACTATGTCCGTTCTTTGGTGGGGAATTTATCTGCTCCTGTCAACATTAACCGTTTAGAAAACGATTTGGGGCTCTTGCAGCGTAGTCCATCGATTGAAGATATTAAAGCCGATTTAGTTAGAGGAACAGACCTAAGATCAAGCATCCTTCTTTTGGAAATCGAGGAGAGAAGTCCCTGGAATCTTAAATCTAGTCTTGATAACTATCGTTCTTCTAGTGTTGGTGAACTTCAGGGAACCCTTGAAGTTGACTATCGAAACCTAATTGGAATTGACGATCAAATTTTTACTCGATACGATATCACAGAAGGATTTGATTCTTTTTCAACTGGAATTGAAATCCCTTTGTCTCCTAATTATGGCAAGCTGATTGCTGAGTATCGTGTAGGTGACAGTAAAATTATTAGTGATTTTTTGGCAGATGTAGGAATTCGAGCCGAATCGCAGAGCTTTCGATTGGATTATATTTATCCTATAGTTTCTCAATCGAGTAGAGATATTTCCCTGGGTTTGGGCTTTGAAAGACTGAGTAGTAAGACCTTTATTCTAGATGATGAACCTTTTTCCTTTATCCCAGGACCAGATGACGGTGAATCTGTTGTCTCATCTTTGACGCTCACCTCTAGCTGGATCGAAAGGTTCCCAAACTCTGTTCTAAGAATAAGTTCCAAATTCAAGTTCGGCACAGATTTCTTAGGAGCCACGGTTAATGACAATGCCCCTGATGGTCTATTTTTCAGTTGGTTGGGAGAGGCTCAGTTTACTCAGGCACTAAACTCTAGTAGAGATCTCTTGTTAGTCACTCGACTAGCGACTCAATTATCCACCGATTCACTGTTGCCCCTTGAACAATTTACTCTAGGCGGATCAGGCACAGTTAGGGGCTATGTCGAAAATCAGGAAGTTGGTGATAACGGAGTCGTGGGTACAATTGAGGCTCTTATTCCTGTTGTTAAACCATCCGCGTCAAATAAACTATCTCTAGTGCCTTTTTTTGATGGCGGTGTGGTTTGGAGCAATGATCAAGATGATTTTGTCAGTTTGGCAAGCTTTGGTTTAGGCTTAGCCTGGGAATTTAGAGAATTACTGAGTTTGCAAATAGATTGGGGTCTTCCTTTAATCAACGACGGTGATCAAGATGATTCCTTGCAGGCAAATGGACTTAGCTTTTCTTTACGAGTAAAACCTTTCTAATGCTAATTCTTATCGCCTTGACAATAGTAAGATTTTGAATCTTGCGGGGCAGCTACGAGAAAAACTCTTCCATCTTTAGTCTTTATTAGTTCTTCAGCAGGGATAGCTGAGGGATCATTTTGAGAATTACTTGCTTGTGGTAATGTTGACTGTTCAAGTTCAGTAGGAAGGGAGTTTAGTCCTGTCAGTGAGAAATTAACATCACTATAGCTACGATTAGAGTTTCCATAATGCCTATTATGGTTGCTTATAGTCAAATTCGTTTGTTTGCGGCTGCGGGATAAGCAACTGTTGGAGATTATTTGATTATTATCAATAAGCTCTAACTCTGACTGCTCCAATTTAGACTGTAGATTATTTTCTATTGCCGTAATTTGAATTGTGCCGTCTATACCGAGACTGGAAGAGGCAGTGATATCGCTAAAATCTGTAATTTCAGACCGTGTATCTAGTCCCAAAATTAGATTAGATCTAATACTTATATTTCCTCCATTACCGCCAATAGCATTAGCTGTAATGTCGCTATTCCCTAATCCTAGAATTGTTTTCGTGTTGATATCAATGTTGCCTCCATTTCCTTCTCCTCCAGCAGAAGCTGTAATTTGTGAGTGTTCAATCAGTTCTATATTTTCGCTGTTGATGATAATATTACCTCCTTCTCCCGATGCGGTTGAAGCAGTCAGGGTTGAGCCATTTCTTAGGTATATTGCATCGGAACTAATCATGAGATTCCCTGCGTTGTTTGTTCCAAAGTTACGAACAGTTATTGATCCACCGTTAATAATATTTAGACTGGAAGTTTGCAGAATTAAATTTCCTGATAATCCTGTAGTATCCAAGGGCAATTGAAATACTGCCTGATCATCTGTATTAAAAATCCTGCTCGAAGCAGAGATTGACCCAGCATCAATTATGATACTTTTTGAGGCGGTTACATGCAGTCTCCCGGCGTTCCTATCTCCAGCAGCAGAGACTGATAAAGCACCATCATCTTGTAACAATAGGTTTGAAGTATTAATAGTTAAATTGCCTGAATCGCCAAAGGATATACTAGAGGAGATTATGTTACTCGGAGAGAAAACCGAACTGCCAGCTACTTTGACACTTTCAGTAGCATCTATCAAAACATCTCCTGCTCTTCCCGTTTGCCCGCCCAAATTATCTGGAGATGGACGGCTCACTGACCCTACTATCCCGCCGTTTTCAACGCTTAATTTAGAAGTTCTTACAACTACGTCTCCGCTATTTTCAAATCCAGTTGTGACGCTTAAAATAATATCAACGGCACCATCCATATTTGAGTTACTACCAACATTAACACTATCTGAAGCATCAATAACTATATTTCCACCTCTAGAAATGCTTGAAGTGGCAGTGCCTATTGAGCCTGTATCAGATACGGATAGATTTTTAGCAAAGACATAGATTGAACCTCCAGAAGCATCTCCATAGCTGGAATTAGCAATTGTTCCTCCCTTAATTGAAACCTCAGGAGCTGATAAAAATATATCTCCTCCACTTCCAGAATTAAGGGTTTCAGATATTACACCACTTCTAATTCCTTCTGTTAAGAAAGGATCGCTGAAGCTAATTGATTCGGTTGCAGTCAACTTTACATCATCGCTTGAAATCACCCCAGAATTTTGGTTAAGAATTACAGAGGTATTTTCTAAAGTAATGTTTGAACCATATATTTCAACTGAACCGCTGTTAAAGCCGCTAGCATCAACTAGTGAACGATTTGTTAATTTGATATTACCCAGCTTTTCTGCTTTTTCATAGTTTACAAAAAACTGGGAAGAATCGAAGTCAAATGAAATCTCTCCTTCCTTAATACTACCTAGCAGTACATGACCTTCGTTGGCATTAATAATACCTCCTTCTAATATTATGTCCCCTCCGAATAATGCAAATGACTGTTTCGGTTTAATTTGAACTCCTTGGGAGGAATTTCTACCAGCAACAGGGGTAAAATTAATTGTATCCTCCAAAGTATGTCCAGAACCTTTAATTACAATAGTTCCTGGGTTACTTCCAAAGCCTAGACCAATTGGAACGTCAACAGTCAAGGTTGTCTTATTGGTTTCTACAGCACTAAAAATATCTCCACCACTGAAAAATATATTTTCTGCTGTAGTCCCCAAAAATGCGCCATTTACATTAATAGCTGTCTTTTCGCCAAAGACAATTCCATTAGGATTCATCAGAAATAAGTTTGCCACTCCATTTACTTCTAATGTGCCAAATATTTGTGAGGCATTCCCTCCAGTAATTCTAGAGAAAATATTAGTAACACCATCTGGATTAGCAAAATTGCTTTTGAATCCTTCACCTATATTAAAATCTTGAAAGCTATGAAATAAATTATCATCTCTAATCGCTCCCCCCTCGATTATGTTCTGTAAGCTATCAACGGATCGAACTGTAGAGCTTTCATTTCCTAACGTGCTGTCAGGAATAACTTGTGCATTTACCTTGATAGAGAAAAAAGTACAGATACAAACGCAGAACAAGAGTATTTTATTATTTAGTATATACTTAGTAAATTTAAATCTTTGAGAACAATTAATAGTAAACATCATCATTAGTATTTCCAAGTCATCTGCTTCTTTTTTATTTATGTAACAGACTAGATTCTATTACTTCATTCTCTATAAAATCTATGTACACACTATTTTTAAGTAAGCGAGGCATCTTAAACTGAGGATTTGAATCATTCGTTAGGAGAACTTTATTTTTAAAACCAACAAAAGTATCTTGTTTAACAAGACTCACTTGAAGAGGTTTGATAGTATTTGACCGCCTAAAATTTGCATAAACCGCATTGATTCTAGAAACTGCCCTATCTATTTCTTCTGCCAATAAATTTATGTTAAAAGTCAGTTCTGATTCGTTAGACAATTCTAAATATAAAACATAATTCATCTTACAAGTGTTTATTCTAGTAGTATATTCAGTTAATCTGCTTGGATTATAAATCTTACTTAGAGCGCTGTTAATAGCTATGAAAATTGTTGTTTCACAGACTTTTTCTCCAGCAATATTTAGTAATGAACCTTTTCTATATAAAAATTCTACAGTAGGACTTTGATTATGATAATCAACGCATTTTATTATATCTCCAGTTCTGTATCTGTAAAGTCCTGCAACTGTCGTAACCACAATTTCGTATTTCTCACCGATATTTAAAGCTTGCAGTTTAAATGTATTTGGATTGTCATTTTCATGCTCAGAGATGGGAATAAATTCAAAGAATGCTGAGTGGGGAGTAATCGTATAAGCTGGTATTTTTCTCTGTGGCTCAAGGTTTAATCCTAACCATGTCTCTGATGCAGCTAAATTACCGGAATAGATTGGTACATAGCCTGCATAAAATTTAATCTTTTCCTTATAAAGCTCCATTGAGCCAGTAGTAATGCACTGTATATATGAGAGGTTCGACCAAATTCTGGGCAAAATACCTCGAAAACCTTTTTTAAACTCTCGCTCTAGCTGAGTTGCACAGCATCGATTGGGTTTGATTATACTTTCTAATTCGTTTCGTATTGAGGGTTCTATAACGAGAGTTCTGTTTATCGTTCCAAAATAAAGATCATCTATTAAATTTTTCCAGTTTTTTTCTAGCACTTGAAAAGCTTCAATAATATTAGAGGCAAAGTTCGCACTCAAATAAGATATCTCAGGGTTTGACAAAGCAAAAAGCCAATGACAGTAATAAGCCGTCTCCGAATCATAAATTAGAGACACCGTTCCAGGACTGCTAAAAAATAGGTTAGCTATTTTTTGTAAAGATTTATATTGCTTTATTCCACTGCTAGCAAGCCCTTTTGGAATACCTCCTGAAGTGATACTAGTAGGAGCAGTATTAAACAATCCTAGACCAGGACATTGGCTTAACAGCTTATTTTTAAGATAGTACCTTCTGGTAACCTCAAAACTAGCAAAAAAAGCCTTTTGTAAAGTACTTGCTAATCTACTAGTTCTAGGAATTAGTTTTGAGTGACCTGTTGTTCCAGCAGTTTGCTGCAATAAAATTATTGGTTCAGCTACCAGCTGAAGATAATTTCCTGTAACGGCAATATCGTCAATTATTGAGCGATAATCTTCGTATGAGGTTAAAGGATGAATTGAGCAAAAACTATCAACTGAATAAATAGAGGCAAAATCATACTTTTTACCATATTCTGTTCTTTCTTGAAGTCTGAGTATTTCTAGTAAGAGATGTTGCTGTACTTGTTGGGTATTGATGGTATCATCTTCTATACTTTCTAGGCTTTTTTGCCCTAAAATCTGAAAAATTAGTAGAAATATATCTTTACCAGTTTTCCCAGACATTTCTAGTAAAATTGAAAATATTTCATCTCCAGAGCTAACTAGAAAATCCCATAATAATGTTGAAATTAATTTCATTTTTTGTCTGCTATAGATGAACAAATAATTACTATTGCTCGTTGTTAAGTTGCTGGCGACATGCTTATTGTGTTAATAAAGTTCATAGCTAAAACCGTTATGATATTAACAAATAGATTTATTATCTTTGAAGCAATATCATACTTGACCAATTGCTAGGATGATAATCGTGACTATTAATCAAATTTAATTGAGCCTGTCTTAGAGCCTCTGGTAAAGACATTTTACTATTAATCCAATTTTGATAAAAAGAATCAATTAGAGTTACTATTTGTTTGTCGTTGACTGACCACAAACTACCCAGAGTATTGTTTACTCCAGAGCGAGCAGAGACTCCTGACATACCTAATGTTGCTCTAGGATTTCCTGTAGCCGTATCACATGCACTCAAAACTAACAGTAAAATAGGACTTTGAGGGAAATTAATGTTATGGGTACTTAATATATCTTCTAACTCTGTTAAATTAATTTGGCTTTTATATGCCTGTAGGAATGAGTTTTGAGTTGTCCCAGCAAAACGCCCATGAGTAGCGACATGAATTAATGAGGTTTCACTAGACTCTATTTCTTGTCGAAATCTTTCCTTAGTAAATTGACTATTAACAAATGTTTTTTCATTAATTATTTTACCCAATTGTTCAATCTCTTGATTGACGTAAGGTAGAGGTGGAAATTGATTTATCCCCGCTGTTATACCAAATGATAAGGCTCTTTTAATTTTAGGTTTAGTTGCCTTAGTCTGAATGTTTAATCCTAAAGAATTACTAATTGTATAGCTCTCAATTAAGAATTTATTCCCATCATGTAGGGCAGCCATAGGAACATTGCGTAATACGCCATCGCTAACAAAAATTATATTTTTTAGGTTATATTTACTCAGATAAGATTCAAGTTCTGAAGTAAAAATCAATTGATAAACTTCCTTAGATAGGGTTAAATAGTTATCATTTTCTTTATTTTCTAAATCATAGCGCCATTGATCTAGCAGTTGTTCAAGTTCAGACTGAGTAATATTTACAGATTTCTTTCTGAATTCACCGTTAGGTAATTGCCAAATTATGTGGGTCTGATCGTCTAAAATAATCGTGTGAACCACTGCTGTTTTTGTCTTATTTAGGTAGGCTAATTGATCGGCTTTATTGACTGTTATAATCTCAAAACAATCATCTTTAAAAAAATCTTCTAATTCGTTAAGCAGTAGTAGATCTTTAATTTCTAAAACCTGCTGAAGATTATAACTAGAAAAATCATCTGATAGTAACAACTTAATAAAACCACGAGCAATTGGTTCAATATCTTGTTGAAACCCAAATGATGGAGCACCTGGTGTTTGAGTCGAATTGACCCTAATTGACTGGAGTGACGTGATTGCCCGCTCATAATATCTGGTAGCTTGAGCCCCGTTATTGGTCGCACTGTAGATTCTTGCTGCCTGCCAATCCCACTGATAGAGAATATCTAAAGCCTGTACCTGTTGAGCTTGAGACTGGGCTCGTTTTGTCCAAAATAAAGCATCTTCGTACTGCTTTTGGGATTCATAATGTTTACCCATAGCACCAAAAGCAAAAGAAATAACATGGGGAAGGTTAATCGCCTGAGCTGTCGCTATTGCAGAATTTAGGATTAACTCAGACTTAGAAGTATTGTTTCCAATCAATTCATTTAGCTCCAACAGAGCATATACTTTTTGAGGAGAATCAGGCAAAGCAGCTAAAATTCTTTGTGCCTGGAGGAGATTATTTTCTGCATCGTATGACTTTGTAACACCATCTTTAGCCAAGCTAACCTTTTGTAGTAATGCTTCTACCTGAGCTATGGATTGACTATTTTCTCCACTCTGAACTGCCTTATTTACTGCTTGCCAAGCTTTATTTTGATAGTCTGCAACCCGTTGCCATAATTCATTTGCCAGAGTGTCTTCATTTTCTGCTTCGGCGATCGCTCTTTGGCGGGTGATTAGTGACTTCTGCTGATAGACCTTGCTAAGATTACTCCATATTACAATTAGCAACTCTGATTCTGTCGGTGGAATATTTTCAATACTACTCTGATAAGCATCGATAGCCAAATCGTAATCAGCCTCAAGCATATAAGCATTCCCCAAGGCTAAATACGCCATGCTGGTAATTTTGGCTAATGCTTTATTTCCTCTAGAAAGGGAGATAGCTTCAGTCAGCAAAGGAATTGAAAATCTCGGTCGGTTCAGGTCATTATAGGTTCTTGCTGTATCCACAAGAACTGCCGCTATTTTCTCAGGAGAATCATCATTATTAATTTTTCTGTAAATCTTAAGTGAGCTTTTCCAGTGTTTTAAAGCCTTTGTTGTCTTGCCCAGATGCCAGTATAAGGATGCCAACTTTGAATGAACAGTTGCTATCTGGTCTGTTTCGGAGTGTCTATGCTCAGTTATCTTCACCCATAATGATATTGCCGTTTGATAATCCCCTGATAAATAGGCGCTATCAGCATTACTTAGCCATGAATCTATTTGAGACTGTATTGAAGATGCCTGTGCCGCTGGTATAGCACTAGGTTTTAGGGATGAAAAATCTATGTTGACTGTCATACTAGCAGTAAATAAACAGGCAAAAATGACAAAATTGTGTTTTATTAGTAATCTCATCTTTTGAAATTAGTACTTTACAACACTTTTTCATTTCTAATGAAAATCCTTTCGAGGCAGCGGTGCATTCCAACATATATTATGTCAATCCTTATGTTTTTTGCTTTTTTGTCTCCGAGTTTAGCTGACGGTCAAAACTCCTATCGTCCTCCAAAGGGAAGAGTGCGCGAGCAAGTTAGAAAAACAGGGGGGTCTAGAGGATGTAAGATGCCATTGGGTGATGTAGTTACTCTATTGATTCCTCAAGACCATACTGCTTCTACTATTTCATCTCATCCTACTTTTTTTTGGCATGTTTCAGAGCAATTATCGTCTAAATTGCGTTTTACTATATTAGAAGCTGGACAGAAACCCATATATACCCAAGAACTAACTCCTGAGCCAGGAATCGTGGCTCTCAAATTGCCTAACAATAGTAATCCCCTAGAAGTTGGGAAAACTTACCGTTGGACTGTAACCGTTATCTGTAACGAAGAGAAACCATCAAGAAATCTATTTGCTCAAGCTTGGATTGAGCGAGTCCCCGCAACAAATATTAAGCATCACAGTACTTCTGTAAGAGTATTCTGTACCGAGAATTATGCTCAGATGGGTTTATGGTACGATGCACTCCACTGCGCCCATCTAAGATATCAATCTGGTAATCCAAGATCTAAAAAAGCATTGGCGAGTTTTTGGTCTTTGCTGATGGAAGTTGACTTGCACTCTTTGTTTCAGTAAGAGTTCGATTTATCTTCTGTTCTTAGCCTAACAATCCCCCTAATATTGACACTGAAACTAATATTCATTACCAGAAGATTACTCAAGTTGCTTGAGGCTTGTTTAAAATTCAGCTACTGTGTGCAAGTTTTTTTTTAAAGTCGAGTTAGCCATGACTAACAACAGGCTTATTATTTTTGATGATCACTTTACTCTTATCTTTAGATTTGACATTATTCTTCCCAGGATTAATTACTTTGCTTATTAGTTGTTTTTTCTTTGTAACCACTTGCAGTATCTTTAAACGGGGAGAAGCTCTTGTTTCTTCATTGGCTAGTTCGCCATCATCGTCTGTAATCCTTTGTAGAGAACTACTATTAAAGGCTCTGAAGGAGAACTGGGGGAACTGCTGCTGACAAGTTCTTAATTCCTCAAACACAGAGCTTTCTTTACCCGTAACTACACACCACGCTTTGGAACGGCTTATGACAGTAAATGCTTCATTTCGCTTGTGTATTAGAGTTCTTCCTGCTCTACAAGATCGATCTGCATAATCAAATCGCGTCCCATATACTTTCCACGATTCGTTGCCTTTGGCGTAGTAGATGTGGGCTAAGGTTACGTGTCCTGGTTTACGGAAACCTTGCTCTCCATAGGGGGTAACGTGATGGGCGTTAATTCCTTTGTTAATTAAGAGTTGTTTGATCTCTTTGAGAAAATAAAAATCACCCCTACCATATACTCCTGTAATGAGTAGATCTTCAGGAGCCAATCCTCTTAAATTAATATCCTTTACAACTTCAGCAGCAATCCATTCCTGTTCGGCACGGTCAGAGTCAAAGGTTTTTAGCTTTAGTATTGGATTTGCTATCTGCTGTAACTGAAAATCTTGGCGATCAAATTCATGACAAGCATGGTCTACAGAGCGGGCAATTGTGACCAATTTTCCTTCTTTGACGCTGTTTTGGCTAAAGTCTCCTGATGTTACTTCATAACCTAAATTTTTCCAATCTTTTTTAGTCGTAACGCCTTGCAAAACTCCTTGTTGACGAAATAATCCCATGTTCACTGCATGGGCGCTCATCAGCAACAAGCTTGGGGTACGATAACATTTACTCATGATATGGGACTTGCTAGCTCCACCATCTTCTTTGCTATAGTTGCCCTTTAAATCTACGACTAGCTGTCCAGTTTTGTGGTTCCTGCCGAAAATAGTTTCTGGTTTTGGTATTATCAAAGACTCGACTCCTTGAGCTTCGTCATATGCCCAATACAGCCGTTTTGGTTCTTTGAGAGCAGAATATGCCAAACGATAAAAAGCAGGTGGTAAATCTTGACCCTCATCAATAATCACAGCATCGTACAGTTGAGGAATATTGATTGCTTGTGCTTCTAAGTTATTACAGGCAGATTCAAAGTCTCGATATTTAGCTGGCTTGATACGACAGCTTTGGGCTAGGTTATAGTAGAAACCTTGACCCGCATCCTGTCCGCCCCAAGCGTGAAAAACCTTCAATTTGTGCCAATTAGGACTTTTTGGTTCTCGCTGGGATTCTTCTAGCCATTGACGATAAGCAAAATCGATTAGTTCTATAATTTGCTGGTACAGAGATTTTGTATAGAAAGTAAAGAAAATATCCCAATCAGGATGTTCGTAGTGCATTTTTGCTGCTCGCTGGGCTAGTAGCAGAGTTTTTCCTGTCCCAGCAAGCCCACGCAATCGTTGAGGTCCAGGAGGAATTTCGTTCGCTATTTTCTCTTGAAGCTTGTCTAGCACTACTGATTTGTACTGAATCTCTCGCATTAGGGTGGCAATGCTATCCTGTTCCCTACTGGCTTTAGCGACATTTACCCTCACGTTCTCTCTTCTACAGAACTCCCACAGTTGCTCTTTTACTGCTTGACTGGGCAGATGTTTTCCACTTTTTCGCTGATCGTGTATGCAGTCAGAAAGTCTGTGTTTAATACGTTCAGGAGCTAAGTCTTCTTTTAGCAGTATTGCCCCACGAAGTGCGGGCAAACTCCCAAATCTTTCCGCCCATTCCGTTTCGCCAATGAAAGGTAAGGCTAATAGATGAGTTGATGTTAAATCAAGATTAGAATGCCTTAGTTCCTTTTTTCCATAGTCTTTGATTTCTTTTAAAATGGCAAACATAGCCGACTTTGCTTGTTTTAGAGGCTGCATGGTTGGCGCATACCAAGATTGAACCATTTGCCACTCATCACCATCAATTCCAACTATCTGGTCGAGATAACACCCTTTTACTTCGATGACACACAATCCCCATTTATCATGCATCAGCAATACATCTGACTCTTTTTTGAGTGAACCATTTTCATGTCTGGGTTGGTATCCTAAATAAGCTTTACCTGGTTCGTGTTCTAAGGCTATTTTTAAACACCGCCAAATCTCGTTTTCAGCTCGATTATTGCTATAGGGTATTGCTGGGGTAAATTTCATCTCTTCAGTAGCACTAAGTCCTACTATTAAAGCTCAGAAAAATTTAATAGTCTTAATCAATGCTGCTCAGATCGATGAGACAGTAGTATTTTCACCGAATCTTTACAATCATTTAATGAGGTTATGAATTGCTTTTAAAGTTATTCTCAAATTCCATCAGACAAAACAGTATTTTTATACTATTCCCAAAGCAATTATCAGGCTGATGGGCATTGCCAGGTTGCCAGGTTAACGAAATTCAGCGTAAAATTAGGATGATTATTATGTGGATAGTAATGTTTTGAGGGGTGAAGATTGATCAATGATGGCTTAGTTTAACGCCTTTTAGAAGATACGCTCTTAGTCAGTTTAAAATCAACTGTAAGAATCAGTAGATAACTTGCCCTCAAGAAAAAAAGAGTAATCAAAAATGGACTCCTTATTTCGATCAATTGGGCAATAAAGCTATTAGGTTTAAATTTCCTCAAGCGACTTATCTAAAGCAGTGCAGAGTTGGCGCATGGGTCTTACTTTGAGCTTCATTTTTTCATCATAGTGTTCGCTGTGTTTGATTTCAATCAATACTAGGGGATTGTTTCTCTGGCCTAAACCACTGATAACAAACTAGCTGAATGTCTTCTCTCTTAACTACCTTCAGAAGATTAGATTCGGCAGTTTCTTCAATCTCGTTGTAAAGTTCGTTATCAATAAAATACTCATCCAACTGGCAAATCAACAAATTTAAGTTCTGACTTTTAACAAATTCCTCCCAGATTGATTTAAGATCTCGCTCGTAGATGCGTAGAGGGACTGTGGTAATTACTGCCAAAATTCTATCTTTGGCTTCTAAATCTGATATTTCAGCTTGAAAGAGTTGGGGTTGAGTTAAAGCCTGATTAATTTTTTGTAGTAATCTGGTTAGTTTGGGTTTGAGTTTGCTGCCTGCTTGCTGCTTTTGAAAATAGGTAAGCAAATTACTGGTAGCAGTATCCAATATTCTAAATATGGCGTTATCAAATTTCACTGGGGGTAACTTGTCTGGTTCGGGAAAATCCGATTCTTTACACTTAAGCCAGTTGAAAATTTTACGTTTATCAGCAATCAATCCATTTGGTTCGGTACTATTATGCCCGTCAATGCGGGGATAAAAATGCCAGAAATGTCTATCCTGGGCACGAAAAGCTAAAAATAACCCACCATCAGGGACATTGGGATCAGGAATATCGAAGTAATGAGTACTATGAATCCCCAAAGGAATTTCTTCCACCGCTTCTTTTGTTTTTTGTTGAATAAATTCGAGTAGAGGTAAGCGCATTTCGTCTAGAGATATCAAATCTGCTGCTAGTTCTAACTCTTCTAAAATGGCTTCTTTCTCAGCTTCACTATCGGCTTTTTTTAGTCGATATAATTCTTCTAGGGATTTTTCCGAGATAGTTTCTCCCAGAACGCTAGCATCAAGTCCTACTTCACGATCAATAGTAGCAATTCTTTGCTGTAGACGTTTAACCAATCCGAGTAAATCTTCCAAACCTTCTTCGGGAAAGCAATTATAGACAAACAAAGTATTGTAATCAGTTCCCAGGCGATCAATTCTTCCCGCTCGTTGGATCATTCTCACGGGATTCCAATGGAGATCGTAGTTAACTAGTACTCCTGCATCCTGTAGGTTTTGTCCTTCTGATAAAACATCAGTACATACCAAAATATCAATTGGATTCGATTTAAGGGCTGATAATTCTTCAGGATATTGATGGTTAGCTTGGGGGGCAAAACGTTTGACCTTTTTTTCCCGTTGTTTTCCTGGGGTATCGCCAGTGATTAATTCTATGACTGGTTCTCCCATCTGAGCCAACCAATCCTTATCGTCGAGCAATTCTCGATGTAGATAATTGGCGGTATCTTTGAAATAACTAAACACTAAAATCTTTTGCCCTTGAAGATTATTCAGCAGTAATTCTTTAAAGGCTTTAAGCTTACAGTCATAATCGCGACCCGATTCAACTGACCGTTGAATTTTGTTCAAGGATTCGAGAATGCCATTGAGGATATTGAGGTCGGCTTCAATTTGTGAGCGCAATTCCTCATTTCGATAATTCTTGGTATCTACTGAATCTAAATTATCGATAATATCGCTAAGGGGATTTTCTCCATCATCATTGGTTTGCGCTGACAATACTAGCTTTCGGAAATTTTTGCTATTGAGTAACTTTCCTTCCCGGGTCAAAATTTCCAAGAACTTGGCTTGAAAGTCATGCTGATTGCGAATACTTCGATTAAAGGCAGTTAAAGAGCTTTCTAGGCGTTTAAGATAGAGTGCTTTTTGTAGGGCAACCAAGGCACTATTGCGCTTAATCTCTCCTTTCTCCTGGTCTGAAGTCCGCTTTTTGAAAGCTTTGATGTTGTAGGGGGCGAGGTGGAGTCGGTCGATGCTTTCGGCGATGCCAGCATAGAGTCCTGCAAAGTTTTCTTCAAAGTTATAGGTAAATTGCTCTAATTCTCTTTTAGGAAAATGAATTAATTTCCCTGCAATACGAATCTCTTCTCCTGCTGCCTGTCGGCGAATTACATCCTGACGGCTGCGTCTGACCATTGTTTGTAGGAGCAATTCTGTAATTTCTACGTCGCCTTTGGCTAAAGCTCGAAAATAACCTTGAAGATTAGAAATACCCCATTCTCTGTAATATGATTCCGCTCCGCGAGTTAATAGTAGTATTTGGTGATAGAGATCAAAAACACCATTGTTAATCGGAGTGGCAGTCAGCAGCAATACTCGTTTATTTCTTTTGCCACTGCTCACTAGTTTGAGTAAGTTGCCATAACGATTGGCTGCACTGTTACGGAAGCTGTGGGATTCGTCTACAATTACAATGTCGTAGTAGCTATAGCGACGAAAATCAAAATCTTTACGGCTTACAGCCTCCTGGGATACAACATCAGCCTTGATGCCGAATTCATCCAGTTTTTTAATCCACACTAAATCTCGCAGTTGAGCGGGACATACCACCAAAGCACGAGGAACATGACCAGGGCGACGGTCTTTAATTAGATAGTAATCTAGTACCCGCAAACCAATATAGGTTTTTCCCAAACCTACCGCATCAGCTACCATACAGCCTCGATGCTTCTCAATTAACCTAATGGCTCTTTCAAAACCTTCCTGTTGAAAACTGGCTAATTCTAAAGCAGTGCGATCGCCTTCTCCCACAAAGGCATCATCCTTAAATAGTTCGTAAAGTGCCTTGAGAAATACTTGATAGGGAGTATACGGCTTGCTGCCAAATTTAGAAGCATTAAGAGCGTCAATTAGCTTGGTTTTATAGTCTGGGTCTGCGCTATCATCATGCCAAAATTTCTCGAACCAATTTTCTCTCAAGTCGCGAGCGATCGCCTGTTGTTTGTTGAGAATATTCAGTTCAGTATTACCGTTAATGCCCGAAGGAGTAAAGTTACTCGACCCCACAATACTGTAGTGGTCAAAGATATAAGCTTTAGCATGAAGAAACTGGGATTTATTACCCAATGCTCCAAACAACCTTACTTGAATATACTCCTGCTGCAAATAAACGATTAATCGGTCGATCTGATTTTTATACTCCTGCTTAAACGGCTCATTTTCTAGCTGTTGCTGGACGTTTTTGCGTAAATAGCGAGCTAAGTCAATGCGATCACTCTCGGCGGGTCTAATGGCTGGATCTCGTCCAATGAGGAGACGTAGGTTGGTAAGGCGGTTCATCGCCTCTTCTAAACGTAACCATGCCTCAATACGGAAAAATCCAGTAGCAATATCGAGAACGATTTGATTTTCGTTCTCGATTAATACTCTGAGGATATCTTCTAGTATATGTTGAGAATTATCAATATAATCTGGAAGTGCCATCGCTAAAAGAAATAAACCTAAAAATTACTGTATTTCTATTTCTATAAAAAAACTATAAATGTCTGCTTGTAAATTTTTCATTATTTTTTCTTACTAATTAAGAATGTATCAATTTGATTTCTTGTGCAGTTATTCCGTAAAGGTGCGCTACTCTATCATTTATTTCTGCTTCCCATTGTTTTATATCTTGATCTTTAATAAATAAGCATTTTTCTACCAGAGCTTCAATAATAGCTTTATTATCCTCTGATACTGGTGGAATAGGAATTTGCTCAATATAAATTGACTTAAAGCGTTTAAAGTTACCACGAACAGTAGGACAAATTAGGTCGATAAAAAACTGGACAACATTTGAATTAAGCAAACCGTTCAAATAATTTGAATCTGTTAGAATTACAAATAGAGTACAGTCAGGGTAAAGATTGTTAGTATCAAATGCAAACTCACAACGAGCAGCGATATCAGGATAAATAATTTTAGGGGTTTCAAACTCTTTCCAGTATGTAGCAGCACATCTCTGTAGGGCATACCATTCGTATCGAATACCTGTTTCTGCCTTATTTCTTGCTGATAATTTAGTTCTAAATTGTAGAAGATGATTATAGATGGCTGGATAAAGTCGTTCAAACTCTTTCTCAGCCTTTTTGGAAGCCCCTTTTATTGAAGCATCATTATGTAACGGAAAATTCCAAGGAATAAATAGCAGCCACAGATCGGGACTTTCTTCATTCCATCTCTTTACATCTTTTCCTCTCACAAATGGTTTCAAAACCTCCTGTGATGATTGATGTTCGGCAATCAACCTATTTCGTGTGGCTTGATCGATGATAAAAGCTTCATTACAACCTGTAACAATCCCTCTATAAAATCTTCCATTCACGTACTCACCCAGTGGCGTACCTGCATTCCGCAGCTTATCTAATAATCGCAGCACTTCTGGGGTTTCTAATCGCCAACCATCAGAAGTTAAGTATTTTTGATCGAGGTGAAAACTTTGGGTTTTAAAAACATTGACAAATTCACTCAGGGGTTTTGTTTTATCCCACTTCAAGATGCGAGTTTGATGGTTTTCTGGTTTGGCTTTGCTGACTTGAATAATGCTAGGGTAGGCGATCGCTTCAAAGACAGAAGTATCGCCAAAATCTATCAAATGCTCTACCGTTGCCTGTTCTCCTAGATACTGGCGTAGCTTTTCACCATAGCCAGAACGGAAATATTTGTTAGATGTGATATAGGTTAGCGCACCACCAGATCTTAGTAATCGGTATCCTTTTTCAAAGAAGTAGACGTAGAGGTCTGACTTTCCCGTATAGCACTCAAACTCCTGTTTTAAGGCTGGTTTAAGCTCCTTAATTTGCTCCTGTCTTATGTAAGGAGGATTGCCAGCTACAATATCAAATCCGCCTTTTACTTCAAATACATCTCTAAAATGTAGATAGTATTGGAAGAACGAAAGAGATCGCTTACCCTCTTCTACCTCTACCAGTACCTTGTCTAATTCTGATATCTGGTCTGCTATTGCTGCTTTTTTCTTTTGATTACTTTTGGTGAGCTTACCTTTTTTATTAATAGTTCTATCGAGTTTCTGGTCTTCACTTTCTAAGACACTACGGCGTTCAGAGATCGCCACTCTGAAGATATTAGTTTCTGCCTCCAATATTTCTTTTTTTAATTGGGAACGCTTTTCCGTCTGAGCATCGAAATACTGTTGCTGTAACTCTAGTAGGGGAAGAATCGCTTGTTGGATGGGAGTAACTTTTAATTGAAGCTGTATGGCATCTCGATCTTTAGTCGGTTCGGGAATTAAAACTTCGCCGTTAATGGTAGAAATTACAGAATCACCGCGCATTAACTTGTATTCGAGGTTGGGCAATGCTTCTACATCATCGATGTCGGGAATATCTACCACCAAAGATAGCCACATTCTCAACTTGGCAATCTCTATTGCTTCGGGCTTAATATCTACACCGTAAAGATTATTGGCGATAATATTTCGCTTGAGCCTGCTCATAGCTAAACTACCACGCTGGATGGGATTGCCTTCCCTGCGAGCAATAGACTGATAGACATTAAGAATTACCTGCATCATGCCCATTGGAAAGGCAGCCGAGCCGACTGCGGGGTCGAGACATCTGAGATTTTGTAATGCTAGCTTGAGCTGTTTTGCCTGCTTAGGGGTCATCAACTCTTTAAATTCGGGGAGCGAGCGATCGGGATCAAAATTAATAATCTTTTTGATCTTTTCTTCATCCATTCCCGTCTCATCGGATAGATAGCGGCTTAGAACCTGGGTACACATAAAATGAACAATACTGCGAGGTGTATAGAACCCATTTGGCATCTTCATAAAAGAGTATAATAAGTGGAAAATGCCATACAGCAGCAGTTTGACAGATAAGGAATGGAAAATAATAGAACCTCTGTTGCCACAGAGAAAACGAACAAGACCTCCGAAGTGGAGCAAAAGAGAGATTTTGGACGGAATTCTGTATCAACTCAAAAATGGTTGTAACTGGTGCGATCTACCCAAAGATTTACCACCTTATTCGACAGTGTTCTGGCATTACAAACAATGGCGAACTGAAGGTGTAGTTGAAAAAATCATGACAGTTTTACATGGTCGAGTTCGAGAACAAGTAAAAAAAAAGTAAATGGACGACTTTACTAATCATTGACTCACAAGCAGTTAAAAATACTTGTAATGCCAGTGTCAAAAGTAAAGGGTTTTGTTTCTACAAGTCTACAAATGGAATTAAACGACATTTAGCTGTAGATACTTTGGGTTTTCCCTTTTTTACTCACTGTAGCAAAGCTAACCTATCTGATGATCGAGGTTTAATCGAAATGTTAAGCAATAATATCGATTACTTTAAATCAAAACCTGTAAATATCCCTAAAATTACTATCCTCATTGATAACGGATATCATCCTGAAAAACTGAAGGAAGAATTAAAACAAATTTATCCTCAGATTATGACCAAAATTAGATTTAAGCTATCTCCCAAACTCTCTAAATCACAGAAAAAAGTCGAGGGGAAAACGGGGTTTATACCTGTCAAAGCCAGATGGGTAATTGAAAGAAGTAATTCCTGGATGGAGAGGTGTAAAAGTTTGGTTAAAAATTTTGAACGAACTCTCGACCATGCAACCACCAAACTCAATCTTTGCTTTGTCAGACTGATGCTCAAAAGACTTGCTCAAGCTTAAATAGATCTCAAATGAGTTCTATAGAAGTGACCGTGAACAACGTGGCTCCTGCTGTGGAATCTCTCACGGGAGA
>JBCBIE010000012.1:0-114533 GCA_038524995.1 Cyanobacteria bacterium J06621_8
TTCTTTGAGCAGTACTTCTTTTTCAGCTAGAGAATTTTTTAGCTTGGTTTCTGCTTGTTTGCGTTCAATAATTTCTTGTTGCAGTTGCTCATTAGTTTGTGCCAGAAGTTGGGTACGTTTTGCCACCCTATTTTCCAGCTCATGATTAAGCTGTTTAAGAGCTGTTTGAGCAGCCATCTTATCTTCAATTTCTTCCTCTAACTTGACGTTGATGAACTGCAATTTCATTTGCACCGCTTTTCGCCCTTCAACTTCTCTTTTAAGAATCTGATTTTGCCTACTCAAAGTCTCAGTCATTAAACGTAGCTGTAAATGAAGCTTAATTCTGGCTAAAACTTCTGCGGGCTGAATCGGCTTGGTTAAGTAGTCTACGGCTCCTGCTTCTAGTCCTCTGACCTTATCTTCCGTACTCGATAATGCCGTCAGGAAAATAATGGGAATGTTTTGGGTTTCTGGTGCATTTTTCAGGCAGGAACAGGTTTTATAACCATTAATTCCTGGCATCATGACATCAAGTAAAATAATGCTAGGCTGGGCATATTTAGCCAGCGTCAAGCTACTCTCTCCATCTTGGACAACTAAGATATTTATCCCTGAATTTTCCAGATAATCAATAATTAATGACAGGTCATTTGGATTATCATCCACCATCAAAATATTGTGATTCTTAAGGTCTAATTGGAAATCAAATCTACTGCTATTTAAGAATGAATTGATCAAAATAAAATCAATAATAGTATTAAACTTTATAGAACTAAATATAAAATCAAGTTCTTAGATCTTAAAAGCTCCAAGATTAAATCGTCACCGTAAAAATTACCTATAGCGGTTTTCGTATTAATTAGATATACCTTGGTGGGGTCAGGGAATAGGGAAAGAGTGTATCTCAGTTATGCAATAGGTAGAAAAACTCAATGAAATAAGAGAGGCAAATGACTATCCTGAAGGAAAAAGAGGATAGAGTTAACGAAAGCAGATAAGTGATACTAAATCCTGTTTAGATAGAACACTTATTGACTATGCAGGGGTAACGGGTAGCGCCGAGACCCCGCGTTATCCTAAAGGACTACCTTCGGGGCGTGCGAAGCGTTACCACAAGGGCATAATATATCCTTTAGGACAGGCGCAAGGGAACGCTCGGCAAGAAGGGTAACGGGTAACGGGGTTTCAGGTTTTTCAGGTTTGCATTTAATAAGTGTATTTTGGTAATCGGATTTAGTCTGAGAACAAATCAAGGAGCATAGCAAAGCCCTCGCTAAATAAAAAGCCAGCAAGACTAACTCTCATCACTACTTTTTGATAGAACACTATAAAACAGCAAAGACTGCCAAGAGGCAGTCTGTATGTCTAGGATTGATGATCGAAAATCGTCAGACAATCCAAAATTAAATTCTTTAACGTCAATTCTAGTTTGATTCAGCTTCTGTACCCTTAGAAAAATAATCGCTTAAAGCATCAGCAATAATTTGGTTCATTGGTCTGCCTTCTTTTTCCGCGATCTCCTTGAGACGAGGAAAGATCTCATCGGGAACGCTAACACGACGCTGATTTTTACGAAACTTGCGTTTGGGGGTGGTTTCTTTTTCCATATAGCTTCCTATTTGATAGTTTTCAGCAAAATTACGAAGGGCAGCGAATCCTACTCGACTACAGAATGAACCAAAGCTTTCCCCAGATTTGCGACTCTGTTTGAAGAAAACGAATAAAGGCTCCAGAAAGGTCTCCAGATCTTCTATGGCTAATCTCTTTTCGTAGGGCTCGGCTAATTGGGTCTGATGAGAGGTTCCTCCAAGCCAGATCTGATACTTGTCTTGACCATTGCCAACAAATCCCAACTCTGCCATATAGGGACGAGCGCAGCCGTTAGGACAACCAGTGATCCGAATCACAAAGTGTTCCTCTGCCATTCCTAGTTTAGTCAATAATATCCTGATGCGATCAGTAATTCCTGGAATAGCTCGCTCCGCTTCAGTCATCGCCAGACCACAGGTGGGCATTGCAGGACAAGCCATAGCATAGCGAGTTAGGGGGTCGATCGCTTCAGGATCGGTAACTATGCCGCGATTGTGGAGAATACTTTCTACGGTTGCTCTATCTTCAGGGGCAATTTCATAAAGAACGATGTTATGGTTACCAGATAGCCGCATCGGTAAATTAAACTGCTGGACAATTTCCCGCAGTGCCGTTTTTAACTGAAACGCCCCTTCATCTTTAACTCTGCCATTATCTACAGAAAGACCTAAAAACCACTTACCGTCTCCCTGTTCATACCAGCCCAGAAAGTCTTTATATTCCCATGCAGGAAGCTCTTTATAGGGTTGGAACTCTTTACCAAAATAAGACTCCACCTTGGCTTTAAATCGCTCTACACCCCATTCATGAATTAAATACTTCATGCGAGCATGACGACGATTTCGGCGATCGCCATAATCCCTTTGAGTAGCGACAATTGCTTTAACCAGGTCGTAAATATCGTCCTTGTCTACATAGCCAATTTCATCAGCAGCACGGGCAAAGGTTTCTTCTAGGTTGTGGGTACGTCCTAAACCACCGCCAGCCAGCACATTAAAACCCTGTAATTCTCCATTCTGATCTGTAATGACGACTAATCCGATGTCGTGGGTATAGATATCAACGGAGTTATCTCCAGGAACAGTCACACAAATTTTAAACTTACGGGGTAAGAACTGCTCACCATAAATTGGTTCAGGGCTATTTTCGACAATCATGCCTTGTCCTTTACTTAGGCGAGCCTCTTTAACCTCGGGGGCTTCCTCTGCGCTGATTGCTTTTTCCCCATCAAGCCAAATTTCATAGTATGCTCCACTTTGCGGATTCATCAAATCAGCAATAGTATTGGCATAGTGAAAGGCATACTTATATTCAGGTCGATTCTTGAAGGGTGCAGGGGGTGCCATAATGTTACGGTTTACGTCACCACAAGCACTGAGGGTAGAACCCATGCTTTTAAGAATGCTCTGAATTACTGTCTTAAGATTTTGCTTTAAGATGCCGTGAATCTGAAATCCTTGACGAGTAGTCACTCGCAGAGTGTGGTTACCATACACTTCCGACAAGTGATCCAAAGTTATAAACAGTTCTGGGGGAATGAATCCCCCTGGACTGCGGGTACGCAGCATCATCGAGTAGTTCTTTCCTTGACCCCTAACGCGATTATCACGGTCATGCTGTTGATAAGAACCGTGAAACTTGAGGATTTGGATTGAATCTTCGGTGAAATGCGTTGTATTTTGATAGAGTTCGGTTAGCAGCGGCTCTTTCAGGAAATTACTCCGCTCTTTGATTTTTTCTACCTTGGATACTTTTTTTTCTATAGGAGTTTGAACCATATTCTTTTTAAAATTTGCCGCAAGGATGATTTATCGTCGATTAATTTGTTGTTAAAGGTTCTTTTTCATCTTACCCTTCGCGATCCACTGCTAGATCAGTTAATGTATTAAGACGTGTATAGTGATAACCGCCACCCGATTTTTTGCAGCATTTCAAAGCCGCAGATTTCTGGGTTGAGAACCCTGCCGACAGTTCTCCATTGTTAAATAAGTACTGTCTCTACAGAGAATTAGTATTCTCGCATTTTGTAACAGAGATCACAAGTTAGAACTTGCCTCTGCTTACAAAAGTTATCTTCTTTCAGGTTTCAGACTACTTTGTGATGTTTGACAATGAGCCTGAGTCTTTTAAATTTGGCTTATCGCTTGGTTAATCCGCTCAATTTGAAAATACTGCTACTCAATACTATTTACTTTTTCCCGCCTGAGCCGCATCTCTATAGCCAAAAAAGTCAATGCGATAGTCGGTAATATAAATTCCTGTTTCTTGCTCTATCTGCTTAATTATGGACTCAGGCAGCTCGATTTGCAGATCGATGATCTGGTTGGTATCAAGACAGTTGATATGACTATGGGAATCACTAATGTTGCCATACAGTCTACCGTCAGAGCGCTCTACGCACTCAATTACTCCGCTTGCGGATAGGGCATCTAAATTTTGATACACTGATGTGTGACCAATTTCTTTTCCTTCCTGATTTAACAAATCATAAATTTCTCTGGCGGAAAGATGGTTTTCATTTGACCAGAGCAACTCTAAAATATAGCGACGCTGGCGACTGACTCTCATCCCGAGCTTCTGACAGCGGGCTAAGGCGTCTTCAAGAGAATTAATCGGCGGTAGGCTTGCCTCGGAGGTGTTCATATGAGAGGCTAGGTTTTGTTTAGTGTTATACATAGTCATTACCACTTTAGCTTAAATTTTAGGTAAATGTCTATGACACCATCTCTAAAGGTTAGTTAATTTTTACTAAATTTTTTGCTGAATTACTCTTCTATTTTTGCATTTTATAGATTGTGACTACCAAGATAGTTTTAACCCATCAGGCGATCGCTTCTTTAGATTTGACCGCCGCTCAAGATAAGATAGCGACTTCCTTGGGGAAGAATCTTGCTGATAGTGAACAGCAACTCCAGTTTGAGATTAACTTCGAGCAGTCAGAAAATGATCCTCGAGAATTTTCAGAAATCCCTGAGATCAGACTGTGGTTTATCCGTTTAGATGCGGTTTATCCCTGGTTACCGTTTCTACTGGATTGGAAAGAAGGGGAACTAGTTCGTTATGTAGCTATGTTGGTACCCCACCAGTTTAATCGTAACGAAGGGATTATCTTTAACCCAGAAGCCTTAGAAATTTTTGTGATGAACAAGATTTTTGTGCTCTCAGACTGGCTCAAAGCACAGAATCTGCCGTCGCAATCCCGCTTAAAGTCTATGGCGCAGCTATTCGGTTATGAATTAGATGATGATTTTTTGGAAATGATTTAATAACTTTACTTAGGTCACTTTAGGTAAACAATATCTGGCTTAATTTTTTATATGTCTTCTCAAGCAAGGAATAAAAGCTATTTGATAGTTTTTTTTTGAGATGAACTATTAAGAAAATAGATTAAAAAAATAACCAGTAATTATATTCAAGTACAATATATCTTACAAAAATACTATTGCTACAAATATTATTTACAGCATATATGGTCAGAACATATAGTAGTTTTCTTAAAAAGCGTAGAGAATATCACAATAGCTTAAAGCTTTTTGTAATAATTCTTGTTTTGCTACTGATAATAGTAATAGGAGCATTATATATATTTAATTTTAGATTTAGTAATGATCAAATATCTACAAATAACAATACAAATATATTTGTAAATATAGCAGTAGGTGTTGCTAGTTCATTATTTTCCAGTATATTATTTTACATATTTTTTAATTTCACTGTAGAGGAGATACAAAAGGAATATAGTGCTGAAAGTGCGGCGATTGTGGCTACTCAACATGCTCTTGACCGCCTTAAACTAGTGCCTCAATATGTTTATCCTGCATCGGAAATATCAAATCCTGAATTTGATGAACAATTCAAAAAGAGTTTTGAGGGATCGAACTTTTATTATTTTAAAGGAGCTTCCGCAGGATTTGCATCCTATCGCTTAAATTACTCCAATACCATACATAACTCTAGGTCTTTAGATAATAAGGCTATCCGTATATTAGTTTTAGATCCTAGAAACACAGAACTATTAAAAGAATTTGCCAGATCAAATCTCAGACTAAGTACAGATGGAAAAAGTCGCTTAACACCAGCATCTATCTTAAATGAAGCCGAAAAAATTCAGAAAGATATATATATGACAATATTAAAGATATACGATAATAGATCTCTGTGTGATATAGATTTATGTTTTCATAATGAATTTGTATTTTTTAGATCTGAAATATTTGTCCAGGGACTGTTTATAAGCTACTACGATGGAACTAAACCTTTTCCAGGAAGCATGTATTATGATTGCGACTCTGATATTTATCAAGCATATCTAAGAAATTTTAGATATTGCGATAAAATTGGATGCGACACCTTTTCTTTAAAAGAGAGAATAAAACAACAACAAAGCATAGAAGATATCCTAAAAAGCATTGGTTATAAATCTACTCTCAATGAACTTAATAAATATGTAGATCAGAAATTCAAAAGTTATCAGAAAAAAACATAATAATAAACTAACTTCAACCATGATTAAAGGAGAAACAAAAGTATTCAGTGTTCTCGAACATCTCTTGTCTTTAGCTTCAGTACCAGAATCTGAAGAGGCTATATGTCAACTTAAAGAGATAAAAGTCATTAAGCTATTTGATAAATTGCTCAAAGATAAATTATTTATTGAGGGAGTTGCACACAATTCTTTCATACATCCTAATGGCTTTTATAAAATAGTTATTGCCGAAGGAAATCAAGGAGAACGACTTCGTATCCATTTTTGGTCGGAAAAAGAAAAAACATCTCGAAATAAATGTGACATACATGATCACTTTTGGTCATTCACTTCACTGGTTCTTTTTGGCAATATATACTCTGAGATTTTTGAACCTACAAAAGCTTCTAATGCCGATGATTATACTCATTTTAAGCTTCGTGATTTGACAGATCAAAGTTATGAGTTAGAGAAAATGGAATTAGTCCAATTACTCTGTACTGAAAGAAACACATTAAGCCAGGGAGATATTTATTCATTGAGTGATTCCCAACTTCATCGTGTAGAATGTCCCTGTGATACAGCAACTTTTGTATTACAAGGTAGACGTAGACGTAAAGAGAACAACATATATGTAAACTATACAGAAAAAAAAGTGAAAAAAGCTAGCTTACGTCAGTTGACTGTCTCAGAAGTAATATGGGTTTTTAATACTATAAAAACCCATTTATTGAATCAATACAGCATTGGATATTAAGCACCAGTTATTAACCTATAGCGTATTGTTCAAGACTGAATTAGACAATACCTTACAAAAAGCTAGAATCAAGGCTTTCTGACTCCCCTCTAGTTTGAGGTAGATGTAGCCCACATTCCTGCTTTAAGCCCTTAAAACGAGTATCCCGACTATTTGTGTCGTCGGCAGTCATCGGGCGACTAGAATGCCAGTCTCCTACGGTAACATAGCCTAGGTCGAAGAATGGATGATAGGGCAGATCGTGTTTAGTCAGATATTGATAAATATCCCTAGCGTTCCATTCTAGGATAGGGTGTATTTTATACATGTTATTCTGGCGGTTTACTCGACTTAAGCCCTGGCGATGATCCGTTTGACCGCGACGCAATCCTGCTAACCAGGCAAAAGCTTGAAGTTCCTGTAGAGCACGTTGCATTGGCTCAACCTTGCGAATCTGATCGTAAAGATTAAAAGCTTCAACGTCATTTTGCTCCCAGAGTTTGCCGTGGAGAGCCTCCATCCGCGCAGAAGACATAGGAGACTGATATATCTTAAGATTAAGCTTCAGTCTTTGGGTCAGCTTTTCAGCGAATTTATAGGTTTCAGTCGGTAAATAACCAGTATCAACCCAAATTACAGGGATATCTGGCACAACTTGGGTAACTAAATGTAACATGACAGCGGCTTGGATGCCGAAGCTTGTGCTCATCACCAAGCCCTCGCGAAAAGTCTCGGCACCCCATTCAACAAGAGATGATGCTTCTATTTTTTCTAGCTGCTGATTGACTTGGACAAGATCAAGATCTGGTACTTTAACGGTAGCAGAGAACATTTGTTTTAACTTTCTAGAATTGGCTGGTGGTTAGTTTCAGTTATTTCGGAACTAATGGCAGTCGCTAACAGTTGTGTTATCTAGACTTGAGCTACATGTATTTATCATTTTTATAATGATATATCTGTTTGTTAACCTTAGCAGGATAATTTAAACACACATCATAGATTCTTTATATTCATTATTCGGATTAATCTGAGATTAAGCTGAAAATTTGGCTAAGGACTATGGGCTGATGCAGCCTGATCATTAAATTTATTGGTGACTAGTCGTCCATCCTCTAAGTGAACAATGCGATCGGCGATGTCTAAAATACGGTTGTCGTGGGTAACTAGAAGAATTGTACTTCCTTGCTCCCTTGCCAGTTTTTGCATCAGATTGACTACATCTCGCCCTGATTTGCCATCTAAAGCCGCCGTTGGTTCATCAGCTAGCAACAGCGCGGGGTGAGATACTAAAGCTCGTGCGATCGCCACCCGTTGTTTTTGTCCTCCAGAGAGATTATCAGGGTAATAGTCAACGCGATCGCCTAATCCGACTTCTTCAAGAATTGTCATAGCGCGATCGCGCATTTCTGCCATAGAATATTTACCGTGAACCTGTAAACCCATCTGGACATTTTGCGCCGCAGTCAAGCTACGGTGTAGGTTGTGAGCCTGAAAGATATAGCCGTTGTTTCGCCTCGCCTGAACTAGTTCTCCCTGGCTAGCACCGCATAATTCCTGTCCTAGGATTTTGCAGCTTCCTGCTTGTGGCGATCGCAGTCCGCTAACTAGGGTAAGTAGGGTGGTTTTTCCTGAACCAGAAGGTCCCGTCATCAAGACAATTTCTCCTTGCTCAATCTGGAGATTAATCTTAAATAAGACCTGTTTGCGGAGCTCTCCTTTGCCAAAGTAATAGTCTAAGTTCTTGATCTCGATTACTGATTGATGGTTCATAAATAAATCGGTATCAATAGAATTAATTGGTTCGGGCTGTTAGTAGTTAGTAGTTAGTAGTTAGTGGTTATTAGACAATTTTTCTTTAATCGCTCCTGAAGCTAAATTTATGAAATTCTTTATTTATTGTTGTTAGGCTAACTATTTGAGTTTTGAATTTTTGTTTTCAGACGATTAACTATCTCTGGAGTTAATTCGGGTTCTGGTTCAACAACTTCTCTTTGAGATAAAACTTTGGCAATTTCTTGGGGATTTGCTTCTTCTAACTCGCCTACCAGATTATTAAAGTTCTCTTGCTGTATTTTTATATCTTCTTCAGATCGTTTGCTAACTGTATATGCTGAACTGACCTGGCGAGTTAATAAATAAACAATATATTGATTCAAAGAAATACCTTCTCCTTGAGCTAAATTGACTAATTGTTGATGTAATGATTCTGGTAATCTTAACGTTAGTCTACTCATATTTTTTCTACTAATTTAATAATTAATTCAGTAGGCGTTATTACTTGTAAATTTAATGATTTACTAGCCCTCAAAAAATCTTTAGTATTTAAGGTTACTATTATCGCGACTGCGTTCATTGCACAATCAATAACTAAATCATCTCCTGGATCTGGTGATGTTGGTCGCCAAGAATAATAGATAGGGGTAAAGGTAGTTTTGCTAATCAAAGTTTTGAGAACTGGCTGTAGTTTTAGCCAGCGATATTGAGAAAGCTTACGGGATAAAACATCTATATATTCATAAGCTAAGGCATCAGAAATATATACTTCTAGTAAATCAGCAAGCCAACTATCAATTAATAATCCTGATGCACCTCCTTTTTTAGTTAAACCTTCAAAAATAACGTTGGTATCTATGACAACGCGCATTATGATAATTGTGATAGTGACACTAAGATAGCACTATATATAGTGTCATTTTAAAAAATATCTGCGGGATCGGCAGACTGTAGCTTACGAGTTGCGATCGCCCCTGAAATGGAACACATCAGGATTGTCATAATCAGTACAGTAACAGCCCTAGATGCAGGGAGGACAATCGGTAATGCCGTAGCGGCGGCGGTTAGCTGATAGAGTCCTGCGGCGATCGCTACACTGGGAATAAAGCCAATCAGGGAGAGTATCAGGGCTTCTTCAAAGACTACTAAGAGTAAATAGGAGTTTTTATAGCCCATTGCCTTGAATGTGGCGTATTCTGCCATATGGTCGTTAACATCCGTTGAAAGCACCTGATAAACAATGACAATACCTACAATAAAGCCCATCAAAGTTCCCAGAGTAAAGACAAAACCAATGGCAGTATTATTCTTGATGTAGGTAAGCTCAGAATCGTAATATTCCTCAAAGGTATATGCCTGGACATCATCCGTCAGATAGTTATTGAGGGCAGCACTTACAGTTTCAGGATCTTGTGATGCTGCTAGGTTAATTATGGCAATACTAACCATTCCTGGCTGTTTGCGGGGAAATAGGCGCATAAAGTTCTGCTCGCTAGTAATTAACGTCCCATCATCAGCGAAGGACGCACCAACGGAAAATAAGCCTGCAATGGTAATAGTAGAGCGATCGCTTTCGGTGGTAACGGTTTGTCCCTGTTCAATTTGCTTGATAACCTGGTCGTATTCTCCCCGTGAAGCGCGATCAAACAGCACTGTATCTGGCATTTTTACTAAATCTAGCTGTTGATTAACCTCTGGAAGATCAAAGATTTCCTGTGTAGGATCAAATCCTAATACCATCAGGGAAGTTTTTTTCTTAGTTTGAGGATTACGCCAGTTAAGAGAATTAATATAAATTGGCTTAACGGACTCTACTCCTGGAACATCCATTGCTTGATAGATCCGCCGACGGGGAAAAGTATAGGGGCGGTTAAAGTTAGTTGCTTGGGTACTGGTTAGAATAATATCGCCGTTGATCTTACGAGGATATTGGGTATTAGAGGAATACAGGGCATTCATAAACCCTAGCTGCATGAAGATTAAAATGTCAGCAAAGACAATTCCCGATAGTGCCGTTAAGAAGCGAAATTTGTCGTGTTTGAGCTGTAACCAACCGAGGGGAATACGATTTTTAAACATTGAACATTAAACATTTAGCATTGAACAGGCTAATTTCTATCGATATTAATTCTTACCGTCACTAGTAAATTAGTTAACCCTTCTACCTGCTGGCTAGATTTCTTATCAAGCTTGACTTTGACCTCTACAACTTTGGCATCAATATTAGCAGTGGGATCGGTATTAACTACTTCCTGTCTTTCAATTTCTAAACCGATACTTTCTACTGTTCCTGTCAATTTTTTAGTAAGAGCACTACTGGTAATTGTTGCCTGTTGTCCCAACTTAACTTTAGTAATATCGCTTTCATAGACTTCTGCCACGGCGTACATTTGGCTGGTTTGTCCAATCCGAACTAGTCCTTCATTGCTGGAAATTACCTCCCCTGGGCGAGTCAGGATTTTGATTACTCTGCCTGCTTGGGGGGACTTTATGTAGGCTTGTTCTAATTCTGCGGCGGCGGTTTTAACTGCGGCTTGGGCTTGTCTTACTTCTGCCTCTGCTTTGGCTACATCAACGGGGCGCACTTCGGCAATTTGTTCTAGAGTGGCTTTTGCCTCAGCAATTTGTTCTAGCTGGCTTGATTCGGTTCGTTTTAGATTGGCTTGGGCTTCTGCTAGCTGTTCTTTGGCGGTTTCTAGGGTAAGGTATCTACTATCTTTTGCCGAGGCTGTTACCGCACCATCTTGATACAGGGTTTGATAGCGCTGGTATTCTAATTCGGCGTTGCGTAGTTCTGCCTGCATCCGAGATACTGTAGCCGACTGCGCTGCAATATTATTGCTTCTCTCTGCCTCTAGTCGAGCGATCGCCGCCTGCTGCGCCCTGATTTCCCCCGCTTTTGCCCCTGCTTTAACCTGGGCTAAGTTAGCTTGGGCGACATTTACCTGTTCTCGTGCTTGGTTTAATGCCGCTTCTAGGCGATCGCGACTATCTAAAACCGCAATTATATCCCCCTGATTAACTTCAGTTCCCGCCTCCGCTAAAAGCTCCTCCAGGCGATCGCCATTGACTGCGGCTACCTGCACTATTTCTCCCTGAGGCTCTAATCTACCCAATGCGGTTACCGTAGTGATTTTTGGCACAGTTACTATCGGTGCTTCTGGTTGAGTAATCTTGGCTTCTCGTAATTTATTAACAGATATGCCCCCGATAATTAAAGCAATTCCCAGTAAATAGGTTAATGGCTGTTTATACAGGGACTTAGAAGATTTGGTGTTACCTGTGGTCAAGCTCATGAGGTCATTTATGACTAAACCGTTTAGTTTAGTTTTATTATAAACCCAATTAAACGGAAGTGGTCGGTTCAATAATTTGCTGAATTAACAATAATCAACGATCATGAATCAGTAATTATTGTTAATTGCCCTATGAATGTCCAAAGGTGGATTTCCCGTAGAGAGCCTAACTGGAAGCGTCTCGATCAGTTGCTAGAACAGGCAGAAAAGCGGGGCATAAAATCCCTGACAGCGATTGAAATCAAAGATTTAGCCAGTCTTTATCGTTCCGTTTCGGCGGATTTAGCGCGGGCGCGGACTCGCAACATCGGCAAGACTCTAACTCAAGATCTACAAAAGCTCACCGCAAGAGGTTATAACCAGATTTACCAGGGAGATCAGCGTCAGGAGTGGCAGCAGGTTAAAGAATTTTATCTCTGGGGATTTCCCCAAACAGTTCAAGAAACTCTGCCCTATATTGCCCTTGCCACAGGGATCTTTATGCTGCTGGCAATGATTTCCTGGTGGTATGGCTGGCGCGATCCCGTGTTTATTTCCCTAACAGTTCCTCAACGTATTATCACTATGGTTGAAGAAGATGGAGAACTGTGGATGGGTTCAATTGTGGGGATCGAACCCCTAGCCTCTAGCGGTATAACTATTAATAATTTATCAGTTTCTTTTGGGGCGATCGCGGGGGGCATTACCGCAGGACTCTATACCATCTACATCATGGCTTATAACGGTCTATCCATTGGGGCAGTAGCAACTTTAGTGGGCAAAAACAACTTAGCCTATCCCTTCTGGGCATTTGTCTTTCCCCACGGTTCCCTAGAATTACCCGCAATCTTCTTCGCAGGGGGTGCTGGTTTATTAATTGGTAAAGCGATCGTGTTTCCTGGTAAGCAAAAAAGAATTAAAGCTTTAAAAACTAATGCTATTCAGGCAGCAAGATTAACCTTTGGGATTATTCCGATGCTAGTTATTGCGGGGACAATTGAAGGATTTTTCTCCCCTAGTCCGATAATTCCCAGTCCGATCAAGTATTTAGCAGGAACAGGCTTATTTTGTCTCCTAGTTTTATACTGTTCTCGCCAGCAAAAATGTTAATACATTTATCATTTAGCAGACTTGCAATTAAACTGTTCAATGCTAAATGTTTACTGTTCAGTGCTCAATGTTTAATGCTCAATGCTCAATGCTCAATGTTAAATGTTTGTATCTTATCCTAGGGGCGATCGCCTTTAGTTGGCAATCGGCAACGCTAGCAGAAACAAATCAAGCAGCTAGAGAAAGTTTAAGGGAGCAATTAGCTTCTGAATGGTCGATTGCGGCTATCATTCATGATTTAAAAGCCCCTTTTGCTATTAAAGGACTTAAATTTAGCCCTGATGGTCAATTATTAGCTGTTTTAGGCAGTAGTCAGATTGCAATTTGGCAGCTTAACCAGGGGAAAATTCTCCGAATCTTACCAGGACATCAGTCAAGGGAAACGAACCTGGAAATTGCCCCCACGGCGATCGCCTTTAGTCCTGATAGTCGTTTTTTAGCTACGGTAACCTGGAGTCAGGGATTGTTCACCCCAGATTGGTCGATTTTAGTTCGGGAGATTGCCACTGGGAAAAAGGTATTGGAGTTATCGAAATCGGAAGGCTGTCGGCAGGTTCTATTTGATCCCTCAGGAGAGATAATTTATGCCGCCTGCGCTACGGGGGTTACTGCATGGAGTTTTCCCCAAGGGAAGCAATTGTTTAGCTTTGGTATGGAAGATCCCGTAGAGGCGATCGCCCTGAGTCCTGATGGACGAGTTATGGCAACGGTAAACGCGAATCTCTTAGAAAATGAACCGCAAGAGCAAAATCCAATCCAACTCTGGCAGCTAGAAGCAGAGAAAGCCTCATTAATTAATACTTTAGCTGGTCATGATAACGATATTGCCCGACTGGAGTTTACTGCCGATGGAGAACAATTAGTTAGCAGCAGTTACGATGGCAAAATCAAAGTCTGGAAATGGCAAGAGGGTACTGTTAATCATCAAACAAGTAATCTTTATAGCAGCAATGGCGTGTTTAGTCTCAGCGCCAATAGTCGCATAATCGCTGGTAACTTTCACTCAGAGACAATGATTGACCTCAAAACGGGCTTGCCTCTAATTAACCAGAAAACTATTCCTTCACTCAAGGAAAGTAATTTGATGGCATTTAGTCCTCAAGGACAGCTATTTGCCAGGGTAGAGAACAGTTCTATTGACGGTAAATCTAGGATTAAGCTGTGGCAAGTTGGTAATGAGTCTCTTCAGCAATCCCTTGGTAATCCTCTCAGCCATCGAGATAACTATCGCGAGATTTCTCTTAATAAGTACTGGAGTAATCAAGAATATTCAGAGGTTAGAAAATCCGCAATAAATTCTGAAACTGATAAAACTGGAGCGATTGGGCAAGATCTTCAGGCGATCGCCCTTCAAGGCTTAAATATAGAAGAAACTGAAGACTTAGAATCTCCCAGTACAGGCGATCGCCTAGAGATTGAAACAGAATTTCCCCAGAATAATCTAGCATTAGTAACCGTTACCCAAAGTAAATTAAGGGACGATTCAGTTGAGGGTCATCGCTATTTGCTGGAGTTTGTGCCCTACGGAGAAGAACAGTGGCAGCTAATTTGGGCAGGAGAACAGTTTCGCTGTTGGCAGGGTCGTGGTCAGCAAAATTGGGCTACAGATTTATGCCACTAACCAATCTTGATAAGATAAATAGGTCTTCGGCTAGACGAAAATAGCTTCTAATAAATTCAATAATATCTCTTGATAGATATATTAATAGGAAGTTATTAATGCTGTTAAAAAGTAAGCAGAACAATAGGTTAGTTCAGGTCAATCAGTTAAGTGAGCTACTTGATCCCTATAAACAAGAAGTGATGGCGCAAATTCAGGCAGGACAGAATGAGCAACCTGCTGAACCCTTTAAAAAAGTCGATTTAATTTTTCCTTCAGGGGAAAATCTTCCCCAGTGTTGGTTAGATAGCAACTACAGATCAGAATAAGAAAGATGATGCTCTTGCTTGAGCCTGTTGGTGTAATCTATCAGCGATCGCCACAAAAATAGTGTGGATTGGCTGCTGATACTACCGCAGAATTTCCATACCAATGGTTCCCTACCCAGCAATTACGTCAGGATCGTCAAAGGGATGAATAAACGTCAATCCCTTATCCTGACAAAGCTTCTTAGCGTGAGCGCAGGCATCATCATAAGTATCCCTCTGCAACACCACCTCAGCCCCACGGGCTTTCGCCGCATCTATCTTTACCTGGGGTATAGTCACAGGCATGACGATAATCGCCTTAATTTTTAATTTTTCCGCTGCTAAAGCTACTCCCTGAGCATAACTACCCGCTGAAGCCGCAATCACTCTCTGACGCAACACCTGATTTAAATATATTATCTTTTTATCGTAATGATGACTATGTATCATATTTATTATCAGAAATTGATTTCCTTGAGAGAAGAAAACAATTCAGAAAGACATTAAAATATTTATTTTATGTTGTTGTTTTAATTCCCTTGATCTTGTACCCTTACATAATTGGTATAGCAGCAGATTTACGGTGGCAGGAATCAGTTGATTATAATTTAGGGTTAACTAACTTTCACAATTTTATTGGAAGTAACCAAGCTATTCTAAGATATATTGAACTGTTTGATTTTGGATTAATAGATGGACTTGCTGAAGGGTCAGATCAATATTTTAGGTTAATGGAAAATAAACAATTAAATTCAAATTCTATGCTCAAGTTGGCATTCTTTGAATTTCTCTTCATACATTGTCCATATTTAGCTTGGCTAAATGAGGGTACAGATGCAAGATTAAGTGTATTTAAAGAACGTTTGGTAAATTTATTGATATTAAAAATAGATGATAAAAGTAATTAGTATAGATTAATATTAAAGTAGATAGATTTAATTAAATAAAAATCCGAAAAATTGACTGATAGAATTAACATTACAATCGCCCTAATTTTTACCTATATTTAAACTAAAGCTTCAATGTAAGTAGAAATAGTTTTTGGTTCTGGTATTTCATACCCTTCTAACTTCAATCCTTCCAAATGAAATTGAATTGCCTGTTCCATATTGGCAGTAACTTCTTCTACTGTTGAACCTGTAGAGACACATCCATCTAAATCTGGAGAGTATGCCGAATAACCAGTACTGGTTTTTTCAATTACGGTTAAATACTTCATTTTTTTAAACCTGCTTGTTCAAGAATACTATTTAAGGTTCCAGGTGCAAGTTCATCACTTAATTTACCTGGGATAGTCACTAGTCCTATTTTAGTTTGATGTTTATATTGACGATGACTCCCTTTTGTCCTGACTAAATACCAGCCATCCTGCTCAACTAGCTTAATTATTATTTTTACTTTCATTTCCTAAATCTAAGAAATTGCGCCCAATAACATATCGGCGATCGCTCGATACATTTTCATGCTGAAGCTAAAGGCACTTCAATTTCTTCCGTGCGCTAGGCAGCATAGGATAACGCCTGATAAATATCAGCAATTTCTAGATAGGGATAAGCTTTAACAATTTCTTCTGGGGTATGACCCGAAGCCATTAAACCGACAACTGTTCCTACCGTGACGCGCATTCCTCTAATGCAGGGTTTGCCCCCCATGACTTCAGGATTAAACGTGATTCGATCTAACTTCTTCATAATGTATCCATAACATCCTATAAAAAAGATGATGCTCTTGCTTGAGCCTGTTGGTGTAATCTAGCAGCAATCCGAAATATTTCTTGTCCTGTATGGAGATATTGGTCGTTATAGTTCATGGTGAACCATTTTAGTTCCTTGATGCCGTCACCAATATGATTAAGGCAATAGTAAAGATTGCTGGCAACTCCTGCAACCTGGGGAGGATTGGGCTGAGATGCAATTTTTTGCTGTGCCTGCTGCCAATAATCTTCGCAGGTATCTAAGTATGCCTCAAAATCTCCCATTAACCCATCATCAAAAGGGTCTGCCGATAGGCAATCTATTTCCGTCTCCAGGGGAGGGATAATTTTGCTTACCAGACGATGAATTGGCAGATAAACTTCCTTGAGCCAACGCTCGTAAGTAACCTCGGCAGGTTTTGAGTCTCGTTGCCGTTGATACTGTTTTTGTGCCGCAGCATTTCTGGCTTGTCGATTAGCGTAGAAATCTTGGGGATAACCAAGCTGCTGCTGCCGATCATACCTGCGTCTATTTTGGCGATCGCCAAGAATTTCATAAGCAGCATTCAGGGCGATGATGCGCTCTGAGTTATTGCTATTTATTTGATGATCGGGATGGAACTGCTTGGCTAAACGTCGATAGGACTGCTTGATTTCTTGTTGAGTAGCTTGGGGGCTAACTTGAAGCACTTGATAATGATCCACGGCGTTGATACATTTGATGGCGACTAGGAATTAATGGGATAGTAGAGAAAATGAGGCAGCAGGGTTCAATCACAGCTTTAAATTGTAATTTATCTAACTATAGACAAGCTGTTCTAACTCAGCAAACAGCGGCGTACTTAGATAACGCTCACCAAAGCTAGGTTGAATCACCACGATTAGCTTATCCTGATTTTCTGCCCTTTTACCTACCTTAATCGCTGCGGCAAGAGCAGCACCAGAAGAAATCCCAGATAATATACCCTCTTCCCGAGCTAAACGACGACCAAAATTGATCGCCTCATCGTCGGTAACAGTAACCACCTCATCAATCAGCTCAACCCTCAGAACTTCAGGAATGAATCCTGCGCCAATACCCTGAATCTTGTGGGAGCCTGGAGTACCCCCTGAAATTACGGGGCTGCCAGTAGGCTCAACGGCGATCGCCTTAAGTCCGATTTTGTATCGCTTTAGCACCTCGGCAGTACCTGAGATAGTGCCCCCAGTGCCAACCCCTGCTATCACAATATCTACTTCCCCCTCGGTATCTGCCCAGATTTCTTCGGCGGTAGTAGATTTATGAATTTCTGGATTAGCAGGATTATTAAACTGCTGTAGCATATAGGCATCGGGCATACCGTCGGTAATTTCTTGAGCCTTCCTAATACAGCCTGCCATACCTTCACGACCAGGAGTTAATTCTAGCTGTGCGCCGTAGGCTTTTAACATTGCTCGACGCTCTTTGCTCATGGTTTCTGGCATGGTCAAGATTAGCTTGTATCCTTTCGCCGCCGCTGCCATCGCTAAGGCAATGCCCGTATTGCCTGACGTAGGCTCAACTAAAACGGTTTTCCCAGGAGTTATGATTCCCTTCTCCTCTGCCGCATTAATCATATTGACTCCAATGCGATCCTTGACAGATGCCGAGGGGTTCATTCCCTCCAGTTTAATTACGATTTTGGCAACACAGCCTTCCGCTTGAGGAATACGGTTAAGCTGCACCAAGGGAGTTTTACCCACTAGCTCCGTTACATTTTTGGCAATTTTCATATGGATACAATGGCTAGAGTGACCTTCTCTTTTATTGTGCTTGTTGATTGACTTTGCTTGCCAGCATATTTCTTAATAATTTATATTTTTTTAACAAGTATTTATGCTCTTGAGCAACATCCTGATAGTCAAACCAACAAAGCTATCTGCTTGATGTAATATGTCCGCCTAAAACTATCCGCCCCCACAAGTCAGTAACGGGTAGCAATGAAATTGCCATGGTTATTGCTTATGGGGGCGGTCTAGAGGGTCTCTTAGTTGAAACCTAACTGCTGGAAGGAACTCCAGCAAGTCTACCTAGTTACTTCCGAAGAAGCTTATAGATGTCGCTGCTTAGAGCACAGCTCCAGCACACAGCTGGCTTACATCAACTAGGAGACCCATGTTACTACTATGTTCTGTCATGGGCATCACCTCCTATATCCCTAATGGTTTACTTGATACGATGTATCCAAGATCAATATAGCGAAGATTTATAGTTTCGGCAATTTTGGAGCAATCTTTGAGGAAGAGAGGGTTGTTCCCCCCAGTGGAGATGTAGGTAAGAAGCGTGAAGCTGTTTAAGGTTCCAGCCTTCGATTACTGGCTGGCTAGATTGATGAAATCCTTGTAGTCGCCATTGAGGAGATACAGCACTAGTATTCAATTGAGAGCGATGAAATTCATGTCCTCGAACTATTTGCTTTTGAGTAACAATACAGCTGCTCTGGAGGGCGATCGCCTGACGATAGCCAAGGGTTAATCGGGCTGCCATGGTAACCTGGGCAGGAATCACTCCCACCATTGACCAAGTTTGTTGGTCTAAATCGATTAGTTCTGTACAGAGATACATCAAACCGCCGCATTCAGCATAGGTCGGAATGCCAGCTTGAATAATTTTTTGCAGCTTTGCCAAGACAGGTTTATTCTCAGCTAACTGTCTCGCAAACATTTCAGGAAAACCCCCTCCAAAATATAGACCGTGAATAGGTGCTGGTAATTCTGCATCTTGGAGGGGGCTCCAGAATACTAATTCTGCCCCTAATTCAGCCAAGATATCCAGATTGTCCTGATAATAAAAATTAAACGCCTGATCTCTAGCAACGGCAATTCTAATTTGGGGAGATGGGAGCTTGGGGTAGGTCAGGTGATCACTAGATTTAGTAACTAAGCTACCTAAAAGAGGAAGTAACTGCTCCCAGTTAAAAGAGCTGTGGGCTAGGTTTGCTAGTTGAGTGAAAATTTCCTTAATTGAGGATAGTTCTGTCGCAGGAACTAGACCTAAATGGCGATCAGGGATAGTTATGGCGCTGTTGCGTCGTACGACCCCCAAAATTGGCATCTGGATGCTGTTGAGTGCCGTTGTGAGTAATTCTAAATGTCGATCGCTCGCTACTCGATTAAGCACCACCCCTGCAATCTGAACCTGCGGGTCTAAATTAGCGTATCCTTGAGCGATCGCCGCGATCGAAGTAGATAAACTAGAGCAGTCGAGCACCAAGAGCACTGGTATGTTTAAAATTCGGGCAATATGGGCTGTACTGCCATAATCTGGACGAGCTTGGGGCTGTTTGGGGTTATAAATACCGTCAAATAAGCCCATTACCCCCTCAACTACCACCCACTCCGCAGCTTGAGCATGACGCTGGAAACAGGTAGCTACATATTTAGGAGAAGTTAAAACTGGGTCGAGATTGCGACAGGGTGTACCCGTTACTGCACTGTGAAACATGGAATCGATATAGTCTGGTCCTACCTTAAAAGACTGCACCCTGGAACTGCCACTAGCTAAATATGCCAGTATTGCCAGAGTGATGGTAGTTTTACCTACTCCAGAGCGATCGCCAGCAATTATTAAAGCCATCTTCGTAAGTCTAATATCCTAGTTTAAAAAATCTCTATGAAATCAATTTGAATTTTAGTTAAAGTTTTGGGAACTATTAAACAAGCACTATAAAAAGACCACTTAACCATTCTTCTAGTAGATATTTCCTGCCTTACCTCTAATTTTGACCAGTTCCTTGCCAATTTGCCGTAAAATATATGAATAATAAATTGCAAAATCCGCTACAGGTTCTTCAGGAAAAAACACGCTCAGGCTGGTCGGGCTGTCTTGAAATCGAATCGCCACAAGATTTATCTATTTGTTGGAATGTCTATTTACTCCAGGGGAAAATACAGTATATCAGTAGTGCCGCAGGGCAGCAGGCGCGATTAGAATATCTCTGGCAAATATCTAATTTAGGAGGGAAATGTCCTCACCTAAAATTCCAGCAGGAATCATCAGAGTATCTTCAGCTACATGATGCTTTAACCCAGAAACAGCTTCCCGATAAAGATATTAAAAAGCTGCTGTATAGATTTATCAGAGAAGGCTTGATTCATATTTTAAGTCTAGAGCAGATTCAGATTCGCTTAGTGCCTACCAGAAGAATTACTAAAGCCCTAATTAGTTTTACTCTCGAACAGTTAACGCCCAAACTTGAGCCACAAATTAAATTTTGGAAACAGATTAATAGCCATATTCATTCTCCTTTTAGTCGTCTATATTTAGATCAGAAACAGGCTCTTCAATTTTATAAAGTTTGGAAAGCAAAATATAATACTCCTGAGCTAGGAGCGATCTCTCAAAATCATAAACTTTCATCTTTTGTCAGCTTATTTGTAGCTAAAGATTGCCTTTATCAAATAGCAATCAAGGCTCATACTGAAGTTCACTTGATAGCTAAACTACTTACACAGTCAATTATAGATCAGTTAATTACTGTCTTTCCCTTTAAAGAATTATCTCCAGAGGAAATAGCTCAGAAACAGCAGCCAACCAAAGCCAAGCCAAGAGCTACACCAGGAAAAACAGCTTCAATTGGCAAACCTGATCCAGCTAACGCTTCCTCCAGCTTAATTGTTTGTGTTGATGATAGTAAGACTGTCCAAAAGCAGGTCAAAATGACCTTAGAGGCAGCAGGATATAAGGTGCTAGGAATTCTCGACCCCAGCCTCGCCTTAAAACAACTAGCTCAATATCAACCAGCAGTAATTTTTCTTGATATCAATATGCCCAACATTAATGGTTACGATCTTTGCAGTTTATTGCGTAAATCGCAAAAATTTAAAGAAGTACCAATTGTGATGCTGACTGGTCGAGACGGCATGATTGATCGAGTGAGGGCTAAAATCGTCGGGGCAACAGATTACTTAACTAAACCTTGCGATCCCAATAAGCTAATTACTCTGGCAAAAGCCTTAGAAAGAACTAGTGTGGCTGTTTAATTTGTTAGGACAGTTAGTAGTTAGTAGTTAGTGGCAATGGCTATGACTAAATTTATATGTTCTAAACTTGAGGGAATTCACCTAGTCTATTTAGTTTTACTTAATTAAAAATACTGAGAGATGAAATCAAAATCATGCTAATTTTAGTGGATTTTTGGGAATTATATCTATAGCCAAATTATTTATTTAACAAATAATTGGAAACGTAATTAATAATGATGAAAACTATTTTAATTGTAGAAGATACTAATGCTGAAAGACAGATGAGTTCTGCTTTATTGACTCATGCTGGTTTTAAAGTTGCAGTAGCAGAAAGTGCAGAATCCGCCTGGGAATGGCTAAATAATAACTCTGCCCCTAACTTAATTTTGCTCGACATTGTTATGCCAGGAGAGAGCGGTCTGGATCTTTGTCGTAAAATTCGCGAACATCCTGGATGGAAAGACTTACCAATTCTTTTCTGTAGTTCCAAGTCGGAAGAATTTGACCGTTTCTGGGCAATGCGTCAGGGCGGCAATGAATATATTACTAAACCCTATGTTCCCCAAAACTTAGTTGATAAAGTAACCCAGTTTGCCAGCTAACATTTAGCATTTAACATTTAGCATTTAAACTCGCGCGTTCCCTTGCGCCTGACGGCGACGCGGGGTCGCTCGTCAATGTTTTAAGCCTGAGACACTCCACACCCTTGTTAAGCAGATTGCTCACTCAAGCATGAACCAAGAATACTTCACTTTTGAATTAGCCTTATCAATTCACTTAGGAATACCTCTAAACAATATGGCTTCGGTTGCTCAGTTTGAAGCGTCAAATATATGTACAGTGCCTGGTGTTGCCAACTGTTGGTATGGAGTAGTCAACTACAAGGGTTCTTTACTGTGGGTACTAGATAGCGATCGCTTCTTTGGATTAGCGGCACCCAGAAGTCAAAGACTGAGCAAATTAACCACGGTACTGCTTAAAACTGAATCACAAGACAGCCAAAAGCAGGTGGCAATTGTCACTCAAAAGCTTAACGGCATTGTTGCCCTAGAACCGTCAAGTCTAGCACCATTAGCCAAAAAGGTTTCCTCTCAGCTACAGCTATGCTGTTCGACTGTTGCTAAGACTGAATCCTCAGTAATCCATATCATTGATCCAGCAAACTTACTCCAACAGCTACATCAACAGTCCAGTTTAGTAGCGACCTAAATCATTGAACATTGAACATTGAACATTAAACATTGAACATTAAACATTAAACATTGACGAGCGACCCCGCGTCGCCGACAGGCGCAAAGGAACCCGCGAGTTTGAACATTAACTCGTTTGTAATGCGGGACTTAAACCCCTACTAAAAATAGAATGATAAATGCTAAATGCTAAATGCCAAATGTTAACCGCTCGCGGCTGCAATTGCACATCTTTGAATCATTAGGAATCAAATCTTATGTCTGATAACTCAGGAGATATTGTCAACAAAATAGTCGAAGCCAATGCCCTAGAAAGTGCAGGAGATTTTCCAGGGGCGATCGCCCTTTATCAAGAAATTGTGGAACTTGACCGTGGTGGAAACTACGGCAAAGTGGCACAGCAGGCACTGGATAATCTAGGGCGGAGTTTCCTCGCCGCTGCTGAATCTGAGCAGGCTGAATTTGAGGAGCCAGAGCTTGGCATGTCGGCAACTTCCTCTGAGCCTACTTCAGATAGTTATGATGATGTTGTCAGCAAAATTGTTGAGGCGAATACCCAGGAAAGTGCCGGTAATCTCGAAGCGGCGATCGCCCTGTATCAAGAAATTTTAGAGCTTGACCGTGGGGGCAACTACGGGGATGTGGCACAGCAGGCATTAAATAATCTGCAACAGCAAGAATCTCAAGTTATCACCGATAATAATCTAGAGCAACCTAGTTCCGCTTGGTCAAAACTAAGTATTAAGGTCAAAACTAGCTTGCTTTTGATTGGTGTTGCTTTAACTTCTAGTATCGGCATTAGCGCTGTAGCCTATAACTTAGCAGATAAAACTGTCACTACTGCATCCAATACATCAGAGCAAGCCGCCGCTTATAATTTGACCCAAACGATCGCTTTCTTCATGCGGGATCGTTACGGAGATATTCAGGTGATGGCTGACTCACCGCTGTTTAGCGATCCCCAGCTACGAGCCAGTTCTAGTATTGAACAAAAACAAACTCTCTTAGATAGCTACGTTAAAGCCTATGGTCTTTATAACAGTATTGCCGCTTTTGACCTAGATGGTAATCTGATTGCTCAATCTTCAGGGAAAACTTTAGGCAATCATAAGGATCGTAGCTATATTCAGGCAGCATTAAAAACTGATCAGGCATTTTTGAGTCAGCCTCTGTGGTCCAAAAGCAGTGGCATACGGGCACTTTATCTTGCCGCACCAATTAAAGATAGTCAAACTGGCAAAACTATTGCTGTCATGAGGGCAAGAATGCCCGTGGAAAAATTAGAGGATTTAGTATTTGCGGGAAAATCTAAGCAGGCTTATTTATTAGATGCTCAGGGCAATATTTTTCTGGCTTCAGATGCAGAAAACTACACAGAAATTATGGCTGCTAATGATCAATCTATTCCTCTGGCATCTCGGTTTGATTTTGCCCAGCAGCTCAATCGAGAATGGCAGCGGCGACGGGATAGCAGAGAGATGCCGTCAACAGGTAGACAGCAAACGGAAATAGAAGCTCAATCTATTTTTAAAGGACAACAAGAATTTGGCTATTTTACAACTTTTTCTGAGATAGAGGCTGATTTTGTTCAAGACCTAACTGATTTAGGCTGGAGTACCGTGGTGACGGTTGATAATGATGTGGCATTAGCAACCAAGAAACAATTACTACAGGTATTTTTTATTGGTACCTTAGTTTTGAGTTTAATCATAGCAGCATTAGCAAGATTGATTGCCGAAAGAGCTACCCAGCCGATCGTTGAAGCCGCAGAAACAGTTGGCAAAATTGGTCAAGGTGATTTATCGGCTCGAGTTACAGTCAGAGGTAATGATGAGCTGGCTGACTTGAGTCGCAATATTAATAAAATGACGGGGCAAATTGAGGATCTGCTATTTACTCAGGAGGCAGAGGCAAAGCAGCAGCGGCGAGAAAAAGAATTATTACAGCAGGGGGTTATGGGTTTGCTGCTGGATGTTGAAGGAGCCCAGCAGGGAGATTTAACCGTTAGGGCACAGATGACTGAAGGGGTTGTGGGTTCAATTGCCGATGCTTTTAACGCCACCATGAGAAAATTGCGGGGATTATTGCAGGAGGTACAGACAGTTTCTAGTGAAGTGGGGCAGCTATCGTTGGCGGGGGAAGATTCGGTACGTCAGCTTTCAGAATCTGCAATTAATCAAACTCAAGAAATCAACCAGGCATTGGGCAGTATTGATGAGATTAACCAGTCAGTACAAACCGTCGCCAACTATGCTCAGGAAGCGGCAAAAATTGCCCGCAGCGGCTCGATCCAGGCAAAAGAAGGGGGTGTAGCAATGGATGCTACGGTAGATAGCATTGAAAAAATTCGTCAGACAGTAGCCGATACATCAAAAAAAGTGAAGCAGCTTGCCGAATCTTCCCAAGAAATCGCCCAAATTGTCGAGATTATCTCAGGAATCTCCGAAAAAACTAACTTGCTGGCGTTTAACGCCTCGGTAGAAGCAGCACGGGCAGGAGAGCACGGCGAGGGATTTAGAATTGTTGCGGAAGAAGTTCGTCGCCTGGCGGATCGAATTACTGAAGCAACTAAGGAGATCCAGCAGTTGGTATCCATGATTCAGACAGACACTACTTCAGTGCTCCAGGGTATGGAAACTAGCACCTCTGAAGTGGTTAACGGTAGTGAGCTAGTTAACATGACTAAGTTCAATCTGCGATCGCTGGCAGAAACTACTAAGCAAATTAATGCCTATCTCAAATATATTTCCACCAGCACCACCGATCAAACCAATACTTCCCAGGTAGTAAATCAGAAAATTAGCGGTATTGCTACGGTAGCCCAGAGTAACTCTACTGAGGCACAGCAGGTAGTAGAATCCCTGAAAACTTTGGTTATAGAGGCGGAAAATCTTCAGTCTTCAGTCTCACAATTTAAGCTGGAAGTCAAGAGTTAATCAAGATAGTAGACCTCCTGCATAAGTCCAAGAAACCATGGTTAGGTTTAGGTAAACGGGAAAGGGGAAAAGGGAAAAGAATAAATTTTAATTTCTAATTTATTTTTGCAAGAGGTCTAAGTAAGAACGAATGATAAATGATAAACGATCAATGAAGTAACCCAACATGAGTTCTCAGTTAGATCCCGCAATTCTCGCCGCCATTACTGCCGAAGCAAGACAGTGTTTCCTTGATGAAGATGCTCCAGAATATCTAGAACTGTTAGCATTGGGACTACAAAACCGTGCTAATCCCGACTATACTGCCCTGTTGCGGGCGGCTCATTCCCTCAAGGGTGGGGCAGGGTTGGCATCCCTCAGCAGTTTACAGCACTTGGCGCACAAGCTAGAAGATGTCTTGGTGGCACTCCAGCAGCAGACCCTTACAGAAGTAGAATTAGCCTGGGCTTTAGTTGATAAGAGCATCGACGAAATTGGCTATGTAATCGGTCAAGCACATTCTGTAGATGAGGCGATCGCCAATCCAGAACTAATTGAGGCTTTGGAAGCTTTGGTTGGTTCTAGTGCCGAACAGGAAGAGTCCTCTGAGTCAGGAACTCAGGCTGATAATCACCAGCTACTCCGCACCACCCTCACGGAAGAATTGGAACAGAGCTTTGAGGCAATTGATTCCCTAGAGTTAGATAGTCCTGAGTCAGTGGTGGTACCAATTTTATCGGGCTTGGTGGATGAATGTAGCTTTTTGGCGGAAACTTTAGAGCTACCCTGGTTAGCAATTGCCGTATCTCCCATCGAGGAAACCTTAACCGCTGACTGCACGGAAGCTTTACTGCTGACTCAAGAAATTATTGCTCAGTTAAGGGAGTCAATTCAAGAACACTTAGCCAATCTGGATTCAGCAATTGCTACCCCAGAAGCAACTTCCAGCCAGGAAGAGGATTTAATCGCCGAAACTTTAACCCAACAGCTAGAAGAACTGTGTCAGGCGATCGCCGACTTGGCAATGGATACCCCTGAAGCAGTAATTAATGAGGCTTTAACAGACTTTACCGATGAATGTAGCTTCTTGAGTGAAACTTTAGACTTACCCTGGTTAGGGGAAGTCGTGGCTCCAGTACCAGAGATTTTAGCTACCTGCGACCCTTTAGAAGCACTACTGACGGTGCAGGAACTGGTTACGGAAATTCGTCAGCAGCGAGATTACTACTTGCTAACCTCTCATACTCAATCCGATGAGCTAGATGAATTCAACGACGGGGAAAATAACGCCTTTGATTTTCCTGATTCAGGGGACGAGACTGTACTGGCAACGGTGATGTTTGCCCCTCCCGCCGCATCTCCAGAAAAGGTAATGGCTAAAGTAGTAGAAGCTCAAAAGCCTGCCCCATCTAGTCAAGTTAAAATTTCTCTGGAAAGACTGGAGGAGATGACCAACAATGTTGAAGAATTGATTCTGACTCAATCCCGTGTGGAGCGTCAACGCCAAGCTTTAAATCAGGCTAATCGCCGCTTGCGATCGCTAACCCGTCAATTTGAACCGATTCGAGAACAGATTCAAACTCTCTATAATCAGCTAGCGGTTAATCCCACAAAAAATACTTCCCATGGCTCAGATGATGGTTCTGACAATGACTTTGACGCTTTGGAAATGGATCGCTATACCGAGCTTCATAGTAGCCTCCAGTCATTTCAAGAATTAATGTTGCAAATCCAGGAAACTCGCACTGATATTGATTTTGTTGATCGAGAATTAGTGGAAAATCTTGAACGCAGCGACAAAAATTTAGACATCCTTTATACTAAGGTCACCGACTCCCGTTTGGTGCCCTTCGATGTCTTAGCCAAACGATTCATTCCCCAAATTCGGGGGCTAAGTCAGCGATTTGATAAAGCGGTAGATTTGGTCATTGAAGGCAAGAACACCCTCGTTGATCAAATTTTGCTGGAGCAGCTACAAACCCCTTTAACTCATCTCCTCAATAACGCTTTCGACCACGGTATTGAGTCCAAGTATGACCGAATTGCGGCAAATAAACCCGAAACCGCCACCATTAATCTCCAGGCACAGATTAGCAATAATCAGCTAGTAATTAAGATTCAGGACGATGGTGGCGGCATCAATCCTGAGAAGGTTTATCGACGCGCCGTGGAGCGGGGAATCTGCCCGCGAAATAAATCAATTACGGATTTTTCCTCTGAGGAAATCGTTAACTGGATTTTTGAGCCAGATTTTTCTACTGCCGCACAAGTAAGCGATATTTCTGGTCGCGGCATGGGTTTAGATATTGTCATCAACTTGATTCGCCAACTGCGGGGACAGCTCTACGTGACTACTGATGTTGGTGTTGGCTCAATTTTTACCATTACTCTGCCTTTAAACCTCAGTTTACAGTCCCTGATGCTGGTACAGCTACAGAACAGTCTGTTGGCTATTCCCCATACTAGTATTCTAGAGATATTACCCTATCGAGAACTTTACTTTACAGATTCTCGCAAAAAGCAGTTTAAATGGCACGGACGAGAAGTGACCCTCTTAACAGCAGCCAGTTTATTTCCTAATTCCAGAAATCCCCTGCAAATATCTCAGGGAAGGGTAGGCATAATTCTAGAAACTGCTTTTGACCCCCTGGCAATTCTAGTAGATGCGATCGCTGGAGAAGAAAAGTTAATTGTAAAGCCTTTTGATGAAACCGTCCCCGTACCAACCTATATTGGGGGCTGTACCGTCTTGGGTACAGGAGAAGTGATTCCCGTAATCCTACCCCAAGGCATTACGCCAGACGATGTCTCGCCAGTTTCGGTCAACAATAACCATATGACCGTAAACTATGCGACTTCTACGGTACTGCTCGCCGAAGATTCCGTTGCCACCAGAAGGATGCTGGATAAGGTGCTGACCGCAGCGGGTTATCAAGTGTTGGTGTGCCGTGATGGACAGGAAGCCTGGGAGCAAATCCAGCAATATCAGGGAAAAATCGATCTGATTCTCTCTGACGTAGAAATGCCTCGACTCAATGGTTTTGAATTACTGGAAAAAGTTCGTGCCCAGCCCGCTTTTAAAAAGACTCCCGTAGTTATGGCAACTTCCCGTACAGGCGATCGCCATCGGGAAACCGCTAAAAGTCTGGGAGCAACTGATTATTTGGGCAAACCAGTACAGCCCCAACAGCTAATTGACACCTTAGCTAGTTTGTTAGCTAAAAATTAACCTGGAGGAGTATGATTTTCCTCTCGCTTGTACTAAGTAATTTTATCTAAAAGCTTATGGCTTTTAGCTAGGGCAAAGCCCTTTCATTTGCTCAAGAGTTCCTGAGACACTCTGGCTGAAGCGATAATAGTTGCCCCAAGGATAGAACCTAACTTCGCAATAAATTCTGCCCCAACGTCTCCTGCGGCAACATCATTACCATATAAGTAGAGACGACGTTCTCCCTCTGTGGCATCCGTAGAATTATTAAACCAGAGTGCCAATTCTGAACTATGGTTGAGCAAAGTATTAAGACTCAGTTCGGTTCCTCCAAGATAAAGACAGCCAGGGAACCCCCTCGCTATCAGATAAATCTCTTCACAAGAGCTAAAGGCTAAAACCTCGGCAATTTCTGCAAGTACATTTCTGTGAGAGCTCAATACGATCACCCGCAATTGGTTATCGATTTGTTGAACCAGGGTTTTGCAGTTGCCGAATTTGGCATCAATAAACACAATACCTCTTTTGTCTCGGTAGCGTGGTAAGTACTTCAGGGTGGAGAATTTGCGAGATAAAGGATTCATAGTATTTTTATTGAGATGTTGCTTGGTAAGTAGCAATAATGTCTGCTAGCTCTGCCTTAATCAGCGGACACTTTAATAATTTACTTTGGTAATACAAAAATAATCAAAAATTATATTTTAACAAGCTAAAAGAATATCAACACCCTTAAAAGTAAGCTATCAGGTGCTAGCAATTACTTTTTATACAGTAAAAATAATTTAGACCTTAGAAAAGAGATTACACTCTTTTGAATGTAAAAATTTAGATAAAGATATTCTTAATGAAATCTTTAAGAAAAATCTGTGGCGCTTACCCTGTGGAACAGCAGACTGTAACGGCTAGCTTAAGAGTCTAAAAGCTATAGTGGCGTTAAATTTGAAGGATTATTGCTCACTGTACCTAGCCCAGCTAATCACAGATGATTAATGGGGATTAAGATCCTGAGATACTTGCTGTCTATGAGTTTTGACCGATATCAAATTTAATTTGAAGTTGGACTAGAGATTTATAAAGCGGAGATAAAGTAAGGCTTAAAATATATCTAGCTGTAGTTCTAAATTACCAGCCCAGGTTTTTAAATACCTAAATAATCCCGCCATAAAAATAACCACCCCGCTCATTTCCATAATTTCTTCAATGGTGGCAATTAGAGCATAAATTAGAGTCTGTTGTCCTAGGGACTCAGCAACATGGCTACCAATCATTTCCATAATTAAAGCTCCGCCAATATATACTAGAGCTGCTAGGGTAAACTGCCGTCCAAATGAGGAGGGTAAATTTGCGAGAAACTGACGATAGCGGTTGCCAAACCAGACCACAAAAACAGTCCCAGGAATTACCCACATTGAATGAAGAAACCATGGTAAATTAAGAGCCTCGCTAACTTCAGGAATGATCAAAATTTCGTGCAGGCTAACCACTTCATCGATCGCCATTAGGGAAAAAATTACTGATAGTAGCCGCCAGTCACGAGTGTAGCGATCGCCCTGTTGTTTTTTTCCTAGGGCAATAAAGCGCAGTAAGAGGGAGCAAAACCCCAACATTAATGCTGAATACCAGGTAGGCAGGTTTAGCTCTCGATCTAGGTTAAATACCTTCATCCAATCATCACGATAGTCGAAGACATACTTGCAGATCTGAATTCCCGTACTCACTACGGCAAAAAAAATGATGATTATTACTAAGTATCTGACAATAGTGCGGGGATAAACCTTAATTCTAATTTGCATGAGCCATCTCCCAGGATGAATTAAACCGATACTAAACCATCTCGGGCTTAAATTGGCAAATTACAAATAGGAGCGAGTCTAGGAGCTTAAAAATTCCGTTGGTACTGAACTCTAAATTCCCCTAAAACATAATTAAAGCTGGATTGAACAGCAGATTGTTGATCAATTTCTACTACAGCATCTAGGTTGGGAAAGACCGTGAGATAATCCAAGCCAACTTTGCGACCCAGACTTACCGTAGTGTTATCTAGCACCGAAAAGGCACGGCTTTGTAAAGGATCAAGAATAAAACGATTGACTCCTAAATCAAACAATTCAGATTGATCACGGTTGCTGAGGCTATTGCCATTTAAAGACGCAATAAATTGACCGCTCAACAGATTAATAATTTCTCCTTGGTTAAGATTAGGAACGCTGGTTAATTCCACCGCAGAAGAATTGATTAGATCGCGATCGCTATCTTGGTTAGAAAAACTATTATTAAAGCAGGTGCTAAAACGGTCTAGCTTCGCCTGATCATATTCGCTGCTGGCAGACACCAAGGACTGATCCGCAGGACTGATATCGCAGTCTAAATTATCGGTTTGAGCCAGATTAGGCAGAATTTCCTGAGTTTCACCATCAATTACCAGGCTGATTCTTATGGTTTGACTACTGCCAGATTGGGAAATCGGGTCATCTAACTCGTTGGAGTTGGTTTCCGCCAGTTGAAAGTCCCGCAGATCCTGCTGGTTAATATCTTCTACCTGAGTTCGTAAAACGATATCTAGCATAGGATTAAACACCCCTGCATCGGGACTAAAAACAATGGTATTTTCGCGATTACGCAGCAGTCTAAAACTACTAGAAAATAAATCGACATTAGCTCTCGTCAAGGTAATCGTTCCCTCGGGAATGATATTGTTGGGGTCATCAACCGTACCGTTGAGGGTCAAGTCTCCCTCCGCCTGGAAATCGTAAAGAAAAGCCTGTCTTAGACCCACATTGTCGATGGTAACGTTTAAATCATCAAGGGTAGTAATGAACCCAGGCTCGGTGGCTGTGAGCTGCACCTCTGCTTGAGCTAGCTGATTGGCTTTTGTGCCTGGAGTTGCCTGCTCAACCTTATCTTTAACCAGTTGGGCGGCATCGTCTGCATCGTCTTCGGTGGGAGTTTGAACTTTGGGAATTGAGACTCTGCCCTTACTCAAGGTGACATCACCGCCAATTACTGGTGCTAAAGATGCACCTGTAACAGTAACCTGTCCTTCAACTCCTCCCTGATAGAGATCATTAATTTTAATCCTTCCTGGAGGTAAATCGACCGTTAACGGAGTATCAAGATTATTTACAGCGGTTAGAATTGGCAGTTTCCCCGTTGCCGATAAATCTTTTTCAGCAAAAGTCCCTGCTAAACTTTCCACATTAACTATTTGATTATCGAGGGTAATTTTACCTGTACCGATAAAAGGCTCCGAGAAGAAGGGGGTTTGCAACATAACCTCAGCATTATCTAGGTTAACTAGCCCTTGAGCTTCTAGGTCGTAAATAATGCCTGGTCGATTGAGATCTAGGCGGGCAGTAGCTTCTAATTCAGCATCTCCCTCGCCACCAACCCAGTTAAGATAATTTTGGCTAAGTGCCGCCAAAAACACAAAGGCTTCTTCCTCAATATTGGCGCTGGCGGTCAGGCGATCGCTTTTACCAGGGATAATCGGATAGGGTACCTGTGCCTTAACCTGAATTGCTTCAGGGGCGGTGGTATTAAACTCTAGTTCCCTGCCATTATATTGATAGTCTCCTGCTAGTTCTTCTGGCAGTACATTGCCTTGAAAAATCCCGTCGGCAAAAGTGAGTTGACCAGCTATTTGAGGCTCTTGCAGGCTGCCAGTAATAGTTCCCTGGGAATCAATCTCTCCATTAATATCTAGGGGAATCTCGACAAAATTACTAATATTGCCTACCGTCAGATCAGCTAGGGTATAAGCTAAATTTGAGTTTTCTGGGTCGAGCTGACCATCCACAGAAAATACCGCTGATTCAACCTGGAGTGATGCTTGAGCTAAATTTACCGTAGTTCCCTGTAGCTTACCATCTACTAGGATTTGCGGCAGGTTAATCGGCTGCGACTCTCTGATGACAAACTCGGAGGGCGGCACAATATCAGGATATGGGGCTTGGGGCTGCCACTGCCAGTTATTGCCTTCAATCCGAAAGTCTGCTTCGGGGGTTTGAATAGTTCCCCCAAGAATAACTGCTCCTGTATATTTTCCCTGAAGATCTAATTCAGTAGGAATCTTGTTCTTTTCCTGAACCGCAGCATTAGCCTGGATTTGACTATTAATATTGCGTAGCCGCTCTAGCATCAGGGCGATGGACTGGTCTACGGCATTTTGATCTTGAGGCTGAACTGAGGCGGTTGTTCCATAGTCAGGAATGTTAAATAGACTAATAACATCTTCAATGGTGAACCAGCGTAAGGTAGTTAATAAGTCCTGGATATAAGCTTCAGGAATATCTAACTTGCCTTCAATTGCTCCTGAAGTTAAATCTAGTGCAGCATTGAGATTATATTCGCTGTTGCCTAAATCTAAATTCGAGCTGATAACCTCGGCAATATTACTGTCAGGATCATAATTAAAATCCGCACTAAATTGCTCTGCCCGAATATAGCTCAACCCTGGCTGCTCAACCCTAATTTTGCCCTGGGCTCCCAGAGTATCCAGGTTAAGGTCGATATTACCTGTAGTGGTGCCCGCCAAGGCTCCTTCAATGCCAAGGGCTTTTCCTGGAGCAAGATTAAGCAGAGCTAAAGGAAAGTTCTGAATGTCTAGGGTAAATTCATCACCTAAACCAGAAGAGTTCCCATCTGGCAACCGTCTACCTGTGGCGATTACGGGCTGACTAGTGTCTTCTCCCTGACGCAGCTCTAAATTTGTTGGTAGATAGGGCAGCTTACAGTCAGCAGCATCACAGGGAAGGGCACTAGCGGCAATTACGTCCTGCTGTCCCCTGAGATTAAGAGCCAATTCTTGCTGGGGCTGGAGGGCAACGTTTCCCGTCATTACGGGGTCGAAGACAATATCGTTAAAGGCAAAATCCAGCAGGCGCAAGTCTCCCGTTAGCTCAACATTCTCTACTGGTGCTGAGAGAAGCTGTTGCCCTTGGAGTTGACCTTTAAACTCAGCTTTACCCTGTAAATTGAGGCTCTCTGAAATCAATTGATTATCCTGAACCGATGCTGCTACCACCTGAGCCACTGGTAACTGATCAAAATCGAGATTAGCATCGATGTCTAGGTTTGCCGCTGCCACATCTGGACTACTGGTAATGTTAGACAGGGTGAGACTGCCCTTAGTACTGAGGTTTTGTGCCCCTGAACTGAGATTAACCTGATTAACCTCCACAGGTAGATTAACCTCATTATCTAGCAGGGGCTGAAGTTCTCCTGCCACATTCGCCTGGGCATTAATATTATCAAGGTCAATCCCAGCTAGATTATCGGGGGCAAACTGTTCTAAGAGAATTTTAGAACTAACGTTGTTAAGATTAACGTCCGCCTGCCACTGATTGTTACGTAAATTGGCGATCGCCTGACCAGAACCCTGAGCAACGTTGAGATCGGCATCTACCTGAGCGTCAAAGCTGCTCAGACTAGGATTATCCACAAAGGTTATTAGCTGCTTCAGTTCCCCTGTAGCAGTCACCCTACTAGATTGAATCTGGGCGGGAAGCGGTAACTCAGGAACTAGGCGCTGAAGGTCGATTCCGCCAGTATTGGCGTTGGCTTGAATCCGCCCCGAATCGACTTGACTATCGACATTAACCGCTGCACCGTCTACCAGAAGATTTAGATTAGCATTAGCCTGGAGACTTTCAAGATTAGGATTTGACTGATATTGCAGAAGCTGATCTAGGCTACCCACCGCTGCGAGGGAGAGGGTAGATAAGGAGGCAGTTACAGGCAGACTGCTGACATAAGGATTTAGCGGTAGATTACCTGTAGCTACTCGCGCCTGAATATTGCCTGAGTTTAACTGACTATCGACGGTAACTTCGCTACCATTGACATCAAGATTTACATCAGCAGTCCCCGTAATTTGAGCTAGCTCTAACTGGTCTAGGCTACCGTTAAAGCTAGCCTCTGCTGTATCAACGGCTAGAGGCAGATCTAAATTAAGATTGGTATTACTAAACTCCTTAGCAAAGGGTCTCAGATTAATATCTTGAGCATCTAGACTAGCCTGCCACTCCTGGCTTGCTAAATCGGCATCTGCCATAAGGTTAGCCTGACCCTCTCCATAATTTAGTTTGGTATTCTTTAGCCTTACTTTTTGCTCAGCTAGTAGCACCTCCCCCACGCCAGTAAGTTCTTCTGGCTCACTAACCCCCGCCGATACTAAACTCCAGTTTACTTTTCCTTCAGGGTTTTCTACGGTTCCAGAAATGCTTCCCTGCGCCTCTAGACTGCCTACTCCTACCTGCTGCGGTAGTTGGAAGTAGGGTTCAATTAATTCTTGACTGGGTAAATTAGCCTGAAAGTCTAACTCTAGGGGTATCTGAGTTAGATCAAGAGCCTGCTCCCCAGCGAAAGCTTGCTTTAGGCTAGCACTACCTTGGGCAATAATCTCTCCTCCTGCAACGGGGCTAATTTGGAGATTATCTAAAACAATCTGGTTTAGATTTGCACTAAAATCAGCTTCAATCTGGTCTAGGGAAGTCTGAGCGATTGTTACTGTTTCGGTATTATTTAGCGTTCCCGTTAACTGTGGGTCTTTAATTGCCCCTCGAAGCTGAAGTGCGGCGGTAACTGCTCCTGTGGCGGCAACTTGCAGTTGTTCTGTAATGGTTTGGGGAAGACTAGTAAGCTGAAACGGCAGCACGTCCACGTCTAAACTGTAGCCAGTATCTAAGTTGACCTGTCCTGCTACCTGGGCGGTAATATCTCCTAGGGTTCCCTGGGTTTGCTTTACTTCTGCATTGCGACCAGTAAAGTTTAATTGAGACTCCGCGGTAACGGACTGGTCTAGATCTTTTACCTCCCCTGCTACATCTTGTAAACTAACCATCCCTGAAACATTGGCGGCGGTAATTTCTGACCAGGAAGGAATGTCAAGATCTAAATCTGCATTAAGGACACCACTAGCAAGATTAACGGGGGAATTGGGTAATAAGGTTGCGGCATCAGCCAAGGATAAATCATCAACTAGCAGCTTGGTATCAATCCTGCCGATTTCTAGATCTGCCTCGCCCTGAATTGTCGCTTTTGCCTGCTGGATCTGGGCATCTAAATCATACTGAGCAAATATTTCCTTTTGCTTAAATCTGCCGTTACCGTCTACCTGTACCTTAATCGGATTTTGCTGATAGGGAATGGCGGTAATAGCTGCTTGATCTATATCAGCCGCCACATCTAAATAAACTAGCGGCTTTTTTTCTTCTTCTTGAGGATCTTTATCTAGAAAGTCTAGATTGATCCAGGTTCCGTCGGCTTCTTGTTCGAGATAAATATCAGGATTAACTAAGGTTGCACGAAGGGGAAGAGTGCGGCGAAACAGCACAGGGAAAATATTGAACCCTACCTTTACTTCTTCTACCTTGATGCGATCGCTATCCGTGGCAGTCGGCGGAATTTCTACGTCGTCAAACTGAATACTATTGAGAGAAAAACCTGTAACTTCCCCTAAATCTATGGGGCGCTCAATTATATTACCAATCTGATTTTCTAGGAAGGGGGGCAACTTTTGCTTTACTAGCGCCTGGAGTCCCCAGTAACCCAACCCTCCTAAAGCAGCGATCGTTACTGCTCCTTTTACTAGCTGCTTAGGAGAAGACTTAACTTTGTTAAGCAACCGCTGCCAAGCTTTAGGCTGTTCTGGCTCAGGAGGATTATTGTGGGACTGGTACATAATTGTAACGTTATGGACTGTTTAACAGTTTAACGATGATGGCAGAGAGAACCTGAATGTTTTACATAAAACATCATTATACTTAGCCAAAATATACCCACCTCTCTCTGGAGAAAGATTATCGATTAACAAAAAATAAACCTTCTGCTCTCCTACTCCAAAGTTAAACAGTACACTCCATCGATCAAAGTTTAACTACTCGTCCCATGGTTAGGCAAAAATCTAGCTTAGACTGACCAGTGATAATTTCTGGTATAGTTCCTGGTAGTTCTTAAGACATGAGGTTAAATCATGCCCAGTACTTCTGTTTATTTACCAGACGAGTTGGCAGATTCACAACTTAACCGTTGTCACTAGTAATGTTAAGGACTTTGCCAAAGTAAATCGGAAATTATCAATAATAGACTGGAAAAATTAACGCAATTTATTCTATTCCGAATTTAGCTACCTGGATTAATATCTTCAGATTACGCCGCAGAAACTTCATACTCAGTGCTTAACACACGGTGATAGTATTGCTGAAGCTGTTGAGTAGCCGCAGCCCAGCCCCATTGTTCGGCTTCAAGCCGAGCATTCTGACGCAATGTTTCTCGGGCTTGAGTTGCTTCTAATAAGGATTTAGTGGCAGTTATGGCACCGTCAGGATCGTCTGGTTCAAATAAATAGCCATTTACTCCATCGGTAACAATATCAGGAATGCCCCCTGAGCGAGCGGCTACTACGGGACAGCCCGCCGCCATGGCTTCTAATAAGACTAGTCCTAAAGTTTCGGTACGAGAGGGGAAGATAAAGGCATCCGCCGAGGCAAATGCTGAAGCTAGTTCTAAACCCTGGAGATAGCCTACGAAATTAGTATTAGTACCTGCAAAATGAGCCTCTAAAGCTTCACGGTGGGGACCGTCTCCCACAATTGCCAAGCGTGCTGCGGGAATTGCCTCTAGTACGGGTTTAATTTGATCGATTTGTTTCTCCGCTGACACTCGACCGACATAGAGTAATAAAGGAGCTTCGGAATTTCCCTGAGAGAGACGCGATCGCATCTCGGAAGATGCTAGGTGTGGTTGAAACATCTCGGTATCGACTCCTCTTTGCCAAAGGGCTACCCTCTCTATACCATGGGTCTCTAGTTCCTTAACCATGGCGCTAGAAGTGCAGAGATTTAATCGTGCCTGGTTGTGAGCCGCCTTAAGTAGTTCCCAAAGCAGTCCTTCTAATACTCCTAAGCCGTAATGATGCAGATATTGCGGCAGATGAGTATGATAAGAAGCCACGAGGGGGAGGTTCATAGTTTTGGCATAATAGATGCCCCCTACTCCTAAAAAAGCTGGATTCACTACATGAATTAAGTCTGGCTGAAATGCTTCAATAGCATTTTTAGTTCCCAAAGGAGGCAAAGCTAGCTTTAGCTCAGGATATAAAGGCAGCGGCATTCCTGGCACGCCGTAAACTTTAGCCCCCTTATATTCGGTTAAGCCTCCTTCAGGGGCAACTACCAAAACGCGATCGCCATTACGTTCTAAATGCTCAATGGTATGACGCAGACGGGTCACAATACCGTCAACCTTGGGTAAAAACGTTTCTGTAAATAGGGCAATACGCATAGTCAATTGATAGATAACCTTTTTGAAGATAGCTTTAGAAATTCAAAGCTTACCTAATTTTGTTAGGAAACTATATAAAATTTTACAGCTTGTGTTCGCTAATTTTACTAACAATCTTTTTTTAAACAAATATTAACCGTTTATTTAATCTATTCCCCAAGCAGCAAGACTAAGGCAAAGCCAGCCAATAATAAATGCTACTCCCCCCAGAGGAGTTATTATTCCTAGTAATTTAATACCGCTAAAACTCAGGGCATATAAACTACCAGAAAACATAAATATTCCCATAATAAAAGCGAATCCTGCCACGGTTAATAAGGTTGAATCGGGAAAGCGGGTTAACAGTAAAGCAACTAAAACAAGTGCTAAAGCATGATACATCTGATATTTAGTACCAGTTTCCCAGATTGCCAATGCCCGAACGCTCAAGTGCTCCTTCAGAGCATGACTAGCAAATGCTCCCAAAATTACAGAAATTCCTCCCAGAGCCCCAGCGATCGCTAAAAAGATTCGAGCCATTATTTCACAGCCATAGGTTACTAGCAAATAATAATATTTTTTAGTCTGAAATCACCATCGACAAACTAGTATTCTGTCAATCTTCAATTGAGGGATAGGTAGATTAATTTTGCTTCCTGATTTCCCTTTCCCCTAGTCTCATCTCAACCCATCGTTTCAAACTTGGTAGACTACTGGTCAATCCAGCTTTTTTGCTTTAACTTTAACACTGTCGATAAATCTAAAAATTATCTAAAGAGAAGCACAATCTATGCTGCGATATCTGTGGAACAAAAATATAGCACTTTCCCTTGTATGCTGTTTATTCTGGACTTCTAATGCTGTTGCTGAGACAGTTAGCGAAAAAATTGCCCGCACTGGTAAGCTAACCGCAGGTACTAGTAAAGATGCTTTACCTTTTGCTTTTCGCAATTCTGAAGGAAAATTAGCTGGCTATTCAGTTGATATTTTGGGCATAATTACTCGTCAGCTAGAGCAGGAATATCAACGAGAAATTGAGCTAGAATTAGTTGCCCTAGCTCCTCAAGAACGTATTCCCAAGCTGATTGCTGGTCAGGTTGATATTGTTTGCGATGCTAGCAGCTTTACCTGGAAACGCGATCGCTTAATTGATTTTTCTTTTAGTTACAGCTCTACGGGTACTAGACTATTAACTAAACAAGGGAATAACTTGTGGGATGCCGAGTCGCTGGCTGAGCAAAAAATTGCGGTGCTGGCTAAAACTACCAATGAACAGTCTATTAGAAGGATTCAGCCTCTAGCAGAAATTATCAGGGTCAAAGACCGTGCTGCGGGATATCAAGCATTGGAAAATGATGAAATTGATGCTTTTGCTGACGATGGTATGTTGCTAGAAAGCTGGTTGAGCAATAGTTCTGATCGAGAAGACTGGCAAATTGTTGGTAATTTTTCTCGCGAAGGCATCGCCTGCATGGTTCCAGAAAACAACTCTCAGTTTCTCAATACGGTAAACTACAGTCTGATTAAATTTATGCAGGGCTTTTTAAAGCAGAAGCCTCAATATGTTGCTATTTTTGAGCGGTGGTTTGGTCCGCAGGGGGCACTACCTCTAACTCAAGATTTAAGAAACATCATGATTGATAATATGCAGTTGTTAATTGATTTTAAAGACCGCATCGTCAATTTAGAAGGAGATAATCCTGAGTTATAGCCAATGAAAGGCTAGGTTAGGACATCACCTGCTCTTGAAGCCATAGCCTACAGCAATTTATTTTGTAGGTTGCAGTCTAGTAAGCTTGAGGGTAAACTTACCGCCACTGGTGTCACCGAAAGCTCTAACCCTGACAATATACTTTCCTGTTTCGGCAATTCGAGAAAACAATAAAGAGTTAGTAGTACCATCAGGTCCATCGTCATTTTCAGCCACCGTTGCACCATCGGCAGCGATCAGCATAACCATAGAATCAAAGTTGTCAGAAGTGAGATCAATCGCTACCTGATCACCCTTCTGTAATTCTACTAGGTAGTCACGGGCAAATCCCCCTTCTCCTGTGGGAATATCATTTTCGGTCAGGGTGTCGGATATTTCCTTCTCGGAAGTAATGGCAGGTGGATCATAGATTTTAGACTCTGCTTTAGCTGGTATTGTCTGTATTCCCCCAACAGTAAATAAAAGTGTTGCAGCTAAAGTCTTAAACCAGTTGTTCCTAACCCGAATAACCATACCAGATCCAATTAAATAGCATTGATAACCCAATTATATCTGGGTAATACAATTGGGATTAAAACTTCAATCAGAGGTTTTGTTAATCTAAGACTTTAGATAATGTCATAGGCGATGGCGCTCAGATTTCCTAAACCTGCGATCGCTAAAAAGTCTACTGATTCCTGAGTATGCCATATTTCTGAATCAAAGCTTTTATCTTCCTCTACTTTTATTTGGACAGCAGAACTTCCTAAACTTTGATACCTTAATCCAGCGGAGTCTCCACCTTTAAAAGTAGCTAAGGAGGCGAATAGATTTGGAGCTTGGTTAAAATCTTGCTGAAAATTAATTGTATCCCAAGTATGATCGATTCTAGTGCCAGTATGACCCGCCTGATAATCCAAATCCCCCCATTCTCCACTACCTGTCTCTATTGCTAACCAGCCAACGGTTTCTGTTGCATGACCTGAAGGTTTTAAGAGTTCTTCCTCTTCCAACGCCACACTAAATCCCGCTGCACCAGATGGAGTTTGGCGCGTACGAACAAATTGTGGTCCATTGTAGGTTTGTACCTGACTAAGAATTGCTGGAAGGCTCGAGAAACTATGTTCAAAGTCAATACTTGACCAGGAGGAAGTGGTTGTGCCATGAGTATTCAAGGTTCCTACCTCTAGCAAAGTTCCGTCTGCTAGTTCCCAGGTTCCTGCCTCCAGAACCATATAGCTTAAACTTTCAGTAACATGGGGTCCATCTCGGTACTCAGCTTCTTGAAGATACAGGGAAAAGCTATCGTCCTGAATATCAGTTATTCTGGCGATCGCAGGATCAGCTCCATTGTATGATAAAGGCAGCGTAAATACTACAGGATTCTCATAGCTATTATTCAGTTGAATAGTTCGACTTACATGATTTAGGTTAGAAATTCGACCAATTTCTCCCATTAACTGGCTGGTTTCGACCACTATATTACTAGTGTCCAAATCTAGCTTGACGTTTTCGCCTCCAATCTGAATCTGTTGTGTACTGCCGATGGTTTGATTATCATTCGAGAAGCTAACGTCGTAAACTCCTGCATTCAAAGCTATTTGATAGCCTCCAGCAGCCATGGTGGTAGTCGTGAATGATTGATTATCGGACTGACGAACTGCTGTTACCTCAATTCCCCCTAAGCCTTCCCCGACAGTGTAAAAATCATCATCGATTACCGAATCATCAAAAGCCACCCCCGTAAGAAATATATCTGAACCAGATTTGGCAAATTTTTCCGTCACCATCAGAGCGTTAAAGCCATCAAATTCTCCCGTAACGGTAGCTAAACCAACCTCGCGAAAATTATTATTCAAAATATTGCGACGATGACCAGGGCTAACGAATAAACCTTCATGAATCCTCGCCACAGTACTATTGACATCTAGCGTCCCTGTTGTTCCCCGATAGCCTAAATTTTCCCCCCAGGTCCAGCTACCAGTAAACTGGTATCCTGCATTCCTCATGCGATCGCCAGCACTACTGCCATTTTCGCCAGTATGAGAAAAAATATCATTATTCAACATCCACTCGCTATGTGCTCTAGACGCATCGATTAAAAATGAGTTAAAAGCTAATGGCTGTTTGGCAGCGCCAGTAATTGTTCCTGGCGTCAGACCTTCGTTTAAATTTATACCCCATCGATTCGCCTCCGCTGATGGGTTGAGGCGCGCTCGGTTGATTAATTCTAGTAAATACTGTTCCTGTGCTGTTGCCTGAGTCATCGTAAAATCTTGATTAATCTAAAATATCCTTTGAAATACAATATATTTCTCTTTGTTTTTTTTGACATCGATATTTTTACGGAGTATTTAACTCACAAAAGGAAGGGTGATTGGTCAAGATTCCAATCACCCTTCCTTATTAAAGAGCAAAAAATAAGTAGATAAAGTAGATTGACTAAATCAGCATTATTTAGACCACGAGAAATTAATAATTAATCATGAATAAATACTTACCATCAAGCAATAGACTTCTTGCAGCAATTAAGCAATAAGCACTTAAATTAATTGCAAATAAGTTACAAAAAATGCTTTTGCAAGAGGTCTAAACATATATTCATGACTCAGTAGCTTTTGATGCTAATGTCAGTTAACAACAATATGATTTAGCAAGATTTAAGCAACAGCTATTAATAGTTAGGCTAGAATCTAGCTATCAACTGGTAGTGCATAGTAAGCAACACCTTCAAAGTCGTAATTATCTAAGTTTTCGAGCACAAAATCTCTTTCAACTTCACTAGGAGTATAGAAGTGAACCCCGAGTGTTGGTTCAAAGAACCTGAATATGGGTAGCGAGCCTTCAACTTCAGATTCGTAAGCAAAAAACTTCGCTCCTTCATAGCTAAAATTATCAAGATTTTCAATAATAGAATCTCGTTCAACTTCACTAGTTGTATATAGGTGAACCCCTGTTTGTGAATTGAAAAAGCGATAAACTTCTTCTGCTCCCAGAGCAACATTAGGATCTACTGCATTATAGGTTTCTCCCTCAAAATCATAGTTAGGCAGATTTTCTAGAACAAAATCTCTCTCATTTTCGTCAACAGTATAAAAGTGTCCTCCTGCGGTCTGATCAAAGAATCTAAATACGGTAGTATTACTAGTATTTAGATTACTGACTGGTAGGTCATTCCCTGTAAGCTCAACATCTTCTGGCCCCAGCAATCCAACGTTTTGCAGCTGAGCTACCCTGTGATTATCGACGAAGAGAAATCCTGTTTCTGAATCAAATACGGGAACTTCATGAGGATCGTCAACCCCCGAAACTATAATTTCATCAACTCCAGAGGTAAAATCTGTAATTATCGGTGGTTCACTGGAATCAGATACTTCAGATAAATCGATAAAAATTCGATCTAGTCCATCTCCAGTAGTTACGAGATCTCCTCGTCCAATATTTAAAACGTCGTCTCCTGCACCTCCATCGATAACATCATTTCCATCTCCACCAGTAATAGTGTCGTCTCCTATACCACCAGTAATAGTGTCGTCAGAGTCACTACCCGTAATCGCAACAGGGGTGCCGTCTGAGTCAACTTCTGCTAAAGCTCTTTGGCTAAGTTCAACGTCTAAATTATCACCTGTGAATGTAAATTCAAAGGGATTCTGCTCAGTTGATAAGTCTGGGTATACTACTCTTACGGTACTTGACATAACTTCTCCTCAATTTTACAAGATATAGCCAAGAGTTGTAATCAAATACTCTGAATTATAATTGCAAGATTTTTCCTTTTTATCTTGTCAACAAACCTCAGTAATATCAACTACGTTACTCGATTTTTTAACAATTAAGATACAGTCTACATATATCTATTTTGTACGAGGTTATTAAATTGTCAACTTAAATAGATTAAAAAGATAAAAATGTGTTGTACGACTTCTAAAGATTTAACCATTAATCGGCAATGCGGGATTTTTAAATAATATTGACAAATTAATCATTCTTCAATAATTTAAGACCGATTTAAAATTGGCAATATGTATTTTTACTGAATAATAGATGCTAAAAGAGCTATAAAAGCTTGTAATCCACTTAAATACAGAAACTAGCAGTTCTAATCCTTAAGAGGTGTTTACGAAATACAACTAAATTTTATTTAGGTAACGCCGTTGCTTGAGTGAAATTGCGTACAGCAAATATATTTTTTTCTCTTAGTAATCAAAAGATTGGTTTCGCAGTCATATTACATCTTAAAATTACTGTGTAAAAATACTTTCATTGTTTGACAGCGCAACTATTTTACTTCAGAAATAATACTAAGATAATGGTTGACTAACATGATGGTATTTATACTGACAATCAATTTTGAACAGACATCGATATTAAAATTTTTTTGATTGTCAGTTCTGAGAGAATGTGCGAGAAAACTAATAGCGAACGAGGAATAGTGTCGTTACTCCAATCAGTAATGTCAAGAATTTCCTTTACAATGGGAGAGGCAATTTTTTCCGCTTCAGAATGGTAGTTAATTCTAACGGGCGTCAAATCGCTTTTCTAACACTCAAAAGTGTCTATAAACAGCAAGCCTATACTGATATTGCGCTGAATCGCACCCTCAAGTCTTTGGGCAAGTCAGTTGAAATTAGCCAGACTGAGCGCAGTTTTGCTTGTGAATTAGTTTATGGAATCGTGCGTCGTCAACGTACTCTAGATCGTTTAATTGATTTGCTGGGAAAAAAGACAGCGGTACAGCAACCACCAGACTTGAGAATAATCCTGCACCTGGGTTTATATCAGCTACGCTATTTAGACCGCATTCCTGCGTCTGCTGCGGTTGACACCAGCGTCAAACTAGCCAAAGAAAATGGTTTAGCTAGGCTTGGGGGGGTAGTCAATGGTTTACTGCGCCAATACCTGCGTCAATTAGACAGTGCAGATCCCCTCAAATTACCCCAAGATCAAATAGCTCAATTAGGAGTGAAATATAGCTTTCCTGATTGGATTGTTGAAACTTGGTTAGAACAGCTACCCCTATCAGAAGTTGAGCAGTTGCTTGGTTGGTTTAACCAGTCTCCCCAAATCGATATCAGAGTTAATTTAACCAAGACTTCCTTGGAGAAAATAGAGGTGGCTTTTAAAGAAGCAGGAATTAAGATAACAAAAATTCCTCATTTACCCCAAGGATTACGCCTAGAAAGTGCGGGGACAGTTACAGAACTCCCTGGATATCAACAGGGCTGGTGGGTGATTCAAGACAGTAGTGCGCAACTGGTGACTCATTTACTAGATCCCCAGCCAGGAGAGACAATTATTGATGCCTGCGCTGCACCAGGGGGCAAAACCACCCATATCGCAGAACTAATGGGCGATCGCGGCAGAATCATAGCCTGCGATCGCGCCGTTAAAAGATTAAAAAAAGTAACTGCCAATGCGGCACGGTTACAGTTAAACTCCATTGAAATTTTCCCAGGAGATAGCCGCCATCAGGGGGAATTTATTAACCTGGCAGATCGGGTTTTGCTGGATGCGCCCTGTTCTGGTTTAGGCACTCTCCATAAACGTCCTGATATTCGCTGGCGAAAAACGGCTCAAGCAGTTGCGGAACTTTTTCAGCTCCAGCAGCAACTATTAGATCAGACGGCACTTTGGGTTAAACCCCAAGGATTTTTGGTCTATGCTACCTGTACTCTTAATGTTTGGGAAAACGAAAAAGTAATAAAATTATTTTTGGAGAATAATTCTAACTGGAGTATTCAAGCTCCTACTGAAGCGCTCGCCCGAAACTGGGATACGACTGAAGGCTGGATTAAAGTTTACCCCCATCGACATCATATGGATGGGTTCTTTATGGTCAAGTTAATCAGAAATTGGTGAAATGAGGCGAAACAGGATTAGAAAAATGAAGCAAATTCTTAAAATTCTCATTGCAGCAGCCTGGATCGATGGTGTTGTCCAATCTGAAGAACGGGCTTATTTACGCCGTGTGGCTCAAGATTTTCAACTGGCTGAAGATCCTGAAATAAAGCCTCTGCTATCGGAATTAAGACCAGTAACGGCTACGGAATGTTATCAATGGGTAGAGGAGTATTTTGGCGACAATCACACTGCGGAAGACTATCAACAGCTTTTGGAAAAGATTAGTGGGCTAGTTTACAGTGATGGTTATATTGATGAGAGAGAAGCTAAGTTAATCGAAGCGATTCAGAGCTGCGATCCTGCTAACCCAGACTGTAAGAATTCCATCTTTGATCGGATCTTGCGGAAAATTCATAAGGTATACAGAGCCGCAATGGAACAGCAGGTTTAGTTAACAACACTTCTTGCTTTGATAATGAATATTTCTATTGAACCCATAATCTATAACTGAGGGCGACCCCGCGTACCACAAGGGCATAATATCGGCGCAAGACGTTTATCCTCGAATGGGGGCAAGGGAACGCGCCCGAACCCGAAGGGCTATAACCTATAACTGTTTCTCTTTAAAGGCGATCGCCATGTCTGCTGTAGCTACTGCCAAAAATTTAAATTTTCCTTTAACTGCCATCGTGGGGCAGGAATCAATTAAGCTGGCGCTACTATTAGCCGCTATTGATCCCGAGCTGGGAGGAGTTGCGATCGCAGGTCGTCGGGGAACGGCTAAGTCAGTGATGGCGCGGGGTATTTATAGTTTGCTCCCCCCCATTGAAGTTATTCGGGGTTCTCTCTATAACTGTGATCCCAGCCAGCCGCAGCATTGGGACGATGACACGGTAATTCAGTATGGAACTACAGCCCTAGAAGAGATCCCGACACAGATTGTGCCCGCACCTTTTGTGCAGATTCCCCTGGGGGTGACGGAGGATCGCCTCCTGGGTTCGGTGGATGTGGAGGAATCGGTTAAGCGGGGAGAGCCGATTTTTCAGCCAGGATTACTGGCTCAGGCACATCGGGGAGTGCTTTACATTGATGAGATTAATCTGCTGGACGATCAGATTGCCAATCAGCTACTGACGGTTTTAACGGAGGGACGCAACGTTATTGAGCGGGAGGGCATTAGCTTTCAGCATCCCTGTCAGCCAATTTTGATTGCTACCTACAACCCTGAAGAAGGAGAACTTAGGGAACATTTATTAGACCGCATTGCGATCGCTCTTTCGGCAGACAGTATACTTTCTCTGGAACAACGAGTAGCGGCGGTAGAGCAGGTGATTGAGTATACTAATTCACCCCAGAGTTTTATTAGTAGTTATGAATCAGACCTTGATAGTCTTAAAACCGATATTATCTTGGCGCGGGAATGGCTCAAGGAAGTCAAGGTTACCCAGGAGCAAATTCTTTATCTGGTGCAGGAAGCAGTAAGGGGTAGCGTCGAAGGACATCGGGCAGAACTGTTTGCCGTCAAGGTAGCTAAAGCCTGCGCGGCTTTGGAGGCTCGGGATCAGGTGACCGCAGATGATTTAAGGAAAGCGGTGGAGTTGGTAATTATACCTAGGGCAACTACCATTGAGGCTCCCCCAGAAGATGCTCCCCAACCACCGCCACCGCCGCAGCAACAACAGCCCGATAACGAACCTGATCAGGATGAGTCTGATGATCAGGATGAGGAAGAGCAAGATCAGGAGGAGCAAGATCAAGAACCCCCTGCTATTCCTGATGAGTTTGTGTTTGATATTGAGGGAGTAGTTTTAGATCCCGAGGTGTTAACCTTTGCCCAAACTATGCAGCGTCAGGGTAAGTCAGGAGCCCGCAGCTTAATTTTTTCTGAGGATCGGGGACGCTATATTAAGCCGATGATTCCTAAAGGGAAGGTGACCAGAATTGCCGTGGATGCTACCCTGCGAACCGCTGCTCCCTATCAAAAAGCCCGTCGGCAGAGAAATCCAGAGCGAAACGTGATTGTGGAACAGAGCGATTTACGCTCGAAGCGGATGGCGCGGAAGGCTGGTTCTTTAATTATCTTTGTGGTGGATGCTTCTGGTTCCATGGCGTTAAACCGTATGCAGTCGGCGAAAGGAGCTGTGATGCGCTTACTGACTGAAGCCTATGAAAATCGCGATCAGATTGCTCTAATTCCTTTTCGTGGGGAAAGGGCTGATGTGCTGCTGCCGCCGACGCGCTCGATTACCATGGCTAAGGGTCGGCTGGAAACTTTACCCTGTGGTGGTGGTTCTCCCCTGTCCCATGGCTTAACCCAGGCGGTAAACGTGGGGATTAACGCCCAAATGTCGGGGGATATTGGGCAGGTGGTGATTGTGGCAATTACCGATGGTCGAGGGAATATTCCCTTATCCCGTTCTCTGGGAGAGATACCAGAAGAGGGAGCCCCTAAGCCGAACATTAAAGAGGAACTGCTAGATATTGCGGGAAAAGTGCGGGCTACAGCCATGAAATTGTTGGTAATTGATACTGAAAGCCGTTTTGTCTCTACAGGCTTTGCTAAGGAACTGGCTCAACAGGCTGGGGGAACTTATTATCATCTGCCTAAAGCTACAGATCAGGCGATCGCCGATATGGCAAAAGGAGCAATTTCCCAAATTTAAGCAACTTCAATTCGAGAGCATAATTTTAATCTGATTCCTGATTCTTATGTAATGTGATATTTCTTAATTAAAAATTAAAAATTAAAAACTAAAAACTAAAAACTAAAAAAAGAATAGTGGGCAATCACCTGTTTTAGATGTTAGATTCTGCGATTAGTTGCACACCAGGATTTTACTGGATTTACTCCCAGACACTAATCGGAAAAAATGTTCAAAGTAGATGAGGTTCAGAGTTGCTTAGAACAGGCACAACAGCACTGGCAGTCACAACAATGGCAGGAAACGATTCAGGCTTGCGCCAAGGCACTAGCTTTAGATCAGGGGTTAGCTCAGGCTCATAAGCTAATGGGAGATGCCTTGCTAAAAACCGATAAAGCTAAGGAGGCAGTTGGTTACTATCAGCAGGCAGTCAAGCTAGAACCCAATTTTGTTGAAGTTTATGCGAACTTGGGCACTCTCTACGCTATGCAGCAGCAATGGTCTTTAGCAATTGCCAACTTTCAGCAAGCACTTAAGATCGATCCTGAATTTACTGGTGTCTATCGTCATTTGGTACGGTGTCAGCTACAGCAGAAAGCGGCACAGGGCGTTGAGCAGAAGTCGGAAAGCCAGCGGAGTTCTGAGTTAGGACAGATGCCTGATAATTATCGTCAGCAGGGTCAAATTTTAGAGCAGCAAGGTCGCATCCAGGAAGCTTTGGCACAGTATACTAAGGCAGCAGAACTAGAACCACAAAATAAGGAAATTTATCAAAAGCTGGTCAGGCTGTGTGAACATTTGGGCAATTGGTCTGATGCGGCAAATTATTGTCGGATTATTCTAGAGTTGAGTACTGGTGCTGATAATTCCTCCCCAAGCAGTTTAGCGGTCGAGAGAACTGTGGCAACGAAACTGCCCCCTAGGGAGATGGGGGGCGTGAAGGAGGCTACAACCCATTATCATTTGGGCGATCGCTCTGTTAAGCAGCAGGATTGGAATCAGGCAATTAAGCATTTCCAGCGGGCGATCGCTCTGGAGCCGAAGATGGTTCAGGCTCATTTGTCTCTGGCTCGGGCTTTAACCCAGTCGGGACAGCAGGAGGCAGCTACTAAATCCTGGCTTCAGGGGATTTCCCTGGATGCAGCGGCAGTTACTGCTCCAGAGTATTTAGCCCTGGGGGATAGTTTAGTTAGTAGTGAGGAATACACCACGGCTGTTTCCTGCTATCGTCGCGCAATTAAGCAGCAGCCTGATTTAATTCCTGCCTACTTAGCTTGGGGAGCATTATTGACCAGGTTAGGGCAGGTAGAACAGGCGATCGCCTGCTATATTGAAGGTTTAAAACAGCAGCCCCATCCTCAACTTTATTTTTCCTTGGGTAGTCTTTACCAAGTTCAGGAAAAGTGGGCGCAGGCGAAAATTTGCTACCAAAAAGCAACCCAGGCTGATGCTACTTACGGGGAAGCCTATCACCAGCTAGGAGAGGTTTTGAGCCATCAGGAGCAGTGGGCGCAAGCGGTGCAGGTATATCGCCAGGCAATTGGCATCAACCCTGATTTTTCCTGGTCTTATAATAATTTGGGCTATGCCCTGATTCAGCTGGAACAGTGGGAGGAGAGTATTCCTGTTTATCAGCAGGCAGTCCAGCTCAACCCTGATTTTCCCTGGGCACACTATAATTTGGCAGAGGCTCATGAACATCTAAGCCAGTGGTCGCCAGCCATCAGCAGCTATCAACGGGCGGTGGCATTACAGCCTGATCTCCCCCAGGCGCAGCAGAAGTTGGGAGAGGCGCTATACCGTTGCAGCGAAGAGCGTCGTCAACAGGCTATCCAACATTTTTTACTGGCAATTAAGCAAGATCCCGATAATCCTGAGGTTTATCATCGGGCACTGGCAATTGATAAACACAATATTAATCTTTATCTGAAGCTGGGTGGCATTCTGGTGGATCAGGGGCAGTCTGATCAGGCGATCGCTATTTATCAGATGGCTTTGCAACTTCAGCCGAAAAACTCTGAGATTTTGGCGCGGCTGCACCAGGTAACGGAAGGAGCACCTCAAGTCCCTACCATTGCTCCATCATCTTTTGGCGATCGCTCTGTTGCTGACTACCAGACTTTAGTAGCGGAGTTACAGCAGATTCTGCCCTACAGTAAGAACCCATCGGTTTCAATTATTATTCCTGTTTATAATCAGCTGGATTATACTTTGCAATGTCTTAAAGCGATCGCCATCAATCTGTCCCAGGAGATTCCTGTGGAGATTATTGTGGTTAATGATTGCTCTAGTGATGCCACGGAGTCCATTTTGACTCCTCTTCGGGCATTAAATCTAGTTAAGAGTAAGTCAAATCAGGGTTTTATCCATTCCTGTAACCATGGTGCGTCTCTAGCTAAAGGAGAATACCTCTATTTTCTCAACAACGACACCGAAATTCAGGCTAACTGTATTGCCAGCCTAGTTGCTGTTTTAGAGCAAGATCCAGAAGTAGGTGCGGTAGGGTCTAAGTTGCTCTATCCCCAGGGTAGCTTACAGGAAGCAGGGGGCATTATTTGGCAGGATGCCTCAGGCTGGAATTACGGTCGCCAGGAAAATTCCCACGACCCACGGTATAACTATTTGCGCCCCGTAGACTATTGTTCAGGTGCTAGTCTAATGGTGCGGCGGTCTATATTTAAGCAGCTTAATGGCTTTGAGCAGGATTTTGCCCCAGCATACTATGAAGATACTGACCTATGCTTTGCGATCCGTCATCAGTTGGGCATGAAGGTGATGTATCAGCCTCAATCCTCAGTAATTCACTATGAAGGAATTAGTTCTGGGACTTCAACCACTAGCGGCACCAAACGATATCAGGTGGTTAATGCGGCAAAGTTTCGTCAAAAATGGCAAAAGCTACTTCAGCAGGAATATCTGAGCAATACTAAAGGTGACAATGCACCGTTAGCCGCCAGAAAATATTTGGGCAAGCAAACCATTTTAGTAATTGATAGCTACATGCCCAGCTTTGACCGTGAATCAGGCTCCCGCAGGTTATTTGGGCTGCTCAAGATTTTGAAATCCCTTAACTATCACGTTATTTTTGCTGCCGATAACGGAGTTAAGGAAGAGCCCTACGTCACCTTGTTGCAAAGTCTGCAAATTGAAACTTTGTATACCCAAGATGGTTACGGCACTGTAATTGAAGAACAAATCAAAGAGAGGCTATCCCTGATCGATCTTGCCTGGATCTGTCGTCCAGAACTCAATGAGAAGTATGCGCCATTAATTCGTCAAAGAGCTGAAATTAAGCTTATTTACGACACAATCGACCTCCACTATCTAAGACTAAAGCGAGCTTGGGAATTATCTCCTGACAAAGATGCGGCGCTAGCTAATGAATGGATTGAGATGCAGTCTCGGGAATTAAAGATGGCGCACCAGGCTGATTTAACTATTACCGTCACCGCTACCGAACAACAGTTATTACAGCAGCAGGCTGTGCAGCAGGTTTCGGTAATTCCTAATATTCATCATCCCTATCAGGGAGATATTCCTGGCTTCAGAGAACGTTCTGGCATCCTGTTTATCGGCAGCTATAACCACCCGCCAAATATCGATGCAGTTTTATGGCTTTGTCAGGAAATCATGCCTTTAGTTTGGCAACAAGCGCCCCAGCTTAAAGTTACTTTACTCGGTAATAATCCAAGTAGCGAAATTTCAGCTCTTCAGAGCGATCGCATTGCCGTAACTGGATATATTGAAGACGTCTCTCCCTACTTTTTGAGTCACCAACTATCCGTTTCTCCTTTACGCTATGGCGCAGGCATGAAGGGGAAGATCGGGCATAGTTTGGAGTATGGTTTGCCCGTAGTTTCAACTAGTATTGGCACTGAGGGTATGAACCTGATTCCCAATCAGCATATTTTACTAGCTGATAATACTGAGGATTTTGCTCGTCAAATTCTGTTGGTGACCCGCAATGAACCCCTGTGGCAGAGGCTATCGGATCATGCCCGTAGTGCGATTACACCCTATACATCCGAAGCTGTCAAAGTTCAAATAGAACAAACATTAAGGGGTTTAAAGCTTAATCATTACAAGTTTGGATAGGCTTAATCCTTTAGTTAGTCTTGAAATAGGATTGATGAACACGTTTACTTGATGCCAGATATAAGATTAAGCTTATCCCGAACTCACGTTAGCTATAGCAAACTACTGCTCTATTTTTGGTGGCTTGGGGAACTTGTTACTCATTTTTAATAGCTTCTAAACAAAGCTCTATCCAAGTCAATATTACCTACGAAAAAACATTGAGTATTCCGTAAACATACTGAGGTCTAATTGAAAATACGGTGTTATCTTCTAAAAGTTGTAATCTCTACTGTAAAGCATTAAGCATAGCAATAATAAATAATGTTTTATAAATGTAAATAATTAACTAAAGCTGTAGCTGAGTTTATTAATTATTCTTTATAAATCATGCAAAAAGAATTAATTTTCGTTTGAAATCATGCAAGAATACCAAACCAAAGCAATCAATAGTTTGACTTCAAAATATGATATTAAGGGCAAAAAAATTTTAGAGATTGGAGGAGATTTATCTCACTCAGTTGCCTCATATCTTGTAAATCATGGTGCACAACATGTAACCAGTATTAATATAGACCCTAAATTTCCAACTAAAGAAGTAAGCCAGAAAATATCAGCTAAAAATTTAAGCGCAACTGAATTAACCAATTACTATAATGAAGAGACATTTGATGTAGTGTTTGGAGTGGCTATTCTGGAACATATAGATAATACCCCTCTTCTTCTCAATCAAATTTATTCAGTGTTAAAGAAAAATGGGCTTGTACTTCTTCAAGGTGGTCCAATTTGGACTTGTTCTATCGGTCATCACGTGTGGGTGAACTGTGATGAAAATATTTACAGATTCAATAATCATAAAATAAATCCTATACCTAACTGGTATCATTTGCTCTTAAGTCCTAACGAGATGCAAAGTTATCTTGTTGAGCAACAGAATATATCATCTGATCACGCGGATAAAATTGTTAGCTATATTTATGAAGAACGAGATCTATCTAGAATTGGATATGCTGATTTTTTTGATATATTTCAAGCAAGCCAATTTAAAATACTTGAGGCATTTCAAAGATATGGAGCCAAGCCAGATCATCAAGTATTAAGTCAGCTAAAAGATGTTTTTAGCGAAAAACATCATAATTTTGAAATTAATGGAATACAATTTTTATTGCAAAAAACAACATAACTTTTTTGCTGTTTAAATATTTTCTTCACGATGGTATTCAATTATCTAACATTGTTCAAGTACTACTGCTCAATCTTCTAAATTAAGCTCTTATATATCTTAAATATATCAACTGTAAAAATTTTCCTAGAATGCTTTCCATCACAAGATAAGAATAATTATGATCATATCTCACTCTAAAAAATTTATTTTTATACATATCCAGAAAACAGCAGGCACTAGTGTTACTAGATATTTGAATAATTATTTAAATTATCAAGATATGATAGTTGGTGGAACAAAATATGGTGAAAAAATACAGCCTTTAATTAAAGAGCGATTTAAGATGCATAAACATTCTAATGCTCAAAGCATAAAGACAATAACTGGTGATGAGCTTTGGAATAGTTATTTTACCTTTTCATTTGTAAGAAACCCTTGGGACAGAATGGTTTCTCTATATAACTGGTGTTGTAAAGGTAAATATGATTTTCCTATTTGTCAAGAAGCAATGGGAGCTACTGATTTTTCCCAATTTATTAGAGGAAAATGCTTCAAGCAAGTACCACAACAAATTGACTATTTAACTAATAATAAGGATGAAGTTATAGTCGATTTTATAGGTAAACAGGAATCAATTCAAGAAGATTTTGACTATGTGTGTAAAAGATTAGAAGTACCTAATGCTGATATGCTTAAATTTAAACATAATGTAAGAAATCGTTCTTTAAGTAGTTATCACGACTACTACAGTTCAGAAGAAGATATCGAAATCATAAAAAAACAATTTGCATCAGATATCAGCTTTTTTAATTATAAATTTTGATTTTTATCGAATTTATTAAATAGTTTTTGTGTTTAAAAAGCAAAGAAATAAATGTTATTAATTAACATATCTTAGACATTTCTTTTCTGTAATCAAATACTTTGAGAAAGATTTACATCATTTAGAATAAACATCACCTTAGGTAATTCTAAAAAATGGCTAAAAATCCAACATTTATGTGTATCGGTCCAGAAAAAACTGGAACTAGCTGGCTCTACGAAAATCTTAAAGCGCATCCTCAAGTTTATTTGCCACCTATCAAAGAAATTCGTTATTTTTGGGAAAAAGTATTTTTGCCCAAACAAGATATTAAAAAGCGATTAACTAATCCTCACTGGCATAACGCATTATATCGAAATCATTTAAAGAAAAGGCTCAAAATATACCAAGCCTCTCAAGAAAAGCTGTCACAAAGAGAACCAGACTTAATCGATGAACTAATCTGGGATTTTAAGTATTTACTTTTCCCTCATGACGATGATTGGTATTTCTCATTATTTACAGATAGCCAAGAAAAAATTACAGGAGATATTACTCCTCTCTATTACCAGCTTCCAGAAAGTGAAATAAAATATATCAAGGATTTATTACCAGACTTAAAAATTATTATCTTATTAAGAAATCCCATTGATAGAGCCTGGTCTAAGGCTAAGATGAACCTTTGTCAGCATCAAGGTAGAAAGCTCAAAGATATAAGTCAGGAAGAGTTTTATAATAATTTTTCCAAAGAATACGAGCAACTTTCATCTTATATGTCACTTATCAAACAATGGAAAAAGTATTTTTCTGATAAAAATATTTATATTGGCTACTACGATAAGCTTGTTGCTAACCCGTCGCTTTTATTTGACGAAATATGTGGCTTTTTACAAATAGAATATGACTTACTTCCATCTGACAGGCGTAATAAGTTATCAGCTAGAGTTAATGTGGGGGTTAAGATTAATATCCCCAATGAATACTATATACATTTGTCTGATATGTATAGTCAATGTATACAAGAATTAGCAGCAGAAGAAAAGCACGAGCCTTATCCAAAGAAATGGTTGGAAATGGTTGAAAATATGAGTTTTGCATCGAAATAGATATAAAAATATATCGTTTCTTCAACTTATAAATTATGAAAAATATCCTAGTTCTTTCCCCGACCCCCTCCCATCCGCAAGATGCAGGTAATAGAAAACGAATTTTTGCTTTAACTAAATACCTGCAAGAATTAGGTGCCAAAATCTATTTCGTTTATTGTCCCCGAGAATGGGATCGGGAAATACCAAAAGCTGCCTACGATGGCATGAATCAATGCTGGGACTATTTTTTTGTTGCTTATCCTGTCCAAGCAGCGGTTCATCAAACTGATAATGAGTATTTTGAATTAGATGACTGGTGGGATATTGGAATTGAGTTCACCATTAATTGGATTAAGCTAGCTGCTGATATAGATATTGTTCTCTGTAACTATATTTTTTATAGTAAGGTGCTAGATTTATTTGATGAAAATGTAACTAAAGTCATTGACACTCACGATATTACGAGTAATCGAAATTACTTATTAGATAGAAAATTAGGCTATCGCGATTTTTTCTATGTTTCTCCAGAATCCGAAAAAAAGGCTTTAGATCGTGCTCATTTAGTTTTATCAATTAAAGAAGATGAATCTAGCTGGTTTCAATGTTTATCTTCTACCCCAGTATTAACAATTGGTCATCTTGAACCTAAGCCGCTAAAAATTGTTGATCAAGCCATTGATAATCACAATATTAAGCTTGGATTTATTGGGAGTGCTAATCCAATCAATGTTAAAAATTTAGAGTCCTTTTTAGATAAATACTTTACTCTAGATAATAAATATAGAGATGAATTTACTGTTGTTGTCGGTGGTAAAATATGTAATGTTTTGGATGATCGCTTTCGTGATCAAGTTACAGTCATCGGCATGGTAGATAACGTCTCAGAATTCTACGAACAAGTAGATATTATTGTTCTACCGTTTGAGTTTAGTACAGGACTGAAAATAAAAACTGTCGAAGCTCTATCTTGGTCTAAACCTTGTATCGGTACAGTGAATGCTTTTGAGGGTTTAGGGAGTGACTGTAAATATCATAGCTTTGAGTCTATTGAAAAATTAGCTACTTGCATCGTAGACTTATCTCAGGATTCACAATCTATTATCTCAGAACTAACAGAAGAAAGCAGTTTAGTATTTAATAATTATTCAAATCGGGTCAAACGCTCGATAGAAAAGCTTTATAATTTTGATTGGAAATCTGTTAAAGAATTACAGTCAAGTTCAAAAAATGAACCTCCATTAGAAGTTGCTGAGATCAGAGAAAATAATCAATATATATATAATTTCAATATTGTCACTAATATTGACTTTTGGAATTCATTTGATAACCAGTCAGCCTGGATTAATTGGTGGATCGATCATGCTACCCAGCTTGGTAACGTTAACATCTATCGTACAGATCGCTTTAAAAATATTGACACTGATAAATTAGAATTATATAGACGTGGGCTAGTAAATAATGTTCATCACCGAGAACTATATCAAATAATAGATATTTTTAAAATTACTCCAGACGAAAATCAAATTTTTATTAACGTGCTGGATTTTGATTCGGTTATTAAGAATAATTCATGTCTTAGAGAGTTAGATAATTTGCAATTAGCAAAAAATCACTCATTCTGGTACTTTTTCACTGAATCTGATAATAATAAATACCCTCGAGAAGAATATATTAATAATGTATATTCAAGAGACTATCAGCAACATGTAGGTTTTTGTTGGGGAGATTCCTCTCGACCGAAATTTCTGGATATAGAAAGTAAACATCAGGATATTTTACTAATAGATAATCCAGTATCCATCCACCAGCGATCGCCAACAGATTTATGCCTCAATCAGATAGTTATTGGTACTTGTTGTTTAGATGAATCAAGTTTACAGGAATTAGATAAGCTTTCAAGGTGTTGTAATGATTTTCTGCCTTCTAATTTTGAACTTGTAATCTTATCTGATTTAGAATTGGTGATTAATGAATATCAAAATGTTTATTCCCTTAAGCAAGCTCAAAACTTATTACCAAAAATAGACCTTTTTCTTAGTATTGAAGACCCCAAAATCATTTCCTTCTTAGTTTATTTATGTATTTGTAGTGAAATTCCTATCTTTTATAAGCAAGGTCTGCATTTTGATACTTTGGCTGGAGATAAAATTACTAGACCTATTAAAAATTTCACTACAATACCCGAAGCTTATAAATCCTTTCTCGAAACTTCTAGTGGTCGCCATAAAGTTTATCCCAATGCTACATATCACTCATCGTGGACACTTTTTATTGAATACTTAGCTAGTTTGTCCCCAGATTATACCCATAATTTTACTGAGAAATATTCAACTATTAATTAAATATTCTAGGAGAAAAAATGAGCTTTTTGCCAGATTCAGAACTTATTAACCTCAAATACCAGCTTGCACAGCAAATTAAAGCAAACATCAATCGCGCAGCTTCGGGAAAAAGCTCTAATACTCCATACTTAGATAGCTTTATGGATACTCTAATTGATGAAATGGCTGAGTTAAAAATTGAAATATCTAAACTATCCTTAACTTTATCTAGTCTTAAAAAAGCAGAAAGTCACTATTCGCTGTCTACTTCGTCTACCTCTATTAGTAGTAGGCAGGAAGCTAATCATAGCCTTGAAGATAATAAAAGCTTTTGGACATTTCCCATCAAAATAGATCCTGAGTATCTACAAAATATCGAGAATTTTCATTATCCAGAAGAGAATGAAAACGGTAATCATTATATTTGGATGGGTTCAGGAAATAAAACTTCTATTGAGTTCCCTATTGATCTTGTTGCCCCTATTAAGCTAGTGCTTAAAAATGTCAGATTCATTACCGATGACATTAGAGAAAGCTTCAAATTATTTATTAATGGTGAAGAGCTTAATTTTGAGTCTTTTAAGGAAGATCATGGTTATAATATTGCAGCTTCATGGCTGCCTTCTCCTAATAGCATTAAAGATAAGTGTACGATTGATATTTGCGTTGACCGTAGCGTTAGCGTCCAGGAACTTTATCCTGAGACTAACGATACTAGAAAGCTTTGTTTAGCTTTGAGTGAAATAGAGATACTTAATAATACTCATGAATATGTCAATACCTAACTTGCCTAAGAAAATTGCTATATTCATCCCTTCTTCTGCTGTTGGTGGCGCAGAGCATTATGTCAAAAATATATTATCTTTAATCGAAAGCTTTGGCTGCAAACCAACTCTGATTCTGCCTAAAAACCAACAGCTAATTGATTTTTTTTCTGAGTTGCCAGTGGCGCAGCTGATAGCTGATATTGCCTGGATTGGAGGGGCTGAAGATTTATCTGTAGGTCAAACTTATCTTAATAAACTTTCTCAACAATATAGTGAAGCACATAAAGTATTAACCTCAATTCAGCCAGACTGTGTATTTATTAATCTTCCTTGGGTTGACTTTGGATTGGGTATAACTTTAGCGTGTCATGAGTTATCTATTTCCAATATTAACTTAGTACATTTATGTCCCTGGAAGGTGAAGCTAAATGATTTAACTAAGCAAATATTCCAAGATTTAGTAGCTGCTAATTCTCGCTTTTATACAGTTTCCAATGACAATAGAATTCAGTTATCTTTGTCAACTGGAATAGACATTGATCTAATTCAAGTTTTTTATAATTCTCGGGATGTCGAGAGCCAATATATTGGTTTAAATTCTAAAGAGTATAAGCTTCATCGAGTAGAACTACTAGATGAACTGGGATTACCCCTTAATTCTTTTCTATCGCTTTCAGTAGGACGTTTTTCTCATCAAAAAAATTTCTTAGACATTGTTACTGCCTGTTCTGCTTTACAAAATAAGTTACCTAATTATTATCATCTTTTTCTAGGAGAAGGGGAGCTAAAAGATTATTATCAACAAATTGCTTTTGACTTAGGCATATCAGATAAACTTAAATTCTTAGGATATCGCAAGGACGTAGATCGATTTCTATCCTTGAGCGATCTATTTATCTCTAGCAGTCTTTATGAAGGATTAGCACTCAGTATTTTGGAAGCGGCACAGTATAATTGTCCAATTATTGCTACTAATTCATCTTCTGCTCAGGAAATTATACCCAGCTCTGACTATGGTCTTCTCTATAATTCAGGTCAATATTACCTGCTACAGCAATATATTGAATTTACTTATTTTAACCCAGATCAAATGATGCATAAAGCAAAGAAATTAAAAGCTTTATGTCAAGAGAATTTTTCTCTCAAGAAATTTACTAATGATCTGCAAAATGTTTTACTTGATGCAGTTCACAACCCTATTAATACTCAAGGTGCTTCTATTGCGGTAGTGTGTGATCGCACAACTAATAGGCTTAAAATTATCAAACCATTAGATTTAATTAACTATAAATATTACGGTTTGGCTCTACCTAAATCAGACTCTGATATTAGCTCTGACTTATCGTCAAAGCACTATTATCATCAGGTTCTAGACAATAATTTTGATCAATATCTGCACGCTCTCTATAAGCTAGCCAAAGTTTTCTCAGGCTATAAAATGATGCTATGTTTTGGCTCATTTAGTACCAATATATTTCGCAAATATTATTTGAAACAACAATATTTACTATTAATCTTAAATCAGCAAACCTCTAATACTTGTACCCTAAGTTTTCATCATATCAATCATACCTATTGGGGACAAGACATTGAGCCAGACTGTTTAGCTAAGTTTACTATAGTTGATCCTATGGCTAATCTATCTGAGTTAAAAGAGTTTAGCACAAGTTCTTCTGTTGAAAATTATTACTCTACCTCCAAGATTTTACTTGATTCATACTTAAAGCTGCCTCATAGTAAAAAATATAATAATTTGAGTGTTAATCTAAAAATGGTTGAAAATTTATTTCAACCGAGTGAATATTTGATGATAGACCAAGAGCATATTGTGAAGAGTTCTACGTCACATTCAATATAGTTTTAATAACTTATTGGAGCTATTTACTTTTGTCCATCGCTAGATGCTGATTGTAACTGAAATTTTATTAGCAACCAAAGGTATTAACTTTATTAAAGCACTATATAAAGATGGTAAGCCAGCCCATGATGCACGTCCTAAAGGGACTCAAATAGTTGCTGAAATTATAGCCAAGCAAATTATTAATCATGATTGGTTTAACCCTCAATCAATCAAGCCCACCACTATTCAGAGAGTTTATGCTAATAATTTACAGAATCTGAAATTTTTTAATAATTTTGATATTCTATTGAATCAGGAATATATCGAAAAGTCTTATTTTAAGAACAGTCTATTTGAAGAAGATGTGTACAAGATTAGGTCAAACTATATCATGAACTTTAACTTCAAAGGCAGACTGTTGGGCATAATGCTTAAATCTGATTGGTATGATGGATTATTTAAAATTAAGCTGGGACAACAAGAATTAATTACTAGTTCTTTTTCTGTTTTTGTCAAAGAGAAAGGAACTAATAATATTAATTTGTTGAGTCTACCGTTTAAAAAGTCTATGCAATGTCATGACTTTCAAAAGCTATCTATCTCTGTTTGTCAGAATAATTTAGATAACTATGAACTAGATGCATGTAAAAAAAAGCCTCAAGTTTCGCCAGAAAATTGGAAGATGAGTATCATTGGTATTGCCTATACTGGACAGATATACGCTTTGGCTAATTAGCAGTGGCTTTATATAGTACTTCTGGCATGAATTAAATCTGACTTATCAGGGTTTTTTGATTTATAGCAGTCGAAGCAAAGATTAAGACATTTTCTGTTCCTGTTCCTTATTCCCCGTTCCCTTAAAACCTATGTTGAGTGTCCTAAACTATAGTTCGACTGCTATAGTTTAGTTACTTTTAATCAAACCATTTTCACATTAAACTTTGTTAGCCTCTCTTTATTTTTTATCCCATACTTAGACTCTGCTTACATTTTCTAGATACGATCAATTTTTTTATGCGGATACAGATCAATATCATTGAAAACAGCTATTTTAGCAACCTTTGATATAATCCCCATAACCAATTGTTGGCTTGGAGACTATATCAACCTCGTTGGTCAACTTACGGTAGTTATTCAGTTATCATCAGGCTGAGATACAGGCTCTGCGGTAGCATTTTGAGCAGCGATAATAGCCCGTTTTTTCAGCTTGATTGTCAAATAGCGGATGGCATCTTCACTCAAGCGCATCATCCTTTCTAAAGGAGCATTTTGTGAACCATCAGCCTGATAATTCATCTGAACATAAATGCCATCAAGATACTTACCCACAGGATAAGCCAGTCTTCTTTTTCCTCGTACCTGCACTTCTAGATCTGCTGCGCCATTATCGCTGAGATAGTTTTTATACTTATTAACCGCTTCATTAACCTGATCCTCTGAGAGATCAGGACGCAGAATGTACATCAATTCGTAACTGTTGCTCACTTTAATTTTACTCCTTATGGACTTAATGGCTTCTTAATGGTTAATCAAGTGTGATCCTCGTCAACCGCAGAAGCAAGGCTTTCCGATTTTACTACTACTTGCTACCTAATTACCAGTATCTTGTCCTGTAGGTCGCAGATTAGCCTAAAATTGAGCTAGTTTAAATCCGTATTACTGTAGTTAAGAATAGCTGCCACTGAGTGTGCATTCTCTAATTAACTTCTTAGCTTGTTTATGTTATGGCACAGCGCTATGTTCGTATTAAAACCAATCGAGAGCAAACTTATTACGGTTTGCTTCAGGCAAATCATAGTGTGGTGGTGTACGATGCTCCTCCATGGTTAGGAGGACAAAAAACGGAGCTAGAACAGCCCCTCGATACATATCAAATACTTGCCCCCTGTGTCCCCTCAAAAATTGTCGCGGTAGGGAAAAACTATCTGAAGCATGCTTTAGAGATGGGTACTTCTGTACCCCCAGAACCTCTATTGTTTCTCAAGCCACCGACGGCGATTATTGCTGATGCTCAAGATATTTACTACCCTCCGCAATCTCAGCAGGTGGAGTATGAAGGAGAACTGGCATTAGTTATTGGGGATCGCTGTAGTCATGCCAATCTCGAACAGGCAGCTAAAAGCATCTGGGGCTACACTATTGCTAACGACGTTACCGCAAGAGATTTACAGAAAAAAGACGGTCAGTGGACACGAGCTAAGGGATTTGACACCTTTTGCCCCCTAGGACCTTGGATTGTTCGAGAGGTAAGTGTAGAAGCTAAAATTCAAACCTTTCTTAATGATGGTGATACCCCTCGACAGTCAGCCACCATTAGCGACATGGTTTTTAGTCCTGAAACCCTAGTTTCCTATATTTCACAAATCATGACCCTATTGCCTGGAGACGTAATTTTAACGGGTACTCCAGAAGGAGTAGGGGCGATCGCCCCAGGAGATGCTGTGAGAGTAGAAATCGAAGGCATTGGCTGTCTTGGTAATCAGGTTATCTAGAGGATGCACTGCATAATTGAATCGATTAATGATTTATGTTTACAGCCAGCTACAGTCTGGATTTCGGTGGTTAAAAAGACATCATGGGACTAATCCTAGCTTTGCCTGTATTCTGGGCTTTACCGCCACTGGCTTGATCCCTGGCATTTCTGCCGCAGGAGCAACCCCCGCCGCCCGTGAATATACAGCGATCGCCGATGCGGAATTTTTAGCCCAGGGAGTTAAGCCTAGCTATGCTCATCCCTTACCAATTCTGACAGCAGGGGTATCCCCTACCTTCATTTCTCGTGGGGTAGTTGAAGCCTTGGAGATTCCTACCCACATCTTTAATGCGGGGTTACTCCATCAACCCACCGTTGATACTATCGATCTTCAGGGTATCCCTGCTCGTTGTGTTTCATCTGGTCAAGCAATGCCTCTGGAGGAGGTGAAACAGCTCTTTGCTCAGGGATTATCCTGGGGAGCCAAGCTGGCGACAACAGCAGATTATTTGATTATTGGCGAGTGCGTTGTCGGCGGCACAACTACCGCTTTGGCTCTCCTGATGGCTTTAGGGATCGATGCCAGGGGAATGGTCAATAGCAGTCATCCAAGCTGCAACCACGAGCAAAAATGGTCAGTAGTTAAAGCTGGTTTATCACAGGCTGGTATTGCCCCTCAGTCCCAGAAATCTTGCCTCCGCGATCCTTTAGAGCTAGTAGCGGCAATCGGTGATCCCATGCAGGTAGTTAGCGCGGGTATGGCGATCGCCGCTAGTCGTCAGATCGGGGTGATGTTAGCAGGAGGAACCCAAATGTTGGCGGTTTATGCTTTAATTGAAGCGCTCATTAGCTACCATAATATTTCGGCTCTGCAATCTCAAATTGTCGTGGGTACAACTCGCTGGGTTGCAGAAGATCCTACTGGCAACACTGCTAAATTAGCCAATCTGATTGGTAGAGTGCCCTTGTTAGCTACAGGATTAAATTTTTCTCTTGCCAGATATCCCAGCTTTAGATTGTATTCCCGAGGGTATGTAAAGGAGGGCGTTGGAGCAGGAGGCTGCGCGATCGCATCTCAGCTCAAACAAAACTGGACTTCTACCCAATTACTGACGGTGATTGAAGATTTATTTACTAAATATCGCAACTTAAGAATGAATACGATAGGTTAATAATTGTTCTTCTAGAGCGGCAATCCTGTTATAAGCTGCGGTTAGCTGCGCCGTCAGGCGGCGAATTTGAGTGTCAGGAGCGAGATTTTCACTGCTAGAATTGGCGGTGCTGCTGCTGCTGTTATCGTCAACCAAAATATCCTTATGGGTTAGCTGGTATTCTGAGTCTCCTTCTTGACTGATTATATTAGAATTATTGGCAGCAAAGTTAGGTAAAGTGTAAGACTCCTGCTCGACGCGCTTGATTTGCTGGGTGTTTAGGATCTTCACCTGATTGCCAATATCTTCAATCAGCTCATGAAGCCGATCTATCTTATCTCTTAATTCACTAATTTGTATCTGCAATGTATCCATGTAGTTTTCAAGACGGGATAATTTTTTCGCTTCTTTAATGCTAAGAGCAGTGTCATGGATACTTATCACTACTTATGATTCATTTAACAATTGCTCAACTTATTTTGATGAAGCTTCTCATTTAACTAATAACTACTAATTTAGCAGCATAATTGACTCAAAATAGTTAGTAAAATTCTTTTTCAAGATAATCTTCTCCGTTACATCTGATAAGTAATCATACCTTAATCATTCTTTTTTTTTTGAATCATAATGAAGCCCCAACTGTCCCGTCGTCATTTTCTACAAGCTAGCAGTATTATAGCTTTAAGCCAAATCTTATTGGGGTGTGGCAACTCCAATAGCCTGACTCAAATCTATTTTTTAGCAGACTCTATTCCTCCCCAATTAATTAGGGATTTCCGTCAGGTGATTAATAATAGGAGGAAGATTGATTTTAGACCGCAAACCCAGATTTTACAGATTTTTGATTTACTTGATAATCTCAAACAAACTGAGAAATTAGAGCCAAAGACGAAAAATTTCTTGAGTAAAATCTTTAGTAAATCTGAAGTTAATCCTAATTTAACTACTTTGGGGGATGCTTGGTTAGCCAGGGCAATTAAGCAAAATCTGATTCAACCTTTAGCTACTGATAATCTCAGTAATTGGCAGCAACTACCCCAGCGGTGGCAAAAACTAGTTAAGCGCAATAGTCAAGGGGATTTGACTGCTGATGGTCAGGTATATGGGGCACCATATCGCTGGGGAAGTACGGTAATTGCCTATCGTAGTGATAAGTTAAGCGCACCTCCTACTGATTGGGAAGATCTCTGGCAGCCTGAATTGCGCGATCGCCTTTCATTACTGGACTCGCCACGGGAAGTAATTGGCTTAACTTTAAAAAAAATTGGACAATCCTACAATATTCCCGACATAAGAGCCATATCGAATCTGGAAGCAGAACTATTAACTCTCCACCAGCAGGCAAAACTATATAGCTCAGATCATTATTTAGAGCCTTTAATCTTAGGGGATACTTGGGCGGCGGTGGCTTGGTCAACCGACGTTATTCCTCTCTTGAAGCGTCATCCTGAAATTAAGTTTATTATTCCTGAGTCAGGGACATCTCTCTGGGCAGATTTATGGGTTCAACCGAAAATTACAGCAAGTTTATCTTCTGGTGCTCCTGAAAATCAGCGCAACGAAATTGAAGCCTGGATCAATTATTGTTGGCAACCCCCAGCAGTCAAGCAGATATCTCTATTTACTGACGGTATTTCTCCTCTATTATCTGTTTTACCAGAGAACGAGATTCCTCAAGATCTGCGACAAAACGCTTTTCTCAATTTGACGAAAGCAAATCTTGAGCAGCATGAGTTTTTATTGCCCCTAAATTCAGAAACAGAGCAGCAGTATCGAGATTTGTGGCTTAAGATTCGTTCTTGATGTCAGTTGGGGGGAAGAACATTAATTTATTGGATAGCTATTAGCTATTAGCTGTTAGCTATTAGCCATTAGCCTTTGAGATACTTTACAGATAGGGGCATTTTTTGACATAGCAATGCAGGTTTAGATTAGAAAACTTATTATTTATTACTCATTACTTATTACTTATGATCGGATAGGCAACGCCATACTCGGATAGAGCCTGTTTGGAGCGTTTAAGTAAATCAGTTTTATAGACACTTTCATCCCTTGCATCCATTGGATAGGCTTTGAGCATCAGATGGGTAGCCCAAAGGGTTTCATCCATAGTAACGACAATAGGCAGCTTGAGCTGGGTATATTGACTGGTGTATGCTGCTTCGTACAATATCTTAATTACTAGCTCTAAATCCACATCCTGAGCGAAGTAGAAGTCAGCGATTACCTGAGCTTCTAACGCCCCATCGTTAGAGTTAGAAATAGCATCAGTCCACAGTTTATTGTGGGGGATCGTAACAACATTATCGCTAGGTGTTCTCAGCTTGATGCCCCTTAAACCAAAGGTAATAACCTCTCCGTAATGTTCTCCTATTTGCACGCGATCGCCGACTCGATAGGGAACTTCAAATAAAGCTACTAACCCTGCAATCAGGGAACTGGCATAGTCTTTAAAGGCAAAGCCCAACGCTAGGGAAATTGTCCCCGTCAGAGCCAATATATTGTTAGCAGATAGTTTGAAGAATAGCTGCAAAGTGGCGATCGCCGAGATACCTAAAACTAACGCTCGGTAGAGAGGTAATGACTGACGCACAATGAGGCGAAATCGGTTGGGGACTTTTTCTGATAGCCAATGATTAAGTTTTTCTCCTCCAGAAATTAATAGGTAAGCGAAAAATATAGTGGCAAAACCTTGAAATATTTTAATTAAGGTAAGATTCTCTCGATTAAATAAATCTTCATTACTAACTTGAGCCAATAAGAAACTATCTAGCATAGTAATAATTAAATTAACCAACCAAAAAATTATTGTTACTTAAAGTCGATCTCAACTTGGGGTAGTAAGCAGGGTTAACTGTCAGAATTTCTTGTTCTTTACTTACTACTCCTGTCTGCAATAAGTATTGAGTACGAGCTTTAATTGCGCTCTGATTTTTACCCATGCTTAAAGCTAAATGAGATAGGCTCATGCCTCCATGTAACAATAATGAATAGAGTAGATAAAGATCTGTGACTACTAATTCGGGTAATTCTGGTAGCTTCGCTTTCTCAATTTGATAGGAAATTTTTTGTTCTGCTGTCTCTTTAACTAATAGCGATCGCCACCACAGATCCCCAGCAACCGTTGCTACCCCTTGAGATATATCTGCCAGGTTAATATAATAGCGCTCCTGAACTTTTTGGACTTCATCTAAGATTAGTTTTTTTCTTTGGGCTTTTTTCAGTTCTTTTTTCTTGATTTTGAGCCATTCTCGATCCTCTAACCACAAAGGCTCAATCTCATTAGCGATGGGAGTTAGCCATTCTTTGAGTTGAGTATCACTGAGGAGAGGTAAATCAATTGACTGATTGAGATAGGCACTAATTTGGAAAATATTTTCTAAATATTGCCAAGCCCAATTATTACAGCCAATTAGCCAAAACCGCTCTGGATGATTTACTACCAAATCCCTTAAAGTATAGATAGCCTCTAAGCCACCAATGCAGCGTAAAAAGCACCATTCTAAACGGGGAATAATAATAATATTTTGATTTTCAAATGAGGAATGATCCGCTGCAATATTATTCTTTTCTCTTGGCTTGACTGTTTCCAGCAGTTCAGTTTTTATTTTGCTGTAATTATGTAGTCTAGCTTGCCAAGAGAGAGACTCTACGTCTAGTAAAGTATTATTGAGCTTATCGGTCAGGGAGTCGCTTAAAATACGAGTTAAAGGAGAAACAGGATTAGCTAAAATAACCAAACTATTATTCCCCTCTCGATGAGACTGCCAGGTCAATAAAGCATCTTTAATAGTTTGAGAAATAGAATCTTGCAGTATATCATTAGTTTCTAAATTAGCTATCTTAGTTTTTATTTGGCTAGAAATTGCCTCTGATAGAAGCTCTGTTTTTTCAGATAACTTACGGCTTAAGTCTAGTGCGAGAATGTCTTTGACTTTAGCTTTGAATAGCCTAAACCTAAATTTTTCCATGCAGCTAGCTAATAGTTTATTCTGCCAACCTGATCATAGAATCTTTAGGTTATGGGAGTTAATTAATAGTTATTAACAGTTGTGTCGCTGGGTAAAACTAGCATTTAATCTCTTAACTTCGTCAGAAACTGTAGCTTATATAATTTAAAAAAAAGAATGCTACAGGGAAAAAGTAAGGGGGGCTACTAACTACTAACCACTAACCACTAACCCCAAAAAATTCATTTATGGCAAACAAAATTATATTTCAGATTAAGCAAAATCACTATAACTAAAAGCATGATTGCGATCGCCAAAATAGAGTTCTTCGACCTGCTTAACTCTTAATACACCCTCTTCGCCTCTAATAATAAGTTCTTGATTAGCCGCTGACCCCAAGGTGATTTGATAATCATCGATACTACTCCACAGCCTAAAGACATCATGACCACTGCCGCCATCAATGACCACCCGTGAGCTGAAGCCACCGATCTCAAAAGTATCGTTACCATCACCACCAGTAATTAAGGCATCCTTAATTGCCCCTGATTGCTCCTCGGCAAAAGTTAAATCATCAGTATACAGAACAAAATTAGCGATCGCCGCCTGGAAATAATCATTACCCCGACCGAGGCGGACTGTCCCATCCTGGAAACCCACCGTACTGCCGTAGGCAATAACGCGATCATGCTGTTTCCCAGTGAAGATTAGCCCCCCTTGAATACCAACCGCACCGTGACCAACAACTTGATCATTCCCAATATCGGTTTTGATGATTCCTGAAGTATTGTCAATCCCAATATCAAAGCTATTAAAAGTATCGGCGATCGTATCAGTATCAGTATCAGAATCAGGCATTTCTGCGTTAGCATCGGCATCAGCATGAGCGTCAGCATCAGCGATCGCCTCATTCACCGCGATTCCCAACACAACGTCGTTACCATTACCCGTAGAAATTTTACCTAAATTAACAATTCCCACAGCAATACTCTCGGTGATTGCTAAAGAAGTAGCCTCAGCCTGAGCCGTAGCAATATTTTGCGCCGTTGCTTCTGTCTCAGCATCAGCTATTGCCTTACTAGGGCTGCTGCTAAGAGCCAGTCCAATAATAATGTCATGACCAAAAGTAGTGTGAATCAAATCAGAATTAGCAATACCGATGGTTAGGGATTGAGTGAGGGCTTCACTATTGGCTGTACTGCTAGCAAAAACCTCTTCAATTAGAGCAACAGTGGGGGGATGTTGGTTAGTTAAAAGAGCCGCAGTATTAGCCGCAAATGCTTCAGCGGCGGAGAAGCTGCTACTCCAGCTATTAGCACCACCCACAATCAGATCGTGACCCTTACCAGTAAGGAGTCTACCAAGATTCTCGATGCCAATTGCCGAAGTTTCAACAAATGCCCCAGATTCACTAGTAGCAGTTACCGCAACATCATTACCAGTAGTTAGTTGAGCCTCAGCTTTTGCCTCACTGCTAGCAACGACATTGGCGAAGCCGAAAATAGCATCGCTATCGTCTCCTGCTTCAATAGTGCCGCTGTTTTTAAGACCCACGGCACTGGCGATCGCCCTGGCGCTAGCAGTTGCACTGCTGCTAAAAATGCCCTCAGACTCAGCCCCCGCAACACTAGTTACTGAAGCAAGACCAATGCCAAAAATAATATCCCTACCTTTTTTAGTAGCAATTATTCCTGCATTATCAATGCCGATTGCCGTAGCGTTAGCGCTGGCATTAGCAATGGCTGACCCGTTAGGATTGTTGCCTCTACTAACAGTATGATCATTGCTGACACCAGAGGAAATCCCTAATCCTGACAGTAGTTCATTTCTGGGACCAGTGCTCAAAACATCATCAGTGCTAAAAATCAGGTTGGAGGATGATTCAGAATGGGGAGATAAGGAGCTAACGTCATGAATATCGGTTAAATTTAGTTCGCGATAGTTAAAATCCCCTTCTTTAAACCGAGCAATCCCTGCTTGAAACAAAGAATATTCGCTATCAGTAAATATATTTTCTATAAATTTTTTTTCAGACATAGTAATAGCTGTTAAGTAGATAATTACACTTTTTTTATGGTTTTAAGTTGGGATAATTATCTACTAATTTTTTGCAGCATCACATCAAGCTAGGATAAAAAAGACGCTTTTTTAATCAAGCTATAGTAAATTTTTTATGTCATTTAAGACAAACAAATTTGAACTACAGATAAAGAGGTGTGCTCTCCTTTGCTGAGTCAGCTTTTTATAACTCATAATTTTTACGCTGATTGACTTAAGTAAAAATACGCAAAACAGAAACCATATTGCTTTTAGCTAAATTCTGGGTTAAACAAAAGATTTTTGATCCAGGAAAAGTCAGCTTTAATAGTCTTTCTCAAATTATTGAGAATTTTGTCTCTAATGGACTAAGTTTAAGGATTGTGAGCGATTAAACAAGCTTATTGCTTTGATAACATTGGCTTACGGCACTAGTTATTAAAACTTGGGATTACCCACGCAATCATCTTAATTCGATCAAAGTTGATATACATGGTCGTCCCGCTAAAAGTATCTTTCGCCATGCTCTGGAGTATTTACGTTCTATTTTGACTAATTTTAGATTTTTCCAATAAGTAAATTTAAAATAAAGAGATTGCTTTTAAGCATTGAGATAGCTCATTGCATTGTTAAAGGTGACAATAGAGCAGTAATTAATGAGCAGGTAGCAATATTTCGTGAGCCTCAAGTCAAAATAGATAATAGTAGTTTCAGTGTTGTTAGCAATAACTTAGAAATTCGTTTAACAAACCTTAAGTCAAGAATCGATAAGTGATTTTTAGCTTTATCCTTAATTAACTTCTTATATTTCAACTCAGTCATAGCTTTAAGATTAATGTACATATCTTACAAACAGTATCTAAATTGATCGGCTGTTTTTTTTGTTCTGCAAATTTTGGTGGAATAAACTATAATATACTTATAGTAAGTTTTACTATAAGTACTTCATGAGCTAAACCCATAACTAAAAAGCTATTGTTTATATATGTTTACCGCTGTTAGACCTCAGGTTAACCCTAACGCAATTCCCAGCGATATTTTTGGGGCAATTAACGAGCTTAAAATCGAGCTTAATGCCGTAATCCTAGCTCATTACTACCAAGAGGCAGATATTCAAGATATTGCCGATTATTTAGGAGATTCTCTTGGTTTATCACAGCAGGCAGCAAATACTGATGCCGAGGTAATTGTCTTTGCAGGAGTACACTTTATGGCAGAGACAGCCAAGATTCTCAATCCTGACAAGCTAGTATTACTGCCAGATATCGAAGCGGGTTGCTCCCTTGCCGATAGCTGTCCCCCAGAGGAGTTCAGGGCTTTTAAAGCGAAACATCCCGATCATTTGGTCATTTCTTACATCAACTGTACTGCGGAAATCAAAGCCCTGAGCGACATTATCTGTACCAGTTCCAATGCAGTAAAAATCGTTAATCAAATTCCCCCTGAACAGCCAATTATCTTTGCTCCAGACCGCAATTTAGGTCGTTATGTCAGCGAGGAGACGGGGCGTGATTTGGTGATGTGGGATGGTAGCTGTGTGGTTCATGAAACCTTCTCGGAGAAACGCATTATCGAATTAAAGCTAGAACATCCCACTGCGGAAATGATCGCTCATCCTGAGTGTGAGATTCCAGTATTGCGCCATGCTAGCTATGTTGGTTCCACCACCGCCCTCTTAAAATATTGTCAGCAAAGTAATAGCGATCGCTTTATTGTAGCTACGGAGCCTGGTATCATCCACCAGATGGAGAAAGCAGCACCCCATAAACGGTTTATTCCTGCACCTGCAATGAATAACTGCGCCTGTAATGAGTGTCCCCATATGCGCCTCAATACCCTAGAAAAGCTTTACCTAGCAATGAAGCATAAGCAGCCTGAAATTACTTTACCCGAAGATATTCGTCGCAACGCCTGGAAACCAATTCAGCGAATGTTAGAGATGTCCTGAATAGGATTCTTTGATAAGACTCAATTTTGAGCTTTAGTAAAATTAGCCGCAGGACAATCAGAACCATTACGCTTAGAAAATTCTGCCAAATAAAATTGAGTTTCTTCACCCCAATATGAAGAGTTGTACCAGCGTTTGAGCCAAACTTCAGCATCAAGATACATATCAGAATTTTCTGGTACCTGACAGAGGTTTTTAATGGCTTCAAAAATTCTATTTTCTTTCCCCAGCAAGGGAGCAGATACAACGCGAGCTCGATTGAGAGCCATTTCACAACTATTTGGAAATGCTGTTGAACTATCAGCAGCATCTTGGAGTAATGCTTGCTTTTCTCTTTCTAATCGAGCAATTGTGCTCAGGGAAGTGCTTAAATCAAAAGTATCTAGCTGATTGCAGAAGTCTTGCAATTCTCCTGCTTGAGATAGAGAGTCTGGGGTTGAGGACGAATTTTGTCTAGCTCCTAGCAAAGAAGAATAATAATTATTAATTGCTAAAACTAAAGGTAGCAGTAAAGCGATCGCAACTAGAGTAATTAACGAGCTGATCTTAGTTAAGGGCTCAGGAGTATTATTAGGAACAGGCTGTTCTGCTCTAGAATTAGCTGATGGCTGTTGCTCCTTAATTAAGGTTGGCTCAAGTATCTGATCAGGCTCATCATAAGCTACAGGATCAATAGCGTCATTAGCGAGAGCAGGCGAATATTCAGAAACTTTAGCAACATTTTGACTGACGTTGAGGGGATTAATTGTAGTAGTATTAGGCTTTTGTGGTTTAAGCTCGCGGACAATAAATTCCTGATCAAAAACCTGCTGAAAAATTATATTAGCTACTCGTAAATAGTCCCCTTCCTTAACTACTAAACCTAAATTCAGTAGCTCATTTTGTGAAGGAAGATCCTGATATAGCTGCTGACCCTCCAGCATAATTTCTCGATATTGTTCTAGCAGTATATGTGAGTTGTATCTATTATTATCAACGAGATTTATTCTAAGATAGCGGAGCTGTTCAGCAACTTCACTTGTTTCCCATTTTCTGATTAATTCTCCTTCAACTAAGTGATCAACCGCACTAATTTCCGCTCCAGAAGGAATATTAAAATCCCCATCTGCAAATACTTGGCAGATGGCTCTAGTCAGAACTCCATTCCCCCCTGTCCAGGCGAGAATTCTACCAAGAATTAACGAAGAGTTTGCATACTTTCGCTCTAGATGTAGAATCTGATTATTATATTCTTCTAGGGATCTGAGAGACACAAATGATTGAGTAGGCTGGGTTAGGCTATTAAGCAAAAAGTTAACTGTTTTCTGCTTAATCCAGCCCTTTTTTGCTGCTATCACCCCAAATTTTTGAGAATTATTTTTTTGTTCTTGCAGAATAGTTTGAACTTGAGATTGATTAAGCAAAGCAGCGTCTTTTAGATAATGCCCTATAGGAAACTGTTGTCCTTGAATAATATTTTCTTGCCATTGATTAACAAAAAAGTCAATAGTTTTAGCTCTTAGCCCTGCCTGTAAAATTAGAATTTCTCCCAGCTTCATTTCCCTATATTGTGACTGAATTTTCAGAGCGTCTTGAAGTTGCTTATAGGATATTAAATCAGCATTGGTTAAGAGGATTCCTAAAGGTACTTGATTCTTTAAATTGGACATTTTAGCTAACTTAAAAATATTTATAAATATGAGAAGATAAGTATTTCTTCAACTCAAGTCTGGGCATAATGGGTTATTATTTCATTTAAAAAACAAGAGTTGAAAGCAGATGAAAAATATTAAAAATTTTTATTTTTTAAAATTATATTACTCTAAGTTAATAACTTAAAGTTAGATTTGAGCACATATATACAGCGGTTCTCATGTTAATTAGGTGCACAACCCCAGGTAATGGCATGATATCTATAGTTTTCAGCTTATGGCTTACCCGAAGGGCTAATGGGTTCTCCAGTCATAACCTCATTATCCCAATAAGTTTATTTTTTGTAGTCTAAAATAATCCTGACTTAAGATCAATTTATTTCCTTTAACCATGAAGTTTCAAGATCTGGTAGCTCAATTAGGCAAAGTAGCTGAGAATAATAGTCTGAATCAGCATCAAGATTTGAATCCCGAAATTAATGGGGTTGCTGCGATCGCTGAAGCAGAGTCAGGTTTGTTGAGCTATGTAGAAGGGGGCAAGTTCATCGCGGAGATCGCCACCACCAAAGCCGAGGCTTTAATCTTACCGATGGACTCAGAGCTGCAACATCAAGCCCTAGCCAGGAATATTGCCTGGATTGCTACCCCTAACCCCAGATTGCTCTTTGCTAGGGCAATTTCTCTCTACTATCAACCCTTTCAACCTGCTCCCAGTATTCACCCCAGCGCGGTTATTGCTCCCCATACCAGTTTGGGAAAGGATGTCTCTATTGGGGCACACGTAGTAATTCAATCAGGAGTAACCATCGGCGATCGCGTTACCATTCATCCTAACGTGGTAATTTATCCCGATGTCACCATCGGTAACAATACGATCCTTCATGCCAACTGCACGATCCAGGAGCGGACACAAATTGGCTCTAACTGTGTAATTCATAGCGGTGCCGTCATTGGCGCTGAAGGCTTTGGTTTTGTGCCCACCGCCACAGGCTGGTACAAAATGGAACAGTCGGGCATTACCGTACTAGAAGATGGAGTAGAAGTGGGCTGTAATAGTACCGTGGATCGTCCTGCGGTAGGAGAAACCCGCATCGGGAGCAACACTAAGCTGGATAACCTAGTTCAGATTGGGCACGGCTGTCAAATTGGCAGTAACTGCGCCATGGCATCTCAGGTCGGTTTAGCAGGAGGAGTGACTATCGGTAATGGAGTTATGCTAGGAGGACAGGTAGGTGTTGCCAATCAGGTGACAGTAGGCGATCGCGCGATCGCCACAGGACAGACTGGCATTACGGGTAACGTTCCTGCGGGAGCAATGGTGTCAGGGATGCCTCATATTCCCAGCAAGCTCTATCGCAGGCTATTTGTCATGTATAAACGACTCCCGCAAATGTATCAGCTATATAAAGAACTGAGGAAACAAAACCAGCCCAAGGGTTAGCCTGGGTCTTTGACGGACAAGTTAATCTTATGGATAGTAGGACAGTAATCATCACCAGAAATATTCTCTGGGCAAAAGTTTGGGGCATTGCCGTAGTGCAGGGAGCCGTAACCCTAACTTGGGTAATTTATAGGCTCTATCTTCCCCTACTTCTGGTTGAGCTAGGATTAGCGGAAGAACTAGCTCTAACAATACTCATTATTGAAAATGCCCTAGAAACTCTGGTTGAGCCGATTTTTGGCGCATTTTCCGACAGACAGCAGGAGCGTGCTGGCAGTAGATTATCGCTAATTTCCCTGGGGGCGATTTTATCCTCTGGATTATTACTAGTGATTCTGGCAATAACCGTATTTAGTCAGGGTCAGGCTGCACAATGGCTATTTCTGCTGCTGACGATTATTTGGGCATCGGTAATGGCAATACTCCGCGCACCAGCGATCGCTCTTCTGGGGCGTGCTGCCGATGGGAAGAGTTTACCCCTGGCAGCAAGCCTGTTAACTTTATTCGGCAGTGTTGTAGGGGCATTCAGATTTGACGTTTATGGTCTACTGCTCAATCTGGGGGCAGGATTTACCTTTACCATTGCTTCTCTAACTCTTTTAGGAGCTACGGCTACATTACGCTGGGTTACTCCTCCTGAGCCAGCGAGAAATCCCCCATCTCAGCCAGCCAGTATATCTATCTATAAACTTAGCTTAATTTTCTTAATGGGCATCTTGGTTAGTTGGGGATTTCGCTTTTCCCTCCTAAGCGTTAATCAAATACTTACTTCTGTCCTCGGAGCAACTAATAGCAAATTCGGGATGACCTTTTTTCTAATCATTCTGGGAGTTGCGGCACTCCCCGCAGGCAAGATAGCCAGCAAGATCGGCAATCTAACCAGCATGTTTCTGGGAGGATGGGGAGCAGCAGGAATTTTATTAATTGGCGTACTTTTAGCTTCAGGAGCAACCCAAGTTTTTGTCTTCTTCTTATTAGCTCTGATACTTGGTTTAGTGCTCAATGGGGTCGTCCCTTTTGCTCTGGATTTAGTCCCTGCATCCCGTAGTGGACTGGGGGTCGGTATGTATTTTGGCGGATTTGGCGGGGGATTAGCTTTGTTTGACCTGATAGGCTTTGGCACTCGGGAAGTTGCTCTCTCTACCAATGCTATCAGCGGTAGCCTGGTGTTTATGCTGCTTACATTGGCGATCGCCAGTCTCAAACAAAGACATAATCCTGCTTTATAACTCGTAATCAATTTTTCATAGTTTTAAGCACTTACTAAATCTACACAAGAAAAAAGAGTGTAGTCATTAACTACTAACTACTAACCACTAACAATTTTATTATTAACAAATACATTTAAATTTCATGTAACTTTAGAAAATTTACTCATGGCATCAATCAACTGGTCAAAATAGGGCTCTAGCTGCTCCTGCTGCTCTGGTTCAAATAACCTCAGACCAAAAACCTGTAGCTGCTCCAGACCTAAGATCATGGCATCTAAAGGCACCTGTAACTCTTGATAGAGCTGCTCCATATAGCCTAAACCCAGCTCGCTAGTATAGTCCAACCTTTGAGCACTGACCCCATAACTGATGCAGCGCAAAAAATGCCAAAAGTCTCGCCAGCAGGCTTCCGCTCTGACAGGAGGATATAGACCACCTCCTGGCTCAGTAATATTGGGATGAGCATCCAACACCACAGCTCTAGCGTTGGAAACTATTTCTACTGCATGATCCCGCAAAAGTCTGCCCTGAGCCAATCCAGATTCTAGGTCAGGTAAGAGACTGTTAATGCGCTGAAAATCCTCATCAGTTAAATATCGACCATCTTGATCCGCCTGCTGAAAAACAGAGACTACCGCCGACGGGTAATCTTGCCAGTCAAAGCTAATAATACGCGACTTTTTAATTAGTTCTTTTACTTTATCATTCAGCATCTTTCATCGTTTTGCTTGCCATATTTACTATATATCTTTCTTGAAGACAGTATCGACTAGGGGCAATGTAAAGTAAAGTAAACAAAAGTTATCAATAAAATTTTAAAACTTATGGATATTGAGCAAATTAAAACGGCATTAGATAATGAAGACCCGCAGCAAAGAATGAGAGGCATTAGAGAACTGCGTAACTACGATGCTGATGTTGCTACACCTTTGCTATTGGAACATGTTGGAGATCAAGAATTTTTAGTTAGGTCCTTTGTGGCGATGGGATTAGGACGTAAGCAGAGCGAAGCAGCTTTTGCGGCATTATTAAAGATGATTAACCAAGATAGTGACCCCAACGTTAGAGCAGAAGCAGCTAATTCCCTGTCTTTTTATGGTGAGCCCGCAGTAACACCTTTACGCCAAATGTATGAGTCTGACGAACACTGGCTAGTGCGTCGGAGCGTAATTGCCGCTATGGCGGAACTCAATCGCCCCCAAGAATTAAGAGAAATTTGTGAAATTGGGCTATCTGGGCAGGATGAACCTGTTAAGGAATCCTGTATTAGTGCCCTTAGTTTACTGGCTAACACAGAACAGCAGTCAGCGGCACTGCAAATTCTACTATCTTTAATTAAAGATGAATCCTGGCGCATTCGCTTGCAGGTTGCCAAAGCACTGAGCCAATATAATCAGCCTGAAGCTAGAGCTAGCCTAAATCAGCTCAAAACCGATGCTGACCATCGCGTGGTAGGAGCCGTATTAGAAACCCTGGTTTGAAGTCAAGAAAATCCGAGTTTCTTCCATCAAGATCAACAAATATAAAGACTCTTTGATAAAATCATTAGAGAAACATTAAAAAATATTACAAAGCTCTTTAAATGAAATTATTGGTAGTTGGCGCAACTGGCACCCTAGGTAGACAGGTAGCTCGTCAAGCTTTAGATGAAGATCATGAGGTTCGCTGTCTCGTCCGCAATCCCAACAAGGCAATATTCCTCAAAGAATGGGGAGCAGAAATAGTTACTGGAGATCTGTGCGATCGCTCTACTCTCGCCCCCGCTTTGGAAGGTGTTGACGCGGTGATTGATGCTGCTACCGCCAGAGTTACCGATAATCTCAGGGCAAGGGATGTAGACTGGGAAGGGAAAGTCAACCTCATTCAGGAGACTAAAGCCGCAGGGGTTGAACGCTACATCTTCTTCTCAATTGTTAATGCCGAGCAATATCCCAAAGTTCCCTTGATGAATATCAAGCACTGTACAGAATTATTCCTGGCAGAGTCGGGCTTAAAATATACAGTATTGCAGCTTGCTGGCTTTATGCAGGGTCTAATTAGTCAGTATGCCATTCCAATTATAGAAGATCAGGTAGTTTGGGTTTCAGGAGCAAGTACCCCCGTCGCCTACATGAATACTCAAGATATTGCTCGATTCGCTATACGGTCTTTATCAGTACCAGAAACAGAGAAGAAAACGTTCCCTGTGGTGGGAACTAAAGCCTGGGGTGCTTATGAGATCATGGGTCTTTGTGAGAAGCTATCAGGAAACCTAACCCGTATTTCTCGTATTTCTTTAGGGATTCTGGGGCTACTACGTTTAATAACTCGTTTTTGTGAGTGGGGGCAAAACACCGCAGATCGTCTAGCTTTTGCCTCAATTCTAGCTAGCGGCAAGCCTTTAGACGCGCCGATGGAAGATGTTTACCAAACTTTTGGTCTAGATCCCAAGGACACTACGACTCTGGAGCAATATATGGGAGAGTATCATACTCGCATCATGAAAAAGCTCAAAGAAATTGAATACGAGAAGAACAAAGGTAGAAAAAGAAAAAGTAAAGTTCCCTATCGCAATCAATTCTAGGGAACCTTATCAAGCGTAATAACGAAAGTAAAGGAATATTGAGGATAGTGGAGTAGTTTACCTAACTATAGGTTGCTCCTAATCTCTTTGTATGAAGTGAAGCAGAACACATCATCTCCACTACCGAATATAATCCTCAAACTCTACTGGACATCTTTCAAGTTAAAGAGAAACGGAATTCCCCCTTGGGAATCATTACCTGTGACCAAAACGTTAGGCATCTGAGCCCCACCTTCTTTCCAGGCTTCGATCGCTTCTTTTTGCAGCACTAGTTCACCACCTTGAGCCCTTAAGGTTTCAGCTAGCAACCTTTGAGCTTCGGCTTTACCCTTGGCTCGGTTAATGTCGGCTTGCGCCTGTTGTTCGGCTTCCTGTGCCACATAAACAGCTCTTTGAGATCTTTGTTCGGCAATCTGCTTTTCCTCTACGGCGCGAGCAAATTCAGGAGAGAAGCTGAGATCTACGACGCTGGTATCTAAGATCAGAATGCCATACTTATCCAGGCGATCGCCCAAAGCATTATCAAAGTCTTCTTTGAGTTCGTTACGTTTAGTGATTGCCTCTTCAACAGTTCTTCTAGCAGCGGCAATTTTAAAAGACTCTTGAGTTTGGGGTGCAATAATTTTTGAGACAATATTTTGCAGAGTACCTTGCGTGCGTCGAATCTCCACTACCTGAGTTGGATCTAAACGGAAGTTAATCGCAAAACTTGCCTTAAGATCTTGTAAATCTTTGGTGGAGCTTTCTGCTGGTACTTCAAATTTTTGCACCGTCAGATCATAAATATCCACATTAGAAACTAGCGGTGGACGTAGGTGAATCCCTTCCAGCAATACACCATCCTGCGCTTTTCCCAAAATACTGAGTACTCCAGCCTGCCCTGGATTAAGAATTACAAATGAATTAAAGGCAACTAAAACCACGAGGGCAGCAACGATACCTCCGAGTAATGGCTGCCAACTCTCCGATGATCGACTATTCAAGTTAATAACCCCTCTATATATCTAAAAATCAATATGTTATTGATATTTGCAAGTCTTATCGTATCTTATTTTGAGGGTTCAACAGTCAAACCATCTATAGCAATACCAGGTTAAGTATAAGATCTTAGTTGGTCTGAACCTATAACTGAGGGCGACCCCGCGTACCATATGCGAAGCGGTATCCTTTAGGACAAGGGCATAATATCGGCGTAAGACGTTTATGCCCTTTAGGGTGCAAGGGAATGCGCCCGAACCCGAAGGGCTATAACCTATAACCTATAACTCACGAGCCTTGAAATTGTCTCTGTCCTGATCAAAGCTTACAAGGCTGTAGGTGTCCTAATCTAAGTCCTTACTGCTATGGCATTGATCGTTCTAATTAATTATGCTGTGGCAGCATTATTGACAGCCAACTACCCAAGAGTTTGTCTGATTTTGAGCTGATTACTTAGATCAGGCGATCGCTAATTCAACCTTACCTGAGACTCAGTTTGACTGAGGTGAGAAGTATCCCCATAAAATTCTGACTGCCAAGTTTGATCGGGGACACGAACCACTTTTGTTAAACAGCAAAGGGAAACCTTAAATTCAGGAGCGTCAGGAACCAGACCTTTTATGGCACCAAATACCGAAGCACCATGCCCCACAATCAGCATACTAGAAGAAAATTTGGTTACTAGCTGTTTAATAGTAGCAGCGGTACGTTGATAGACCTCTTCCCTAGTTTCAGGATATTGGGGATACTTGCAAGATTGATAACTCCAGTCAATTGCTGGATATTCCCGTGCTAAAAAATCTTGGGGGTGAATTTCTGGTGTTTCCCTCATCCAGGCTTCATTATGCCATTCACTAAATCCTGCTTCTAGAATGATTGGCAGGTTGAGGACTTTAGCTACTTCGTTGGCAGTTTGAATAGTCCGTAAAAAAGGAGATGCCACGATATGACTGATATCTTCAGACTTAAGCCGCTGCCCCAACTCCGCCGCCTGCACTAAACCATCTGCCGATAGGGGAGGATCATAGGGTCGAACAGCAGTACTAAACCATTCAGGATTCACAAAATCAAGACGATTGCCGTGTCTAGCTATCCAAACTGTTTGGGACATTATTTTGTAATTTGTCAGGAAAAAAAACAGTAAATTCTCATCTTTGATAGCTCAAATAACCTTGTCTAATTGATCTACAGCAGCTAAGAACTAAAAACTAAAAACTAATGACTAATAACTACTAGCCAGTGACTTTTAAGCGAAGCTAATTAAAACTAAGCATAATAACTTTAACTAGCTACTACAGCCCAGAGATTCCCGAGTATCAACTCCAGTTTCGGGGTTAACTCCCTTGGCGTTGGCGCAAAGCTGCTTCACCTGCCATTTTTCTAACACCGCCAGGGTAAAATCCGCCCCTTCTATTTTGGCATTTTTAAAGGTGGAAAAAGATAAGATAGATTCCTGAAAATTGGCGTTGGTCAAATCTGCCCCATCAAAGTTAGTCAGGTACCCAAAACCATAGCTAAAGTCAGCTCCAGACAGGTTAGCATTAGCCAGATTAGAAGCATTAAATACAGCTCCTCGAAGATCTGCTTCGCTAAAGTTAGCTTCTTCGAGATCTACTTTGGCAAAATCGACGCTTTGCAAAACTTTGCCTGAAAAATCCTTATTTTTAAAATCTAAATCGCTAAAAGTGGAGGGAGTAACTGACGAAGAGCTACCAGCGATCGCAGGTACAGGAAAAATTAATAGAGTTAACAGCAACAAAAGTGCGCCGAGTCGGAGAAAATATTTCATGGATTAGATTTAATCTCAAGCAAATTTAATTAAGAACTATACAGTCTTTAATTGTAAATCCTCTATGGCTTTTCGAGGGAGTAATCATCAGCCAGAATCATTAAATAGTCAGGAAAAAGTTATGAAACAAAATCCAACTGATTTTTCAAGTTTGCTACAGCAGCTACTAGCAGGGCAATCACTATCTCAAGGTCAAGCTGGGCAGCTAATGACAGGGTGGTTGCGCTCAGAAATTCCCGATGTCCTGTCGGGGGCAATTCTGACGGCGATTCAGGCAAAAGGGGTTTCCGCCACCGAACTAGCGGGGATGGCTCAGGTGCTTCAAGAACAATCCCTCCAGCAGGAGGCAGTTAAGCATGATACTCCCGTGATCGATACTTGTGGAACAGGAGGGGATGGGGCATCGACGTTTAATATTTCTACTGCCGTCGCTTTTGTCGCAGCAGCAGCAGGGGTCAAGGTAGCAAAACATGGCAATCGTTCAGCTTCCAGTAAAGTTGGTTCCGCTGATGTTTTAGAGTATTTGGGGGTAGACCTCAATGCTTCCCCTGAAAAGGCGAAAGCAGCCCTAGAAGCGGTGGGAATTACCTTTCTCTTCGCCCGTGGCTGGCATCCCGCCATGAAGAGCGTGGCACCACTCCGCAGCACCCTGAAAGTCAGGACTGTATTTAATCTGCTGGGACCTTTGGTGAACCCCCTACGCCCTACTGGTCAAGTAATCGGTGTCTATGACCCTAAATTTCTCAACAGCATGGCAGAAGCCCTTAATATGTTAGGTATAGCTAATGCCATTGTGGTTCATGGCAGAGAAAAACTTGATGAAGCAGGCTTGGGAGACGCTAGCGATTTAACTATAGTTCAGGATGGTAAAGTATTTCCTGGCATCATAAACCCCCAAGCCCTCGGTTTAAAATCAGCCCCCCTCAGTGAGCTTAAGGGAGGCGAAGTTACGGAAAATGCCAGTATCTTAGGCAATGTACTGCAAGGGAAAGGAACTCCAGCACAGCAAGACGCAGTGGCTATAAATGCATCCCTCGCACTTCAGGTAGGAGATTTAGTACCTTTAGGAGAGCATTTGCAGGGTGTGACCCTTGCTCAAGAAATTATTGGCAGTGGTGCAGCCTGGTCTAAATTAGAAGAGTTAGTAGGATTTCTACAAAATTAAACCGCTTGAGCTAGAGAGCTATTAATTATTTAATCAAAGCCGCTCAATTTATGGTTAGTAAATCTCTAAAAAGCTAATAGCTAATAGCTAAAGGCTAATAGCTAAAGGCTAATAGCTATCTCAACAGATTAATGTTCTGATCCAAAATTGCAGTTAACTAAAGATTATTCTTGGCTTCCTGAGCAACCTGTTCTGATTCATCATCAACTAATTGGGCAATAATTGCTTTGGCTTCATCACCGCCCAACCTGCCTAAAGCCTGAACTAGGCGATAACGAATTTGCCAGTCCTCATTGTTGGCAAATTCCTTGAGCAAAGATACCCCCCGAGGATCTCCCAGCTCTCCCATGGAGCCGATAGCGGCGGTTTGCAGCAAATTATTGTTAGATTGCAGTGCTTCTTCTAACAAGTTAAATCCTTGGGGTTCCCCTAACTCACCTAGGGCAGCAATAATACTAAACTGAACCAGCCACTCGGAAGAATTGTGGTAGACATTATCTAAATCAGCAAAAGCCTCTACTAACCTTAAACCGCCAATGGCATCGGCTGCTGCCGCCTGGACATCTGGTTCAGGGTCATTAAACAGGCGATCGCGCAACATCTCTAATGCTGCTTCACGGTTAACGTCTCCCAAGGAATCTAGCTGGCTAACGGCAGCGTAGCGCACCCGAGTATTCTGATCGGTAACTAAGGGCTGCACCATGGAAAATGCAGTTTGCGGATCAAGCTGGCGTAATTGATTTAAACCGCGAATACGTTCGCCAAAGTCCTCGGAGTTCAGCAAACTATTGACCGAATCTGGTGTAATAGTCATATTAAAAAATATTCAAATATATTTAAACGTTTTAACGACAGGGTTATCCCGCTGCCATCATGCGGATTACGTCCCCCTGAGTAATGATCCCCACTAATTGAGACTGCTCATTAACTACTGGTAGACGACGCACCTTTTTTTCGTGCATAATTCTTGCCGCTTCTCGCACCAGTTGATTCTCCTTTACGGTGGCAGGACGAGAACTCATAGCGTCACCAACAGTTTGTCCCAGAGCTTTATGTACTTCCTGATTGTGTTTTGCTGGATTTTGCAGATAGATTATGCTGTCAAGAAACATGATGTAGGGTGGAGTATCTACCCCTGTTGCCTGCCAAGTGAGGTCGGTTTCTGAAATAACCCCCTGCAAATTTCCCTGGTCATCTACTACAGGTAAGCCGCTAATTTTTTGATCTGCCAAGATTTTAATGGCATCCTCTAGAGATGTTTCAGGAGTCACGGTAATTGGATTGAGGGTCATGACTTCAGATACAGTTTTACTCATTTCGGCTAATAATCTTTTAATTTCCTAACGAATACAATCTACCGTGAATTGGCTCTTAACAAAGCAAAAATGTCACTATAGTTAAAATTTAATGCTGAATACGGCAGCAGAATATATCAAGCAACAAACTGGATGTCAGGCAACAGGGGGTCTTTTACTATGCCAAATCCTGAATAGCCCCAGCGCGTTAAAAGTCCTTTGAGCTGACTTGGCGATGCGGTTTCCACCGTCAGGCGATCGCTAAATTCTTTGCCATGAGTATTAATGTAGCTTAGAGCATCATAGTCATGCTGAAATACTAAAAGATAGCTAGCTTCTTTTTCTCCAGCCTGGGGCACTCTCGCCACTAGATATTTACCATCTTGTCTGGAGCGAATTAGATAATTAATTTGTAATAACATTGCGTAATAAAGTTAAATAGCCGACTCAATCGAGTTATTTAATAAATCCCTAAAAAGCTAAAAGCTAACGGCTAACAGCTAATAGCTCTCTCAACAGATTAATGTTCAGATCCAGAACTAGCATTACTTAAGATCAGCTAGCTTAATTTTAGGATCGACTACTTTGAGCAGTAAATCTGCCAGGAGATTACCCACAATTAGCATAGTTGCCCCCATCATTAAACTTGCCATCACTAAATACTTGTCCTGTGCCTGAACAGCTTGCAGCGTCAGACGACCCAAACCAGGCCAGTTAAAGAAAAACTCGGCGATAAAGGAACCACCAAGCAAGCTAGCAAATTCAAATCCTAACAGGGTGATTAAAGGATTAATCGCATTACGTAGAGCATGGACATAGATCACCTTATTTTCAGGCAGACCTTTGGCTCTGGCAGTCTGGATATAATCCTGACGCAACACATCTAGTAGCTGACCTCTAGTAAGACGCTGTAGCCCAGCAAAGCTAGTGATACTAAGAGCGATAGTAGGTAGAATCATGTGCCATAGAACATCTATTATCTTGCCGAATGGAGATAGCTGGTCATGATTAATGCTCGTCATGCCACCGACGGGAAACAGCGGTGATGAAAACTGAGCAATCACCAAAAAGACTAGAGCTGTAATAAAGCTAGGAAACCCCTGTCCTACATAGCTAAGTACTCTCAAACCCTGATCGATACGGCTATTTTGCTTAACTGCGCCTAAAATTCCTAGAGGAATGGCGATCGCCCAAGTTGCAATAATCGATGAGACGGCTAGTAATAACGTTGCTGGAATACGCTCTCTTAAAAGATCTGAAACCGAGCGAAAATAAACAAAGCTGGAGCCAAAGTCCAGTCTGCTAACCACTCGCCACAGCCAGCGGAAATATTGGACAATTGGTGGCTGATCTAAGCCAAACTGCGCCGTTAACTCGGCAATACGTTCAGGGGTTATTTGGGGATTTTCTTTGAGGGTATCCAGATAATCCCCTGGCGCAATCTCCACGATCGCAAAACAAAGGGCAGAAGCTAAAAGTAAAGTTAATGCTGCCTGCAAAAGTCGCTTGAGAATATAAAGCGTTGTTTCATTATTAGCAACGCCTTGTAACTTAGACAGGACAGAAGTTCCCAACACATTATCATTTTGCACCATACCCTTGACGTGAATTAGCTTAGTTGAAAAGTTATCGGTTATTAGTTACTAGTAATTAGTTTTTAGTCTTCTTTCAACGCCATGGTATCAACAATCAAGCAAAATATGCCGCAATCCAAAACAAGCTATCCACCAAGATGGTACTCAAAACTGCCCCTGCAAATGCCCACCAGTGAAGCTCAAGTTTCTTCAGCGACCACAAGCTAACCCCTATTAGAACATTAACTAAAATTATTGCCCAGATAATACCCCAGGGAGACTGCACCTGACTTAAAGCCACTTTGAAGATGGGAGAAGCCAAAGCAGGATCTAAATCTACCTGCATCAAACTGCGCCAGTAGGGCACCACATCAACAATATAAAAATAGAGATCGGTAATTGCCGTCCCCAGTAAAGAACCTAAATAGAAAAAATTACCAATTTTGCCCCATCCCCGCCAGATACACCACAGGGCAAAGGGTAGACCAATTGATTCAATCGGAATATGAATTAGAGGCTCAGAGCGTAACCACCCCCAGTAAATTGAGCCAGCAAGCCAGCTCCAGCTAAAGCCCAAAATAATATCGCCCCACCAACGACTCTGGGGACGCTGCCACAAGTACCAACCCAAAATGATCCAAAACCCAGTCAGGAAGAGACTCATTAGGGGAAATAGTCTGACGATGGGGGCTTGAAAAAATACTGGTACTGACACGAGAAAAGAAGCAGTACAAAATACTCTCCAAGACCCAGGTTTTTGCTGAAGCGGCAAATCGAGGATAGCGGTTGTCGTCTCTGTCTGATAGCTAGAAGAAGAAGTTGTCACTAGGTTAAATGAGTCTAAATGAGCTGTAAGTAAATGAGATACTTATTTTTGTTACTTATCTTTACCTTAATTACGGTACCATAGATTTTTATTTAAGTTTTGAATGATAAAAATCAATACGATAGTTATCTCAGCTTAAATCAATACAAAATATTTTTAGTTTCGGAAATTTACCGCCACAATATAAATTTTTGTGAGTAAACAGCTTATTTTAGTCGCTATTACCTTGACAATGGGCTAAAACTGTCCGTTGAAAAATAATTTTTAGAATTAAGCTTTGAACAAATATATCAACGGTACGGTTATTGTCTTAATTAGCACTTGCACTATCGGTTTAACCACTATTGCAATTGGAGGAAGTAAGATCAATAAATCTGAGAACAATTATGTCAGGAATTTGCAGCTGCAAATGCTAAATGATTCTTTAGTAACTAATCTTAAAAATTTTGCCCCCAGCAGCCTAACAGCAGCCAAAAAAACCCCGCCTGTTTCCTCACTAGCAATTAATATAGTCAAAGAGTTTGAGGGCTTTAAGGATCACGCCTATATCGATACCGATGGTACTCCAGTAATTGGCTATGGTTTATCTCGGATCAACGGCAGACGGGTTAGCCTTGGTGATCGCATTAATCAACACCAGGCACATCAAGCCCTTAATCTGCATTTAGAGGAAATTCATCAAGAGCTTGCCAGGGTAGTAGAAGTACCCTTAAACGAACATCAACTCAGCGCCCTAGCTTCAATTTCTTTTAACGTCGGGGTAGATTCAATTAAGGAGAGTACTCTGCTGCGTAAAATCAATACCCAAGACTATTTAGGGGCGGCAAACGAATTTTTACGCTGGGATAAGGCTAATTTACGTGGCAGGCTAGTGCGGCTACCAGGCTTGACCCGCAGAAGGCAGGCAGAAAGAAAGCTGTTCTTAGCCCCCAGCAATAGTTAAATCATCTTGATTGAATTTGTCAGAAACATTTTCCCTGTACTATCGTCAGAATTAATGAAGCCATAACTCAATTTAGCTGCTTCACCATATTTAAAAATCTTAATCTTGAGCTATTTCACAAATTGAAGCCCCTGTATCATCGTTACTTTATGAATATAAACAACCATCTAAAAATTTTAGTTTCTCTGGCTGCTCTTCCTGGAGCGATCGCCATCCTGGGCGCTGCTACTCCTGCCAATGCTCTAGGACTTGAAGATCTAAATTTTAATGGTCTACAGCAACTACAGCAAATACTAAGCCAAAATAATGAACCACCAGAAGTAATTATCGATGCCCCCAGTAATTCTGGTTCAGTACCGCCTCCTCCTGGCACCGTAACTCAATCCGATACTAGATTCAGTTGCGAACTGGTTAACGGAGAATATACTGTCATGTACTACCCCGAAAGTCAGCCCAATCAAAGATATCCCTGGGCAATTCCCAGTGAGTTAGGGGGTGGCTGGACTCCTGAGAAACGCTGCAATGCCATTACCGCTAGGTTTGAATCCTATCGACAAGATGGACTACTAGAATTAACTACTGGATTTGAGAATGGCTACGATACAATTTGCGTCACCACTCAAATAGACCCCAGAGCCTGTCGGATCGTGTTAACGGTTCCCCCTGGACAAGACCCCCAGCTAACCCGCGACCTAATTTTTGATAACCTTCTGGTTGCTGATGATGGCGGTTCTACCCAAGGAGTTTATACCTTTGGCGATCGCCAATCGGGACAAGATATCCTCGGAGAAATTGGCAGCATTCTTGGTGGCGGTAAGCAAGGCAATGGCAATGCCGCCTCTCCCGATAAAATTGATCTCCGACCTTTCTTAGACCCTGCTGACGGTGGAACAGGACAACAGCTTAAACAAAATACTTCCGTCACCCCTCAACCTAGCAAGACCGAACGGAAACCTGCTTTATTTCAATAGATGGCAGTCTATGACATGTCTATTTGACTGTTAGTAGTTAGTAGAGACGGTTAATAAATGTCCTAATAAGCTCGTCTTGCAATAACTGAAGAATCAATAAAAAAAAAGCAAGAGTTATCAGTTTCTTGATCTCCCTTGCTTTTTTTATACTAACTATTAAGTGCAACAGCCTTACAACTTTGCAGTGTAACAAAAGATGGCTTAAGCTATAGTAGTTATAGGTTATAGCCCTTCGGGTTCGGGCGCATTCCCTTGCGTCTTACGCCGACGCGGGGTCGCCCTCAGTTATGGGTTCAAACCATGTCCCAATAAAGCTTTACATAGCCATAAAAGTCTATGCGTGTGCCAATAGCTGATCAGCTTGTTTAGCGGTTTCAAAGAAGTGGCGGACGTTATCTTCAGGAGTACCCACCAGTACACCGTGTCCCAAGTTCAAGATATGTCCCTGATTACCAGCCTTGCGAATTGTATCCAGAATGCGATCGCGGATTACCTCCTGAGAACCAAACAGGACACCAGGGTCGATATTACCCTGCACCTTCATATCTTGCCCCAGTCTTTGTCGCGCCTCCGCCATATCTATAGTCCAGTCAACGCTGATAATATCTGCCCCAGAGGGAGTCATCCTTTCTAGTAAGCCAGCACTGCCGCTAACCAGCAAAATCAAAGGCGTATCAGGATTAACCTCTTTTACCTTGCGGAATACTTGCTGTTGATAGGGCAAGGCAAAAACTTCATAATCTTGGGGACAAAGCTGTCCTGCCCAAGAGTCGAACATCTGTACTGCTTGCGCCCCACAGTCAATTTGATAGTTAATGTATGTAGCGATCGCATCGGCTAACTTACTAAGCAGCTGATGTAGGATTGCAGGCTCCGAAAACGCCATGGATTTAATTTGGGAATAAGTCTTGGAACCTTTTCCTTCCACTGCATAAGCCGCTAAAGTCCAGGGGGCACCAACAAAACCCAAAACCGTGGACTGATTATTAACTTCAGCCCGCAAACTCTGCAAAATTGTTTTAATAAAAGGTAGAGATGCTTCAGGTTCCAGCGCCCGTAGAGCATCCACTTGCTGTTGAGTGCGAATTGGCGAGCTAATAATTGGTCCTTTTCCTTCAGCGATATCCATCTCAATCCCCAAACCTGGGAGGGGAGTAACAATATCAGAAAACATAATTACCCCATCAGGTTGAAAAGCCTTCCAGGGCTGTAGTGAAATTTCAATCGCCACTTCAGGAATCTCCGAGCGATCGCGAAAGCTGGGATACTTTTCTCGAATGTCTCGATATGCTTTCATATATCTCCCTGCCTGGCGCATCATCCAGACGGGAGGACGTTCTAACTTTTCACCACGGGCAGCTCTTAATAATAGCGGCGTTTCCTGCGCTTGGCTCATTATAATTAATTCCTTCTTAAGATTTTTTTTAGTGCAACTGCTAGCTTACCATTGCCCTAGGGGGCGATTGCTGCCATCAATGTTTAATTATGTGAAGTAAGCTACGGTTACTAACTCCTAAGAAACAAATTAATCTTTTAGTACGGGGTAAAGGGTAAAGGGTAACAAGCAATCGTGACAAGTTAAGCAAAAAATGAATCAGTCAACTGCTATATTTAGCGTCTTATTTATTTTTAAACACCACATGTAAAATATGCTTGACATAACATGGCGATCGCAATATTAATCCGAAAGTTGACTGTAAATGTCTTAAAAGCTAATGGCTAATGGCTAAAAGCTAATGGCTAAAATCATTTGACAAACAGCATAGTCCTTTAACTTGTTACAAATGGGTAAGCAGGTAACGGATTTAGTATTGCACTAATGCTTTTCAAGTCTGCATTACTTTTTCCTTCAAAATCTAGAGGTAGATTTATTATTGTTAGACGCTGATATTAAGCACTCATCGACTGATGAAGGCAGGTTAAGACTTAAAGGGAACGCTATTCTGTTTTAACTGAACTTTGAAACTACTAATCTATGCCGTTATAGTGCGTAAGGTCAGTCAATAAATAATCTTGCTGTGCATTTCGCAGGCTGAATTTGAAATTAAGGAAAAAACTGTTTGCGCCAATTCCTCTGGTTCATAGGGTCTAACTAAACAGGCATCATAATCTAACTTCGCTAAAGAATGACATTGCTGCGTATCAGAACTAGCTATTACCAGAATAGGAATATTGCGAGTTAACCAATCTAATCTGAGGGCAGCATTTAGCTGCATGTTGATTACTTCTGACCAGCAGACATCAAGAATAATTAAATCAGGTTGGTGCTCCTGCACCCAGGAAATAACTTGAGTGGCTTCTAAAATGGGAATGCAAACTTGGTTCAGGGAATCAATAGTAGAAGGCGCATTAATCAGTATGCTTTGATCGTTGCTCACTACTAGCACCGTTGGCAAGCAAACTTTGCTAGCTGCATTTTTGTTCATAGTTGCTTTGCGTGAAGCGAAAAATTAGTTTTATTTTAACTGCTCTAAGTGTAGCGTAGATTACTTTAAGCATTGAGAGAAGATCTTAATTCTTAACCTTGAAACTCTTAGCAAAACTGCACTAGACTAATCTCACGTTAGATACTTATAAAATTAATCAACCACACTCATCATATGTTGGGAAGTTTCCAAAATAGTAGTTTACGCCTTGAGGTAAATGCCTCATCAGAAGCGATTAAAAATACTTTACTCGAAAGCGATCGCTTGAAGCAGTGGCTATGGCCGCAAAATTTTACTTCTCTAACAGGCAAACTAGAATTGGGCGATACTTTTATTAGCTCGATCGGACTAATTAAAATTGAGCATCGCGTAGAATTGCTGGGTGAGGATAATTTACGCCTGCTGTTGAGCCAGGGAATAGATGGGTTTCATGAATGGCACTGGGGTGATGGTTGGCTACAATCTCGCCTGGAAGGAATTTCGCTATTACCCCTTAATTTTGGGCAGACTATAAGCCTCTTAAGTTTACGTCAATATCTTAACTCTAGTTCTAATACTGATTCTTAAGTTCTGGCTCTTAGATATAGCTTGCTAAGTACGTAGGGCAAAATAAACTTATCTTAGGTTAAGAAATATGAATTCAGTAGAGCTATTGCCACTAACGACTAACTACGAACAGCCTTAACCAACTAATTTTATTTATACCGATTTACTTAATTCGGTAAATTCTTGCTGCAAAATACTCACTAATTCCTGATTACCACTGGCAGTTGCAACCTGCAAACGGCGCTGAAGGTTTTTGAGGAGATTGGCTAAATGCTTTTGTTGAGCAGTACGATCTTTTAGCTGATACTGGAGAATATCTACTGCTCGATTAATTGACTCACCTTGAGAGGAATCTGAATTTAACTCACAGCTGCGGGGGATCCGCGCGGCTTGATCAGGAAGCTTGCTCCTAACACAGTTACTATAGTCGGATGCAAGGCAAGATATATGACGAGGCAGCTTAATTTTTAAATCTCGATTCGGGATTTCCAAATCAATTTTTTCTCTGGGCAACTGCCTCATTTGATGATTGCGGGCGGCAGATAAACGTAACATGGGAAATAATTTGAAAATTAATAAAACTTTGACTGTGAACTAGCGTTAGTTTTTGAACGCTTACAGGAAACCAATTTCTCCAGAACTTCTGAAGGGAAAGGCTTAAAACCAAAATGCTCAATGTTTGGTCATCAATCTATCACATGCTTTCCAATAATGTTAGTTCAATATTCTGTAACTATCGCTACAATTTTATAAATACACAATAATTTTAATCTAAATTTAGATTGGTTAATCTAAAAGTTACGTAATTATTTGATGAATTTATTATTCCTGGGGCATTAGGACTTTGATGTAACTGCCCAGTCCACTTGATTGTATAAATACTCCAGGTCAGAATTATTGTTTAATACCACGTCTGCCTGTTTTATCTTTGTCGTGAGGGGTAGCTGATTGTCAATTCTGGTTTCAGCCTGTTCTGGGGTTAGACTATTGCGCTGCTGTAATCGATCGCTCTGCACCGAGCGATCGCAGTTAACCACCCAAATTTCAGTTACCATATCGGTTAATTTAGACTCAAATAGCAAGGGGATAGCTAATATTACGGTATTAGCTTCAGTCTGCCCTAGTTCTTGAGTAAAGCGATCGCGCACAAAGGGGTGAATTTGCCCCTCCAGCCATTGTTTTTCAGCCGCATCATTAAAGATAATATCTCCCAGGCTAGTGCGATTCAGGCTAGCATCAGGTAACTTAACCAGTTCTCCATAGCGGTCAAAAATAAGCTGGAGAATAGCCGAGCCTTGAGCCACAGCTTCCCTGGCATAAAGATCTGCATCCAAGACAGGAAGACCATAGCGTGTCGCCAAATAATTAGAGACAGTAGTTTTTCCCGTGGCAATTCCTCCCGTCAAGCCTATTAGCCGTCGCGAATTTGGGTCTATCTTAGATTTAAAGCGCATATAACCTATAACCTATAACTGAGGGCGACCCCGCGTACCACAAGGGCATAACATCGGCGTAAGACGCAAGCGGCAGTCGCTACAACGCGGGGAACCCGCGCAACGCGCTGCCTTGGGAATGCGCCCGAACCCGAAGGGCTATAACCTATAACCTATAACCTATAAGGCTTAAAGTCTTGTTTTTCCTCATGCAAGTTCGTAAAGCTAATTATTGAGGCAGTAGATTTTAGGTAAAAAAAAGAGGCAATCCCATCAGAGATATACCTCAAATTCAAAAATATGTTTAATGATCAATGATCAAACTCGCGCGTTCCCTTGCGCCTGACGGCGGCGCGGGGTCGCTCGTCAATGTTCAATGTAGAGACTTACATCATCCCCATTCCAGGCATGCCGCCCATGCCGCCCATGCCGCCCATGCCGCCCATACCGCCCATGCCGCCAGGCATGCCAGCAGGTGCCGCAGGTTCAGGTTCAGGTTTTTCCACTACTAAAGCTTCAGTAGTCAAAACCATACCTGCGATGGAGGAAGCGTTTTGCACCGCAGAACGAACAACTTTAGCAGGGTCAATGATGCCCGCTGCAATCATGTCACCAAATTCGTTAGTTAAAGCATTGTAGCCCACGTTAAACTCAGTATCTCTGACTTTCTCAACAACTACCGAACCTTCAACTCCAGCATTATATGCCAGTTGACTTAAAGGAGCTTCCAGAGCTTTAGCAAAAATATCTGCCGCCACCTGTTCTTCGATATCTTCTAGCCCACTCTTAAACTCAGCCAAGTTTTTCGCCAGGTGAATTAAGGTAGTGCCGCCACCAGGGACAATTCCCTCTTCTACCGCCGCCTTAGTAGCGTTAAGAGCATCTTCAATCCGTAGCTTGCGATCCTTGAGTTCAGTTTCCGTTGCTGCACCCACTTTAATGACAGCTACACCGCCAGCTAACTTGGCAATTCGTTCTTGTAACTTTTCTTTGTCATAGTCAGAGTCAGTTTCCGCTAGCTGCTTGCGCAACTGTTCCACCCTTTTTGCCACATCAGGGCTATTGCCAGAACCAGAAACGATGGTGGTATTTTCTTTATCTATCGTAATTTTGCTGGCTGAACCGAGCATTTCTGTATCTACGCTATCGAGGCTCAATCCTACTTCCTCAGAAATCACCTGTCCCCCAGTCAACACCGCAATGTCCTGGAGCATTTGTTTGCGGCGATCGCCAAAGCCAGGAGCCTTAATTGCAGCGGCGTTTAATACCCCACGGGCTTTATTAACCACCAGAGTTGCCAGGGCTTCTCCCTCAATATCCTCAGCAATAATTAAAAGAGGCTTGCCATCACGAGCTACTTTTTCCAGTACAGGAACCAAATCGGCGATCGCACTGATTTTTTTATCCGTGATCAAAATTAAGGCTTCATCAAATTCAACCAGCTGACGCTCTTGATCCGTGACAAAATAAGGAGAGATGTAGCCACGATCAATCTGCATCCCTTCCACCACGTCTAACTCGGTAGCCAAAGATTTAGACTCTTCTACAGTAATTACCCCATCTTTGGTAACCTTATCCATCGCCTGAGCAATCATGCTGCCGACTTCCTCATCATTACCAGAAGAAACCGTCGCCACCTGGGCGATCGCATCCCCAGCAACAGGCTGCGCCACCGACGCTATTTCCTGGACGAGAAATGCCGTAGCCTTATCCAAACCTTTCTTCAAAGCAACAGGATTTGCTCCTGCGGCAACATTTTTTAAACCTTCCTTAATTAACGCTTGAGCAATGACGGTGGCGGTAGTAGTTCCATCACCAGCATTGTCTTTAGTTTTTGATGCTACCTCTTGAATTAATCTAGCACCAGTGTTTTCTAAAGGATCTTCTAAGTCAATTTCTTTAGCGACGGTAATTCCATCGTTAACGATTTGGGGTGCGCCAAACTGCTTTTCCAATAAAACATTACGACCCTTGGGTCCAAGGGTGATCTTGACGGCATCAGCCAGGGCATTAACTCCCTTTTCTAAGGCTCGTCTCGACTCTTCATTAAACGAAACAATCTTCGCCATAGGATTATTTTTTCGGTTTCGCTACTTAATTCCATTTGCCAATTTAGCACTCTTAGGTAGCGAGTGCTAGCTAATATTATCGGAACTTTTGGCGCAGTTAGTCTGGTAGGGATTACCGAAATAGAGTTTTATGAGAGAGGGTCAATTAAGAATTAACATGCCAGCGCCCACGATAAAGAACAGAATACTGAGGAAGATAACATAATAGCGGATTGAACTAATCTGATGCTCAATTTTCTTGATTGCCTGTTTGTTGCCAGCAAATATACTATTGATATATCTTTGCTGTTCTAAATTACGATTATCGATTTGCATCTCTATGGTTCGCATGTCGGGAATAGAGTTACTAAATTGAGCATTTGCTACGTCGATACCATTTTGAAGCTTTTGACTTACCTGATACTGAAAATTTTCTAGTCCCTGACGAAAATCCTGTTTAAGATTTAGAATCTGAGTCTCCATTTCTTGATACATCTCCTGTCTCTCCGCCTCATTCTTAGCAATAATTTTCTGCTCTAGCTCTACCATCGATTGAGTGTAGTTATGCTGGAGATGAATTAGATTTTCCGCAGTCTGTTCTTTTTCTTGAATCAGATGAGACAGGAGCTTTTCAAATAACCCTGGTCCCAGTTGAAAATAACCTCGCTCCACAGCTCGAATTGTATCGGCAATTTCTTGAGCTGAAGTATTTTTTAAGAGATAGCCCCTAGCCCCAGATTCGACAGCAGAGTTAATATTTTCCTCATTATCATGACTGCTAAGAATAACAACTTTAGTATCCGTAAAACGCTGGTTCAGTATTTTAGTTAAGGTTAAACCGTTCATCTCAGGCATTTCCAGATCAACAATCACAATGTCAACCTGAGTTTTTTCGAGATATGCAATAGCTTCTGATCCGCTAGTGGCTTTACCTGCTATTTCAAAATCTGCTTCAGTTTCTAAAATCGCCTGTAGAGCTTGTCTGGTAAAGTTTTGGTCGTCTACTATTAGTATCTTAATCACAAATATCTCCTAAAACTGAACAACATCAATAGCTCTAATCGACAGTCGCTTCATTTATCATTCATTTGTTAGCAGGCTTGAAGCCAAAATGTTCGCGAGATTAATGTTCAATCAACAAAACAGTGATCTTTCATGGCAATTCTGGTGTAGCCAGTCAATCTTAATATTCTTATCTGAGATAAAAACTTAACTAAGAATCGCATTTTGATCTTAAAACATGAGATTTGCCAGCAAGCAGACTTTAAAGTTTTTTTACCAAAAAGACCAGTTAAGAAGACTCTGAAGATTTATAAACCACGTGATTACGACCTTTGAGTTTAGCATCATACAAAGCATCATCCGCAGCAGAAATTAAAGTATGAGGGGAAGTTCTGGTGTCGGGAATAATGCTAGAAACTCCCAGGCTCAAACTAACCACATCACTAACTTGAGAGGAAGCATGGGGTATTTGCAGGCTGCGGATTTGTCCTTGGATATATTCGGCTACTTTAACGGCACCGCGCCCTTCCGTATAGGGTAGGACAACGGCAAATTCCTCTCCTCCATAACGAAAAGCCACGTCCGCAGGTCTTTTTACTCCCCGTTCAATTCCTTTCGCTACTTCATACAGACAATTATCTCCTGCCTGATGCCCGTAGCTGTCGTTATAAGCTTTAAAATAATCTACGTCACACAGAATCAAGGACAGGTATTCTCTTTCGCGGGCGCAGCGCAACCACTCTTGGGTAATATATTCATCAAATCGACGACGGTTAGCAATCTGAGTCAGACTATCAATGTTGGCTTGATAGGTTAAGCGCAAGTTGGCTTTTTTCAAAGTTATTTCAATTTGTTTGCGATCGCTTATATCCCGAAAAGTCATGGCAAAGCCGTCCCCTAGCTTAACCGCTACAATGTGGAACCAAGCTTTGAGGGAATAGGAATCATAATAGTGTTCTTGTTCCAAGACAGTGCAGGCTTCAACTACCTGCACAAATGATTCAAATAGACCATCAAATAAATGACCTGTCATTCCCTCGACGAAGAGTCGTTTACCTTTGAGGCTTTCAATGGTGCCTCCAACGGTCATTGCTGCTACAGGATTGGCAATTAACCAGCGAAAATCCACAATCTGCCCTTGGCGATCGCGGATGGCTTCAAATGCCGCAACTCCATCTAGTGAGCTATCTAATACTCCAGATAATAAAGCACGGGATTTATTGAGTTCTATTTCAGCTAGCTGACGTTCAGCAATTTGCTCATTCAAGATTTGTTTAAATTTTTCCTGCTGCTGAATAATTGCTAGCTGTGCCCTAACGCGAAAAATCACCTCCTCCGTGAAGAAAGGTTTGGTGATGTAGTCTACTCCCCCTGCTTTAAAAGCTTCAACTTTATCCTCTTCTGAATCTAAACCACTTAAAAAAATGATGGGAATATTTTTAGTTGTTTCGTCAGATTTTAGATGATGACAAACTTGATAACCATCTATTCCTGGAATCATGATGTCGAGCAGAATCAAATCAGGAAAGTTTTGATTAATAACAGACAAAGCCATCTGACCATCAGTAGCAGTAGTAACTTGATAACCCCTCTCGCTTAATAATGATGATAGAAGTCTGATATTTTCTGGTAAGTCATCTACAATTAATATATGTTTTTGTAGCTGTTCGTTATACTTCTTATTCATGTACCGCAATGGGGTAATGAGCGATGCTAAAAGTCACTCGATCATCGCCATAGCCTCTAATTAATAGCTAAAGATGAGCGACAGGTTGGTAACTAAATAATTACTGAAAAAAAACCTAATTAGCAGATAGTCATGGGATTAGATACATAATTAACATATAAATAATCCAGAGCTTATTACGGTAAATTTACTGAATTCAACTTAAAATGTTGCTTTTAAGTTATTTTGGACTTTTTAACTATGATGATTTGCTCAAAAATTAATTCTAATAATTAACCTTAGTCAGAGCATGGCATTCAAATTAACTATCAACCTCAGTTCAATGAAAAATAAACCCCCTTAGTAGTTATAAACACTGACTACAGTTTCACTATAAAAATCAAGAATAACTTTGTTTATATACCAGTTATATCATCTATTTTTTGAGACGCAAATAACAACACCCTCAGCTAATTTAAAAGCAGTTTAATTATCTTTTTTCAATGTCTAATTTCAATGTCTGATGGCTCATTCCCCTAGGTCGCGCCGCTGGAAAATTAACATCAGAGAAAAATAGGATAATTTAAGCTGGGGATAATCACGAAGGGGGCGATAGATTTTCTGATCGGGAAATGTCGCCTTTTCTACAATAAAGCTTGAGTCCAGTAGCTTTTTCTGCCGTAAGATTTGCCAAACTTGCTCGTAAACTGAACTGACCTTGAGCAGTACAACTACATCAGCATCATCTAAGGCTGCCTCTAATTCTGCTACAGAATATAGTGCAGGCAAAATCAATAATTTTTGTGCTCCTACCGTCAGCGGCATATTTAAACTAGAGGCGATCGCCATAGGCGAACAAACTCCAGGAACGGTTTTAATGATGATATCAGGGGCTAACTGCTGGGTAGCTTGAGCCAAATAAGTAAAGGTACTGTAAAAACTAACGTCCCCCAAGCAGGCAAAGCTCACATCAATTCCCTGCTGGAGATAGTGCCAAATTTGACCTGCCGCTTTCTCCCATGCTCGCTGTAATATCAACTCATTTTGAGTGTAGGGAAAATCTAACCCTAACAACTTTTGCTGGGGCTGCAACCAAGACTGAATAATATTTTGGGCAATCCCTTGACGACCGTTTATTCCAGTCGGGAATGCCACAACTTTACTGCTTTGGAGAATGCGTAATCCTTTAACTGTGATTAGTTCAGGATCTCCTGTGCCCACACTAACACCATAAAGCGTTCCTAATTTCACTGTATCAGTTAGGTCTTATGAAAACTCTCTTCTAGTTCATAACATAGCCTGAGCTGGCTAATCTTGACAGAATTATGGAGGGGGATCAACCACAACCTGTTTGTTATTGAGCTTAAGCATTATCCTGATCATTAACCCTGCTTTGATTAACCCGCAAAAAATGAGATAAATAGAAGTTGTTAGCCAGATTAAAAAATTTTAACTGCTTAATACTTGATTTTTCGCTGAAAGACAATATAGACTATTGATTATGATAGAAAAATGTTTAATTGACTTTTAGCTATATTGAAGCGTAGAAACTATGGAAAGCAAGGAGTAAGAGGTATTAGATATATGTTGTCTGAGTCTAATGCCAGCAAATTATTAACCGTGGTTTTAATATTCTGTCTCTCTTTATCATTGGGCTGGCTTCCTCTGTCCATTGGTCTGAAGTTCGAGCCAATCTTGGGAACGTCCTTACAAAATATTTAAAGCCACATAACCAAGCTTGATCGCACTGGCAACTGGCAAATTTAATTAATCCATTCTTTAAAACAACTAACAATCGATGAGCATAACCAATAGAATTCATTTTAGAAACGTTAAAGGCGATATCTTCGGGGGGATTACCGCCGCAGTTATCGCCTTACCCATGGCTCTAACCTTCGGGATTACTGCTTTTGGTGATAACCCTGGAGGAGCTTCCGCAGGATTATGGGGTGCTATTTTAGTCGGGTTTTTTGCTGCCCTTTTCGGCGGAACACCCACCCTAATTTCTGAACCCACAGGACCTATGACTGTGGTTATGACCGCAGTAATTGCTGGTTTAACTGCTACTGCTGACAGCCCAGAACAGGGTCTAGCGATGGCTTTTACTGTGGTGATGATGGCAGGGATCTTTCAAATGATCTTTGGCTGGTTAAAGCTAGGTAGATATGTCACTCTAATGCCCTATACGGTTATTTCTGGCTTTATGTCAGGGATTGGGGTGATTCTGATTATTTTGCAGATAGCGCCCTTTTTGGGTCAGGCTAGCCCCAGTGGTGGAGTAATTGGGACAGTAACCAATCTGCCATCGCTGATAGGAAATATTACGCCCTCAAGCCTTTCTGAAACATTCTTGGCTGTTTTGACGGTGGCGATTCTCTTTTTATATCCTTCTAAGTTAAAGAAATATTTGCCGCCCCAACTGCTAGCGTTGATTGTCGGGACTTTAATCGCCATCTTTTTCCTGGGTGATGCGGGTATTCGCCGTATTCCCGCAATATCTGGAGATTCATTACTGCCTAATCTCCAAGCCCCAACTTTTAGAGCGGATCAATTTCAAACAATGATATTTGACGCTCTTATCTTAGCAATGTTGGGCTGTATCGATGCTTTGCTGACATCTTTAGTGGCAGATAGCTTGACTCGTACGGAACATGATTCCAACAAAGAATTGATTGGTCAGGGTTTAGGTAACCTAATTTCTGGCTTGTTTGGTGGGATTGCTGGTGCTGGTGCCACTATGGGTACGGTGGTTAATATCCAAACTGGCGGTAGAACTGCGGTATCTGGCTTAACTCGTGCTTTAGTCTTGCTGGTAGTAGTTTTAGGATTGAGTCAATATCTATCGGTTATTCCTCTGGCAGTTTTAGCTGGGATTGCCCTAAAAGTAGGTATTGATATTGTAGATTGGGGCTTCCTCAAGCGGGCGCACAAAATTTCCCCCAAGGCGGCAGTTATTATGTATGGGGTTATTGGACTGACTGTATTTGTTGATTTGATTGTTGCGGTGGGTGTTGGTGTATTTGTCGCCAACATATTAACTATTGAAAGACTTTCTAATCATCGTGCTGATACGGTCAAGGCAGTCACCTATGATGATGAGGAAATTGAGCTAAATCCGACGGAAAAGCAGCTACTAGAAAAAGCTAACGGAAGCGTGCTGCTCTTTTACTTAAGTGGACCAATGATTTTTGGTGTCGCGAAGGCAATCTCTCGTGAGCACAATCTGATTAATGATTACCAGGCACTAGTTTTAGACCTGTCGGAAGTACCAATCCTTGGTGTAACTTCCTCTCTAGCCCTAGAAAATGCCATCTCCGAAGCTCTGGAAAAAGGTCGTCAAGTATTTTTGGTTGGCGTTAGTGGTCAGGTGGAAAAACGCCTCAGAAAGCTAGGAATTATGGCTCAAATACCCAGCGTTAACATCCTGGAAGATCGCACGGTTGCTTTGGAAAAGGCAGTTAGCCATATTGATAATTCCCTACTGGAGCAATACTCAGACACTCTGATTTCTGGTGAATCGTCAACTGCTAAACCTGAATTCAAGCTTTAAAAATTAAATCTTAAATCAGCAACCATCATGATTAACTTAACATCACTCTTTATTAATGAATTAGCTGTTAAGTTTATCTATTCCTCTCCTGTCCTCGCTACTGAATCAGCTTTTGATACATCTCCCTTGATCTTAGCGGGGGTGCTCTTAAGCCTAGTCTTCATCACAAGCCCTTGCAGGCAGCAATTATTATCATGGTAATTCTCACAACTTTTATAGCGCCACCTCTATTGCGTCTGGCTTTTAAGGCAGAGGAATCGGAGTCGCAAGTGCTGGAAACTCAAGTTTAAGGATAAATTCGCGGTTAGCCAGTAAGTAAGGATAAAGCGGCAAGGTTAGCTGGGATTAAATTTGCTTCCCTGTCTCCCTTGCTTCATCCTCCAGCCTCAATTCGATTCTAGTAGAGTGCAATTCAGTAATTTAGTAAACTCTTTTTTAAACCAAGACATGGATTATTTAATAGCAGATAAAAACACTTTAATTTGGTTTTGTTTCACTGTATATGGAGTAACCGCACTATTTTTAGTACCCAATGGTATTAACTTACGAGCCAAAAATACTGATCCTGAGAATTCCCACACTCAAGAGCTACAGTTTGCTGCACGCTTGGTATTGCGTTTAGTGTTAATTGTGCCCATGCTGGCAGTGCTCACTAATACTATTTAAAAGTAGTTAATGGGCATGGTTAATTGTTTAAGGAGAAGGAATCATGTTGGAAGCTTTTGTATTTGCTACTATTCTGTGCGGGTTTCTTGGCATCATCTTTAAAGAAAATTTGGTGATGAAGATTATCTCCATGGACATCATGAGTACGGGAGTTATTGCCTACTATGTGCTGGTGGCATCAAGAAATGGTTTTTTCACCCCCATAATTGATGTTAACAAGCAAGGCAATGATATAGCTTATGCCGATCCTGTTCCTCAAGCGGTAATTTTGACGGCAATCGTTATTGGGTTTTCTATCCAGGCTTTGATGCTAGTCTGCGTGATGAAGCTATCTCGGAATAACCCTACTCTGGAAACCAAAGCGATCGAAAAAAATAATACGCCATGAGTCAGACTACTATCATTTGGATTGCTTTGCCATTTCTGATTGGATTTGCGGTATATCTGCTGCCACGGCTGGCTTTTCTATCTGTTTCGGCGATCGCTCTAGTTTCTGCTGGTTATGCTGGGCAAGTTTTGTTGCTTCAGACATCTGAGACGATTGAGCTACTGGATAATTTTGGCGTAAGCTTGCTGGTTGATTCTTTGAGTGGCTGGTTTATTTTGACTAATGCCCTGGTGACGATGGCGGTTGCGGTTTACTATCGCCAAAGCGGTAACCCTAGCTCTCCAGCCTCGCAATATTTCTTTTTTATGCAGTTAATTATGCTGCACGGTAGCGTCAATGCGGTGTTTATCTGTGCTGACTTTATGAGTCTGTATGTGGCATTAGAAGTAATTAGCGTTGCGGCATTTTTGTTAATTGCCTATCCTCGTAGCGATCGCTCGATTTGGGTCGGACTGCGCTATTTATTTGTTAGCAATACGGCGATGCTATTTTACCTGATTGGTGCAGTGCTGGTATTCAAAGCAAATAATTCTTGGGCATACGGGGGATTAGTCAATGCCCCCCCTGAGGCGATCGCTTTAATTATCGTAGGACTGTTAGCGAAGGGCGGCATTTTTGTTTCGGGGTTTTGGCTACCTCTAACCCATTCTGAATCAGCAACCCCTGTATCAGCGATGCTTTCTGGAGTAGTAGTCAAGGCTGGCGTATTTCCCCTAGTACGCTGTGCCCTGATGTTGCAGGAGATAGAGCCTATCGTCAGAGTTTTTGGGGTTGCCACGGCTCTTCTAGGCGTATCTTACGCAGTATTTGAGCGTGATACTAAAAGGACTCTCGCCTTTAGCACCATCTCTCAGCTCGGCTTTATTTTAGCTGCCCCCGTAGCTGGAGGATTTTATGCCTTAACCCATGGTTTAGCCAAAGCAACCCTGTTTCTGAGCGCGGGCAACCTTCCTAGCCGTGACTTTGGGGTTTTGCGGGAGCGAGGAATTGATCTAAAGATTTGGCTGGCAATCGCCACTGCTAGTTTATCGATTTGCGGATTTCCTTTACTGTCTGGATTTGCCGCTAAGGTCTTAGCCAGTAAAGATTTTTCATCCTGGCAGGCGATCGCCATGAATCTGGCTACCGTGGGTACAGTTATTACTTTGGCTAAGTTTATCTTTTTACCACGGGAGTCGCCTTTATCCACCGCTATTGAAACTAAGGACAGCCCCCAAGTAGTCAGCAAGAGGAAAAAACCATCGCCAGGCTTATGGTCTGCCATCATCATTCTTTTGGGAGGACTCATTGCTGGCAACATTTTCTACCAGGAAGTTTACACCCTAAATAATTTACTTAAGCCTTTGTTGACCTTAATATTGGGCTGGTTACTTTATTTTCTATGCTTTAAGCGCTGGCATTTGAGTCTCCCCAGAGAAAGCGAGAATTTTGATCATTTAATTGGCGCTATGAGTCTCGTCTTAATCTTAGTATTCTGGATGCTCCAAACCAATACCGCCATTGCCAGCTACTTCTGAAGACAATAACATCCTATGACCAACCTGACGCTTGCCTGGATTGCGGCACCATTTTTTATCAGCTTTGTAATTTACTTGCTGCCCCAGCTTGATCGCTCGCTGGCGTTGGGCGTTGCTTTGTCATCTGCTTGCTATGCAGTTGTCATATTTCTACTAGATGCGCCCTTAGATATTCAGCTATTAGATAGTTTTGGCGTTACTTTAGCCATTGACCAACTGAGTGGCTTCTTTATCATTACCAATGCCCTGGTAACCACCGCAGTAATCTGCTACTGCTGGCAGAATGCTGAATCTTCTGGAGAGTCTCAGTATTTTTTCTACATGCAGCTGTTGATTCTCCATGGTAGCGTTAATGCTACCTTTGTCTGTGCCGATCTAATTAGTCTTTATGTGGCGTTAGAGGTACTTAGCGTGGCATCATTCCTTCTGATTAGCTATGCTCGCACAGACAAGGCAACCTGGGTCGGTTTACGCTATCTGTTTGTCAGCAATACTGCCATGCTGTTCTATCTGGTGGGGGCAGCGCTGGTTTATCAAGCCAATCATTCTTTTATTTACGCAGGTTTAGGTAACTGCCCTCCTGAAGCGATCGCCCTTATCTTTCTCGGATTATTAGCCAAGGGGGGAATCTTTGTTTCGGGCTTGTGGTTGCCTTTGACTCATTCCGAATCCGCATCTCCAGTATCGGCAATGCTTTCAGGGATTGTCGTCAAAGCGGGAGTTTTTCCCCTGGTGCGTTGCGCCCTCACCCTAGAAGAACTTGACCCTATAGTGAGATTTTTTGGGGTAGGTTCGGCACTATTGGGAGTAGCTTTTGCCGTATTTGCTAAGGATACAAAGCGCATGCTGGCATTTCACACCGTTTCACAGTTGGGTTTTGTCCTGGCAGCACCAGTTGTAGCGGGATTTTATGCCCTGACTCATGGGTTGGTTAAATCGGCACTGTTTTTAATTGCGGGAGTGTTGCCCAGTCGTAACTTTAAACAGCTACAGCACCAGCCCCTGCCAACACCGATTTGGCTAGTTCTGGTAATTGCTAGTTTTTCCATCTCTGGCTTTCCCCTCCTGGCTGGCTTTGGTGCCAAAGTTTTAACCACGAAAAATCTTTTACCCTGGCAGGTAATAGCCATGAATCTTGCCGCATTGGGAACCGCCATTTCCTTTGCCAAGTTCATCTTTTTACCTCATCAGCAACTCAGCAAAGAGGAAAAATTGCCCCAGCCTGGTTTTTGGTGTGCCCTGGGAATTCTACTGGGGGGACTGGTGGCGGCAAACGGCATCTACTATCAGGCTTACACCCTGGGGAATATGGCTAAACCCCTGGCAACCATTGCTGTTGGCTGGCTGGCTTATCTGCTGCTGTTTAAGAAATCAACCATTAAGCTACCGAGGATGATGGAACAGTTCGATCATCTGATTGGAATTATGGCAATAACGTTAACCTTTCTTTTGTGGATGACATGGACGCGATTTCAGCTCTCAATATAGTACTCAGACTAACGATCTGGTTTTTGCTTACTGCCGATTTTGGCATCGGCAACATTATTATCGGTATAGCGATCGCTTTAATCCTGCCACGGAAGCATATCACTCCAGGGAGGTTAAAAGATTGGCTCAGAGTACTGTGGGAAATCGTTGTAGCTATTCCCCAAGCATATATAGAGGCAATTCAAATTATGCTGCGCCCCCACAACGAAGAAGAAATTGTGAGGGAACGGGTTAAACCTCGCCGTACTCCAGGATTAGTATTTCTCGATATATTTTTGATTACCTTTACTCCCAAAACTATTGTCACTAAATATGACGAACAGGGTTGGTACGAGGTGCATAAAGTAAAGCGGAGATGATTAGTGGTTAGTGGTTAGTAGGTAGTGGTTAGTAGTCGTTAATAAGAAAAAATGGATTCTATTTTAATCGCCATGATTTTGGCTTTATTAATTCCCATCTATGAAGCTTGGCAAGATAGTGATATTTGGCAAAAAGTCCTAGCGTTTGCCAGTATCGCCACCAAAACCTCAATTATGATGCTGTTTATCTCCGTCTTACGAGATGACTGGTCGATTGGTGTGGTTGCGGTGATCATTCTTAGCGTTGGGGAAGCAGGATTAATGTTACTGGCACATTTACTCAAAAAGTTAAACGAAGCATGATTGACACTCTCAGCTATAGCCTAATAATCATCGGCATTATCTTCTGGTTTTGGGGTACTTTCCCCCTGCTGGGCAACCGCTCGGTATTATTTAAGCTTCATAGCCTTTGCGTCTCCGACACTTTGGGTTCAATGACTATCGTTGTGGGATTACTGCTCAAGATACCCAGAGAATGGCCGTTGCTACTGCTAGCAATTATTACCCTGGCGATATGGAATACAGTACTCGGCTATGTCTTAGCCTATTGCTCCAGTGATGGTCAACAAAAATGATAATTAAGCCGACTTAATATATAAAACTCTCTTACTTGCCCATGATTGACAAATCCACCTACATTATCGTCGCCCTGCTACCCTTGGCATCTCTGATGCTGCTCTTTCAGAAAAACCCCTACCAGGCTCTGGTAGTGCGGGCTATTTTAGGTGCAGTTGCGGCACTAGTCTATGCCGTTTTGGGGGGAGCTGACGTGGCTTTAACCGAAGCGATGGTGGGGACGATGTTAGCCGTAACCCTCTATGTAATTGCGGTACGCTCTTCTTTAGTGATGCGCTTGGGAATTCTTCAAGAGATGACCAAGGAAACTGAAAAATATTTTCCTGAGCTAATTGCTAGTTTGCGCAAAGTTGCTCAACAGCATTATTTACGACTAGAAATTGTCGAATATCAGGATTTAGACACTTTAAAACAGGCTTTGCTATCAAAGGAGATTCACGCTACCTGTAGCAAGGCGATCGCCCAAAAGTCAGCAGATTTAGATTTAAAGTCTAATAAGATTGAGGAGATCTACAACACCGTAGTTAGAGTGCCCCGTTTATTCGAGATTTTACAGCAGGAATTGGCTTGCCCTGAAACTAGTCTGGAATTTGCATCAATATCATCTGAGGAGGACAAACATTAATGAAGTGGGTTTATCTGGTAGCAGGAATTGGGCTATTTATTAAAATGCTGATTATGCCGAATCCGATAGCGGAATGGGAAGAGTTCTCTATTGTCGAATCAGTAGTTAAAGACAGTGGCGTATCCAATGCTGTTTCAGGAATTATTTTCCGCAATCGACTCTATGACACCATCTTTGAGGTAGTTGTCTTTACTATCGCTATTCTTGGGGTTAAGTTTCTCTTAGCGAATGAAACTCCTGCTGCCACAGTCTACCAGTTCAGCGATCGCCCTTCCATTGTCCTAGCTCGTTTGGGGGCAACTATTGCCGCAATTGTCAGCATCGAATTGGCTATCCGAGGACATCTTAGCCCTGGCGGAGGCTTCGCCGCAGGAGTAGCAGGGGGGACAGCAATTGGTTTGATTGCTATTACTTCTTCCTCTGCATTAATGGAATCAATTTATCATAAGTGGCGTGCAGCTACCTGGGAAAAAGTTTCTGTACTAATCTTTATTGCCCTGGCGGTAATTACCCTCATGGGAGGAGAGCTACCCCAAGGAGAATTAGGCGCACTTTTTAGCGGCGGCATCATTCCTGTTCTTAATATCTTAGTCGCGATCAAAGTTACCCTAGGTTCCTGGGCTGTTATTTTGCTCTTTATTCGCTATCGGGGATTATTATGAAGAGCTATTTGCCAGTTTGTCTAGTTTTCTCAAGTTGCTATGTTTCTTAGATTATTAAACCTATTGAGAAGTTTTTGGTAAAGCTGATCCTCTTTACCTCTAACACTACCCGCAAACTCAATTTTTCCCTTTATCTACCTAATTTATTAGGAATCCCCTCACAGCCTCCTGGGACGGTTGAGCGAGATTTTTCCCCACACCAAGCGCAAATATAGTGGCGTTGTTCTTCGCTGAGGCGCTTCACCCCCGAAAAATTGACTTTCTCAATTACTACACCAGTATGTATTCCTTGATCATAATCTGGCATAGCAGTAATACTACGAGGAGTTGCAGTTTCCAGGGAACCATAGAACAGACGAGTTCCTTTGAGATCTGCTCCTACTAGATTACCCTCATATAGAACGGTACGGGCTAAATTAGCTTTGACTAAATCACACTGGCTGAGATTAGCCCGCACCATATTAGCTTCGCTCAGATCTGTCCAGCGGAGATCCTGCCCTACCAGATATGCCCCAGCCAGCATAACTCCTAAATCAATCACCCTCGTACCGTAGGGACGATCCTCCGAGTACCCGCCACTGCCGTCGAGCATAGGCCTTCCTAAGCGATTGTCTCGTTTTAAGGGGGTTAATAAGCGAGATTGAGACAAGAAGCGAATTACTTTAGCTTTACCAGTTTCATCGATGCTAGAAAGAATTGAAGCAGTTCTCCCTTCGGCGATCGCCCTTTCCTGAGGCCAATCTTCCAGTAAGCCTTCATCATTAAGAGTTAGGTCGGAAATTCCCTGAAAATAGGTATCGATGGTTTGTTGCTGGGTGATGCGGTTTTGCTGGATTGTTAAATCCCGCGAGATTACGTACTGTGCCCAGGCGACATACACCGCCAGAATGGCAATGGAGATTTGCCCTAATGCCCCAATCCAGTCTGCCCAGGAACCGAATTCATCGTATTTAAACTGAGTGAGCCAGGAACCAATATTGCGATAGATCCCCAGATAATTTAATAAGCCTGCGATCGCACCAATAAAGCCAATAAAAGCCAGAATAGTTCTTCTTTCTTGAATAGTCAGAAATTTTTTAATCCAGCCTCTAACGGAGTTGATGACCACTCCTAGAGATAGTAAAAGAGCGAATAGCGCACTTGTTAAACCCAACCAGGAGAGACTAAACCATAAACCCAGTACCATCAATACCAAAGCTATCAAAATCAGCTGAGATTGCGATAGGTTAACTCTCCTCTCAGATTTTTGTTTGCTTACTCCAGAACGCTTTTTAGATCTCTTGGAAGTTTCTCCTGCGTCGGATTGAGCTAACTTTTGCTCTAGATTTGGCGATTTATTTGATTTCTCTTCAGTCGTTCCGTTTTCCAGTTCTACTGATATATTTTCTGGATTTTCTGGATTACTCTGGGAATTATTTGCAGTGACATCAGACTTTTCCTTCATTATCTCCTCTGCCCCTCTGCCCCTCTGCTATTAGCGGTTTTATGATCAATCATGCCTGCTTATTCGCTAAAAATCCCGTTCCGACACGGAAATATGGACTCGATCTTTAGGGTCTCGCTTTACTATAACTGCTAAATTCCCTATCTTAAAAGAACGAAGATTTGTTTGACGATTATAAACTAGACGGAGTTTGTCTTTAATATCTGCGGGGGCTTCTTGACCCAACATTTGGGACAACGTTTCCTGCATCGCACCGAGACTGACAGACTGATTGAGATAAACATCTGCTTGTCGAATCTTACCTGTATCATCGGACTGATAGCGAAGAAGATTAACTTGATCAGGTGCTACGTTGTAATAAACGAGTTCTTTGCTATTGGGGCGTCGCCCGATTCGTTCTGAATTAGGCTGTCCTAGGGTGCTGACCAACTGACTTTCGGAAGCTCCCGTACTTAAGATTGGGATGCTAATCTCTGACTCTGGTTCAACATCAACTTTAGCTATGGTCTTGGGTGGCTTTGACTCTTCTGATGACTCTAACTCTGTTTCAGCCTCTTCCTGGGCTAGCTTGGCTTCCTGGGCAATTTTTTGCCAGAGTTTGATCAAGGCTTCATTTCCCTTAACCGACGGTAACTGCTCTTCTGTCTTAGTTTCGTTAGACTTTGATTCAGGGATAAAAATTTCAGGCTGGCGTGGTATTGGCTGGGCTACTTCTGGAGCTTCAGGCGATCGCAACATACGGGAAATCAGGGTAAATCCCGCAGCAAAGGTGCCTGCAGCTACGCCAACGGTAACTAGGAGTAATAATGCGGCTGTGGTTAACCAGCTGCGGCGCTTTCTGGGGTGTGGTTCATAAAGATTCTGCCGCTGATTTGTTCGATAATCCTCATTTAAGGAATTATTTGGGGAATTATTCTGAGGAGCAACGTTCAAGGTTACTCCCGTAGGATTATGCCCTGTGGCAACTAAATTTTGCTGGAGTGCCCGCAGCATTTCCGCTGCCGAAGCAAAGCGATCGCGGGGATGGAAGCGAATGGCACGATCTAATACTGAAGCTAGCTCAGGATCTAAGTTAAAGGCATGTTCTCGCCAGATAATTTCGCCATTGCGGGGGTCAGTATCTAGTTCGTGGGGAGACTTGCCAGTTAGGAGGAAAATTGCCGTTAACCCTAAGCCGTAGAGGTCACTAGAGTAAATTGGACGACCAGCGGCTTGCTCTGAGGACATATATCCTGGAGTACCAATGGATGCAGAATAGATACTGTCTGAGCTAACGTTGACTTCAGTGGCGATCGCTTCTTTAACTGCCCCAAAGTCAATCAGGAAGGGCAGCTTGTCTTCTCCCCGTAAAATGATGTTGTCGGGCTTAATATCGCGGTGAATAATACGACGACTATGAACATAGTCTAGAACTGGCAGCAGTTGTCCCAGAATTTTCCTGACTTCATCCCGATGAAGGTTACCTTCCTGTGACCAGTACTGCCCCAGGGTTAAGCCTTCAATCCACTCCTGCACGAGATAAAACTTATCACCCTCAGAAAAATAAGCATAAAGCTTGGGAATCTGATTACTATCGTTACCTAGCTCTTCGAGAATTGCTGCTTCTCGCTGAAAGCGCTCCTTAATCCACAGGGGTGTCTTGGGCTGCTTAACCATCGGCTTAAGCTGTTTTAAGACACATTTACGCCTTGAGGGCATGTGGGTATCTTCGGTAAGATATGTCTCGCCAAAACCTCCCCTGCCTAAAGTTTTGATAATACGATAGCGATTATTCAGCAGTGCAGTCATGTTGGTGTAGGGTCAGTGCCAGTTTGTTTGGGAAATAACTCAACTATATATGTTCATGTTAGTGCGGTCGCGCCCTGAGTTCAACTACATAGTAGCTACACAACAATAGCTAAAACAAGTTTATTGAAGATCCAACAGCCCTTTTTCCTTTAGTTTTGGATTAAAACGCAGGCTCATTTTAATACCGCGATCGCTTAACTGTGATTTAATTTCTCCTTGAACTCTTCTAGCAACCGCTTTCCGCATTTTACGTTGATTTCCCTCATCACTTTGCTGATACTGTGCCTTTTCCGCCTCTGTCATAGCTAAATTAGCGTCAATCGGCTCTGTCCACAAGGGCTTTTGTGCCCCATTGCCAGGGGGAGTACTGCCGTTTTCTTGCATCCAAGACGATGATATTTCTTCGAGGACACTACGACTAGGACGGGCGATCGTTTGTACCTTAACCCAGTAGCAGTTTTCTGGCTGCCTAATTAGGTGTTGCCGCAGGCTGGAATAAACATCCCGTGAATAGCCCACATACTGCATTTCCTGCTTCTGATTGAAAATAGCGTAAACGCCAATCTGTCCCTGAAACTCCTGATCCAAATCTCCTGACTGAGTTATGTAGGGTATGAATTCGAGATTGGCGAGGGGGTTAATCTGAACTTGAGTAGACATAAAAAATTAACTATTAACTTTACGATAGATGGCACAGAGGCGACTGGGTTTAAAGATTTTGGCTTGGAACATAAAGTTGGGCGGAACATTGATAATGATATGTTCGCCGCAATTGTGATATTTCTCAAACTCTGGCGGCATTCCTTTGGGGGTATGCTGACTGTAGGGGACTGGTTTGAAGATTAGCTCGGTAAATTCTAGTTCTGTCTCATGTAGCTTTTGGCTGATTTGTGAGGTAAAAGTCTCATTACTCAACAGACTGAACAGCATTTCCTGTGCCTGAGCATCGAGAGCAAAGCTGGTGTCAAAATTCTTGACTATTTTTAGACCCATCTTTCAGATATTGATAGATTATCAATAATGTATTTAATAGCTAACCAAGATATTATCAGAAATTTTTGGTTAACTCATGAGCGTTAATTTTTTGTATCTTTTTGGTCTGTATTGTCAAATAATCTAATTTAGATTGTATTTTTCTGAGCATTTATACCTATAAGACTGAATCAAGGAAGCATAAATTTTGCTAAACAATCAGAACCAAGAATTATATATCTATTAGCGTTACTAAGGTTAATGTGAATTAGCTTTGCTGAATAGCCAAGAATTTTATTTTGATACAAAGCAGCTTTCAATGTTTTGCCCCATTGTGTCAGAATGCGATCGCTTTTTAGGAATCAATAGCAAAAACTATAGCGTTTCTCGTAATTAATGAGATACATCATGGTGAAGTAAGGGAATGGGAAATAGGGAATAGGGAATAGGGAATAGTGGGTTCAAGGTTTTTGATTAAGTTTATTTTTGTACCTTACTAATTTGAGAAAGGCTATAAACCTATTCTGCAAGTTTTGCGGTTACTGCTTCAATCATGGTGGAAAATTCTGATTCAAGATGAATACTAGTTGTTAAGACGTTCATGTCTCTGATGACATTAATTAACTCAGAAAAAATATTACGGATCTCCGTGTATAAATCAATATCTTCTCTAAAACCCTGTAAGTTAGCATTACCAACACTGTTCATTGCTGCATCTAATTCTTTAATTTCTTGTTCCCAGTGCTGAATATACTTAATTCGATCTTTTGATTTAAAGATTTTGGCATCGGGGAGAACAATAGGGAAAATGCGATCGCTGAACTGACCATTTTTGGAAATTTGCAGTAGCTCAAACATACAATTTTCCGACTCTAAGTAGGCTTTGCTAATCATGACGATTACACATTTACCTCGACCAATTCTTTCCATAAAGGCTTTGATACGATCTTTGAATCCTAGTTCTTTTGTGTCTCGTATAATCTCGATTCCTTTGGCTTGAAAAGCTACATCTAGGCGATCTGTGATTTCTTTGCTTTCGGTTGCCCAGGAATAGGAAATAAATACTTCTTTGATCACTGGTTTTGGTGCTGGTTTTCTTGTTCTTTCTGAATAGGAATCTTGCTTACGTTCAAGATCTTTGATCTGCCTTTCCTGTTCTGAGGAAATACCATTTAATAGCTTTCTAATCTCTATTTCTTTTTTTAGTCCAGTGGGAATTATGGTTCTGATATTTTCTTTATCTAGATCGACTAACCATTGATAATCTACGGGGGGAATATCGGGATAATTTAGCAGAGGAACTTTTTCTAAAGCTTTAATGCCTGGAATGGTGGAATGAATACAATCAAAATGAGAGCGAATAGCGGTTAAGAGGTTTCTTCTGGTGTCTTCTTTACCATTTACTCGAATCATAATTTTTTTATCTTCGCGATCGCATTTCACTAAAGCTCTATTACCCTCATTGGCTAGAATTACACCACTGCGCCAATAGGTTTTTTGAGAGATCCACTCATTCATCCGCACAATTAAGCGAGAGATAATGCTTCCTGGCAGCACGTCGTAATGATATTCAAATGCCAGAGTATTGTCCCAGTTTCCTGTGTCGGGTTCGTTTTTGGGGAGAAGATCGGGAATTAGGAATTTTTTATCAGTATCGAAGTTAAAGCACAGCTCAAACTTACGCATCATATCGATAATGAAGAGATACTTGTTTTTAGGATATCTCTGACGGTCTAAAATGCGATTTAACATGGTTAATTGTAAGATGCCATGATGGTCGCGAATCAATTCCGCATCATTGAGGAGTTTATAAACCCCATTAGTTACCCATTCAGGGTTAAGTACATGGGTATCTTCTAAACGTGGATCGTCATGAAAATTGAGGACAATTCCTAAATCGTTTAAAAGTCTAATAGACCTCTTGCATAAATAATTTAATGAATAAGTCAAATCTATTTTTGACAAGCTATTTAGAGAATTTCAGATAATTGCTGAAACCGCTAAGATTCGTATTCGTGCAAGAGGTCTAATTAATACTCGCTGATTGTCTTCTTTTTTGATTCCTTGGTCATCGCAGAGCTTTTCATAATCATGATAAGGAATAAAATCTCGATCTATTTTTTCTAATCCCTGTTTGACGTTAAACCAAGGTAAAGGAAGAACATCATCAATATGTTCAAGTTGACTAATTTCTTGGATAATTTTGGTTTCTAGTTCTGGAATGCCATTTTTAAGTTTTCTATTACAGGCTGTTTCGTAAAAGCCCTTAATTTGGGGATATTTTTTTTGTAAACCTCTTTGGTCAATATCTAATATATGTTGGTCGGCTTTGTTGCCAACGATAATAACTGGGGAATCTTTGCCAAAACTCTGAATAATTTTCAGCCAATATTCAATGCGGTTTTCTTCTTCACCGAGGGTTGTATCTACTACCAGCAAATAGAGACTACGCTTAGTCAAGAAAAACTGATGGGTAGAGTGCATAATCTCTTGCCCTCCAAAATCCCAAACATTTATTTGATATTTATTATTATTGATTTCTATTTCCCAGGGTTCAATGTCAATCCCATCGGTTTTATTCCGTTCAGAATCGTATTTGTTTCTAATTAACCTTTCCCGAACGCAAGTTTTGCCAACATTTCCCTGACCTACCAACAGCATTTTTGCTTCATGAAGAGGTTTTTGCTGATCGTTTTGTAGCGATAAGTAGTAGTTGATAATGGCTGCTGGTTCATCAGCTTTTTCAAGTATTTCTGGTGGAATAGGCAGACTATTACTGTTGAGATAAAGTTTTGAGAGGTTGGTGAGTTGTCCGATTTCTGCTGGCAGATTGCTTAGACTATTACTGTTGAGATAAAGTTCTGAGAGGTTGGTGAGTTGTCCGATTTCTGCTGGCAGACTGCTTAGACTATTATCTTGGAGATCAAGTACTGAGAGGTTGGTGAGTTGTCCGATTTCTGCTGGCAGACTGCTTAGACTATTACTGTTGAGATCAAGTACTGAGAGGTTGGTGAGTTGGACTATTTCTACTGGCAGACTGCTTAGACTATTATCTTGGAGATCAAGTACTGAGAGGTTGGTGAGTTGTCCGATTTCTGCTGGCAGACTGCTT
>JBCBIE010000013.1:0-104700 GCA_038524995.1 Cyanobacteria bacterium J06621_8
AATAGCTTGATTATCTCATTTTCCTTCTCTCCCATTTCATGCGTTTGCCCTGCTACCTTTACTGGATCAGTTTGATTGTATTTTACTATTTTTAATGTTTCTAAAAAAGCAGTAAAATCAAAGTCACTTTGCTTATATTTAAAATCAATAAAAGAATGCTTATGTTTATTTTTCCACACTATCCAAGCAATCATAGAGGTCATAATTGCTAGAAATATTAATCCTATCAGGATTATTGTAAATGAAAAGTTCCAGTCTTTTTTAAGTGAAGTTGATTTTCCCCCACATATCCATATTCAGATAAATAATTAAGTAAATTTTCTTTTTTATCTCTTATTACTTCATTTATAATTCTTAGCAACTCACGATTATCCGAATGTAGTACTATAGCATAGGGTTCATCACTTAAAAATGAATTCTTTGGAAAGATAACATAGTCCTGATTTTTAAATACGTTTTTTAAAATACTTTATAAAATAATATCGTCAGCAGCAAAAGCATCTATTTCAGTTGATTCTCCTCCATCAATAAAATTCATCAAGTCCTCAATACCCTTATCTCTTGTATCGTATTTTTTCACAACATTTGCTCTACGATATGTTGTCTCAAATATTTTGCTTGTTGTAGTATTTTTAATTAGACCAATTCTTATATTTCCGAAAGTCAGATCATTTAACGATAATTCGCGAGCTTTCTCTTTTCTGACTAACAGCCTTGCCCCTGTTTCTAAAAAAATTTCACTGAAAACAACTTCTCCTAAGAGATTATTGTCATTGTCAAGAACTTCTAAGATTTCATTACCTTTTGTTCTTTTCGTATCAATACTGCATTGAAAATGAATTTCTCTATTCTTATCGTTATCGTCAATTTTTTTATTAGCAACGGACTTAAATCTGGGATCATTCAGCTCTTCATATCCGATTGGATTTAATTTAATTGGCTGCAGATTATCAGAGTCTCTAGGAAATTTCTCATTTAACTTATCTTCTAAAGCCATAGCAAATTTTTTACAGAATCCTTCTGAGCTATTAATAATTGAATATATCGGGGAAGTTTTCAAACCTACTCGATAATTTAACTCATTTATTTCTCCTCTTCTCAAGCGTTCTATAACACCTTCTTCTGCAATTGCTGCTTGAGAAATACCAGCAAAAATCAAGAAGAATTTTATTGTAAAAATCAAGTTTTTAAAGGCTATTTGATTTTTTGAAAATAGTCTTAAAGCTGGAGGATTTTCAGCTTGTAATTTGTATTTTATAACCATGGAACTTAATAGTATTAATCAACAATACTTTAAAAGTAAATTTATTTTTGACAAAAGTTTACTAAATAAGCATGCCGAATCAATCTAGATACTATGTGAGATGTTTTCAGCAGTATATTGATGGGATATCAAAGCTCCATCTGTTTTATATTTAATTACATTTACTTAATCTACTTAAAAGTGTCATAAGCATGCAAGTGACTTAAGAATATCTTTATATGATGTTTTCTTAACTGCTCCAAAATTTACTTTTTCGTATTAAGAAATTAAAAATAATTTTTTCGCATGTACTTATTATTTAACTTCTGCCAGCAGTCTAAGGCTACTTACAGTAAACCAAAGAAGGCTCAAGACGGCAGAGTATTTGCTTGAGCACCATTGCTGTCCAATCGATATCAGCCCTGGTGGTGTCCCGACCCAAGGTTAGGCGAATTCCCCTTTTTGCAGCGGCTTCATCAAAGCCCATCGCCGACAATACTGGACTAGGATTAAGTTTCCCGCTGTTGCAGGCTGAACCAGCACTAATACCAATACCAGCCATGTTTAGTTCCCTGACGATAGTTTTACCTGTAATCTCTTTTGCTTTGCTGGTAAGAGAACTGCTCAAAATAAAGCTAACGTGGTGGGGTAGGCGATAAATGCGATCGCCAGTAGTCTTTAAGTAAGGCTCATCTGCCAGCAAATTAAACAGCCGATCCCGCAGTTCTCGTAAGCGAGAAGCTTCCGCAATCATTTCTCCAGCAGCTAGTTTTGCCGCAACTCCCAAAGCAGCGATCGCAGGCAAAGCTGGGGTACCTGAGCGGATATTTCCTTCTTGTCCACCACCGCCAAGTAACGGAATTAGCTTTACTCCTTCGCGAATATATAGTGCCCCCGCCCCTTGAATGCCGTAGATTTTGTGGGCTGAAAGAGACAATAAATCGATTCCTAGCTGATTAACGTCGATTGGTAAGCGACCAGCTACCTGAACCGCATCAGTATGAAATAAGGCTCCATGTTCCTTGGTAATCTGAGCCAGTTTGGCAATTGGTTGCAGAGTGCCGACTTCACTTTGTCCATAGATGATTGAGACTAAAACCGTGTTGGGTTGTAGTGCCGCCTGTAAATCTAGAGGGCTAACTCTACCGTAGCGATTTACTGGTAGCCTAGTGACCTGCCAACCCCACTGAGATAATAGCTTGGCAGGCTCATTAACCGCCGAATGTTCAACGCTGGAAACAATAATGTGTTGTGGAGTGCTATACTGTCGAGCTATGCCTAAAATAGCGGAATTATTGGCTTCTGTACCGCCAGAGGTAAAGACAATTGAATCGGGATTAGCAGCATTGAGTAACTGAGCTACCTGAACCCTGGCAGTTTCTAGAACTGTTGCGGAGCGCTGCCCCCAATCATGAAGGCTGGCAGGATTACCCCACTGTTGATGCAATACATCTTCAGCAGCGGCGATCGCCTCAAGACGAGGTTTGGTAGTAGCACTATGGTCTAAATAAATTTGCATACAGTCACTCTAATTTTGCTCTCAAAAAATTGAGACAATATTATTCTATTAGATATTAATTCTTAGAACATTAAACATTAAACATTGAGCATTGAACATTTAGTAGTTATTTAAGGAAATCACGGAGTTCAAACTGAGATGTAGGCTAGCCCTTGGTCGTAATCGAAGTGTTGAACAGTTAGTTTAATTTTAAGCCTGCGGGCAAGAGAATTACTGCAATTGCTGTTAAAAGTGCAGCTCTTATCGCAGAATATAGAGAGCAATCAATGGAGTCAGGATCATGCTCTCATACGCTTTAGCGATCGCCGTGGGCACTAGTAGTCTAGTACTATTTTTTACCGCTTTTGTGCTGTCGGACTTGCACCGCCAAGATGACTTTATATGGAGTGGAGTAGGATTATTTTATGCCCTGGTTTTATGGTATTGTGCGCCGAATATCACTGGGGCGGTACTGTTAGGGCAAGCTGCCGCAACTGCCTTGATTATTGCTCTATGTTGGCAGAACCTCAAGTTAAGACAGGCGATCGCTCGTCCTGAATCAGCAGCAGCAGTTAAAAATGGCAAGTTTTCCTGGCTTCGCAGCATTACAAGTTTTGGGAAGGGCAAGTCATCAGCGGTTAAGCCAGTAGCTCCTCCCAGTACTGCGGATACGTCCCAGGTGAAGGAATCAGAAATAGCTATTCCTAATGCTGTTTCCCCACCAACACCAGCCAAGATTAGTAAGCTTGGGGAAACTGTTATTCAGGTAGACCAAGAGCAAGCAACAGCAAAAAAAGAGCCTGTTCTTCAACCCATAGTTAAAGCTCCAGAGGAATCTCCAGACATTGATGCCCCAGAGCCTGAAGCAGAAGTTAACGATTTTGAGGAAACCGAGAATCAAAAGTCCTCAGTATTCTCTGATGAGGAGGTAAATGAGACGCAATCCACTTCAGAAATCATCGAGGAAGATCAAGCTCCAGCAACCTCTGAGGAAGAGTTACAGGAGTCTCAGACTATTTCTGAAATAGCTGTTGAATCTGAGGTAAAGACAGAAGATACAGACCCCAATAGTACCTACCCCACAGATGTAGCTGCTCCAGAAATTAAAGCTCCTGAGTCAGTGCTAGATTCATTAGAAACAGTAGAGGTGGCGGAAGTCCTAGAAGCGAAACCAGAAGAGCGCAGCGACGCTTCAGATCGCTCTAACATTATTGATGTAACTACTACAGAGGTCGAGTCTGAGGCTGCCGATACCGAACCAGCCCCAGAGGAGGATCAGAATTCAAATCCTGAAAAAAGTTAAAAGCGATCGCCTGATTCTTAAATTCAGCAAACAAGTATGGGAGGTGTTGGATTCCTGAATTAATTTGGATTATTTTGCTGTTTAAAATAAGTTTGAGAAAAAAGGGCTTGCTGTTGTCTGAGACTCAACAAATCCGTCGAGATACGTATCGTACAAAGCATCGTCGCAGATAATGCAATTAATCGGATTAGGATTCCCGTCCGAGACCCCATAATTTTTCTCAAAAACTCCGAAGAAAACCCCTTCCCCTTGTTCCAAATCTACTATGTCATATCCTTCGGTTCGAAGATCGTCTGCGGCTACCACAAATTCTTCTGCCGTACCACTATAAACATAAGCACTGCCAGTAAGAGAATCCTCGCCAAATACACCTACCCAAGTTTCCTCCGCATACTCAACCCCTAGCAGATCTAAACCTTCATCCCATCTCGCCTCAATTGCTTCAATAAACCCAGTGAGGTCGCCACTAGTTGAGTAGGCACTACCGCCAGGATTGTCACCAAATATACTGACCCAGTTACCAGCAGCATACTCAATATTCACCAAGTCAAATCCCTGATCCCATAATTTCTGGGTTTCTTCAGCAAATCCATTCAAGTCATCTGACCAACTGTAAGCACTGATACCAGGAGAGTCGCCAAAAACTGCAAGCCAATTATCTTCAATATATTCAATGTCGATGATGTCATAACCTTGATCCCATCGCCCTCGAATTGTCCCTTGTAAGGTAGTAAAGTCAGCAGCAGTATCATAAGCATTTGCCTGACCGTTATCCACAAACACGCTTACGTAGGATTCATTGATGTATTCCACATCGACTAGTCGATAACCTAATTCTGAGTCCCATTGCTGTGCTATCTGTTCTGTAAATGATGAGAAGTCATCAACGACAATGTTAAATGATGCCATGATTACTGCTGAATGTAGTGATAATTTCTATATTATAAATTGATTTTAAATAGTTCTTTACTACTTTTTTCAAGACACAAGTTAAATAAATAAAACAAAATATTATAAATATTTTTTTCATTTAATTTAAAGTTACAATCCTATTTAGTCTGAAAAATATTTTGTACCATGGGTTGCTCTACCCGTGCCGCAGCGCGATCTAATTCGATTACTTCCCCCGCGTCTAAGTTCCAGTCTTGGGCGGCAATGTTCTCCTCCGCCTGCTTGATATTTTTCGCCCCAGGAATGGGAATTGCTCCTTTGGCAATGCACCAGTTAATGGCTACCTGCGCCATGGTTTTATCGCGGTAGAAAGCGATCGCCTGGATGGAGTTTAATAAGGGTTGGGCTTCAGGGACTAAGCGCTTAAATAGCAGACCCCGCAAGCCCTTGGGATAGGTACTACGGTTAGTATATTTCCCCGTCAGAACACCCAAGCAAAGGGGGCTATAGGCAATTAGCTTGATGCCTAGGTGATCGCAGACTGCTTTGATGTCCAATTCAGTTACAGCATAGGTAGAAAGCAAGGAATACTGCACCTGGAGAGTTTTAATCGGCACATTGCGATCGCTAAATTTCTGATGGATTTGTAGGAGTCTTTTAGTACCGTAGTTGGAAAGTCCCACCCCTTTAATTAAGCCCTGTTCATAAAGTTCGGCTAACCCGTCTAGTAGCTGCCATTCCTGCCAGGGAAAATAATTTGCCGTAGGCCAGTGCATCTGCGCCAGATCAACTCTACCCATGCGCGAGATGGAGGCTTTACCTGCCGCTACCATTGATTTTGCCGTCAGTCGCCAGGGATAAGCCGCTAACTTAGTTGCCAAACAGATCTGATATTTATTGACTCCCGAATATTCTTGGTCAAATTTACCCAGCAGTTTCTCACTTTGTCCGTTAAGCTTCCCTGTGCCGTAGGAATCCCCCGTGTCAAATAGAGTTACGCCATTCTTGACGCAGAGATTAAACACCTCTTGTAGCTGAGAGTCCATACTAGGATCATATCCCCACAACAGGCGGTTACCCCAAGCCCAGGTGCCACAACCCATACGAGGTAAAATTAGTTCTTGGTTACTTGGCATTATAACTATTTAATATATCTTTGATAGGATATTGAAAACTTAATCGGCTAAAATTAGCGGAATAAGGGTAAGTTAGCAGAAAATTCCTCCATATCGGCAAAAAAAACAGCGATTCAGCTTAAGCAACACCCGATTTAAAACAAAATATGAATTCTCAGATTCCCCTAGGTTCAGTCATTCAAGGTTCTCTCACCAAAGGTTTAGAAGTCAGATTACACCCAGACATCTCGGTAGAAGATATGCGAGTGGGGAAGTTCCTAGTGGTGCAGGGAACGAGATCCCGTTTCTTCTGCCTGTTAACCGATGTATCCTTAGGCTGTTCTAGCGATCGCATTATTGCCAATCCCCCTCCCTTTGAGGATACCTTTCTAAGAGACGTACTGGCGGGTAGCGGTACCTTTGGTACTGTGGACTTATCTCCGATGCTGATGTTTACTCCTACCGCCACCAATAGCGACTTTACCCATCTGCCTATCGAGCCTGAAACGCCCCAAAATACTAGCCTAGGTTCCCTACAGCCTCAAACCAGCACCGAAATGCAATTGTTGCCCGTGAAAACAATTCCTGCACACTTTAGTCAGGTTTATGAAGCCACAGAACATGACTTTCGCAGCGTTTTTGGTTGGGAAGATGACCCCCTGCGGCGTAATTTTTCTATCGGACAACCATTAGACATGGATGTTCCTGTGTGTATCGACCTTGATCGCTTTGTAGAAAGAAGTAACGGCATCTTTGGTAAATCGGGGACAGGGAAATCTTTTTTGACCCGTCTGATTCTTTCAGGAGTAATTCGCAAGGATGCGGCGGTCAACCTAATGTTTGACATGCACTCCGAGTATGGTTGGGAGGCGATGAAGGAAGGCAAGCAGGTTAGCACGGTAAAGGGCTTGCGCCAGCTATTTCCAGGTAAGGTAGTGATGTACACCCTAGATCCTGAATCTACTAAACGACGGGGGGTTAGGGATGCTCAAGAGCTTTATCTTAGTTACGATCAGATAGAGATTGAGGATCTTAAGCTGGTGGCTTCTGAATTAGGTCTCTCAGAAGCAGCGATGGACAATGCCAATATTCTCTATAACGAGTACGGCAGATCCTGGATTATGCGCCTAGTCAATATGACCAATGAGGATATTAAGGTCTTTTGCGAAGCCAAACAAGGACATCAGGGGTCAATCTCTTCTCTCCAGCGCAAGCTAATGCGGTTTGAAACCCTTAAGTATATTCGTTCTGCCTGTCCCCACAACTACATCGATCAGCTAATTCAAGACCTAGCGGCGGGCAAAAACGTAATTATCGAATTTGGTTCCCAGTCCAATATGCTGTCCTACATGCTGGCAACCAATATGATTACCCGTCGGATTCACGCCAACTACGTCAAAAAAGCCGATAAATTCTTGCAAACCAAAAACCCCCTCGATAAACCACGTCAACTGGTAATTACCATCGAAGAGGCTCACCGTTTCCTCGACTCCAGTATCGTCCATCAAACTATTTTTGGCACCATCGCCCGTGAAATGAGAAAGTATTTTGTGACGCTGTTGGTGGTGGATCAGCGTCCTTCAGGCATCGATAACGAAGTCATGTCCCAAATTGGAACCCGCGTTACTTGCTTACTTAACGACGAAAAAGACATTGAAGCCATCTTTACTGGAGTATCAGGGGGCGCTAGCTTAAAATCTGTCCTGGCAAAATTAGATTCTAAACAGCAGGCGTTAATTTTAGGTCATGCGGTACCAATGCCTGTGGTAGTGAGAACTAGGGCATACGATGCTCAGTTCTATCGCGAGATTGGCTGTACTGATTGGGAAGAAATGCCCAATGAGGAAGTCTACGCCGCCGCAGAAATTGCCAAAGCAGACTTAGGGTTTTAGGCGCTGCTGAATTACGGCAAAACACAAACAGTCTAGGGAAAGCTTTTCCAATCATGTGATTATCAATCGTTGATAATATCTTCCAAGCTATATTTCCGTTCTTGAGGAAAGCAATGGGATAAATGCGATCGCTTTTTTAAACTGTTTTACAAATAAGCAGAGTTCGCAATTTATTCACCATAATGCGACCACATTCGGATAATTTTTATTGTGTTTTCTGACTCTATGACTTCATAAACAAGGCGATGTTGTATATTGATACGACGAGAATAGGCTCCCTTTAAATCTCCCTGGAGTTTTTCGTAACTGGGAGGTGAGGAAAAAGGATGTTGTCTGAGAATTTTTAATAATTGCTGTGTTTTAGGTTTCAATCCAGCAGCAGCGAGTTTTTTAGCATCTTTTTGTGCTTGCTTAGTAAACTTCAATTGCCATTGGGCATTTACCACTCTAACTCATCCTCAGAAACACATTCAGACAAGGGAGTTGCCATACCTTCTATAATTGACTGCTGCATTCCTGGAATAGACTGTAAATACAATGTTTCCTGAATGCTTTCCCAATCATCTTTAGCAATTAATACCCCATCACCCTTACGAGAAGTGATGATACAAGGTTTGCTCTCTTGATTAACCTGTTCTAGTAACTTAAATAAATTGGCTCTCGCTTGACTAGCACTGTGAATATCCATAGTTTAGCTTGCATATCGTACTTTTTATTGTACTACTCTTAAGATTGCAATTACTCAAAATTTGGATTAGAACGTTGTTTTGCAAGATATTGCGTTAATGTTATTTTTACTATCGAATTAAGCATGAAGCCCAATATACAGATAGATTTGTCTACCGATGCCTACGAAATTGCTAATAAGGAACTGAAAGAAATTGGCTATTACTTTAATAAAAATCCACTTGTCACAAAAGATTTATCTCAAATTTTGACTACGTATTTTGATGTAATCTCTAAGCTTCCTCCTCAAATAAATTGGGAAATTAAAAAATCAAGCTGCTTTGAGCGTAGTGCTAGAGAAAGCTTGTCCGATAGTGATATAAAAAAAGGCTTAACGAAAAAAATAGTCAGAAAAGGCATCGAACAGTTAATTCACAAGGCAAAGTCAGGTCAGAATTTGAAATACCGTCTGAGCCCCCATTTAATCAAAAATTTCTTAGAACAAGATACCTTACTCAATGACTGGGGAATATTTCATTTTCACCTAGGATTAGATAAGGAGAACGATAAATTTGTGACGAACTATGATCGGGTTGTGTATGCCTATCTAAATAACGGTGTTATGTACCTAATAAAGGTTGGTTCTCATAAAGACTTTTCTGATCAAAACCTAATAGCAATTATTGAAAATAACTGGACTGAGTTGTTAGATCCATTTACATTGAGAAGAATAAAGAGTATTGAATATGGAAAGGATCATAAGGGAAATATAATTAATGCACCAACTGATGAGGATATAAAAAAATATAGAAAATCAGGTGCAATCTATATTCTAAAGACACAAAAAGGTCGTTTTGTTGGTTCTTTAGGTGGAGGTTATACTATTACTGGGAATAGACTTAGTTCAGTTCGACAAAGCAAGCATATAATAATTAATATTCGTGAAATTGAAACTTTTATCACACAAAAACCAGCCTATATAAAGCAATTACTTCAGCTTAAACATGATTCTGAATGGCATAATTGCAATTTCAAGCTGACCTCTTTTTATCCCCAGATAATTGTCAAAGAAGTCAACCAAGGTAAGATTGTACGTAAACGTTTCTAGCGATAATGATGATTATCATTTTAAATCAGCAACGCCCTGAAGGGAATATCTAGCTAAACTAGAAACAAGATTTCTTTTTGGCTCATGGTGCATCAATCTCAATCCTCAAGTTCTCAGCATTTACAAGAGCAAGTACCAGTTTTTCGAGTACATAATATCAGTAAAGTCTATGGCATGGGAGAAGTTTCCGTCCAGGCACTCAAGAACGTCAGCCTCGATCTTTACCGAGGAGAATTAATAGTATTACTAGGGGCATCTGGAAGCGGTAAGTCCACCCTCCTTAATATACTGGGGGGTTTAGACGTACCTAGCACAGGACAGGTAATTTTCCAGCGTCGCGATTTAACCCAAGCTAGCGATCGCGCTTTAACCAGCTTTCGTCGTGAGTGTGTCGGATTTGTCTTCCAGTTTTATAACCTGATTCCTAGCTTAACCGCCAGAGAAAATGTGGCTTTAGTTACGGAAATTGCCTCCAACCCCATGCGCCCCAGAGAAGCCCTAGGATTAGTAGGATTAGACCATCGCCTCGATCATTTTCCCGCACAGCTATCGGGGGGCGAACAGCAGCGAGTTGCGATCGCCAGGGCGATCGCCAAACGTCCTCAGGTACTCTTGTGCGATGAACCCACAGGGGCGTTAGATTTCCAGACAGGGAAGTTGGTTTTAGAAGTATTACAGCGTATCAATCGCGAATTAGGCACTACCATTGCAGTGATTACTCATAATGCAGGAATAGCCGCAATGGCAGATCGCGTAATTACGATGCGGAGTGGAGAAATTATTGAGCTAAAGCACAATCAGATGAAGATTTCTCCCGCAGATTTAGAATGGTAAAATCTCCCCAGACATGACCATTCCTAAACCCAGTAAAGTCAATAGAGAGTAACCTAAAATTATTAATAATTGATTTTTTAATCAATTTAACTATTCTGTTTATTTTATAATGAAGTATTAAAAGCTATTCATAATAAACATCTCCAACACTAAGCTAAATTATTTTAAGTGAGTGAATCGATCCAGTTTAAATTTCACCCAGAGAAAGCTGTTCAGGCTGCTGCTTTACTGCTCAAGTTTAATGGTGGAAGCATCAAGTATCTGGGATTGCTCAAAATGCTGTACATTGCTGACCGCATTGCTTTAGAGCGTCTAGAAATGCCAATTACTGGAGACTGCTACTGTTCGATGAAGTATGGACCCGTACTGAGTAAGGTATATGATTTGATTAAGGGTCATCATGTGGATAATGCCTTGCCACTATGGAGTAAATTTATTGCCCCACGCCAAAGTGATTATTATATTTCTCTACGACAAAATCCTGGCAAGGATGAGCTTTGTGAGGAAGAAGAAGAAATCCTAGAAGACGTGTATCTGCGATTCGGAGTCTTAGATCCATTTACTGTTGCGGAATGGACTCATGGATTACCTGAATGGCAACAGCCAGAGCCTATTAATTCGATGATTCCAATTTCAGTTGCAGATATTCTACATAATGTAGGCAAAAGTGACGCAGAAATTGAGGAAATCAGACAGCTTACTTTAATGGAAACGTATTTAGATGAAGTTTTGAATGCCTGATTTGTCAATCAACTTGGGAGACATCTTTTTAATCAATACTCCTAATAAATCTCATTATTTTATTGCGATCGCCAAAATTAACCATGATAAGTACTTATTTGTTAGTGTGATAACTAAAAAACCTAATTCAGAACTAGCCTGCGTTTTAAGTCCTGGGTTTAATTCACCAAGATTCATTGTTAAGGAATCTGTAATCGATTATCGTTATGCTCGTGAAATGAACTCTAAACAGCTTAATAGAGCAATTGGCTCTAGTACTTTTCGGGACTGTTGTCTGCCTGAAATTCTACAAAAGATTCAGCAGGGTGGAATAATATCCAAACGTTTAAAAAATAAATATAAAGATATACTCAAACCATACTGTATGTGAGTAAGTTATCTGCTGGTGTGCTGCAACCTAATATAAATTTATTTTTAATTCCAGAGCGAAAGATATAAATACCTGCAACTATGAGCAATCCCGACACTAAACAACAATACGAAGGGGCAATTCTGAATCAGCTTGTCAAAAATGCCGAAAAGCTAGCAGTAATTGAATCAGAGTTTAAGCAAATTAAGCCGAAAATCGATAAAATTGACTTTTTAGAACAGAAAGTAGACAAAATAGAACAGAAAGTAGACAAAATATATTCTGCTCTGGCGACTCTTAAGTGGATCTCTGTAACTATTGGTATTGGGGTAGTTGTTAATATCTTTAGTCAACCAATACTGAGTAGGTTATTTTAGACATAGAATTTTGCATAAATAATTAGGATGGCTTAATTTTATTAACCTAATATTTATTGACTTAAAATTTAATCTCGTTAAATAAGCCGCTATTTATATTTTGCTTTTATTGTAATTTAGATTACATATAAATTGATGTTTTTACAATTTATCTGAGTTTACAAGCATGGTAGTATTGAATCGTAATTAAGAGCTTTGTCTCTTTGCAATTCCTATTTCAGAGTTTTTCATGAGTAGTTTAGGCAAGAATATACTGCAAGTATTGACAGTAAAAAATGTTAAATTTAAAACGAAACAGAATTATTTAGATTCTATTGTTAAATGTTTCCCTAGACTAATACTTGGAATTGCCTTTTGCTTGACTTTTCCATCATTATCGCAAGGCAGTGAAATTTGCGCTGAAGGATTATTTTTAGATACTGGTGACTTTATAAAAATCAGTCAAGATATTTATTTATCTAATAACGGTAAATTATATCAAGAGGTTGCCTGTGAGTCTTATTTAACTAAAGAAGAATTAAAGGAATATTTAGAGCAATATTTATTGGATAGAAAAACATTATTATCTCTTATTACTTGGACTAATGCACCCGATAGTGAAGCCGAAATTAAAACCTTAGAGTTTAAGGAGTATTTCCAATCAATTCCTGCATTAGGTCAATTCAAACTACCAAGAGAAACTCTTTCACGATTAATTGATATTGAAAAAATATTGCCTAATCTTAAAGATATTAGTTGGAATAATATTGAATCTGCCATAGATATAATTTCAGAAGAAATTATAGAAGATGAAAAGATAGATACATTAGAATCGACACCTGCTCTAAAAGCACCTTTGCGTGAGCCAATTGAAATATCTCCTACCTACTTTAATAAATTTGTTGATTTAGAAAGAGCACCGACTGCCAGTGAATTATTAGCTATTAAACGTTATTTACTAGGACAAATTGATTCTAAACTTTATAAAAAATATAAACCTTCAAACTATATTTTACTTGAAAACAACAATATCAGACTCCGTGCAAAGATTAAAAATTTGCATCGAGAGGTAACCGATAGTAAATGGGAAATTCTAGAATTAACCATGACACCAGTGTTAGGTAATCTCACTCAAATTGATATAGAAGTATCTGCCATCTTGCGTACTCAAAGTGGTTTAGGTAGAAGACCACCTGCTGAGAAAACTTTCCAATACTCTGAGGAAGAAAAAGCACTGCAAGAGTATGTAGATAGATTGATAATTTATCTTAAAGAAGAAATTCCTATTTCTGACTTTAAGTTTGATGATGAATAAGTATAATTAATCGATTAAGGCAGATACTAGAGAACCAGTAAAAGCTCCAAACGAAGTTTCGATTATTACTAGTAGTACTTTAAACTGTTCAAAATCACTAATATATTTGTAGGCAGCAAGCAAAATAATAGTTAGTAATGAAAAAACAAATAATCCAGTAAGAAACCAAATCAGAAATACAAAGGTTTTATTTACTTGTCTGTTTGCTGCAATCGCGACAGTATCATTTCTAGTAGATATGATATATTTCAACATTCCGCTTGTATATATAGTTAGCATAGGCAGCATTAGGGCGATAGTGTCCGTTAACTCAGAAAAAGTATAGCCTCCAAATAAATGACATATAAAAACAATAATTACTAGAGTGAATTGAGAAACTATCAGGAAGATACTTACTTGATTCTTTAATTTTATTTCGTTCATTTATATTATTGAAATTCTTTCCAGATCAAATATATAATACATAATTGAATTAACTTATATTTTGTATAATCTGTTTCTAATCATTACTGTAAAAATATCAAATTGAGCTTATCCTAAGCTAGAATTATTAATTCAATTATTGACCATAAGCCGATGCAGCCCAAAGACCAAGATAATAGTTCTGATTTAAGCTCAATTCAAGAGCCAATTAGCAATGCTCCGCCAGAAGTGAGACAGGTCATTGAAAAAGTATTAAAGTTAGAAAAAGAAAAGCTTTATCTAAAAACACCGCGCAATATTAATGATGATATCCTCAAGGTGATTAAGCAGATAGTTCAATAGACTTATAGCTTAAACCATAGTTAACGGCTCGTGTCAGCAGAGACAGGCAAAAATATATTATCTACTCCTAGCATAAATTAAAATAATTATTGTCTTTGCTAACTAATAACTAAAGACTAATAACTAATAACTGCGAACCAATAACTTTTCAACAAAGCCAACTAACACCAGGCGTACTTAATGAAATTAAATTACCTGCAACTGTGTAACTTTCGGCAATTTTATGGCAAGACTCCCCAGATTAGATTTGCCAGTGGCGATCGCAATATTACGGTAATTTATGGCAATAATGGTGCTGGTAAAACTTCCTTACTTAATGCTTTTACCTGGGTACTCTACGAAAAGTTTACCGCTGCTTTTGCCTCCCCAGAACTATTAGTTAACCAAAGGGCGATCGCCGAAGCCGCCCCCGAACAAGCGGTGGAGTGTTGGGTTGAATTGCAGTTTGAAAGCGATCGCCAGCTTTATCAGCTCAAGCGCAAGTGTTATGGGAGCAAGGATCAGCCAGGATTAGTTACTCCTGCCAAGTTATTTATGCTGGTGGCGCGGGATGATGGACGATGGTATCCACCCCTTGAACCACCAGAGGATATTATCAATCGCATTTTACCCGCTAGTCTCCATCAATATTTTTTCTTTGATGGGGAAAGAATCGATAATTTTTGGCGTTCTGATCATGATTCGACTATTGCGGAGGATACCAAGGAACTGTTGGGAGTCAAGATTTTAGATCGCGGTGTTGAACACCTGAAGCAGGCTAAACGAACCCTCCAGGAAGAATTACGCTCCCTAGGTGATGCTCAGACAAAGCAGCTATTAACCCAGCAAATCACTCAGGAACAGGAGATTGAAGGGATCAAAGAACGGCTGGAGTCTATTAAGACGGAGATTGCAAAATTAGAACAGCACAAATCTAATTTATCCCGACAGCTATTGGGAATTAGTGGTGCTGATGCACTGGAACAGCAAAAGCTTAAATTACAGCAACAGCACCAGGGAGTAAAGCAGAAGCTCAGATCCAGTAAAGCCCAACTCAAAAAACTACTGTCCCTTGATGCATATTTAGTATTTCTCCCTGGAATAGCCCAAGACTGGTTCAGCTTATTACAAAAATTACGCGATCGCGGACAGTTTTCCCTCGGGCTTAAGCAAGACTTTATTAAGCAACTGTTGGCGCAGCAGCGATGTCTTTGCGGCGCACCCTTAACCCCCGATAGTGATTCCTACAGCCAGGTAAAATCGTGGCTCAAGCAGGTGGAAGCTCAGGAAATTGAATCAGCAGCGATCAATTTAGAGACTCAGGTAGATAGCATTGAAGAACAGTCAGATAATTTTTGGCAAGATTTAGATCGTCAGCAAAAAGAAATTCAAGAGCATTACCTAGAGCTTAATCGACTAGAAACAGATTTAGAAAAAGTAGCCAGAAAACTCAAAAGCTATCCCCAGCGCAATGCTCAACAGCTACAGCAAAATATTGAAGCCACCGAAAACCAGATTAAAAACCTGATCTTAGAACAGGGGAAAAATCAGCAGCAGCTTGGCGATCGCCAAAAGCAGCTAGATCAGCTACAGTCACAGATTACCAAGCATCAGTTAACTGAAAACAAACAACAGCTAGCACAACGCAGAATTGCCGTTACCGAAGATGCGATCGCTCGTCTTAATATGGTGAGAACTCGCCTAGAGCATCAGTTTCGCCTGGCGCTAGAACAAAAGGTGCAGTCTATTTTTAGCTTTATCTCGGTTACTCCCTACATCCCTAAACTAAGCCCAGACTATCAGCTATCTTTAGTAGATCATTCATCTGGGATTGAGGTTCCTGTTGCTGCATCCACGGGAGAAAATCAAATTCTCAGCCTCTCCTTTATTGGCGGCATTATTGATCGAGTAAGACAATGGAGCAAGCGCAATACCCTTATGGGTTACGATAGCAGCAATTTTCCGATTGTCATGGATTCTCCCTTTGGCAGTCTAGATCAAATTTATCGCCGACAGGTAGCCCAAGCAATTCCCCAATTAGCTAATCAGTTAGTTATCCTAGTGACGAAAACCCAGTGGGGAGGAGAGGTAGAATCCGCAACTACTTCTCTACTCGGTCAGGAGTATGTGCTGACCTATTACTCTCCCAAGCAAGATTGCGCATCAGAACTCCTGCAACTCCACCACCAAGACTATTTCTTAATCAAGTCGAGTTCAAATAATTTTGAGTATACAGAAATAATTCCTATTCAACGTCACTTAACATAACTATTTGTAATATTTTTAGAATAACTATTTATAACAGGAAAGCTCTGAAAAATTGAGTTATAACAGTGAATGTTGATCATTCAATTTTGACCATAAAGGAGTCAGAGACAGAGGTAGTACAAATGCTTTTCTTGGATCATACGCAGATACAGTATTGTAAGGTTAAAAATCGCGATAAAACAATATTAGGCTTAATCTATAACAATAATTTGTTTATCAAAGAAAAGGGTTTTGCCAAAGAAGAAATAGAAATTGCGATTAAGGAATGTCGCGAAGAATACCTTGATCATGAAGAACGTTCACAGATTCCAACCTTGCTCATCAAAGAAAGGGATAGCATTAGTATTTGGATGCAAAATAATGACTATAAATCAAATATTATCTCTGATAGTAACGGTTCCAAGCATTCAAAAACTCCAACATCTTCAGGAACTAATAAATCCAAGAGTAACCTAAATCGTATCAGTCTCAGACAGCTCGCTCAAGAAATGCATTCAGAGCAAGGAGTAGAAATTAAAACTCGCCGACATAGGTTGAAGCTTTATCAAAGTTGCTTTTTGGGTTCTGAAGCTGTTGACTGGATTGCGGCTAAGACTAAATTATCTAAGGAAGATGCCCTGACCATAGGGCAAAAAATGATCGATAAAGGTCTTTTTCATCATGTTTTAGATGAGCATAAATTTAAAGATGAGGCGCTATTTTATCGATTTATTGCTGATGAAGGAAAAAGTATTTGGAACAGTTCAATTTAACAATGAGCAATGAGCAATGAGCAATGAGCAATGAGTAATGAGTAATAAACAGAAATCATTGCTCCTTGATTTCTTTAACTTAAAAAGTTGACTGTATTACCTAGACGATAGTCAGGAAAAATTCGGGCTAAACTAGCATCAGTAATTGTCATCTGCTGTTGCAAAATATGACCAATAATTTCCCTAAAGTCAGTATTGACAGGTAAATCTCGATTTTCAAATAGTGCCGAGCGATCTAACCCTGACCAGTTACCATATACCCTACCCCCCTTAACTGCCCCTCCCAGAAGCCACATCACATTACCGTATCCGTGATCAGTACCCCTGTTGCCGTTTTCCTTGACGGTTCTGCCAAATTCAGACATGACTACAATCATTGTTTCGGCAAATATTGGTTCCAAACCCTGAGCAAGAGTTGCCAAACCTTGGGCAAAGGCAGGAAGTAAACGGTCAAAAGCTGGATTTTGATTAATGTGGGTGTCCCATCCTCCTACTTCGAGAAATGCTAGTTGGGTATTAGCATTCCCCACCATCAATCTGGCTACCTCTGCCGCATCATTAATAAACGCCGACGCATTATTAGCGCCCCTCGAAGCCGTCATCATCTCGTGATCCAAATCTTGTAAAATAATCTTCCGTGCCTTAGTCCCCGACTGATAGGCTTGGCTTAGAGCATCTGTCCCGCTGTAAAGATTGCTAAAGGCGCGGTCAATTGGGGGGCGATCAGTTGCCATGGCTGCTGTGGAATTTTTGCCAGGCTTAAGACTAGAAATTGGCATTCTGCCCTTAAGAATATAGGGAGTCGTAATCCCTACGTTGAGAGCCTGAGTTAACCTGGCATCGTGTATTTCTGCCAACAGCCGATTCATCCAACCATCGGGGGTACCTCTAACTCCTGGGGTGCCACTTTCCCAATAATCTTGGGCTTGAAAATGCGATCGCTCTGGAACAGGAGAACCGCTGGCATGAACGAAAGCTAGCTTTTTCTGCTTCCAGAGGGGCATCAAGTCCTCTAGTTGAGGATGTAGCCCAAAAAAACCATCAAGATCAATTGCGCCCTGGGGCTGTCCAGGATAGGGTACAGCAATAGTTGGACGGGCTTGATAATAATCTCGCTCCTGGTGGGGAATAACGATATTTAACCCATCCACAGCCCCTCTCAGGAATACTATCACCAGGCGTTGGCGATCGCTGCTAGAATATGCCCTTTGTGCCACCCAACCACGGCGACCGATGGGCAGCAATAGTCCCGCAGTAGCTAAACCAGCGGCAGTGATTAATTTTCTTCGTTTCATTTAACCAGTAATAACTAAACGACTAACCAAAATCAATCAGCGATACATCGCCTCAGGGCTTCCCAGGATCAATGCCGCACGTAATCTAGGAGGACTGGTGCTAACTACCCGCTGAGTATGTGGAGACAGCTCTCCCAGGTTCCGCTGCAAAAGCTGCTGCCGTACTTGATGCTTGCGGTTTAATACCCCGTTAGAAACTGCGGTGGCAAAACTTGTCCGTTGCAGCATTGCCTGGGGATTTAACCAGGCTGTGGCAGTATTTTTATAACCCGTAGGAACTGCACATTCATAAACAGGCATGGAAAGCTGTCTTAACATGCCGCGAAGACGCTGAAAATTAGGCTGTCTGATTTCACTCATCCGTACCAAGGAAATCAGGTATTGATAAGGGGTTTTTAATTTCTGTTTATAATACCGAGAATCATTAAATTCCTGACTGTGGATTAGGGCATCGAGCACCACTTTGATGTCTCCCTGGCTAGCAATAAACTCCTTGGCTAACTTATCTACTAAACTATTTGGCGGCACATCAGCAACAAAATACTGTGCCAGCTTATAGCTAATAAAATGTGCCGTTGCGGGATGACTGGCTAGGATGTCCAGTGCTTGTTCCCCTTCTTCGATTCCCGCACCAGCAATCCTCTGTCCTAAAAATAGCTTATCTTTCTGATCGTGGCGATTGTGATGGAAGAAAAAACCCTTGCCACTACCTTTAGTCCCAGTGTTGTCTACTCCCCACCCTGTAAGAATCCTAGCTAGAGTAATTATATCGTCCTGAGTATAGCCGCCATCTATGCCCAAGGTGTGTAACTCCATCAGTTCACGGGCATAGTTTTCATTTAAGCCTATTTTCTTGCGTCGTCCAGTGGGACTATCAGGAGCCGTATTTTTTCTATTGTCGAGATAAGATAGCATTGCTGGGTGTTTCGCCGTTACTTCCAATAAGTCCCGAAAATTCCCTAAAGCATGAGTCCGAATTTGGTTAGTGTAGTCGTTAACCCAAAGTTTGATTGGTCTTTTATTTAAATCCACATTGAAATGATTAAACCAAAAATCAACCATCACTTCCTGTAGCTGACGGTGAGAATAGGCGGCATGGGCTAGATGAGCCTTGACGGCTTGATTACCAGCTTTATTGATCAGTTTATTAACTGCTTGGCGTTTCTCTCGCTGTTGCTTAAGGGAAAGTTTATCGCTTCGTATTTGCTTGCGATATGCCATTACCTGTTTTTGCAGTATCATCGGCTCTTGAGCAATTAAATCAAGGGACGCTGAATAATTAGCTAGAATTTTTGGTTCTATGATCTGTTGCGGGTTAAGTTGAGCCTGAATGTAAGACTCTAATCCCTCCTGATTAACTTGTTGAATCTGTGAGGAAGTGATGCCAAAACTAAGTCTTTCTAAAACATGTTTTTGCTGAGGGTCAAGATGCTGATTTTTCCCTATGACTTGCTCGCTAAAGCTAAACCATAAAACTAGGCTCAAAATAAAACTATAAACTGCAACTTTATGCCAAGTAATTAATTTTATCCTCATCTTAATTGGTTATTTTTACTTTTTTTAGTTTTGCATTATAGCTTCGCTTAATTTTTTTTTTAATTTTCTAGGCGGGTTTTATCTAATTAGTCATGCTGAAGTGAGTGGCTGCTTTAAGGGAGACACATTTTTATTAAGCAATATAAATTTTCTTTGCTAATTATTGTTGGTATAAACTGTGACTATTTTTGGTGAATTTGCTAGGATTAATAAATCAATATAAAACTAACTGTAAGTATTGTTTGATATTTTAAAATCAGCCAAGCATAAACGGCTTCGCCGTAGTAACTAGTTATTAGTAATGAGTTATTAGTCGTTCAGATATAGTTTTAAACCATACCTGAAGGTCAATACAGTAAGACTGTGGGATCTTAGACCCAATTGTTTTTAGTACTTAATTTCAACTAAAAACTAAAAACTAAAAACTTTTGATAAATTTAGAATTTTTGAGAGTGTTATCGATATCATGAACAACTCAGATGATTTTAGTAAATCAATCACCTTTGCCATAGCATTAATCATTAGCACCACGGGAGTGATTTTTGGCTTATTATTTATCATGATATTTCTTGGTAGCTAATCCAGCGACAAATATGCCTTGGCTATTGAGCAATCAATCTTAATGATGCAGGATTGTTTTAGACACTAGACGGGTCTTTTTGCGATCGCCTTGAGATAAATTCTTGCCAATTTGGAGGCGAGTAGCATTGGCTTGTAGAATAGTTGCACCTGCTTTGTCACCCATTTGTAGAGCAGTCTGAGCGGCAGTCTGTAACATGGTAGCCGCTGCTTGGTGGTCTCCATCTTTGAGCTTGACTTCGGCAATTTGAGTCTGACGGTATTTTGCTAGGGTAAGGATCTGATTTTTAACCAGCTTGCTGGGTTTTGCCTGATATAAATCCTGAGACTCTAATTCAATTTCCAGAATTTCGGAATCGAGGTGTTCTTGATTGGTTCTCGGATCGTCATATTTTAGCTGAACTGCGGCAATTTTATGAGTACCCGATGCTAATTGATTAATATAGAGATTAATCAAAATTACTCTGGGACGATTCATCATCAGATCCCCAATCCGCAGGGAAAAGTAATTACCTTCCAGTTGAATGGGAATTTCAATAGTTTCGGGTGAAACTTGCGCTACAGGCTTCAATTCTGCCAACCTTATCTTAGGCATAAGTTCGATGGTCAGGATACTATTGGTCAAGCCTACGGTTTGAACTCGGGTCAACAGCCGCTCAAACACAAATACAGCCTCCTCTGGCTGCTCAATATAGGCTAATGTTCCTTGAGCGAGATCGGAAATCTGTTCTAGCACGTCCTGATTCCAATATTCGCCAAAGCCTAGAGTATCGATGGTAACGTTATATTCTGCGGCTAGTTCGGCTAATCTGAGACATCGCCGATTGTCTCCATGTTCATTTTCTCCGTCGGTCAGCAGAAAGATGCGCGAGATACAGTGCTGATTATAGCCCGCAGCTTCTTTAAGTCCCAGGCGTAGACCTTCATCGATCGCCGTACCGCCATCAGCAGTCATCAGCTGAATTTGCTGCTTGATTGCCTCTTTATTCTCTACTGCTTGATTAGGAATAATTACCTTGGCTCGATGATTGAATGCTACCACGCTCAGGCGATCGCCTGGATTTAATTGGTCAATTAGCTTAATTACGGCGGTTTTTACCATTTCCAGAGGGTGGTCGGACATGGAGCCACTGCGGTCTAAAACTAGGCAGAGGTTGAGAGATGCTGTCGGTTCGCTTTCTTCAGGAACAGCGGAGATTGCTAAGGATAGTTGACGCTGACTGCTCTTGAGTTCAGCATTGATATTTCCATCGCTTAAGTAATACTGAAGACCGACTCTCATATGATACTAGTGCCGCTGCGCGGAAGAAAGAAGAAAGAAGTTAAGCTATATCAGGTTTCCACAGTAGACAAATGATTGTTCTAATTATGCCGTTGTCCACTAGCAAAAACCCCAAACTGATGACTCAATTATATTGATTATGTTGCACTTTAGTATTTTTTGCACTTTCTTAAGGGTTTAGTAATTTCTTAATTGCTGTAGAGCGATCGCCTGTAGTTTTTGATGATTAATTTTACCTTGGTTATTGTAGGGTAAGCTGTCAAGTGTAATCCAGTGTTTGGGATGTTTATATTTGGCTAATTGTCCTCGTATTTTTTGTTTAATTATGTCTAGCGGGGGGGCGGAATCTAGAGGGACATAAAATGCGGTTACTGCTTGTCCCCATTGTAAATCTGGAACGCCAATGATACAGATATCTTTAACTAATTTGGTTGCGTAGATTGCGGTTTCTACTTCAGTAGGAAATACATTTTCTCCCCCCGTAATAATCTTGTGGCTATTGCGACCAAGTATATGTATATATCCTGCTGAATCGTAATATCCTAGATCATCAGTCAGTAAAGCTTTTTCTGAGGAAAAAAATTCTGGATAATATCCTAAGCAAAGAGATTGACTTTTAATCTTAATTAGTCCTGATTGATAATTTTTATATTTTGCTGTTTGATTATTATTATCTCTATTTTCCGAATTTATTAATGGCTTCAGCTTCGGATAAATAATTTCTATCTTAGCTTGGGATAAAACTTGACCATTACTATTATTACCTGCTAAAAAATCATCAGGTTTTAAGATAACTATCCCCGAAGCAGTTTCTGTCATACCATAGGTTAAAGCAATTCTTATTTGATATTGACGTGCTTTATCTAAAAGCGATCGCCTGGCTGGGGCACCACCCAATAAAATAATTTTAAATTTACTTAAATATTTAGGTACTGAGTCAACTAATTTTTGTAGTTGAGTTGGCACTAGGGAAATAAAATAGTCTGCTGGATTGAGGGGGATTTGCCGAGTTTGGATCAGTTTATAATCAAAGATAGTTAACTTACCTCCAGTTAATAAAGAGCGCATTAACTGCATTAAACCACTAACATGATAAAGGGGCAGAGTACAGGCAGAATTAATCGCTTTACAGGTAAAATAATCTTGAAATCCGATTACCGATGCCTTTAATGTATTCCAACTGTGCATGGCAAACTTAATCTTACCTGAAGTACCCCCTGTAGGAATCATGATTAACGATTGAGAAGGCAAGTTAACTGCTGTGGGGCTATCTCTAGCAGCAAGCTTAATAATTAAATCTTGAGTATTGCGATCGCCGTAAATTAAATCAAGTTTAGCTAAGTTTAAGACTTGTTGCCACTCTCCTTCTTGCCAAGCAGGATTGCAGAGAAATAGGTTTACTTCTGCCATTATTCCTGCAAAAAAAGCAGTAATAAACTCCAGCGGATTCGATTCAGCAATAAAGACAGCTATGTTCGTGTTACCCATAGCCCTAGCTTCTATTTGAGTTAATTTTTCCTGTATTTTTTGAGCAATCAGAGAATTACTATAGTATTTCGCTATTATTGTTTGATCGCCTGCGGACTGAACCTGATAATGTCCCAACCAATCATCAGCAGATGACTGTAAATACTGTAATAGCTCATGATTCATATTTGACAAACATCGCAGTCCCTTAACTTGTCACGATTGCCGTTACCCATCTTGCCGAGCGTTCCCTTGCGCCTGTCCTAAAGGATATATTATGCCCTTGTCCTAAAGGATACCGCTTCGCATATGGTACCGCTTCGCATATGGTACCGCTTCGCACGCCCCGAAGGTAGTCCTTTAGGATAACGGCGACGCGGTGAAGCAGTGCGGTCTTGCGAGACAGTCCGTTGCGGAGGTTCCCAAGCCACTGCGTTGCGGAGGTTCCCTCCGTTATAGCAAGTGGCGCCGCGTTGAAGGAACTGAGGAAAGACCCCGCGCCGCCGTTAGGCGCAAGGGAATGCTTTCCGATGTCGAGGGCGGGGGTTTCCCCCATGAGCGTGGGGGACGCGGCGTCTCACGCCGCATGTCCAACCACGCTGTTGAGCAACTGCTGAACCCGAAGGGGGTCTCGGCGCTACCCGTTACCCATTACCCGTTACCCATTACCCTTACATAATCAATAAGTGTTTTATCTAAACAGGATTTAGTATTAATCCTCACCGATACACCAAGCAAAAAAAGCCACTGCTACTAGGGCAACTGCCCACCAACTAGAGGAGCAAAAGCTGATAATCCACTCTAGGGGCAACAGCACCAGAGATTCGCTAAAGAACCAATTGCCAATTAACAACAAAATTGCGATCGCCACTAATAACATAAGTCTAGTCAAGCCTAATGATGCTTATCTCCTACTATAAAACGCCACTAAGGATGCGGAAAGTAATAATCCTAAAGCAGGGGCAATCGTCAAGAACCAAATATGATTGAGAAATAATAGCCAACAACAGGCAAACAGCAGAGTCAAAGAAGCAAAAACCTTGAAACTAATTCGCACCAGGGAACTCTTCCCGATGAAGATGAGGGTACTACCCCACAAAGACCATGCAGCTAGCCAGAGCAGTTCCATCTTTTCAGAAGCCCATCCCAGCGGCTTGCGCTCTTCCAATACCGTATCAATTATTTGACTGGTCATTAGAGCGTGAATCATGACCCCAGGAAGCTCTAGCTTTTGACCCCGTTGACGATAGGGGGTGGGATGTAAATCGTTATTGTGCCCTTTAACCCCAATTAAAACAGCTTTATTTTTGACTAGGGGGTTAATCTCCTCTTGGGACATAGATAGTATTTCCCGCAGGGAAACAGTTGACGGTGGTGCCTGACGATAATTGAGTAAAATCTGGTAACCCCCAGCATCTGACAGATGATAGCCACCACTATCCGCTTCCAGTCTATGAAAAATCGTATTCCCTAGCTTTAGTTTCCCCTGAGAGTCAAATCCTGCTGGGACATCTCCCAAATAATACATCGCTAAACGGAGACTCAGAGAAATATCGGTCTGACAAGTATCGTCAGGAGACATCCCCAAAACTTGCCGCCGTACCGTATCATCTCGGTCAACCGCCCAATTACTAAACCCCAGTTTTTGAGGCTCTAGCTGGTGAGGCGGCGCAATACTAATCAGTTTTGATTTGTCTGGTCGATCTGCTTTGATGCGGCAGATACCCACAAAATTTTTAGTTTGAGCAATAGTTTGTGCTAGTTCCGCCTCAAAGGGAAAATCATGAATAATATCAAAAGCGATCGCTTTGGCTTGTCCTAGCTGTAATTTATTAACCAGCTTGTCTAGGGCGGCATCTGCCAGGGAACCCCTGAGTTGAAAATTCTGCTGTTTCTGATAGGCTATATCTGCTTCATCAATGGTAACCACGAGCACCCGTTCTGACCCAGGGGGAAAAACCCGCCAGCTCATAAAACGATCATAAGCATTTAGTTCCGCTGTTTCTAACCACCCCCAAGATTGCACTAACCAAATCAACCCTATAGAGAGTGCCGTAATTAAGATGACGCGACTCAAAGATAGCTGTAGTATATTGGATTTAGTTAGGTGGGAGGCAAAAGACGTTTTAGTTTGCAGATCCGACCAGTTGGGGGGAACAACTGCGGGATTTTGATAGATAATGGGTAACCAGCTGGCGCAGGGAAACTGCCGCTCCCAACCCTGGAGCTGTTCTCTAGCTCGGCGCATTGCCAAATACAGCGAGTTACCATTGGCGTATGCCTGGAGAAAATACTTCATAAACTCCTGTGCCATCTGATCGGGAATTGGCATCCGCATCACGATAGATTGGGGTAAAGATAGGCGACCCAATTCCTCCGCCAAGCCTAAACCATCACAAGAGTTAAAAATCGCTAACTGCAATCCAGAAGCGATCGCTTGTTTGAATCCATAGCTTAATTGGTTAATGGTGAGCCGCTCCTGGGCATTGAGGTGTAAAACCCCCTGTCCTTCTTGAGTTTTGCTGTGTCCCGCAAAAAAAACTATATCCCAGGTTTTCTGCCACAGACATTGGTTTAATTTTCGGAGGGTTGGCTCAACCAAAAACTCAACCTCAGCATCCGTAATATCTCTCAGAAAAGAACGATCTCCCTCAATATCTATTCCCTGAGCATCCCCCAAAATAGCTAAAATTCTCACCTTATGCTGTGGTTGACTGGGAACTCCTACTTTAGCAAAATTGGGACTGCCGTAAGCGATTTCCAGCAGAGGATAACTAGCAACTAAATCCCAACAACACCAGGGTAGCTGATAAATTTTAGGATGATCGCTGCAAATCAGAATGCGAATTACCTCTTCTTGATTTAATGCCTCTCGTAAATGCTTGTCTACTGGACTAAAGCTCGGAGAATTAAGCCATCGCTCTAGAGTCTGCCGTAATTTTTTGGCTAATTTGGTTAACCTGAAACGATGATTAATCGCGCCGTCGTAGATAATTTGCTGGGGTTTAATTCGACTAGGCATTCCTAACTGGTTATATTCCTGTTGCCAGTCAGCAAGACAAACACTTAGTTCTGTTGCGGGTGGTAAAGTGCCAACCTGTCCGCGCTCAACCGCTTGCCCTTCCGCACCAATTGAGGAAGTCACGGTAAATCCCTTATCAATACAACCACTAAATTTGAGAACTACTAACTTTGACATCAATCAGCTATCTTTTGGCTCAACTTAACTTTAGACGGCAATCCCTTTTTAGATTCAGATTAGATTCAGACATTCTTTATTTAAAAAATTATGCCAGAATGTAGCGGAAATTTTCTCTGGCGTTGACTTAAATATAGATTCTGCCGTTACTCAACCCCAGCCAGTGATAGCCGATACCTAGATAGTAAAGTTTTCGACTTTTGACTCCTGATCCAAAGAAACTTCCACGCTAAACTTCTCCCCCAATTCGCCGCTAAAAACAAATTCAATCGTTTCCGTCTCACTAGCCTGAGCCACCATTACGGGACGCCTAATTTGATCGGTAATTACCAGTTCTAAACCCTCTGGAAGATAATTATCGAATCTATGATTACAAACTCTTACGGACACCTTGAATTCAGACTCGCTCTGATGCCGAATGTTTAAAACAAGAGCGATTGTCTGCTCTGTATCCTTGCCCAACTGAACTAACTTAACCTTGCTGGCGTCAGGTAGATCGAGCTCACTGCCATTTCTAAAATTGATTTTCATCTGTGACGGCAGCAACTCATCAAGTTGCTGCCATCCCCTATTTAAAGCTCCCGAAACCCAGCTACTCAAGCTAGGAACTTGCTCTGATGCAGCACGCTTCTGCTGACAAAGATAGGTGGGGAATTTAGCCAGAGATTCTAGCTGAGATATAGGCAACTCTATTTGGTTTACTTGACGGACAAATCCTAATAAAGTGCCTTGTTTCAAATGTTGATCCAACATCACCACTACATAGCCAATTCTCTCTGACCAGACCTCAGGAGGAATTATTACTCGTTCTTGACCAGCTAAAACAGCACGACATTCTAGTTTGCCATAGCTAGGAATCTTGAGGTCAGCAACATCCATAATCATTTGAGCAGCAGGATTCCAGCTATCACTCTCCTCTAGACTAGTTGACCAACCAATCAGATTCAAATAAGAGTTAACTGTGGCAACGGCTAGAGTATTAAGATATACCTGCCGAGCTTTATCATTTTGAGACTGGTAACGAACAAACTTCTCGGCTTGAATATGAGCTTTTAATGGGACATTAATCTGAAATGTTTCAGATTGGCTGACGTGGTTTGAATGCATAATTTTGTTTCCTCAAGCTCAATACTTGCTCAATATCTACATATATTTTTTTAATTCTGTCGCTAATAATGGAGCAAAACGACGACACCAACGATTATAAAAACTGCTTAGTGTAGGAATCGGTACGTCTAGCTGTTGAGATATAATTTCCCAACTATCTCCTGCAAATTTTCCTAAGGCAATTCTGGCAAAATTTGCCTCTGGCTTATTTCTAATGTGAGTGTTGTGAAAAACTTGTTCAGGGTCTTGCTCTAAGTATTCTCGTAATATTTGCGATAAATCTGCTTCAACCACTGGTTGTTGAATGGGCACAAAAAATTGTTCCGCAGAAATTTCATATCTGGCATGCTTATAATATCTTTCGTGACACTTTAAAACTGTTTTATCCAACCTAAAGTTAACCCAATTCATAAATTTACCCTGACCACGATTAGGATCGTAAAGATCAATATTCAAGCAAATATATCCTAGGGTTTCTGTGACAGCTTCTTCATATAATGAGTGATAATATTCGGGGGAAAATTTGTAAGTATGGGGACGGCATAGCCTACCTGAAAGATTTATTGCTCTAATTAATTCTGTTAAAGCATAGGTTCTTAATTCACTATTGAGAGGATAGTTTTTAGCTGCCAATCCTATTTCTTTTAATGGTGAATCTACCAAAATTCCGCGAAAAATTTTGGTTTGCAAACTATATAAATATCTCGGGGTTAACTCTGGTTGCTTCAATACCTCAGTTAGGGGTTTATCAGAGCAAACTGCCATTAAATATTGTGTTAAATGTTTGATTAGCTGCTCTTTACCCTGAAGATATATTTCTTGATAGACTCCTGTTAAAGGATTGCCATTAAAATTCCGACATAGCGGACGCGATCGCAAAATAGTTACTGCAATCTCATTGATCGCTTTTTGTCTACTTTTAGGGCTCTTGGTTAAGGGAAATTCCCCCAAGAGCTGATTGATAAGTTCATGCCTTTCTTGTTCATATTGATTGGAACTACTCATTGAGAAGGAGTTTCTCAAAACGTTTTTGCTTCTGACATATATTTACTTCCAGTAGCGGTAGTTAATTTACGAGTTTTGATATAAAACTTAATATATAGGCGAGTCGGTATCAATGAAGTTAACTGGTTAGGATTGTTAATCGTTTGTCGTTAGTTACGATAGCTGTAGCTGAATTCATATTTCTTAACCTCAATGAATTTACTTAGCCCAGCTTACTTAGTTTAAAAATACAGCTAATGTTACCAAACTTTAACAATACCCAGCTTTTAGATTTGGCTTTAACCCACAAATCCTATGTTAATGAACATGCCGAGGTTAATGGGGACTATGAACGGCTGGAGTTTCTTGGTGATGCAGTGCTGGGATTTGTCATCGCCGAAATGCTTTATTTGATGTATCCAGAGATTAATGAGGCTCAACTAACTTATTTGCGATCGCGATTAGTAGATGAAAAACGCCTAGGCGCATTGGGAGGGCAGCTAGGTTTGGGCAGATTAATGCGCCTGGGAAAAGGAGCCGCCAATAGCGGCGGTAGAACGAATCCCTCCCTGCTCAACGATATCTTTGAAGCCATGATTGGGGCATACTTCTTGGATTCAGGAATCGCAGCGGTTAAAAGTTATCTGCTGCCAATCTTCAAACCCTTAGCGGCGGAATTAGTTGAAGATTCACTAAATTCTCCCTTAGCCTCCAAGCAAGCTGTTGCTAACTCCCTAGCAACTCTGATTGATAGTAAAAATCGCCTTCAGCAATGGGCTTTAGCAATATATAAAACTAAACCTCAATATCAAATCATTGCTGAATCTGGTCCAGATCACGCCAAACAGTTTACTGCTCAAGTTTTAATTGAGGGTCAAGTCTATGGCACAGGCACAGGAAATCGTAAACAAGAAGCGGAGAAAAAAGCTGCTGAAGCGGCACTAACTAAAATTGCCGCAGCTAATAGCCTGGAAATAGAGTGAACCTACGTCAAGGGTTTTAAGACTAGTACTGTAAGTAAAGATTTTTTTAATAATTAAAGCATTCAAGTTTATGCTGAGAGATAAATAAAATGGTAAGATTTTATACATTACAGGAGAAAATTCGGACTATCCTGTATGAGTACCAAATTTTGGTACATTACAGTTCGTGGGACTCCAAAGGTATCAGTATTTGCTGGTGCCTTTTTCTTATTTACAACCTGGTCTAGTTTTGTTGTGTTCTTAGACAAGCTATTTTTTATAGTTATTCCCAATCGAAACAATTATAAAAAGGATCACTATTAGGAATCTAAGTCATTTAACTGAAAAATAGTCAGTAATTTGGCTTATATTTTCTATATTGAATAGGCAGCAATTTTTTCTAAGCATGAAAATAGCAATTCTCTCCCAAAGTGCTAATCTCTACTCTTCAAGGCGTTTACGAGAATCAGGAGAAGCGCAAGGTCATGACATGAGAGTAATTGATTACCTGCGCTGCTATATGAGTATCGCTGCCAAAAAGCCCTCAATTGTCTATAGGGGTCGGTTATTAGAAAATTTTGACGCGATTATTCCCCGCATTCGGGCATCAAAAACATTTTATGGCACGGCTGTTGTTAGGCAATTTGAAGTGATGAATGTATTTAGTCCCAATAAGTCTTGGGCAATTACTCGCAGCCGAGATAAGCTCCACTCGATGCAAATCTTAGCCAGGGAGGGGGTTGCCCTGCCCGTTACTGGTTTTGCCTATGGAAGCCAAGATATTGAGGGCTTGATTAAAACCGTTGGGGGAGCGCCGCTGGTGGTCAAATTACTAGGGGGTACTCAAGGGATTGGCGTAGTCTTAGCTGAAACATATCAGGCGGCGAAGTCACTTATTGAGGCATTTTGCGGTTTAGATGCCAATATTTTGGTACAGGAATTTATTCAGGAAGCCAAGGGAGAAGATATTAGCTGTTTTATTGTCGGGGAGCAGGTAATTGCGGCAATGAAGCGTCAGGGGGCAGAGGGGGAATTTCGCTCTAATCTGCGTCGTGGGGGCAAAGGTAAAAAGGTGGCGCTTTCCCCTGAGGAGATGGACACCGCAATTAGAGCTAGTCGAGCTATTGGCTTAAAGGTTGCTGGGGTAGATTTGTTACGCTCCCAAAGTGGTTCGGTAGTGATCGAAGTAAATTCTTCTCCAGGTTTGGAAGGAATAGAAAAAGTTACGGGAATTGATGTAGCGGCAAAAATAATTGACTATATTGCCAAACATGCACCATTAGCTGACAATAGCGAGAATCTATTGACTCCAATTGGCGATCGCCAGCAGCCTAAAACAAAATCTTAAGAATCAGCCTAGTGTCATTTTATTTATCAGTTGTCATTAATCATTTATCAATATCATTTGTTTGGAAGTGGCTTGAATCCTCTTCTTGGATGAGTCGAGCACCTATTCCGTATGATTTAGAATGGAGAAAACCTAGCTGACCTTCTCTCTCAAGACTAAGCTTGCCCGCTCCCAATTATTCTTGTTCCCGCCACAGATGGAGTCAATCTCTCCGTCGGGGTGAGATTTTTCTTGTCCTTTGGGAGAGGCTTGACAGCAAAATATTTAATGTTTAATGTTCAATGTTCAATGATCGGTCAGAAAATACTATAGAAATTGCCAAAGAAACGATTGCTCCAGGTCAGTTAGGGCGTTTTGAACTGCCTGTGAGCCGTTTAGCAACCCAAACCCTAGTTTCACTGCCAATTACCGTGGTTAACGGGGTAGAATCGGGACCTGTGCTGTGGTTGAGTGGAGCAATTCACGGGGATGAATTAAATGGAGTAGAGATTATTGCCCAAATTTTAGGCAAAATCAATCCTCAAAAGTTACGCGGGACGATTATTGCAGTTTCAATTGTTAATGTCTTTGGTTTTATTGAGCAATCTCGATACCTTCCAGATCGCAGAGACTTAAACCGCTCTTTCCCTGGTTCGGAAAATGGCTCTCTGGCGGCACGGCTAGCTAATTTATTTATGCGGGAAATTGTAGCTCGCAGTACCCATGGAATCGACCTCCACACCGCAGCGATTCATCGCATTAATTTACCGCAAATTAGAGCCAATTTAGAAGATGAAACAACATATAATTTTGCCAAAGCTTTTGGTGCACCGCTCATGATGCACTCCACCACTAGGGATGGTTCTTTACGTCAAGCAGCAACTAAACAAAATATTCCCGTGTTGCTCTATGAAGCGGGAGAGGCTTTGCGGTTAGATCCTCTGGCTATTGAGGTCGGGGTTACGGGGATTATGGGGGTAATGAAGCACTTGGATATGTACCATAGCGATTTAGTTCCTTCCATTGGGGAATCTCTTCAGGCTAAGAATAGTAAATGGATTAGAGCCTCCTGTGGTGGGATTTTTCACCTGCTAGTTCAGTTAGGGGATAAGATTGCCAAGAAGCAAGAATTAGGCTACATTACCAATGCTTTCGGGGAATCCAGAGTTTCTGTACGAGCCAAAATTGAGGGAATCGTCATTAGCCACATTCAAAATCCTCTCGTCAATCAGGGGGATGCGATTATTCATGTTGCAATAATTTAACGTCAGTTCGGGATAAGAAAGTTGATCTATGAAGACAGCTATAAGCTATAAGCCATAAGCTTTTTAGCTGTTATTAAATTAGAATAATCTGGAAAATTAGATCAAAATATTTCAAAATATTAATTTTAAAACCCTTGGCAAATATGGCTTGTAGCTTAACCCGAATTCACGTTAATTTAAGCTTTAAATCCGATTACCAAAATACACTTACTAAATGCAAACCTGACAAACCCCGTTACCCGTTACCCTTGCATAATCAATAAGTGTTCTATCTAAACAGAATTTGGTACAACGGGATTTTGTCCATAAAAGGGAACAATTTCTGACCAGTATGGGCGTTGCCCCTCTTGCCAAAAGCCATAGGCTAAATCAAGGATACTGGTTACTGTGGAAGCCGTTTGATTATCGGCGATGAGCAATTGATAAGCAAAGGGCAATTCAGCTAGGGTCTTTTGCCATCCCTCTATGGTCATTAGGGTATCTGCTAAATAGGTTTGAACTCCCTGATTACTTACCTGATAAATAGCGACAAATAATTGTCCTCGTCTCGCATCCATCTGTAGGGCATAATAGCCAGGCTGTGCGGTAGATTCAGCGGCGGCTATGGCAGCTAAATTAGAGATGCCAAACAGAGGAATCTCTAGCTGCTGGGCGATGGTGCGGGCGGTAACAACTCCCACACGGGTTCCTGTAAAGCCCCCTGGTCCTTGAGCAACGGCAACAAATTCCAAATCCTGCCAGGTTTGGGGTGCCAGCATTTCCGCTAGATGTCGATGTAGCTGAGACGCTAAACCCCTGCCTAAGTCCCAAACCTGACTGCGGCGATCGCCTGCAAAGTCAGCGATCGCAATTCCTAGCTGGGGGGTACTGGTGTGTAGTGCCAGGGCATATTTATTAGGAGCTAATACCGACATGGATTATAAATTAAGATTTTGAAACTAATTTAGTCAGGATGCTTTGCTGGTAAATTTATCCAACTAATTAAGCTCCCTTAATATAGCTAATTACATCGACAGTAAAATATAAATCAGTAACTTAAATTCAAATTATGTTAGTCAACCTCAAGGCGATCGCCCATCCAGTGAGCAACGATGAGTTGTTGCAGCTATCAAGAGATAATCCCGACAGCAGATTTGAGAGAACTTCGTCAGGAGCATTGATTATTATGTCGCCGACGGGTAGCAATAGCGGTCGCAAAAACACCAAACTAATTTTTCAAGTTGAGCTTTGGAATTCTCAAAGTAATTTAGGAGTCACTTTTGAATCCTCTACTGGGTTTATTTTGTCCAACGGTGCAGTGCGATCGCCAGATGTCAGCTGGATTGAGCTAAGTCGCTGGAACGATTTGACCTCAGAGCAACAGGAGGGATTTGCTCCTATTGACCCAGATGTGGTGATTGAGCTGCGATCGCCTACTGACCAACTTGTTGAACTACAGCAGAAGATGTCAGAGTATCTGGATTGCGGGGTAAAACTAGGCTGGTTAATCAACCCTCAAGATAAACAGGTTGAAATTTATCGTTCAGGAAAAGCCAAAGAAGTACTTGATAATCCTCAATTTTTATCTGGTGAAGATATATTGCCAGAATTAACCTTAGATTTGGCTACAATTTTCTGATGCCTCATCCTCTGAATAAATTCTTTTAAATCAGCATTAATCAATTGGTATTTAAACAAATAGACTAGTTACCTTGCCAATAAATTCTGTCAGTTTAATTGCTCCCCAGTGGCGGCTGTCGGTGCTAGCTGCCGAGTTATCCCCCGTTAAAAAATAACTACCATCTTCATTAATCTGGTTAATTCTCTTAACAATAGTCAAAGTGCTTTGATGAGGGTGAGTTGTGACGACAATATCGCCAACCTGGGGGAGTTGCCGACGGTAGAGATAGGGCGCAATCAGAATTTCATCTCCTGGATTGAGGGTGGGAACCATAGAACTTCCAGTAACTTTGAAGCGTCTTCTTCGTCGCAAAATTAGCAGCAAAAGTTCGCCATAGCCCGTTTGAGGTAAAGGGTTGTAGTCCGTCATCGTAACCCAGAAAGAACATTAAATATTTGATTTAATACTAGTTGATTAACCAGCCATTTTGATGAGTTACCCTTTATCATGCGAGGTAGACTTTTAGATTATCTTACTTGGTAATGAGTATTCAGCGATTTTCTTGGCTCAGGAGACAACGGGCAAAAACAAGCACTTATCTGCTGCTGTTCCTAATTTGTTTCACCTTAACGGTAGGCTGTAGTGGGGGAAATCAAACTCAGGAGAATCCGCCAACCATAGAGCAAAATCGTATTGCCGTGGGTACTACTTTAAAACCCCGCACTCTTGACCCTGCTGATAATTATGAACTGGCGGGACTTAACATTATCTACAATGTGGGGGAAAGTCTCTACACCTATGAAGTTGGCACCACCGAAATCAAGCCGCTGTTGGCAAGTGCCATGCCCGAAGTTAGTGACGATGGCTTAACCTATATAATTCCCCTGAGAGAGGGGGTATCTTTCCACGATGGAGCCCCCTTCAATGCCGAGGCGATGCAGTTTTCTCTGCAACGGTTTATTGAAAACGGAGGCAAACCCTCATTTCTCTTAGGGGATGTGATTGAGCAGATAGAAGTTACAGGGGAATATCAGCTCAAAATTACCTTAAAACAGCCCTTCGCCGCCTTTCCTGCCCTCCTGGCGTTTCCTGGTGCCTGTGCCGTTTCTCCCCAGGCTTACCAAATTGGCGCAGGGGAATTTAACCCCAATATCTTAGTGGGCACAGGTAAGTATCAGCTTAACCAGTTTAAGAGTGATTCCATCAGTCTCAACGCCAATGAAAATTACTGGGGAGAACCGCCAGTAAACCAGGGGATTAACGTGCAGGTATATGGCAGTAATTCCGCTAATCTCTTCAATAGCTTCAAAACTGGCGCTATCGATGTAGCGTATCAATCCCTCGACCCCCAACAGATTGAGAGCTTACGCCAGAGTGAGGGGCAACTACAGGTTATCGAAGGTTCAGGAACCGTTGTTAATTATTTAGTGCTCAATCTTCAGCAAGAACCCCTCAATCAGCCCGAAGTTCGTCAGGCGATCGCCGCCAGCATTAATCGTGGTTTAATTAATGAAAGAGTTTTAAAAGGACAGGCAGAACCGATCTATAGTTTGCTCCCCACCTCATTTGCCGCCTATCAACCTCAATTTGAAGCTTTATACGGCGAGGCAAATACGGCAAAAGCCAAGGAATTGCTAATTGAAGCAGGATATTCTGAGGAAAACCCCGCAATTGTCGAAATATGGCACCCCAGCGGTTCCATTACCCGTGGTATTGTCGCTGAAACGATGAAGGCTTATGCCGCAGACGCCCTGGGAGGAATAATTCAATTTATCCCCAACAGCGTCGAGTCCGCATCATTCTTTGGCAATCTGAGTCAGGGAGTATATCCCAGCGCCCTAGTAGACTGGTATCCTGATTTTCTCGACCCCGATAACTATCTCCAGCCTTTTATGAGCTGTAGTCAGGGTTCTCCCAATGTAGGCTGCGAATCAGGGGCGGCGCAAAGTCGTGGTTCATTTTACTACAGCGATCGCGCTAATGAGTTAATCGAGCGATCGCGCCAAGAACAAGATCCAGCTCAACGAGAAGCAATCTTTGGCGAATTACAGGAAATACTCAGTCAGGACGTGCCCTATGTTCCCCTGTGGCAAACTAAAGATTATGCCTTTGCTCAAAATGACATCCAGGGAGTAACTATTAATCCTAGTCAAACCTTTCCTTTTTGGACAATTGAGAGAAGTGAAAATTAAGAAGTGCGATCGCTTTTCTTGCAGTTTAAGGCTGAAGGAACAACCAGCAGAACTTCTGCCTTGACGTGAAGCTAATCCTTTAGGGCGGCATTCCTCATAATGAAAGCTGTCGTTTTAATTCTTCAGGTACGTTGATTGCCTGGTCTAGTCCTCTGACATTATTCCAATTGGTTGATGCGTCCCAAGTGATAGCATCGAGGTCAGCACCTGAGAGATCAGCACCTGAGAGGTAAGCACCTGAGAGGTAAGTACCATAGAGATTAGCACCATAGAGGTTAGCATTTTCGAGGTAAGAACCATCGAGGCTAGCACCATAGAGGTAAGCACCTTCGAGGTTAGCACCTGCGATTTTAGCACGAAAGAAGTAAGCACCTTCGAGGTTAGCCCCACTGAGGTTAGCCCCACTGAGGTTAGCCCCACTGAGGTTAGTACCTTCGAGGTTAGCACCATTGAGGTTAGCACCTTCGAGGTTAGCCCCACTGAGGTTAGCTCCACTGAGGCTAGCATCTTCGAGGTTAGCCCCATTGAGGTTAACCCCTGAGAGGTTAGCACCATTGAGGTTAGCACCATCGAGAAACCGACCCACAGTATCCCTAAAACCTGAAGCACCAAGACAATTACTATAACCAATTAAGCGCAGCAAAAGTGTTTGGTCTTCGAGTTCACCATTAGCTTGTGGTTGACCACAGGGATAAAAGGTTAATTTTTGCTTGATGTCATTATATTGAGATTGTCCATAGCGATGTAATTCCAACAGCAGAATTATAATATTGAGTCCAGCATAGACATCTACTTGTCTCAGCCCTAAATAAGTTTCCCTATCTGGTAATTGTTCCTTCAATTCCAGCATTTTTAAGTGAGGTAATATTATTCTCTCTGCATCAATAAATTCGCCATCGCACCAACGCCAATAGAAATCTGATAAACGCTGAAATAGCTCTACTGGTTTAAATTCAGCGCTTTTTGTCAGCAAACCCCATAAATACTCAACAATTTCAGGAGTTAAACCTCCATAGCCTAGTAAATCGTAGATTTGTCGTGCTAATTCTTCTTTAGAGATAAACCATTGTTGTTGCCTACCAACCTTGACGAGAGTTGTCCAAGATTCCAAACTTTGCTGAAGCCTCTTAGCACACAAATACTCACCAAAACTTTTGTGGTAGAACTCAACTCCTCCTCCTTTTTCTCCTCCTGCTGGTCGGATGTAGAATGCCCCTAATGCAGTTGATAAGGCTTTTTCTCCACTCTTGGCTCTTAGTTCTTTGATGATCTCTGCTGCATCAGAATCATCTTTTTCTAATCTGGTTTCAATCATTTCCACCCTGGCATACTCTCCACCAGACTGAACCACGCACAGTCCAGCCTCAGTCAGTATTCTCTCTAAACTAGCGGTGTCTAACCCAGTAATCTGATGTTGTAACCACTCTTCTCGCTGCTCTTTTAAGACCAATTCGAGAGACTTTTCATAAACTAGAATTTTCGCGTTAGTTTTATTTCCTGCCTGCCCAAAATCTTCTAGTTGTATTTTTCGATTTCCTTCTTGATCTGGACGATGTAGTTTAGCTAGCAAGTAAAGAAGCAATGGCTCTCTAGCTAATTCCTTCTTAATTTCTCTTGGACAATTTTCTCCTGACAATAAAGCTTGCAACTTCTCCGTTTCTTCCTTAGCTGCTTCTAGATTATCGGGAATGACTACCTGTTGCCACTTGGCAAACCATGCCCACTGAATTTCATCATTCATTGGCAGCAGCTTAACTCTGGATAAATTCTGCGGAAGATAGCTAATACCCTGTAGAGCAATTGGTCGCCCTGTAACTATTAACCGATGTCCTGTTTCCTTGCCGCTAAAATCTCTCTGAAACTGCCCTACTTGCCGAATAAATTCCTCAATCCCGCCACTGGCTCTCCCTTCCATCCGTAATTCATCAAAGCCATCTAATAGAAATAAATATCTGGTGTGACTATCTGTTAGCCAGGCAGGATCGTTCTTGACAAAATCTCGACTGCTGAGAGTGCTACTGAGGATTTCATCAATCGGTCGATTGTAGTTTTTGATATCTCTGAGGCGAATTACTATCGGCGTAATTACTGGGTGTAAGTTCCGTCTGACCCAATCAGCAAACATGCGGCAAAAGACACTTTTCCCTCTTCCTGCCCCTGCTTGAATGAATAATACTTTTTCTGATTCTTCAGCATTGGTGATAAATTTCTGTGCCCACTTATCTAAGATGAACTTCTGCGAATATTCAGTTTCCTCGCCCTTAGCATTTAACGAAATAGCCTGTAGAGGGACGTAAATATCTTGAAAGCTAAATTTTTCCTTGAATACAGGTTCTTCTGGTAGAGATTTGATCTTTTCTTCGAGATAATAATTAATGCTGCGACGTTTGATAAATTCTTCTTTGCCACCAGAAATATACCAATCTAACATTCTCTCAACTACTGCTATTTCTTCTGCTGCCTCTGCCAAAGCTTGAGAGATGTATTGCTGGGTATTGAGTGCCACTTTATCCACCCAAGTCTGAACCTCAGATTGAGCAATTCCCATTACTTCCAATCTGGCGAATAAGACTTGATTAAATGCTTCGGCTATCTTGGATTCGTGGAAATAGACCAAGGCTAACGTTGCTTCCTCGTAATCTATTTCTAGATCTTTTAATTTATTGAGCTGTCTCTTAACTTCTGGGAAGTCTTTTTCTTTTTCCTCTGTTGGAATTAACTCAGAGGGGATGGTTTTACTGATACTTTCGAGATAAGCCGCCTGACAGACGATCGCCACTGTTTCGGCTACCGTAGGCTCTTGTTTATTTACTTCAAGAGCAAATCTAATTACTCCTGTGGCGATGGGTAAAAATGGAACACTTGATTCAATAACGTTGCCTAATGGTGAGTTGAGAGCTTCTAGTAAGGTTGGTATTTTCTCGACTAACTCTTGAATCTGGGGATTTTTGAGATTTTCCTTATCTTGTAAAGTTTCAGCTAGAGCAAATACTTTCTCTGAAGCATTGGCAACACCCTCTGTCGTCTCGGAACTAGTAATGAATTTCCAAAGTCTACCTAATTTCGATTCCATAACCTTTGAAGCTCAATTAATCACTTAGCGTCATTGTGTCTGACTTCTTGTGTTTACGACTGGAATACATGCTTAAGAAGTTGAGCAGTGAACAATAGACGGTTAATATTTCGATATTCAATTAATTTAGTTTAGATGTACCATTGTTCCATTGGGAAAAAAACTATAACGATAGGGTTAGAGTTAAATGATAGTCGGCACTACAGAAACAGCTAAAATTCTCAACATCACTACTGGAAGACTGAGAATGCTTTTACTTGAGGGAAGAGTAAAAGGAGCGTATAAAACAGGCAGGATGTGGTTAATCCCCCTCTTCGATGGCAAGCCGATTATTAAACTAGGAACCAGAGGTCCTGCTCCCCGTTGGCGCAATCCGCGACAGCCCGCCAGGACTATTGTTCATGTCAACACCCAGAGAATTAGACAAAATCAAAAAGCTGGTCTTCAACAGCCTGTAATCACCGTTAAGAAAGGAAGTACTAATCAGTATGGACACGAGGTAGAAATCCCAGGGGGATGTCGTGTAGTTTATCGTCCTGATAGTCCGACGTGCGGTGCTAGAGTTTGGATTGAAAGCCTTTATGAAGTGAGGGTGATAAATAGTAATACTAAATCCTGTTTAGATAAAACACTTATTGATTATGCAAGGGTAACGGGTAACGGGTAACGGGGTTTTTCAAGTTTGCATTTAGTAAATGTATTTTGGTAATCGGATTTAGTATTAAGTAGCGATCGCATCTCCTGAAGAGGATTAACTATAAAATATCTGAAAAGCTGATAACTGATAACTGAAAAAATGAACAGGGAACAGTTAAGAAGTGCGATCGCCCGATATCGGAATCAGGTAGACTATCTGGATATTCGAGTGGAACAGAGTGAATCCACAGAACTTTCCTATCGGGGTCAACAGCTAGATACGGTTGACCGCAGTTTTGCCCTGGATGGAGGGGTTCGCGCCTGTCATCGGGGAGGCTGGAGTTTTGTTACTTTTAATGGTTTAAACGACCTTGATCAAAGAATTGCTACTGCTATCTCCCAGGCTAAATTGGTGGGGGATTCTCAAACTAAATTAGCCCCCGTTGCTACTATTGAAGATATAGTATCCGCAAACATTAAACGAGATCCTCGTGGGGTTTCCCTCCAGGAAAAACGCCAGCTTCTAGCAGCCTATAATGAGATGCTGCTTAATTATGACCCACGGATACAAACCACCAAGGTTAGTATTAGCGATCGCTTTGCTAAGAAAATATTCGCTAACTCTACTGGCAGCCTAATTGTTCAAGAACGATTAGATATCAATGGTCGCTTTGCGGCGATCGCCAAAGATTCGGGAATTGTCCGTCGGGGCGCTGAATCTCTCCATTCTCGCAATGATTTTAATGCCCTGGTAGGCATTGAAGAACGAGTCCAGGGGGCGACAGCTAGGGCAATTCGGCAACTAGAGGCAAAATCTATCAAGGGTGAGCAATATACGGTAGTTCTCGATCCTTACCTGGCGGGGGTGTTTATTCACGAAGCTTTTGGACATCTTTCGGAAGCTGACTACATATACGAAAATCCTCAGATGCAGAAACTGCTAACTTTGGGCAAACCTATAGCTATCCCGCAGCTCAACGTCGTGGATGATGCCACCCTAGAAAACTTCCCAGGCTCGATGAAATATGATGATGAAGGAGTGCCAGGACAACGCAAGTATCTGATTAAAAACGGTATCTTAAATCAGCGGCTACACTCCCGTGAGACAGCAGGCAAAATGGCAGAAACCCCTACGGGTAATGCCAGGGCAATTAACGCCAGCTATCCCCCCTTGGTTCGCATGACCAATACGGCGATCAAACCTGGAAGTACCCCCCGATCAGAAATATTCGCAGGAATTAAAGAAGGAGTTTATGCCTTAGGAGTGCTGGGAGGGCAAACTAATGGTGAAATGTTTACCTTTACCGCAGCGGAAGGCTACATGATTCGGGAGGGCAAAGTTGCCGAACCAATAAGCAACATTACTTTATCAGGTAACGTTTTCCAGACTCTTCAGGACATCGAAGCTATCAGCAATGATCTGCTTTATACCAATGGCGGCTGTGGTAAAGGAGAACAATCTTCTTTACCAGTAAGCGTTGGTGCGCCTCATATCCGCATTAGAAACGTGATCGTTGGCGGTAAGTAACGCCAGTTTTGGATAAGAACATTAATCTGTTGAGATAGCCATAAGCTATAAGCCACATTGTCCCGCTTGACGGGATAAGCCGTAAGCTTTTAAGAAATTTATTCCACAATAAATTGAGCGGCTTTTATAGAACTAGGAGTTTTCTAAATCGATTACCAGCCAAGGTATTAAGCTTATCCAAAATTTACGTTAAGTAACTAATTCCCGTTACCCGTTACCCGTTACCCCTGCATAATCAATAAGTGTTCTATCTAAACAGGATTTAGTACTACTCTACTTCTGAGCAATCAAGCTTGCCAAAGTCTTGAGCATTTCTGGCTCATTAAACGGTTTCGAGAAATATGCCGCAGCCCCTAACTTCATTGCCAGCTTACGATGTTTATCGTTACTGCGAGAAGTTAACATGGCGATAGGTAAATGGTCAAAATCAGGATTAGACTTAATTTCACTCAGGACTCCATAACCATCTAGTCTGGGCATTTCCACGTCACAGATTACTGCCTGTACTGCCAATCCCCCTACTAGTTTATCCACAGCATCCTGACCATCCTTAGCCTCTTCCACTCGGTAACCATTGCGTTCTAGGATTCCCGCTAAATAACGGCGTACATTTACCGAATCATCAACCACCAGAATCGCGTTGGATTCTGAGGTGGGGAAAGCAGCACTGGGAATCTCATTGATAGTTTCTGGACTAGTGAGAGTAGAGAAGGATGCACGCTGTTGCTTGATAATTCCTTTATAGAAAGCATTGGGTTCCAGCAGAGGAATTACTCGACCATCACCAAGGACAGTAGAGCCAGAAAATCCCGAAAATAGGGGAATAGAGCTATTAACCCCTCTAATAGCTACGTCCTGTTCGTTCCAATACTTTTCCAGATAAATACCTTGAAGTTTATTGGCATCTTCAAAAATCAGTACTGTCGGGTGATTAATCTTCGCTGTTCCCGACATTTCAAACCCTTTGCTGGGTCGTTGAAACCTCAGATATTGTTGCGGTTTAATTAAGTGAACCGACTGACTGTTCCAAGCAATAAACTCTTGTTGATTGCTGCTAGTTACCGTTGCCGATTCAAACTTAATAATTTCCTTGATACTATGGACAGGAATGGCAAAAACCATTCCTGCACTTTCGACGATAACTACCCGCAATACGAGTAAAGATAGAGGGACATTAATGGTAAAAGTAGTTCCCTTGCCCCACTCGGTTTTAACCTGAATATCGCCGCGAATTTGCTGCAAATTAGAGCGCACCACGTCCATCCCGACACCACGCCCTGATAGTTCAGTTACCTGGTCAGCAGTACTAAATCCTGGCTCAAAAATTGCGTCAAGGACATCCACATCCGACAGCCTGCTAACTTCCTCCGAAGACAGACCCATTTTCAGCAGGCGATCGCGAATTTTTTGGGTGTTGATTCCGCCGCCATCGTCAGTAACGGTAATTATCGTCTGATTACCTTTTTGAGTGGCTTTTAAGAGAATTTTTCCTGAACTAGGCTTACCTGCGGCGATGCGAGCTGCCGTATCTTCCAGACCATGGTCAAAAGCATTACGCAATAAGTGAGTTAAGGGATCGCTAAGATATTCGATCGCCTGACGGTCAATTTGCGTAGTTTTACCTTCAATTACCAGCTCAACCTCCTTATTATGGTTCGCCGATAAATCCCGAATCAATCTGGGGAAACGTCCAACTAACTCAGCAAAGGGACGCATTTGAGTGCGGGTCACATTCTGCTGTAGCTCGCGAGTCGTGTAGCTAAATTCGCGAATTACCTGGCTCATATCCTGAACACCCAGGTCAATATCAGCCGTTACCTCCTGAAGTTGGACAATGGTTTCCATCTGCTCCTGGGATAGAAGGTGTAAGTCCGTGTAGCGATCCATCTCTAGGGAGTCAAATTTTTCTTCAGTCGTGCCACTCTGAACTGGCTCCCAGGCAGAATTAGCCCCAGAGGTTACAGCTTGGGGAGTAGTCAACATGCCCTCTAAAGAAGCCCAGTCATATAGCTTACGGAGTTGATTACTAGACTTTTCCAAACGTCGCATTCTTTCTCTGGTTAAATCAACAAAATCTTTGAGTTGATTAAGTCGCAGTAGAGCCGCATTCCGTTCCAGAATCAGCCTACTAGAGAGGTCATTTAAGCGTTCTAGCTGTTCTGCGGGGACCCTAACCATGCGGCTTGACTCTGGTTTAGGTGCTGGAGCAGGAATCGGTTGGGCTATTTCTAGCTTGGACGGGGTAGCGCTTTCCTGAGGTTCTTGTTCGATTTGAGCAAAAGCAGCATCGAGATCAGACAGTTCCCCTGCGTCAGGAGTCAGCTCATCTAGATTTATGACTGGCTCAGGCTGAGGGGGCTCTTCCAGCTCCGCAAAAACGTCATTCAGTTCCGATAGCTCTGTTGTACTAGGTCCGAGGTCTTCAAAAGTAAAATCAGTTTCTAAGAAATCAAGAGATTCTGCTTCTGTGTTAGTCAGGTTTTGCAGCTCTTCCAGTTCCCCCGCATCAAAAAACTCTCCCACATCAGGAATTGCTGCTGGTGGTTCAGCTACCGCAGGTTGAGATACCTCCATTCCCTCCAGACTAGTGGGCAGTTTATCGATTCTACCAACTAACACCAAAGCATGCGATCGCTCCCATAATTTTAGGGACTCTTTCGCTAAATCCCGAATCTCATTCAGGGGGGTAACCGCTAATCGCTGCTGTACTGATTGACAAAGCTGGACAAAAGGCTCAATTTGACCCATAAGACCAAATTCCCCTAGCTGTTCCGCCTGTACTGCTAGTTCTGCTTTGAGTGCTTCAGGTTCTAGGACATCTATTTGAGCTTCAAAACTTTCCAAACAATCCTCAACTCCACTTTGAAAAACCAGAGTCGAAACATCGACGGATTCCTCCTCCGCTAAGAGCAAATCCTCATCTTCTTCTTTCAAATCTCCCAACCTGTCCCGCAGGCTGGTAAATACAGGCTCTGCATTTTGACTGAGCCAGGCTTCATCTACTGCCAAATCCTGCTGGTGCAGGTTTCTTACCGCCCGCATACAGTCAACACCTTGAAGCAATAAGGTTGTAACTTCCTGATTCACCAAGCTATTATCCTTACGCACTCGCAGAATTTTTAAAAAATCTTCAAGACGATGGGCAATCTGACTTAAGGGGGTATATCTCATCATCGCCGCCCCACCCTTGAGGGAATGAGCCGAGCGCATTGCCGTATCTAATAAGCTAGGTTCTGCTCCCTGAGCATCTAGATCCATCAGTAGCGATTCTAAACTATTGAAATGTTCTTCCGCTTCTGATAAGAAGTCCAATCTTACTTGTTGATCCGTATCCATTTAAGTAATAAGTAATAGGTAATAAGTAATAAGTGTCCTAATCTCAGCCTGTATTGCTAACAGGCTAAGGATAGGGGCGGTAGAATGCAGAACTGACGTGATTTTAAGCTACTGATTGAACCTTCCCTACTCCCTAAAGTTAAACGGAGGCTTGGGGCATGACGTTGTTGTCTTCTTCCTCTAATTCAGATACCTTGAACTGAGCCACAGATTCTTGCAGTTGTCCGAGAATCTGGGTCGTAGCCTGAATTGCCTGTGCCACCTGACTTGAAGATTGAGATCTTTCCTGAGAGGTTTTACTGTTCAGCATCATAACTTCCGTTACCGCTTGAGAAGTTTCTGCTTGGGAGATGGTAGCAGCAGAGATAGATTTCATCAGGCGATCAATCTCTTGAGATTTGTTCAGTACTGTACCCAAACTGACTTTGGTGGCTTCAACCAGGCGCGTACTGTCTACCACCTGAGATGTACCTGTTTCCATCGCTGCCACAACTTCCTGGGTTTCCTGCTGAATACCCGTAATAAGCTGGGCAATTTCTTGGGTTGCTTTCGCCGACTGTTCCGCCAGGGCACCTACCTGTTCCGCAACCGCCGTGAAGCCTTGCCCCAGTTCCCCTGCACGAGCCGCCTCTACAGAAGCGTTAATCGCTAGCAGGTTCGTTTTTAAGGCAATTTCATCAATCAGGGCTACTACCTGAGAAATTTGCTGTGCTGATTCCCCAAGGCGTTTAATTTTCTTGGAAGTATCGCCAATGGTAGTCCGTAAACCTTGGATAGATTCCACCGTTTGATCCATGACGTTGTTTCCTTCTTGGGCACTAACAAACGCATCGTTAGAGATAGTTGCGGTTTGTTCCGCGTTGGCTGCCACATCCTGAATTGAGGTAGACATTTGCTCCACCGAGGACAGTGTTGCTTGAATTTGTTCCGCTTCGGCGATCGCTTTTTCGGCAATTTCCCGTACCGAGGATTCGTTTTGCACCAGGGAAGAACTGACCTGCCCTGCGGAGTCTTTTACCTGGAGGGCAATTTCCTTCAAGTTTTCAATAATTGCGTTGAACAAGTCAGCGATAATTCCCACATCCCCATCCGTTAACTGGGCACGAACGGTCAAGTCTCCCTCTGATGCTGGCTCCAGAGATTCCATTAGACCAACTACCGCGTTTTCCAAATCTTCCCGCTGTTGCTTTTGTTCTGCCGCACTCTGCTCTAAAGACTTGTTGAGTTCGTTTAAGGATGCCTGGTTTTCTTTCTGTTGAATAATCGATTTTCTTTGGGAGTAAATCGCATAGCCCCCTAGACCCAAGATAAGGGCAATTAAACTTACCCACAGCCAGAGATAATCCTGAATCAAATCTTCAACGGTAATTTGACCAATTTCATCGTAGGGGGCAATATCCAGGTTAATAAACAGGTCATGAACAGGTCGATAGTTTAGAGGAACCGTCCAGCCTTCAGATTTAGAAGCTACAGCAGCGGGACTATCGGAGGGCATATCTAGCAGCGCCTTAGCAATTGATTCCTCAAGCTCTAGTGAACCTCCTTTTGCTGAGGCAAAGGGCCATTCAGGATAGAGGGGAGTACTATGCACAAAAGGAAAACCAGGAGTTTCTTGAGCATTGATAATCTTAAAATCACTTAGCCTGGCTTCTCCCCTTTGTACCGCTCGTTCTAGAGCATCAGTCCGAATTGTGCCTGCCTCTACTTCGCCATTAGCGACTGCTTCAATTACGTTATCGTGAGTGTCGCCATAGCGTAGCTCTTTAAAAAACTTCTCCGCATCTTCGTATCCCGCGTCATATAGAATACCTTCTGCCATGTACCAGCCCCCAAAAGCGGTGGATGATACTGCCATAAAGGTTTTATCTTTTAAATCCTTCAGGTCACTAATTTCACTATTACCAGCCTTGGTAATAATTACCCCGCCAAACTCCGTATAGGGGTTGCCTAATCTCAAGTTTTTCAGGGTTGCAATACGGTTAATGCCCAAGTCCGCTTCAAATTCAACATACATCCCTGGGTTAACGATGAAGAAATCAGCTCCATTTTGGGCAGCTATCTCACGCATTCCCTCAAAACCAGCGGTCACCATTTCAAACCTGTAGCCAGGAATTGTTGCTGAAAGATAATCCATGGTGGGCTGCCATTTGGCGATGATAATATCTTCCGCCGCATTTGCCAGTACTCCCACCTTGACTATGACATCTTCAGTCCCTGGATTAGCTGGGGGGGCAGTCTGAGCAAGTACCTTATCCTCTACTGAGGGCTGTAATGCCTGTGCCAGCACTGGCAGATTAGCCCCAGGGAAGAAACTCCCAAAACTAAGCAAAAGCAAAGCAAGTTTCCAGGTGCTAGAAGATTTTTTGATTTTAGAACTTAAACTAAATTTTTGAGATAGATTATTCAGCATCGCCGTTATTTTTAAGAATAAATTGCTACTGGTACGAACTTAAGATGGAATTTGAGCAGTGATTAACCGCGCCAGATCGAGGAGATATGAACAACTTGATTTACTATTATTCTCAGAATTATCCTTGACTGCTCCTTGAATGAAAGGTCGCAAGATATCTGGTGCTGTTGTCGCTGAGTCCTCAAACTGCTCTGATAAAATGCGCGAGATCCCTTTAATACGTCGCACCGTCAAACCATAAAACGTGGTTTCTTCTGAGGGAACGTTACTTTTACCAGAGCTAATTTGCACCACAATCGTCTGATATTGCCTCAGGTTAATTGTGGTAGCGGAAAATCCTGCTAAATGAGCCAAGTCCAGCGCCAGAAAAACCTGGTTAGCCGAAGTCATCATCCCCACCACGTACTCAGGTAAGTTGGGCAACGCCGTAATTTGGCTACTATCTATAGTTAAAGACTCCTGTACGTATCTCAGATCGAGTAGGGCATCAATCTCATCCGTCAATTGAAAGCGAAGATAGTAATTCCCCTCTCGCTTTTGTTCGCTAAAAAGCTGGGGGAGTAAATCCTTGAGTCTGTCGGTAGTTGATAAACTGCTCACAAAATTAACCCGCTACGGAACGTCTTACAGTGGATACCATTTCCTCTTGAGTAAAAGGCTTAACTAGATAAGCGACTACTCCCTGTTTTTTTGCCCATTTCTTGTCCATGTCACGGTCTTTGGTAGTACAGGCAATTACGGGAATATCGGCAGTTTCAGGGTTCTTTTTGAGGGCGCGACAAAACTCTAGTCCGCTCATCTCGGGCATCACTAAATCAGTAATTACTAGATCGGGAGTTTGCGAGCTAGCTTTGGCTAGGGCTTCGCTACCGTTATTAGCAGTTACCACCTTGAATCCTTCCTGCTCTAGATAGCCAGAAATTAAATTCAATTGTGCTTGTAAGTCATCAACAACTAGTACAGTTTTCATAATTAATAATCTTCCTAATAAATAAGTTGGTTTACGTTTATGCAATTCAGCAATAGAAATGCTGTTATTAGTAGCTCTGGTTTACCTAGCTGCTTCTCCTAAGCTAGATGTTTATTTACTACGAGCAGTAGCTCTTCCTTGGTGAAAGGTTTGGTCAAATAATCACTCGCTCCAACCATTTTGGCTCTCGTTTTATCAATAAAGCCCGTTCGACCAGAAACCATAATGATGGGAACTTGTTTGAGGGAAGCACTGCCTCTAAAAAAGCTACAAAGTTTATAGCCATTTATGTTCGGCATCGAAATATCCATTAAGATCAAATCGGGCTTGAGACGCAATAGAATTGGTGCCGCCTTGAGAGGATCTTCAATTTTGGTAATTTCGTAGATATCACTTCCCAAAAATCGCTGCATTTCATCGAGGATAGTGGGACTATCGTCAATACAGGCTACCTTCAACTTATCCGTCGAAGTTGCTTGAGTCGGAGCTGTATTTGAGGCAGGAATATAGGGCAGCAGATTGAAAGGCTGTGGGGGTTCCCGAATCGAAATTTCGCCGCTCTTAATATAGGGATGTAAAAGTTGAGCAATTTTTAATTCATCTTGGTTAAGAATTAATGCTAACTGACGAAAGCTTAAACCCTTTAAAAATTTGGCTATCTTGAGCAAAATTGGCGATGCAGAATTATTGGGTGATTGAGAATTTGCCAAATAAGGACATTGATAAGGAGATAAAATAGAACTACCAAAACCCTGCCAGTTTTTGATTCTCTCCTGCATTTTTTGCAGCATTGGTGACAAATCAAGATTTTGAAAAGTAACCCTAGCTGCTAGGGCATGTTGCGGGAGTTCATTACTCTGTTTAATCCATTTATAATCTCCTGTTTTAAGCCACAAAAAAGTTTCAATTGCTTCTCGGCTAAAGCTGGCAAATATCTCTTGGGCTTGCTGTCGATTAAGATGCCCTCGTAATACTAACCAATTAATAGAGGGAATAATACGACCGCTTTCCAGCCAGTTAAACTCTGCCTGCTGCTGCTCCGCAGACGAGCTAGGAATAGACTTCGCTGCTGCGGCTGCATTTTGCAATCCTAAAGCTCTTAGATGATGATCTAAGGTCACCATCAACTGCTGTACCGAGTTAGCAGCACATTTAAGCTGTCCTTGTTCCAGATAAATACTCCAACGAACTCGATCACTGGCAACCTGCAAGATTCCCGTGGCATTAGACCGAGATAAATCTGTTAACAACTCTGCTGGATTTATAATATGACTCATGAAATAAGCTTGTAGTCAAAACAGTTTGATAACTCATATAGGTTATTGTTCCCAAATGCATGATGCTAATAACAATTAATCAATAATTTTTTGACATTTAACTCTTTCTGTAAAATTGTTGATGAGAAACTGTTGATAGGAAATAACAAATCAGTATTTATGATTAAATGATTGCGGAAGTAAGCAGGTGGTGAGGTATTGTTATTACACTATTTTTAGCAGCACTATTATAGAAAAATATCTATTTTTGACTAAACAATAATTTCTGGAAAAGGTACTTTATAAAACCACAGAATCAGTTCAAGATTTGAGTTAATCATCCTTGACTTCTGGCAAAAGCATTTCCTTAGTCAGCTTATTATCAATTTGAGTACCTGTTGTTTATTGCTTCTTACAGATTGTTTATTACTTGTCGCTTATTGCTTATTACTTTTCGCCTATTGCTTGTTACTTATCGCTTATTGCTTATTACTTTTTGCTCGTCATTTATTACTCATTGCGCATTATTTCACTTTTGTAAGAAATCTGCTGTTTTATCTGTATTAGAAAATTATTGTGACTAGAACAATCACTAAGTTAAAGCCTGACTGGGCAGGAACAGATAGTCTGCTATCACGCTTCGTCAACCTGCTCATTAGAATTAAGCCAATTTATGCTGTGATGCAGGTTCAGGCACGGCGAATTCTGATTAAAACCGCCGAGAAAAAAGGAATTCCCTGGCGTCAAACCTGTCAAGAATTAGCAGCAGCGATTAGTCAAGCTGATTTGGATTCTCTGACCAACCCAGACTTAAACTATCCTGACTATTATCTGGTTCCATTCCATGCCTACCCTCAAGGAAACCTCTGTTGGCAGGCAGCTTTTGAGGCACCTTCGGCTACCTATTCGATGGCACTGAGGATTTGGTCAAAGGAAAATTTTACCTGGCAAGAAGCGCAACAAAAATTACGCCATAGCTTTCTTCAGGTATTGGCGAACTATACTCCCCCTAGGCTGACTCAAATGCTTGACTTGGGTTGTTCTGTGGGCATTTCCACCCTGAGTTTGCATCAATATTTTGCCTCCAGACAAAATTTCCCCCTCACTACTATTGGTTTGGATTTATCCCCCTACATGCTCACAGTAGCCCAAACTAGAGATAATCAACAGCAGATTAGCCAATGGCTTCATGCTTCGGGGGAAGCAACTGGATTACCAGCAAATTCGCTGGATTTGGTAACTTTACAATTTATAATTCATGAACTGCCACGACAGGCTACCCAAGAAATTTTTGGTGAGGTGTTACGGATTCTCAAGCCTGGTGGGGTGATGGCAATTCTAGATAATGATCCGACTTCTGCGGTGATTCAGAGTTTACCCCCAGTACTGTTCACCCTAATGAAGAGTACCGAACCCTGGAGCGATGATTACTTTACTTTTGATGTGGAAGCGGCGATCGCTCGGGCTGGATTTGATTATCAGACAACGGTGAAGTCCGATCCTCGTCACCGTACCCTCATTGCACTCAAACCAAGTCGCTTAAAAGCCAATCATAGCTGAAAAATAAAATATTGTTGAACCTTTATTAGAGATTCACAGTCTAAATACATAGAGCAAATATAAATTTCTTGATCTTTATTCAAGAACTTCTATAAATTACTGCTTAATTCGGTTTACATAACAATCGAGAAGTATTACTGACTTTTGAAGTTTATAAAGGAGTCATAACTGTATCAATGCCTCAAGCCAAAATCGGAAAAACAACCCCTAAAGGAAACTACTCGGCAGATATGGTGAGAACCTATCTGCACGAAATTGGTCGGGTACCCTTGCTAACCCACGAACAAGAAATTATCTATGGGAAGCAAGTACAGAAAATGATGATCCTGTTAACGGAAAAAGAAGAGTTAGAGCGCGAACAAGAATGCGAACTCAGCCTGAAGGAGTGGGCAGAAACTGTCCAACTGAGTGAGATTGAACTTAACAGAATCATTAAAGAGGGTCAACGAGCCAAACAAAAAATGATCGAGGCGAATTTACGCCTCGTAGTGGCGATCGCCAAAAAATATCAAAAGCGCAATATGGAATTCCTCGATCTAATTCAGGAAGGTAGTTTGGGCTTAGAAAGAGGGGTGGAAAAATTTGATCCCACTAGAGGATATAAATTTTCCACCTATGCCTACTGGTGGATTCGTCAAGCCATCACTAGGGCGATCGCTCAACAGGCTCGCACCATTCGCTTACCAATTCACATTACGGAAAAGCTCAATAAAATTAAGAAAACTCAGCGGGAGTTGGCGCAACAATTGGGTCGTAGCGCTGAAATCAATGAGATTGCTGAGGCATTAGAACTCAAACCCGAACAGATTCGGGAGTTTTTGAGCATTGCCCGTCAACCAATTTCCCTGGATGTTCGTGTGGGGGATAATCAGGATACTGAACTTTCTGAATTACTGGAAGATGAAGGAATCTCCCCAGACCGCTATGCTACCCAGCAATTATTGCGTAATGACCTGTATAGCTTGATGGCGGATCTATCGCCACAGCAACAGGAAGTAATCGCTCTCCGCTTTGGTCTCAACGACGGTAAGGAATTATCGTTAGCCAAGATTGGTCAGCGGATGAGCATTAGTCGTGAACGTGTCCGCCAACTGGAACATCAGGCTCTAGCCCAATTAAGAAGGCGGAGAAGTTACGTCCGAGAATATATGGCGAGCTAATCTTAAGCAAGATATTTCCCCTAATTACTGGCGATCTCTGCGAGTATGTTATAAATTCGATCTAATATTCTGTAGATTGGTATATTTATAACCGAAAGCGAGGTCGCCATCATATTGAGATTATTAATAAGACTAAATCAATCAACCCCCGCTGGATACTCTGGTATTCTGGCGGGGGTTCGTGGCAAAATAACCATCGAGCGTAACCATTATGGTTGGGAAAGTGTCACATGAACCAAAAAAGCAACGACTCGCAAGATTCTCATTTACTGATAGGAGCAAGACTCTGAGCGGTAAATTCTTAACTAAGTGGTGTAGGAGTGTACAATGACACTATTCAATAAAACTTTAAATGGTACCGAAAGTAAAATTACGGTTAATAATCATAGTCAATCATCAAATTTAGGTATCCTTTCCCGAGCAGAGACGATCCAAGGCTGGTTGATTGATAAATTTGCCGAATTACTAGAGATTGAGCCCCATCAAATTGATGTCCGTCAAGATTTTGAAGAATATGGCTTAGAATCAGCCGAGGCAATCAATTTGTCAGGGGATCTTGAAGAATATCTGGGATGTCGTTTACCCCCCACCCTGCTGTGGGATTATCAGAATATTGAGGTATTAGCTCAATATCTAGCCAATCTTAGCCTGGCTGAGAGACAGACTAATTCCCTTGAGCGAGAATTGAGTTCTGAGGCAGCTAGGAATGAACAATCTTTAGAAGAATTACAAGATAATTACCAATTTGATATTCCTTTAGCAAACTATCGATTTGCTGAGTTTCCAGAATATAAAAAGCTTTTAGCTCAACAAGAACAGGTTCAGAGTTTAGGTAACGGAAATCCGTTTTTTGTGCCCCAAGAGACGGTAGTCAATGACCGTACTATTATCGATGGTCGCGAGTTGATTAACTTTGCTACCTACAACTATATTGGGATGTGTGGCGATCCTCAAGTAACCCAGGCTGCTCAAGAATCCATTGAGCGTTACGGCACTTCTGCCTGCGCTAGCCGTCTAATCTCAGGGGAAAAACCCCTCCACAAAGAACTGGAGCGGGAAATTGCTGATTTTATTGGGGTAGAAGACTGTATTGTGCTGGTGGGAGGACACGCCACTAATGTAACGACCATTGGACACTTGTTTGGCAAAGATGATTTAGTTATTTATGATTCCCTCAGTCACAATAGTATCCTTCAGGGGTGTTTCCTTTCTGGGGCTAGTTTAGTTGCTTTTCCCCACAATAATGTATCAGCATTAGAGAAAATTCTGAGCGATCGCCGACACCGCTATCAAAGGGTATTGATTGTACTGGAAGGGGTATATAGTACCGATGGTGATATTGCTAATCTGCCAGCAGTGATTGGGCTGAAGCAAAAGTATAAGACGTTTCTGATGGTGGATGAAGCTCACTCTATTGGCACTATTGGCAGCACGGGGAGAGGGATTAGTGAATATTGCCAAATCAACCCCAACGATGTGGATCTATGGATGGGTACTCTGAGTAAGTCCTTTGCTAGTTGTGGGGGCTATATTGCAGGCTCTCATGAGCTAGTGGAATATCTTAAGTATACCGCCCCTGGATTTGTCTTTAGCGTAGGCATGTCTCCCCCAAATGCTGCCGCTACTCTCGCTGCAATAAAAGTGCTAAAAGCTGAACCTGAAAGAGCGATTACTCTCCAAACCAGGGCTAGATTATTTTTAGATCTAGCAAAAGAGCATAACTTAGACACAGGAATGAGCCAGGATTCTCCTGTAATTCCTATTATTGTGGGAGATTCTCTCAAATCAATTAAATTATCGCAGAATTTATTTAAGCGAGGCATTAATGTCCCGTTTATGATTTATCCTTCTGTGCCACAAAATGGAGCTAGACTCAGATTTTTTATTACCTGTAATCATACTGAGGAGCAAATTCGTCTCACCATAAGAATCCTTACGGAAGAACTGGAAAAACTTTAATTTATTTGCCTGAGCTTAATATTGAATTTGCAGGGATAATTAATATTATCCCTATTTTTTTTGTTGATAGATATTTTTAATGCTGCTTGTCAAATTACTGTCTGAATAGCATTCTACTCTCAATTTCAATTAAAAATAGATTTTAAAATCAATAACCATCTTATAAAGATTTTGGCAATATTAAACTTAGTTACTATTGAACAATTCAAATTAAATTTTGCTAAAGTAAGCAGTTTATCAAGTCAGTTAATCAGCATTAAATCACCTAAACAATGCGTGTTTGCTCGGAGAAACTAAAACTTTGATTAAGTTTTTCCGTAAAACAACTATGGTATAGTTTTTTCTCACAACAGAAAATAAGACTTAGATTCACCATAATAGATTGTTGATCCCAAAAAATTTATTTATATGGATACTCAAGCTCTTAGTTACCGTTGCATGGATTTTTTGCAAAGTTATCATCGTAATCCTTCGCTAAAATTACGCAATAAATTAGTTGAATTAAATGCAGGTTTAGTCAGAAAAGTAGCTCATCAAATCTGCCGTAAATGTGCTGAACCCTATGAAGATTTGGAACAGATTGGCTATCTCGGTTTAATTAGAGCGATCGAGCGCTTTGATCCTCAACAAGGTTCGGCATTTAGCTCATTTGCTATTCCTTATATTCGTGGCGAAATGCTTCATTATCTTAGAGATAAGGGTAGCATGATGCGTATTCCTCGAAGGTGGCAAGAACTCTATACTAAAGGCAAAAAACTTCGCAAAGATTTAATTGAAAAGCTAGGTCGCCTGCCCAAAGATACTGAGCTTGCGGCAGGGTTAGGAATTCCTCTTCATGAATGGAGCGAGTGCCAGTTAGCTTTACAAAATCGACTACCAATTAGCCTAGATGCTGTGGTTAATAATTCCCTTGATTCATCGATTACTTTTGGTGATACTATTGCTGACCCCAACTATCAGAAACAACGCAAACTTGAAGAAGATAAGATACAGTTACAGCGAGCATTAAGCCAGTTAGAAGAAAAAACCAAAGCGGCAATTGAATGTGTGTTTCTCTGGGATTTACCCCGTAAAGAAGCTGCTAAACATATCGGAATTAGTCCAATGACTGTTACCAGACATTTGCATAAAGGAATCGAGCAATTAAGCAATATGTTAGAACCTCAAGCAGCATAAATTGAATATAAAGCAAGCTATCTTTTTAGTAATAGCTAGAATTTGGTAAGTACTCTTAAGATTAGAATTAATATGAAACGCTTATTTTTTAAATTATGCTAAAACTATAATTTGGTTTTAAGTAGAGCTTTAATAGTCTATAGAGCAAGCATTTACAGTTTGGGATGCTTGCTTTTTTAATGATCTTTAAGTAAGTAGGGCAAAATAAAGTTACTCAGATTAAGAAATATGAATACGATTATAAGTATTATCACGAACGACTAACTACCCTAACCAGTTAATTTTATTTATACCGACCTACTTAATCAAGAATTCAATCAATTGCCATTATGGTTATAGAAAAGGATGGAAAAAAAAGTAATGATTAATCCTTCTCAGTACTATGGTGTTAAGCAACATGAATTCTTTAGCGGGTTGGCAATTTTATATTGATCGCGGTGGTACCTTTACCGATTTAGTAGCCAAAACTCCCCAGAATCAAATTGTGGTTCATAAGTTACTATCGGAAAATCCTGAGCAGTATCAGGATGCAGCGATTCAGGGGATTCGAGAACTGATGGGTATTTCTCATAATCAACCCATCCCTACAGAACAAATAGAAGTGGTGAAGATGGGCACTACAGTAGCTACTAATGCCCTGTTGGAAAGAAAAGGCGATCGCCTGGTGCTATTAATCACCAAAGGTTTTAAAGATGCGCTACGAATCGGCTATCAAAACCGCCCTGATATTTTTGCTCGGGAAATTATTCTCCCCAGCATGCTGTATGAGTCTGTAGTAGAGATTGATGAACGATATGATGCCCAGGGAAATGAACTAAAGGCGGTAGATCGACCACTAGTTAAACAAAATTTAGAGACAGTTTACGCCCAGGGGATTAGGTGCTGTGCTATTGTCTTAATGCACAGCTATCGCTATCCCCAACATGAGTTAGAAGTTGCGGAAATTGCTCGTTCAGCAGGATTTACCCAGATATCAATCTCCCATGAGGTAAGTCCTCTCATGAAATTAGTCAGTCGCGGAGACACTACGGTGGTTGATGCTTACCTAACCCCAATTTTACGTCGCTATATTGATCGCATTGCCAGTCAATTACCCGATACTCGGCTGATGTTTATGAAATCCGATGGGGGGCTAGTTAGCGCCGAAAAGTTTCAGGGTAAAGATAGTATTCTCAGTGGACCTGCGGGGGGCATCGTCGGAGCGGTTAAAACTAGTCAGAAAGCAGGATTTAATCAGGTTATTTCCTTTGATATGGGGGGAACAAGTACCGATGTAGCGCACTATGCAGGGGAATATGAGCGGGAATTGGATTCAACTATAGCAGGTGCCAGAATGCGAGTCCCTGTGTTAGCCATTAATACTATTGCTGCGGGGGGAGGATCAATCCTGACCTTTGATGGGATGAGTTATCAGGTAGGTCCTGAATCTGGCGGTTCTAACCCTGGTCCAGCCTGTTATCGTCGTGGGGGAAAATTGACGGTTACTGACGCTAACGTGATGCTGGGTAAAATACAGCCCCAGTACTTTCCTGCTGTTTTTGGTCGAGATGGTAATCTACCTTTAGATCGAGAAATTGTTATTAATAAATTTTCTGTCTTGGCGGATGAAATAGCTGCTGTTACAGATTATCAGCGGACAGCCGAGGAGGTAGCGTCGGGTTTTATGGCGATCGCCGTTAACAATATGGCAAACGCGATTAAAAAGATTAGTCTCCAACGTGGTTATGATGTCACTGGCTATGTTCTTTGCTGTTTTGGTGGGGCGGGGGGACAGGTAGCCTGCTTGACTGCGGAGGTTTTGGGGATTAGTAAAATCTTTATTCATCCTTATGCAGGGGTACTATCAGCATACGGTATCGGTTTGGCGGATATTAGCATTACTAAAGTTGAGTCGGTGGAACTGACTTTAACCGCTGACGTGATGCCTCAGTTGGAGTCGGTAATCAATTCTTTAATTGAGAAGGGGGTAAGAGATCAGGAAATACCCGAATTAATAGTACGAAAAGTCAATTTAAAATACGAGGGAAGTAACTCTACTTTAGCGATTGACTTTCAGGATGATCTTGCGGTGATGCAGCAAGAATTTACCAGAAAACATCAAGCCCGTTATGGCTTCGTGCAGCCTGAAAAACCATTAATTGTCGAATCCGCTTCGGTGGAGTTAATTCAAACTATGGATACTCCTCCTGAACTCATTATTACTCGGACTCGCCCCTTAAATCAGCCCCCTCAAGCGATCGCCACAGTACTAATGTTTACTTTAGATCAATGGCACGATGCTAAGGTATATCGCCGAGAAGATCTACAGCCCAATGATTGTCTAACTGGGGCAGCAATTATTGTTGAACAGACTGGAACGGTGATTGTGGAACCTAATTGGCAAGCTAAATTAACAGAGCAAAATTGCCTGATTTTAGAACAAATTTCCAAGTTGTTTAATAAGTAGTTTATAGTAATTTTGTGCACACAAAGGTACACAATTTAAATCAGAAAGGCATGTTATGGAAAATAGGAATCAGAGAATTTAGAAATAATCTGGCAAAATATATGAGTGCAAATAAACCTATCGCCATCATGCGCCAGAACATTTTCACCCTATGAAATTGCGACTTCTTTGCGCCTGAAGCAAATTTCCTAAATTCTATAGGATATTGATCCCAATTTAATTTTTAGGATAATTGACCTAGAAATAAATGATTTAAGCTTGTTTACTCCCATCCCACTCGATAATTACCTAGCCAAAACTCAGATTATTAGGTATTTACCGTTATTTATTTTCGGTAGTTTTATGATGGGATGGGAGTAAAGCTATCGAGGATATAAGCTTAACTTCTATTTACTTTAACTTTAAGATTTAAAAGAATTAAAAATTCTTCAATTTCTATTTTACTCACTTCTTGAAAATGACGTTTATCATATAGATTGCTAAACTTGTTTGGAAAACCAGCATGGATAGGATTACCAAGAAACTACTTGAAGAGTTCTTAAAAAATCAGGAACTCAGTCTATCGAGTGAGCCTGAAGACTTTGAGTTGTTTTGTAATTTTGTCACTTTGTCAAATGAATATAATAAGACTTTTGATGCAAAAGCTATTACTGTGGGTTCAGGTAGTGATACAGGCATTGATGGTCTTGCAATAATTGTGAATGGCAATCTAATAGAAGACACTAATGAAATCGACGATCTTTTAGAAAGTAACGGATATTTAGAAGTAACTTATCTTTTCATCCAGGCTAAGTCCTCTTCTTCTTTCGATACTAAAGAGATGAGGAACTTCTACTTTGGAGTAAACGATTTTTTTCAGAAAGTCCTAAGCTTCCAAGAAATCAAGATATTTTAAAAGCCTCTGAATTATCTGAATACATATTGGATAATGCTTCTGAATTTAGAGAAAACCCAACGTGCAAAACTTACTATATAACTACTGGTATCCGAAATAAAGACGATAAAAATGTTGAAGCAGTTGTTGAAACATATAAGAAAGACTTGATTAGTCTAAATCTTTTTGAAACTGTAGAGGCAAATGTTGTTGATGCAAATGAACTAGGCAAATTATATAGGAAAACGAAAAATCCTGTTAGTGCAAAAATAACATTTGTTAGTAAAGTAGCCTTGCCTGAAGTTGAAGGTATTGATGAGTCTTTTTATGGAGTTTTACCTTTTTCAGAATTCAGAAAGCTAATTATCGATGAAAACGGAAACATTCGTAGTGTTTTTGATGATAATGTACGTGATTTTCAAGGGAAAAAAAACCCAGTAAATTCAAGTATTAAAGAAACATTAGATGGTCCCAACCCTAGCTTATTCAGCGTTCTGAATAATGGAATAACCATTGTGGCTGATTCAGTTAAATCTTCTGCAAACACTCTTACTCTTAGTGACTATCAAATTGTAAATGGTTGTCAAACGAGTAATGTACTATATGAAAATAGAAAAAATAAGCAAATTCAAAATATCTCTATCCCTGTCAGATTAATTGCCACTCGTAATGAGGAAATTCGAGCATTAATCACTGTTTCTACAAACAATCAGACTGCTATAAAAAAAGAGCAATTATCAGCTATGTCTGATTTTCAGAAGAACCTTCAGCATTATTACGCAACGATTGAGGGTGATGGAAAACTATACTATGAAAGGAGAGCAAAGGAATATAATTCAGACAGAAAAGTTGTGAAAAGAAGAATTATTACTATTGCAAATCAATTGAAATCATTCTCCTCAATGTTTAATAAAGATCCTCACCAGGTCACAACATATTTTGGAAAATTAGCAAAAAATATAGGTGAGCCTGGACGAAACCTCTTTGAACCAGATCATTGCTTTGCTCCATATTATTTATCTGGACTCACTTATTACAGACTGGACTCGCTGTTTAATTCGAGTGATATCGAGAAAAGGTTTAAAAAAGTAAGATTTTATTTAATTATGCTTGTGCCTTTAATTGCCTCATCAGAAGACTTACCTCCACTCAATAGTCGCAGAAAGACTGATAAATATTGTGACCCCATAATTAAAAAGCTTAATGATCCTGAAAAATGCAGAAAGATATTTCTTACCGCAGTCAAAATCATCAGCGAATCGGAAGCTGCTATTGATGATAAACAATCATTAAAGTCTCGTGCAATGACAGATCAAATTTTGCAAGCCTATAAAGGAGAAAAGGTATAAAATTTTAAAAAATCGCACAATATAAGCTACCTTATGATCGCAATTCAGAAAATTTCTGTAATTCTCGATTCCCTAAAGATAGACTAAATTTATTTAATGAAAATCGCTCTATCAAGAAATATTTATCCAAGAAAATTTCTAGAGTTTGCCACCAGATTTAGCCCAATTATTCTAATCCTGGTTTACTCATGACAAACGTTTGACGCTGATTCAGTTGACGCAGCCAAAAACCACCCGCAACGGCGATCGCCAGTGCGACAAATCCTGTCAATGATTGCAGAAGCAAAAATCCCCCAAGGGCAAACATTGAACCAAACAACAATAAGCTAGCGGCGATTACTTTTTGTAGATCGTGAGTCAAATTTTGGGCGGGAGGGATTCCTGTCCTCTGTTGATAACGCCTCCAGCCAATTCCACCTGGTCGTACACGACGGTAAAATTCATCTAAAATCTCATCTGATTCTGGAGGAGTCAGATACATGACCGTAATCCACAGCAGAGCAGTAGTTAGAGAGATAAACAAGAGCCTTGAGCCAAAATCAGTCAATATTTGCTCAAATATCGGTAAAGTAGCCATAATTTGCTCACGATAGATGCTCGTGATTAAACCAATTAGAAAGCCTCCCACCATAGCGGCTAACTCCGCTGTCGCATTAATTCGCCACCAAAACCAACGAAGAATCAAAACCAACCCAGGTCCCGTGCCAATGGCAATTACTAAACGAAATACTGTAGTGACATCTTGAGAATTTAAAGCGGCGATCGCACCTAAAATAGTTACTAAAATAGAAGCCACTCGACCCACCATTACTAATTCGGATTGAGTAGCATCAGGCTTGAGAAAGCGGAGATAGATATCATTGGTTATATATGATGCACCCCAATTAATTGACGTGGAGACGGTGCTCATAAAGGCGGCGATTAGAGAAGTAACCACCAAACCCAACACCACAGGGGGCAAAAAATCTAGCATCAGTCTGGGATAGCCCAATTCCCGATCTGCTAAATCAGGGTAAACTACCATTGCCACCAGTGCTACTATAATCCAGGGCCAAGTGCGGATGCCGTAGTGGAGAATATTAAACAGCCAGGCTGATTTTTCCGCTTCAGCCTCATTTTTAGCCGCTACCAAACGTTGAATAAACTCACCCCCCCCATCACTACGACGAAAAGACCACCACTGCACAAACAGATATGCGGAAAAGGTAGTGGCGGTGATCCCCGCCGCATCACTCCAGCCCAAGCCGTCAGAACCAAACTGAAGGGGAAAGAAAGCTAAGATGTCTAGCTCACTTACTTCCTGTACCTGGGGAACTAGCTGATGAATTCCTCCTACATGGTGGACTGCTACCACTGCTACAATAATTGCCCCCAATAGAGCTAGGAAAAATTGTAGAAAATCGGTGACAACTACTCCCCAAAGTCCCGAAAATCCTGAATAAATCAGCACTAGCAGACTGACCCCAACTACGCTCCAAATTTTTAGACCAGTCCCTGGATTTAGCCCCAGACTCTGCCACAGTTCTAGAGCATCTACCACCTTGACCATAGCTAGCATAGCGTAGCCAATACCAATACAGTTGATCGGGACGGCAAACAAAAACGCCTTAGTTCCCCTTAAAATCGCGGCATTCCTGCCACCGTAGCGAATTTCTGTCAGTTCTGCATCAGTAACCACCGCTGAACGTCGCCACATACGAGCAAAAACATAGATTAAGATTACGTGGGAAATGCCAAAGCTCCACCATTCCCAGTTACCTGCAATTCCCCGACTTGCCACTACGCCACAAATATATAGAGGCGTGTCAATGGAAAAAGTAGTAGCCGCCATGCTAGTCCCTGCTAACCACCAAGAAAGCGATCGCCCTGATACAAAAAAGTCATCTAAACTACGGGATGCTTTGCGGGAAAGCAAGATTCCGATGGCAGTAGTAAGAGCAAAATAAACCAGGACAATCAGCCAATCAATAGAGGTCATGAGCTTGAATTTAACTGTTTAAAATGCCTCATTATAGTTGCTCAAGTTAATTAAACACCCAATTAATATCATCTATTGGTTTTCAGAAAGATCGTTATGTGTTTATCGCTACCCAATACTTTATTATCTAAGTATTATCATCTAAGTATCATTACTTAGGAAAACATATTAAGCAGCAACAATGAGTCAAGATATTCTTCTTCAGGGTTTTCATTGGTTATCGTGGAGTGTAAAACGGACGGCGGGAGTCTCATGGTACTCAATCTTGCGTCAGAATGCTCAACGTATTAAAGACTCGGGATTTACTCATGTTTGGTTCCCACCAGCTTCCGATTCACTGGCTTCCGAAGGTTATCTTCCCCGCGAATTGAATAAGTTAGATTCTCAGTATGGCTCAGAGTTGGAGTTACGAGATGCGATTCAGTCTCTGAGTCCGCTAAACATCATTGCTGACATTATAGTTAATCATCGTGTTGGCAGACTTGCCGAGGCAGACTTTGTGAATCCTAGCTTCGGTGAGTTTGGTGTTGCTGCTGATGATGAATATTCTGGTCCAAAATCATTTAACCTAGATTCTGGTGAGGGTTATGCACCTGCACGAGACCTTGATCATAGAAATCCAGAAGTGTCTAATGCAATTATTACCTGGATGAACGATGTTTTGAAAAATCCTGCTAGAGCTGGATTTTCAGGATGGAGATATGATCTAGTAAAAGGCTTTGCTGGCTGGGCAGTTGAACTATACAATCGCAGGACTTCTCCAGTATTTAGCGTCGGTGAATATTTCGATGGAGATCCCCAATCGATAGTTAATTGGATTGATTCGACTCACCCAGAGCCTGCATTTCGTTCTACAGCCTTTGATTTTCCTCTAAGATTTGCTCTCTATGATGCGATCGAGAGACGTCGTTATAACTATTTAAAATATTTTGATAGAGCTCCTGGTGTCTTAGGACTTTGGTCTGACAAAGCAGTTACATTCATCGAGAATCATGATACGGAGGAAATTCGTGGTAATGAATATGCAACTGCTTTTCCAGGATCTAGTAAAACCCTGCAAGGATATGCTTATATTTTGACCCACCCTGGTATTCCTTGCGTTTTTTGGCGCGACATTTACGATGCGGGAATTTTCTATGAAACGCAAATTAAGAGATTGATCGCAATCCGCAAAGCATATGGCATTAGTTCCAATAGTCGTCTTTTCATTGACTCCGCCGTTGAAGGGCTATTTTATTCAGCATATATTCGTGGAGACAAGGGTGAGCTAGCAGTGAAGATTGGTCCTGGTAGCTGGTCTCCTTCTGGAAGTCAGTGGAATCCATTGCAGGATCGCTTGCTGATCTCAGGGCAGGATTTTGCCGTCTGGGGGGATAATCGTTTTATTACTATCTAAAGAATCAAGGTTAACGTAAGCTTGGTTTGGTACTTTGGTTGACGTTAACAATCTGAGTAAAAAATGCGATCGCTCTATCAAGAAATATTGATTCATTGGCTTTAAGATTAGCAATCGGGTTATGGGATTGGAATTTGCAAGTTAGAGTGGTGATCGTGCATGAGAGAATCTGTCTATATTGAAACCAGCATCACTGGGTATCTAACCGCCAGATCCAGCAACAATTTAATCCTCATGGCAAATGCAGAAGCAACAAGGGAATGGTGGGATACTCGTCGTACTCAGTTCAACCTTTATATTTCCCAAGTAGTTTTGAACGAAGTGGCACGAGGCGATACAGAGATGGCAACTCGGCGACTTGAGATTCTGCGTGACTTCCCCTTACTTGCAGTGAGTGAAGCGGCTCAGACTTTAGCAGCCCTGTTTCTTGCTAAAAGCAATCTTCCCCCTAAAGCTGCTGATGACGCACTTCATATTGCGGTAGCCACGGTCTATGGTTTGGACTATTTGTTAACGTGGAATTGTAAACATATCGCCAATGCTCAAATTCAGAAGAAATTGTCACAAATCAGCAACGAGGCTGGTTATGAGCTACCGATAATTTGTACACCTTATGAACTGATGGGAGAGTAGAGATGTGGCAGGATGAGATTCTTGAAGAGATTCATAGAGTTCGAGAAGAACATGCAAAGTCTTTTAACTACGATTTAGCAACAATCTGTAAAGATTTGCGAAAGCAGGAGGCTAAAAGCGGAAGGCAAATCATCACCAAGCCTCTTAAACAGACGAATCAACAGCCTAACACTGCGTTGGAGACGACCGCATAAAGGTTGTCTGTGGGAACCAAAGGTGATCTCCATCTCAACTATACCGTTAGCTATCAACAGTTAAACTAGTGGATATTCGCTGTCTATCTGCGCAGATACACTTACAAAATGAAACTTTGATGTAATGTTGAAAATTCAGCGATCGCTCGTTAATAAAGTGGAACGATGAAGAAAACTGCGTTTGGCGTCTTTAAAAGATACTTCCGATGCCTTTGATGGTAAATTTCAGGAGGTTACCAGTTATTCAGAGGATAGATGGCGTTTTAATCGATTAGTAGCTAAGGGATTAAGCTTATTCAAAACTAACGTTAATTAACCGTGTAAGTAATTTCCTCCACTTCTCCTGGCGCACCTAATACCTGCTGCTGTTCATTATTAAAACTAATCACTACACCCCCAGCATTACCTGCTTTGATCGTAACCTCTTGTTGACCAGTCCAGTTACGCTGAGTACCTGCGGGGAGAGTCCCTTCAAAAGCCAGCTTGCCGTCTACCATTACCTTGAGCCAGCATCTTTCCTGCAAATTGATGCCGACGCTGACGGATTCGGGGGTATTGCTGGAAACTAATTGCGGTGCTGTGTCTGGATTAGCCGAGACAGCTGAGACTAAATTAGCGTCTTCTGGTATTGCTTGTGAAATTACATTAGAATTACTTGGCTGAACCTGATTAATGATGACGGGACGCTCAACCAGTCTCGTGATGGTGCTTACAGAAACAACTACCAGCAAAATATAGAGCAAATAAAGATGTAGCGATCGCAATTGAAAGTTAAACCAATAACGACGTTGCTGATTTTGCCCTTGCCGATGATTAGTTGCCGAATCGGCTTTGGGATTAACGGAAAACTTAATCTCTTTTACGCCAACTTCTTGAGCAAATTTAGTTAATAAAGCCCTAATATAAAAAGGTTCTGGCAATTCTGCGATGTTTCCTGCTTCAATTGCTGCCAATATTCGCTGGGAAATAAGGGTGTTTGCTGCTACCTGTTCTAAAGAGATATTTTTAGCGCGGCGAGTCCTGCTAAGAATTGCTCCTATATCTTGGAGCTGCTGCTGTTGTTCGGCGGTTAAATTATTTTTACTCATAAACTGCACTCCTTAAGCCTCTTGTGGGAGCAAAAGATTTTGCGGTTAAAGAATTTTGTAACCAGTTAATTTCTGATGGGCGAAGATGTCGATATTTACCAGCAGCAAGCTGCTCATTTGCTCCCCCATCTAGGGTAATTGCTCCAATCGCCACTCGATGAAGCTGATTAACTTGATAGCCAAGCTGTTGTGCCACACGGCGTATTTGTCGATTTCTGCCCTCGGTTAAGATTATTTTTAGAGTTTTTTTCCCGTGATCCCCAGGAGCAAACTCAATTTGAGCAGGAAGGGTTTTTTTGCCATCAAGCATGACACCTCCTCGCCAACGTGCCAAATCTTTTTTCGTCGGAGAGCGATCTAAAGTTACCAAGTAAGTTTTGGGTAGGTGATACCGAGGATGAGTCAGCCCCAAGGTTAACTGACCATCATTAGTCAGAATTAATGCCCCGCTGGAAGCAAAATCCAATCTGCCTACGGGGTGGATACCCATACCACGCCTTAGATTTGCCGATAATAAGTCCATCACGGTTGTCCGATTTTGAGGGTCGTCACAGGTAGACACCACAGTTACGGGCTTGTTGAGTAAGAGATAGATTAGACTGGGACGATGAGTCTTTTGAACTGCCTTGCCATCTACCTGCAAAGTATCAATAGTTAAGTCCACTTTGTCACCTATGGTGGCAGTTTGTCCGTTGATTTGAACTCGACCATCAACAATCATTTTTTCCGCTTTGCGCCGCGAGGCAATTCCCCACTGGGACAAAACTTTTTGGACTCGTTCCGCCATCAAAAATATTCCTATCTACAATGTAGACTTTAATCTTACAAAAAGTAGCAATATCTTGATAGCTTTTGAATTAGTTAGTTACATACTGCCCCAAATTGAATACTAAAGCATCAGCAGATTTTCTTAGTAGAGCTACAACCTGATAGATTTAAAAGAGTAATAGTAATAAATATTAATCTTGTCAGAAAATTGTGAGCGATCGCTTAAAAGAACTTTTGCCCAGATTCGCCCTAAGCGTGTTTTTATGTTTTATTCTGCTCAGTCTTACCGCCTTTCGCCTCCCACCGAGGATTACTGCCGAACAGCGCACTTTTCGTAATTTGGCTTTAGAATTTGTTGATCAGTACGACCTACCCCAAACAACATTTCAGGATACGGTAGTGGGGGGATTATCGGCGATCGCCTATAATCGTGAACAAGATTTATGCTACGTTCTGTCTGACGATCGCAGTGCCAAAGCTCCAGCTCGTTTCTATACTTTTCAACTGAAGGTTAAAACTACTGAAGATGGCGCATTAAAGATTGCTAGTTTTGAACCAAAAGATTTAACTATTCTGCGGGATGAATCCGACCAGCCTTACACCAAAGGGACAATTGACCCAGAGGGTTTGGCACTCTCCCCCAGAAACACCATTTTTATCTCTAGCGAGGGCAACCCCACCCAAGGAGTTGAACCCTTTTTAGGGGAATTTGAATTAGCCACGGGCAAAAAACTAGGAGAGTTGCGATTACCTCAACGTTATTTAGCAGGAGAAGAACCAGTTCAACCGAGGGGCGTTCAGGAAAATTTAGCTTTTGAGTCCTTAACCATTAATCGTACTGGCTTACCTGCTGATCCCTTTCGCGTCTTTACCGCAACTGAATCGGCACTGCTGCAAGATGAATCTTTTGCAGGAGAAGAACAGGCGAGAATTCGCTTATTGCATTACGTAGTCAACCCTGTGGGCAATCCTGTTTTACTGGCTGAACACCTATATTTACTGGAGCCTACTCCCCCAGAGGTTATTGCCAATGGCTTAACGGAACTTTTAGCGCTTCAGACTGAGGGCTATTTTCTCAGCCTAGAAAGAACCTTTGGCTTTGAGGGTGCGGGGGCTAAAATATTTCAGGTGGTAATTGGTAACGCCACGGATACTAGTACTATTGAGAGTCTTAAGGGAGAGATTGAGCAGGTACAGCCTCTCAAGAAAAAGCTGCTGTTAGATTTAACTGATTTGGGACTCTATATAGATAACCTGGAAGGGATGACTCAGGGACCGCAACTACCCGATGGCAGCCCCAGTCTACTGTTAATTAGCGATGACAATTTCAGTGAGGAGCAAACCAGCCAGCTATGGCTATTTCGGTTAGTGGAAAATTAAGTAACGCCAGTTTTGGATAAGAACATTAATCTGTTGAGATAGCCGTAAGCTTTTTAGAGATTAATCAAATCATAAATTTAACAGTTTTTATAGAACCATGAGTTTTCTCAATCGATTATTAGCCAAGGGAGTAAGCTTATCCAAAATGCACGTTAAGTATAGCTGAATACCTTTCAAGAAAATAGACCTCTTGCATAAATAATTTAATGAATAAGTCAAATCTATTTTTGACAAGCTATTTAGAGAATTTCAGATAATTGCTGAAACCGCTAAGATTCGTATTCGTGCAAGAGGTCTAATAGAGTCAATTGATCAGTTTAATAAAGTGCATAGCCTTGCAAGTTGATGATCTATGTACCTGTAGTCCATCAAGGGCTGGAAACCAAACTGTTTCATACAACTAATGAGGATCAACATATGAAAACTAAATTAGCTCTATTATTAGCTGGTACAACTTTGGCTGTAACCAACATTGTTCCCCTCGCCATGGCTTATGAATCACATGAAAATGTGTTCTACAGCAATGATAAAATAAAACAAATGTCTCAAGAACAAGGGGACAAATACTGTAACGATGTTTACGGACATTTGCTCAGGAACGGCAGGCTGCCCAGAAGGATACACATCAATTGGGTACGGGCACTTCATAAGTGGGCGCATATTGAGAATGGAGATTGTGTTGTTAATGTATATCCATAATTGTTTGAGCCAGCAATCGGCAAATTTCCGACTAGCAATAGCAATGGGAACTTAACATAATGAGGGAAGAACTATTAGTAGTTCTTTCCTTACCAATACACCTCCAATTTTCTCTTTGACGACCATATTTTTACTTTTTCTCTTCTTTATTTTTGCCAGCAGTTACTAATTGCTCATTATCATCTGATCCCCAAGCTGAATTACCTTACCTGCCTCAGTGTGATTAAGTCTAGTATTGACCGCTAGCCGAAAGAAATGATTGAAACGCGATCGCTCTGTCCAATCAGGTAGGGTTTTTTGTCGTTGTTCAATAAAAATACGCTGAAACTTGGGATAAGGCTCCCCCGTTAGGGGATCACGGGTAACTACCACACAGCGTTGACAGGGATTAATCCCCATAAACTCCACTGACCCAAGGCGAAACTTTACGGTTTGCTCCGCAGTGGTGAATAGCTGATCCTCCCAAAAGGCGGGAACACCAGCAATTTCGATATTGGCACGAAAGCGACGGCGAATATCATCTAGATTTAGCTCAGGATACCAAAAAGCAATTTTCTCTAGGGTAGCAGTGCTGACAATAGTTGCTCCAGGGGATTCTGTATCGTCGGGATATCCCCTAATTAAGTTTTGTCTTATTTCTACAGGAAAGCCAAAGTAATTTGATAGCCAACCAGCAAGCTGTTGTTGTTCGCTAATGAGATTAAAGCTAGCTGCTTGCTCACTTTCCTGAATGCTCAATTCAAGTAGGTTTTGCTCTTGATCTATTTGAGAACGTAGAGCATGGATTTTCTGATTGCCTTTCCCATTAACAAATCTGCCCTTACTGTCGAAGATTGCCCAGGTGCGATCGCCTTCTAGCGCTCCTGATGGCAGAATCGTCACGCGATCGCAAGATAATCCATCTAGAGACTTGATGGGGTAAATATCTAATCGAGCTACATGGGGGGTGAAGGAAGACATTAATGCTAATATTAGACGCTTTCTGTAAGTTTAAAATGATTTAGCTATTTAAATTTGTCTCGTTTTGACTTTCCCGCCAAAGCTATTAGGATTATTACCAGCATCTAAAGATGACCGCATCTTTAGCCATTTTACGAATGCCATTGGCGTTATGGGGATTACTGGAATTAATGGAAATACTTTGAACCAGTACGCTCAAGTATATGTGAATCAGCTTCAATTCGGCTTAGGAGTAAATACTTTTCTTAGCAGCCAGTCGAATCAAATTTTTGTCACAGAGTTAGGAGTCAATGCAACTGATGGTCAATTGATGCAAATTGGCATTTTTGAAGACAAAAAAAACTTTGTAATTCAATTTTCTGAAAAAGAGGCATTTTTAAACAATCAAGTTAGAGTGACAGGTCAAGTGCCTTCTAGAAGTATCTATACTATCCCTGGAGGGACTACACTAATAGGTAAGTTTCTGATTACCAGGATTCGAGTATGAGCCAAGCCAACCTCAATTCATTGATAGAAAATTTAGATTCTCAACAGATAGAGCAGCAAATTCCAGCTATTGAAGAGACGGCAAAGATAATTGAGACCTTGGCACAAAAAGCCGTTGCGGCATTAGAAGATAGCCCAAATCGCTTTTTGGTGGCAGAAAGATTAAATAGTTTTGGTTCAATCATCACTCCACATTTAGAACAGCTTTTAAATAAATCGAACAATTCAGAAGTAAAGATATTAGCTGCTTTCGTTTTACTTCAACAAAATTCTCAAGCAGGAATTTCCGTGCTGTTAAATGCCATTGAAAGCGATCGCGAATATGCTGAGTTAGCAGCTCAACATCTTGCAGCGGCAGGAATAAAAGATGCTGTAAAATCAATATGCGATCGCCTGAGAATTAGCAACCTGGAAGAAATAGATTTAATTGTTAGTCTTTTGAATTCCTTGAAGAAATTAGATGCTAAATTACCTCAAGATTTATGGGAACGTTTTAGTGTGGATGATACACCTTGGCAAATTAAGACAATGTGTCAGGATAGTTTTTCTAGACTTATTTTATAAAATAGTTTATTTGTCAAATAAGTATTAAATTGTCGTTACATTCAGACACATAACAAATTGTTAAGACAACTCACTTTTTGCCTTCTTTGCGGTTTGTCTATTGTCAACAAGAAAATTTTTTAACCAAAAAACAAGCTTTGTAGATAGGTAAAATATTTTTGGCACTGTAGTCCCTAAAGCCACATTGATTATAGCCTATAACCCAGCATTTACGTTACCTTTTTGCTCATGTTTGAGATTTGCTAATGAATGTAAACATATCAGTTTTTAAACTTAAAGCAATAATATACAAGTTTTACTTATTGGGCGTAAATACCCAAAAAAACAGCTGAAGCTAAAGATCGCCTGTCTCTCTGTTTTGGTTAAAGCGATCACTATCATGGCACAAACAAAGGTCACAGATTATTACTAAGTAGGTAGGCAGAATTAAGTATAAAACCTAAAATAACTATCTTAAAATTTCCTATCCCTAGCAAATGGCAAGAATATTTCCTCAAGCAAACCCTCAAAATACTGGTAGTAATGCTGAATCAGATATTTATTGGAGATTAAAAAAGCAATTATCGGATGATTTTGTAGTCATTCACAGTTTGCCGTGGTTAGCTTCGGTCGCGAAAGAAATTGATGCTCGTTTTATACCAACAGGCGAAATAGATTTTATTGTACTGCATCAAAAACTAGGAATTTTGGCAGTAGAGGTTAAAGGAGGAATCTTTGCCTATGATAAAACTGGATTTGTCTATAAAAGAACAGGTCATAGAATAGACCCTATTCGTCAGGTTAGGCGAGGGACACACGCATTGTCAAAGCTATTACACAATATTGGTGCAGGTAGTTGGCGAATTGGCTACTGTCTTATTTTTCCCCATTCTGAAATACGAGAAAAAGTTCCTATCGCACTAATAGATTTTTCTATACAGTCTCCACAAGCTATTTCACTTGATATCAGAGATCTCAATACTCTTGGAAATCAGATTCAAGAAATAATGAGTTATTGGAAGCAAGCACTCAATACATGGCAAATAAATAAACAACAATTTGAAACGCTGATTAATGTATTGTTACCGTCTGCTGATTACACTCCATGCTGGCAAACAAGAATCCATAACGATACTATTACTTGGTTAAAGTTAACTCCTGAACAAGCCAAATGTTTGGATAAAATTAGTCAAGAAGCCCGTTTAGTAGTTACAGGCTTTCCAGGCACGGGCAAAACGCTTTTATTGGTTGAACATACCCGCAGGTTATCAAAGTTAGGAAAAAAAGTACTTGTCATTACCTATAATTTTTTGCTTGCACAACGTTTAAAGGATGAACTGTCTGATATTGAGGTAGAAGTTTGTACCTTTTATGAACAGTGCCGTCGAGCTAGTGAAATTACAGGAAATCAAATTCCCAAATTTAGCGAATCTCAAGATATCGGAAATAAGAAAAGCGAATGGTATTCTGTCACTGCACCGAATACACTCAGACACGCTATGGAAGAAGGAAAATTACCAAACTATGATTCTCTGCTAGTTGATGAAGGTCAAGTTTTACACAGTGATTGGCTACAAATACTTACTCAGTAGTTCGATAAAAAACCAATAATAGTATTTTGTGATTCAACCCAGGTATTTAATTTTGAACGGGCGAATCATCCTAAAGCAATATCTAAGGTAATCAAAGCAAAATCTCCATATACACTTACTGTAAATTTACGTTCTCCTTACACGATTTTTGACAGAATTTTGCAAGTAAGTAAGAGTGAGTATCAGCAAACTTGCCCTCGATCTTACGAGGCTGATACTCTGGTTGAGATAGTAGTTAACGATACTAGAAGCGCTTTAAAAACAGTAGTAGAGCAACTATTTGAAGAAAAAATTCCACCAGAGTCAATTGTTATTATTAATGCAACTTTTAGAGCTATAAAAAAAGAAAAATATCGTAACATTGAAGTTGTTAGTGCATCAAGATTTCGTGGGTTAGAATCACCTGTTGTTATTGTTTGGGCTGACGGAAGCACAGATGAGGTTTCTTTATTGTGTGCATACACAAGAGCAACTAGTCGCTGTATAGTGATTTACGATGCAATAAATCTGCTTGAAGGACATTATCAAACTTTCGGTAATATTATCTTGGAATCAGGAAGAATAAAAGATATTCAACAAGAAGCAAATTTAGGACTGACTTCTGGAATAATTAAGGAAGAAAATTTAAGCTTAGTTCCTATTTCTGATAGTACGATAGATTTATTTTGGTGTTCCGACTGGGGAGCTTGGATAATTTATCCTAGAGATCTCAATCAAGTTGCACGATTCATGTGGGCTTATCATTTGATTGTAACTACTAACTATCCTGTATATACATGGGAATTGTATGCTACAGGAAGTCTTTTGTATTTTAAATCTGTTGACAAAATAGATGATTCTTCAGCTAGAGGGTGCAACCTCAGATATTGTAATAATTGTGAGCAAGTAGCGCCTTTTACAATAGCGTCTATAAAACAGTCTGAAGAATGTGTAATTTGCTTATATCAAGAAGATAAAAACACAATTAAATCTGAAGAAATGAGAATCCAAGATGAATTTGACCGTATTTTAAAACTGGGTTCAACAGCCTTATTAAAAGATAAGCGAAAATTAAGTATTTTCTTGATGGCATTGGGTCGATGGAATAAAATTCCTGAGAAAAAAAAGCAAGATTTAAATTTTAATGTACCAGTAACCTCTGGAACTGTTGGCTATACTGTTGCTCATTTATTAATTGTGGCTGATATCCTTTTATGTTCAGATAATATTATAGAACTCGATGAAGTAGCTATAAGATATCGCGATAAATGGTGTCCCGATCTTGTCCAAAGAATAGATTATAAATTGTGGAGAAGTATAGTGGCTCTTGGTATGAATACTTGCTTACAACAGAAACTAATTGAAAAAGTAAAAAAAGGAATATATAGAAAAATAAATATTAAAAACTAGCTACGATTTTTGCGATCGCCCTATGGTAAAACTAAGCAACGTTCCCTACTGAGGGATTGGGAGTCAACAACCGAATATAGGCAGGTAATTATGATTACGGTGTTATTCTGCGATCGCTTTTAAACTTGAGATAGTTTATGGTGGTTGTTGTTGACTGCTAATAATTTCATATAGCGATCGCTTGAAAAGTAGCAACGTGGAAGAAATAAATTTAATTGTTAGTCTTTTGACTTCACTTAGTTTGGATGGAGAATTCAACTGAAAATGTCTGTAACTACTGGCTCAGAGCTTTGAGGAACTTTTGCAGAGTACCTAGCAAATTGGTTTTTTTCGCTTGTTTGCGGGGGGCGGTACTAGCGGCATTATCCTCTGTTTCTTCAGGACTGGTTAAGGAAATCATTAAGCGCTCAAGATCTTCTCCCATGGGTTTGGTTGACAGTTCAGTTGCCAACTCATAGACTGATTCTTCTTCCTCTAACCAAATTTGCCAAGATGAGGGATGAGAACGCAGAATTGCTCCCTGATCCAGGGGGCGAAGATAGTAGCAGGAATAAATATTATTGATGAAGCGCTCTCGTAGCTGCCGCGCCGCCAGACCAATGCCCACTACCGCCACATCTTCCAACTGAGGAATTAAATAGATTACAGGGCGATCGCCTGCAAGCTGACTCAGCTTCTCGGCACGATCAACCTCCACCGAGGAAGGACAGGCAACAATAAAAATTTCATCATCTGGGTCAACCTGGGTTTCAATCGGCGTAAAGCGACTACCCATATCCGTTACCTTGAAGGGCTGTTCTCCCCAATTACGTTTAGCCAGCGCCGCCGCACCTGTATCGGGAAACATCACTTTAACTCCTGAACTAGATTCAGCAAACATTTGGGCAAATTCTAAAGCTAACGCCTCGGCTTTGAGGGCAATCTCAGGAATCACTAGCTCAACCTGGAGTAATCTGTAGCCATCTTCAATTGCGCCTTGGGTGGCTTCTTTTGCTTGCTCTACTGCTATATCTAAGGTTTCAGGAAAGGTATTCATTGCTAAAGCTATATATGTTGAGGATTAATTCCGAGTCAAATTTGCATAGGATATTGCTGCATTAGTATTATCCCACGAGGGATCTTAATCTTCTTTTAAGCTAAATACGCGTAGCTTATCTTAAACTCTCAGGTCGGAGAGGTAAAAAGCTGCTATTAATTTAGTGTAGCGTTAAGTCATAGTCATACAAATTTGAAGACAGCGGTGCACCCATTCGGGTATAAACGACCCCGCGTTATGCGAAGCGGTCCCGTCAAGCGGGATAATATATTCTTTAGGACAGGCGCAAGGGAAACCTAAAGGACTTCCTACGGTCGCGCGCACCAAGACAGGGCAACTTTTATGCGTCTGCTCGTAAGTAATGAGTAATAAACGTCCTAATCTGAGCCCGTAATGCTATAAATTATCAGTCATCATTCACCAGCTACCAAAGGGTTCTGCCCTAACCATAAAGCACTCAATTTTAAGATAAAGGAAGAGAATCCATGCCTCTAACTCTTTCAGGAGAACAACAGCAGCTTTTCGACCACAGCCTGGCAACCATTCAAAAAGTTGAAGCTCTTTTCTTGGAGGCGCAAACACTTTTTCCCGACTTTACCCCCAATATCGCAGCCCTCAAGCAGCAGCTAGCTAATCCTTTTTCAATTTTTATCTGCGGTGAGTTTAATGCAGGTAAATCTAGCTTACTGAATCAGCTTAATAATCAGCAGATAGCCAAAGTTGGCTTTTTACCGACAACTCAACAAATCAACTCCTATAATCCTGAAGGATTTGGCGGTTTAGCCTTCATCGACAGTCCTGGAACAAACTCTATTATTGATCAGCATCAGGAGTTAACGGAGAACTATTTACAGCAGGCAGATATTATCCTTTTCGTTACCTCGGTGGAACGCCCTCTCAGTAAATCGGAACAGGATTTTCTGACCGTGGTAGACCAAACCTGGGCACGTAAAATTATCGTAACGATTAATAAGGTCGATCTGGTTACCGAAACAGAAGCCCAAGAAATTCGCCAGTATGTCAGTGAGGGGTTGGCAAAAATTCTGGAGGATCAGCCCCCCGTATTTAATCTTTCCGCCAAGACGGGGGCAGGAATTGAGGAATTAAAGAGCTTTTTACTGGCGTTTTTGGGGGAAGGAGAAAAGCTCAAGTTGAAGCTACGGGGACCCCAAAATTCATTATTGGTTTACCTGGAACAGTTGGCACAGCAAAATGAGTTAATTAAGACTCAGCTAGAATCCGACAAGGTGATCTTTGATCGCACTTCCCGCCGCATCAAAGAACGGATGGAAGAATATAACCTGTTGTTTGGCATCTTCCGCGATAATATCGAGGATTTATTTATCAAGCTAACTGAGGAAACCGCCGCATTAATCGACAATAATACAGGCTTGTTAACGGTAATTAAAAGACGCATTGCCCAGGAAGAAGATTACCTTGATATCAAGCTAGCTAAAACCATCAAAGAAATTCAGCTAGAGCAAAATCTCGAAACCATCTTTAAAGAAGCGATTACCACCTTTGAAAAATATCGCGATCGCATTATTCGGGAAGCCAAGGAAGATCTTTCAACCACCGTCACCATCTCCGAGTCAGCCCTGACTCTTCCCCCCATCAATACTGATCAGCTACAGAGTGATGAATTCGCCCAAAAAATTAAGGTTGCCGCTGAAGAGGGACTAGAAAGCTTCTGGAAACTGGGAATTACCGCCGCTGCTACTGGCTTGGGGGGACAGATGCTTTTTACTAGCTTCTCCGCCGACGCTACGGCATTTTTGGTCGCTGGGCTGTTTGGCTTAATGAGCTTTGATGCCCTACCCAGAAGACGGCGAAAAATCAAGGAAGAACTAGAACAAACTTACCAAAACTTCCAAGAACACTATACTAAAACCCTCAAGGATACCTTAGCCGCTGAATTAGAAAAGTGTCTGCAACAGTTTGCCGACGTTATTCGACCCAAACAGGAAGAGTTAGCTAATAAAATAGCTGCCAGCCAAACTATTAGCGAGAACGTCGCCACAATCAAAGCCGAAATTCAGAAGATTAGCGAAGAAGTAGAACAGCTAGTGCCGCTGCGGGTCAGTAATAAGTAATAAGTAACGAGTAATAAGTTAGGCTATGTCAGGTTTTCACAGTAGATAAATAGTTGCTCTAATTATGCTGTTGTCCACTAGGCGTAAATAATTAGTTGGTTTAGGGTTGGTCAAATAGTTTCTAACTATTCACAATCTAAGTTAATAAACCAGGCTTAATTACTTGCAGCAATTTAGGACTGCCTTGGGGAAGCCCATCATAAACCACCATTACCTTATACCAACTGGCGGTTTCTTCCATTAAAGTAATACCCTCGGCTTTTCCTCTTTCAGGAGTAGGAATTTCCCCCAGCAAGGTTAATTGAGACTCCTGTGGTTTTTCCGTTCCTGGAATGCAGTCAACACCATTCCAGAAATAAAGATAATAAGGACTCAATGCATCCCCCACGGCACCTGCGACGATCAGAAAGCCGTCTTTAACTTTGATTAAGTCGCGAATGCCATTCCCCCTCAAATCAACGAAACGCAGCTCATATTGGAGATTATCACTGTCCTCAATAACCATTACTGGAACATAATTGAGGCGCAGTACGGGACCTCTAAAGCCGAGGTATAAAATATTGCCATCCGTGGCAATTCCCTCAATATCAATACCATTTTCCTTACTAGGAATAGCGGTAAACCTTTTTAAGATAGGATCATTTTCAATAATTTTCTTAAGGGGAATAATTTTGCTCTGAGCTTGATCTTTTACTTTTCCTGTTTTTGGATCTAGCTTTAACTTAAAAATATTATTTTTTCGCTCTTCAACAATTATTTTTGTAATCCGCTTACGGTTTTTTTTATAAGTTTTATCAGCTTTAACTTTAGAGCGTTTTAAAGAATGAGAACCAATAATGTATAAAATATTATCGTCGTTGATAGACATCCCTTCAATATCAATTTCTTGATCTTCATTTTCTGGATCAACAGGAAGCTCAATTTCTAATTTATCCTTAACTTGATAATGAGAATCTGTTTTGTGAAGAACTTGAATTTTGCCTTGGCTTTCATCAGAACCAATTGCTAGAAAATCATCAAAGGAGACAATGGCACTAATATCCCTATCATCTTCATCTTCATGAGTAACGATTTTTCCCTTAAATTTAACTGATGCCATCTCCGTAATCATTTTTAAACTCCTGTATTAAACATTAAGCATTGAACATTAAACATTGAGTACTCAAGGCTGCTGACAAACGAATGATAAATGATAAATGATTTATACTAAAAATCTAGGTTATCTATCTTAAATTAAAGAGAATATCATTAATGGGCTTATTAGTTGATGGAGTGTGGAGCGATCGCTGGTACGATACAAAAAAAACTGGCGGTAAATTTGTCAGACAACAATCAGAGTTTCGTAACTGGATTACCGCTGATGGTTCCAATGGCTTTAAAGCAGAACCAGGAAGATATCACCTTTACGTTTCCTACGCTTGTCCTTGGGCACATCGTACCCTAATTTTTCGCGCCATTAAGGGATTAGAAGAGATAATTGACGTTTCTGTCGTTCACTGGTTGATGGGGGAACAGGGCTGGACTTTTGCCTCAGGATCAGGGGTTATCCCCGATACGGTGAATCAGGTGCAGTTTCTCCACCAAATCTACACTAAAGTTAAGCCATCCTTTACGGGGCGAGTTACCGTACCGATTCTCTGGGATAAAGAGACCAATACCATCGTCAATAACGAATCATCGGAAATTATCCGCATGTTCAATAGTGCTTTTGATGACGTAGGGGCGATCGCTGGTGATTATTATCCAGAAGCGCTGCGATCAGAGATTGATCGCCTTAACGAGCGCATTTATCATACCGTCAACAATGGAGTCTATAAGTCTGGTTTTGCCACTACCCAAGAGGCTTATAAAGAGGCGGTTCATCCTTTATTTGACACTCTCGAATATTTAAATGAACTGTTAACAAACCGTAGATATTTAACAGGCGATCGCCTTACTGAAGCTGACTGGCGACTCTTTACTACTCTAGTTCGTTTCGATCCTGTTTATGTGGGTCACTTCAAATGCAACATCAAAAGAATCGTCGATTATCCTCAGCTTTGGGCATACACCCGCGAGCTTTATCAAATTCCTCAAATTGCCGCTACGGTTAATTTTGAACATATTAAAGGTCACTATTACCAAAGTCACGGCTCAATTAATCCCACTGGCGTTGTCCCAGTTGGTCCTCAAGTAGATTTTAAGGAGCCTCATAATCGAGGAAAATAATATTGAAAACGCCTAGTGTGGATTAGCTTCGTTAAAAGGTTATTAGCTCGTAGCCATTAGCCATTAGCCATTAGCCATTAGCCATTAGCTTTTTTAGTTTCTAATAGTTTCCGAGCGTTGATTATATAGACTTATTGCTACGTAATTCCTTCATTTCTGGCTGATATATTTGGTGATTTTAATTTCACACCAGACGTATTTGAAGGTAGTGGGTAGTTAATCTAGAGTTGATCTAGTTTCAGATTACCCAAAGTAGTTTTCATCAAGAATTTTGTCGATACTTACTGGCTCATGTTCTGGCAAATTAAAACCAAGCTTTTTTTTGTCAGCAGATTTCTGATACCAGACATCGTAATTCATCTCTAAGTAGTTTTTTAGACTGGGAGAATCAGCTAGAATATCAAGAATTTCGTCGCGAAAATGACTCACCTCCAGCTCCCAACCAGCTTTATTACTCTCTAATTCTGTGTGCCAATATTTAAGCTTTAGAAGATGCTTAATTAGTTGCTTAACATAGCTACGTAGAGCTCTTTTCTGACTGGCTCTTATATCCTCGATTTCTTCTAATAAGTTCTTCCAGTCCATACGAGCTAGATGTTTGTTTTTAATAGCGATCGCCTGTTGCTCAAGCCACAGATTTAAATCCTGTTCGTGTAAATTGACCATCAATTTTTTAAAAAATTCATATGTATAGTCGTTCTAATTAATTGACCTATTCCCTGAGTTATTTGTTCGGGGGATTAGGCATTGGGGACTAGGGATTAGTGAGCAAAAGTATAGTACATATTTTCGTATGGTTCTTATTTGGAATGACTATAAAGCTAGTAAGTAGCGGGTAGTAAGTAGTGATCAAAATCGCCTAGTTTCTATTGAAAATGACTATAACAATTAACAGTCAAAGAAAATTAGCCCACTAACCACTAACCACTAACCCCTAACCACTAACTAGTCTTATCAGATTAATTAATGCGTCACATCAATTAGGTAATAACAGTGGGCTGATCTCGCTGAGTATATTCCTTAATCTGGGCAACTTCTTCCGCTAAATCAATCAAGGGCTTTAACGCCGTCTGAGTTTCCAAATCCTGCTTGCTAGCATCAGGTTCATAACTCTCCACATACAGTCTCAGGGTTGCTCCCTTAGTCCCTGTCCCCGACAGACGGAAAACAATCCGAGAACCATCAGTAAAGCCAATGCGAATTCCTTGTTTTTGGCTGATGCTACCATCTACGGGATCTTCATAGCTAAAATCATCAGCATACTTAACGGTATAGTTACCAAATTGGTTACCAACCATACTCTCCGCCATACCCCGTAAGCGCTCCATTAATTCCGTCGCCCGCTCCTTGTCCACCTCTTCATAGTCATGGCGGGAATAATAGTTACGTCCATAGGTTTTCCAATGCTCCTTTACAATTGCCTCTACCGACTCTCCTCTAACCGCCAGGATATTGAGCCAGAAAAGCACCGCCCAGAGTCCATCCTTCTCCCGAACGTGATTAGAGCCCGTACCAAAGCTTTCTTCCCCGCAGAGAGTTGCCTTATCCGCATCTAGCAGATTACCAAAGAATTTCCAGCCCGTAGGAGTTTCAAAACAGGGGATGTTGAGCTTTTCCGCCACCTTATCCACTGCGGCGCTGGTGGGCATACTGCGGGCTACCCCTGATAAACCATCCTTATATCCTGGTACCAATGTGGCGTTGGCGGTAAGAACCGCTAAACTGTCGCTGGGAGTCACAAAAAAGTTATTGCCCAAAATCATATTGCGATCGCCATCTCCATCGGAAGCAGCCCCAAAATCGGGAGCGTCAGCCGCAAACATAATTGATACTAAATCATGGGCATAAACCAAATTGGGATCAGGATGTCCACCGCCAAAATCGGGCAGAGGTTCTCCATTCTGCACTGCCTTTCCCGCACCGAGACGCTTCTCAAATATATCTTTAGCATAAGGTCCCGTAACGGCGTGCATCGAATCGATACACAGCTTAAAATTATTCTTGATTAAATTGCGAATCTGCTCAAAGTCAAATAAAGACTGCATCAGACGAGCATAGGGTTCCACAGGGTCGATAACCTCCACACTCATCTCTCCCAGGCGAGTTACCGTTAGCTTATCAAGGTTAATATCGTCTGTTTCAAGAATTTTATAGCTGTCGATTTTCTGAGAACGAACAAAAATTCCTTCCGTCACCTTCTCTGGTGCGGGTCCGCCACTAGTAATATTGTACTTAATGCCGAAATCTCCCTGGGGACCTCCAGGATTATGGCTGGCAGAAAGGATAATGCCGCCATAGGCTTTATACTGGCGGATAATTGCTGAAGCCGCAGGAGTGGACATAATGCCGCCTCTACCCACTAAAATTCGCCCAATATTATTCGCCGCCGCCATTTTCATAATAATTTGAATAGCTTCGCGGTTATAGTAACGTCCGTCACCACCCAAAACTATAGTTTGCCCTTCGCATCCTTCGAGAACATCAAAAATTGACTGGACAAAGTTTTCAAGATAATGAGGCTGTTGAAAAACCGTGACAGACTTACGTAATCCCGATGTTCCTGGCTTTTGATCGGAAAAAGGAGTTGTGGCAACAGTACGTATATTCATAAATTTTTTTAAAAAGTAGAGCTTAAACTACAGTCGATTAAACTTAAATACTCCTATTGCCCTACCGCTAGGATTAACCAGGCAGCAAACATTAGGAAAATATAAAATTAATTTTACAGGTCGAGCGGAATTATCAGGTTATCAACCACTACCAAAGTTCTTAACCTTTGCTCATTACTCATTGCTCATTGGCAAGAAGGTTTCAAAAGCCGAGGTAAAGTCTTGGGTGCTGTAGGTGGCATAAAAATGGGTTAACCATTCAAAAGCATATTCGTTAACCTTCTTAAATTCTTGTTCAATAGATTGGTCACTGGTGGAACGATCAACTGCTTTAGCAGCAATTTCCAGGCTGCTGTGAGCATATTTTAAATATTCTGCATTGGTTTTTTGCAGGGTACTGATTTTGATTAGAGACTTGTAGAGGTGTTTTAGTTCTGCAAGGTGCTTTTTATGAACGTCAATCGAGTAGGGATGGGAACCAATGGTAAATTTGATTTCAATATCTAGATCAATCGTCCCTGCTGTTTCCAGAACTACATTCTGAATCTGATAATCACTATAGTCAAAACGCTTAAGGCTGCGTCGTTTACTTACAGCAGAAGTACCATCAACATGAATCAATGCTTTGTTGGTAAAGCAATATTCATCGGCTTGAGATTTAATCAGGAAAAAGATGGTTTCTTTATCTTCCTGCAAAATAAAATCATCAGATTCTACTTTGTCGTAGTCTTCAGGCTTAACGATAATGCCAATGTCGCTTAAACCAAGGGCATCCGCCGCAATTCTTTTAAACATCTAGTTTTTTGAGCCAACATCATCAGAAGTTCTAGTTTAACCGTTTAAAAAGAAGATAAAAGTTTGACAGCCTGTCTTTGGACATGGATTTTTATATTCGATATGATGTTTGGCTAATAATATATTTTGACTAGTTCATATTAACTAACACTTTTTTATTTTTTATAAGACTTATGTATTTAACATCAAGGCTAAAATCAATTGCGATCGCCACTGCAATTGTCTTGAGCGGTAGTGTGGTTAAGGCTCAGTCAGAGCTTGAGGAAGTTGCGATTAATTTTGAGGCATTTGTCGGGGAGAAACAATTCGAGTGCGGTACTAGCTACGAAGAAGTCGGCACTGGCGATTCTACTATTACTCCTACTGACTTTCGCTTTTATGTCTCCAATGTGGCGTTGATCGACAGTGAGGGGAATGTAGTTCCTGTAGAATTAGAACAAGATGGTAAGTGGCAATACCAGAATGTGGCTTTGCTGGACTTTGAAAATGGTACGGAAAGCTGCGATAACGGTAATTCTGAAACTAGAACTCAGGTAGTGGGAACTGTTCCCCAGGGTGAATATAAAAGTCTTCAGTTTACTATGGGAATCCCAGCCGAACTAAACCACGATGATGCGGCGATCGCTCCTTCTCCGCTGAATTTAACCTCTATGTGGTGGAACTGGCAGGGGGGTTATAAGTTTTTGCGCCTAGAGTTAGAAACTTCAGAGGCGATCGCCACTGTCTCCAGCAATTTCTCCAGCATTAGCCAAACAAGCTACAGTAAGCCAGGGGAAAGCACTACCCTAATTAATCAACAGACGGTTTCTAGTCACGGTAATTCCAGCACCACTCAAACTAGTACTCAAACTAGCGTAGTTCATAACGGTCACGGGACTCATCATCAAGCTAGCAGCACCCATTCCCATGGAGATCACGGTGGTCATGGTGGTCACGGGGGTCACCAAAAACATGGAAATAATAACGCCTACATCATTCATTTAGGCAGTACTGGCTGTTCTGAATCTACCCAAAGCAATCTCTTTAGCTGCGCCAATCCCAACCGCGTCGAGGTTAAGTTAGAAAATTTTGATGTTGAGAAAAATGTAGTAGGTGCCGATATTGGACAGCTATTAGCCGACAGCAATCTGGGAACCAACCAGGAGAATACCCCCAATGGCTGTATGTCTTCTCCTAAAGATGGTGACTGTCTGCCCATTTTAGAAAATCTCAATCTGTCTTCCAGTCCAGATGGAGAACAAAACCTGTTCTTTATGAAGTAAATACTGCAAAAGTAATATGTAAGTAAGTACTTATTACTTATTACTTACGTCTGATGTGAATTAAAATCACTCAGATAATTGCCTTGAAATCAAGGAATCTCGTTATTTGGAGTCTAAACACCCAGAAAAACCGAGTCCTAAAGACTATTTAAAAAGCTAATGGCTAATTCACACTAGGCGTTACTTATTACTTAAAATGGGCGATCGCATTCTTAATTTATTACTAGCGTTTGGGTTATCGATCTGTCTTTCCATTGGCTTGAGTAAAGCAATGGCGACGGATAGTTATTTAGCCATAGCACCAGAATATAGCTGGAATTTACCAGAGTGGACTCCAAAGCCAGTTGTCCCCCCAGATAACCCCATGACCGAGGAGAAGGTGGAATTAGGCAGACACCTATTTTATGAAACTCGACTCTCGGTTACAGGAAAAGATTCCTGTGCTTCCTGTCATAAACAGTCCCTAGCATTTACTGACGGTAAAAAGGTTGCTATCGGTACAACGAACGAGGCGCATCCCCGTAACTCTATGGGTTTAGCTAACGTAGCATATAGTCCTGTATTAACTTGGGCTAATCCCCTAATGAATAGCCTAGAAAATCAGGCACTAGTGCCGATTTTTGGCGAACATCCTGTGGAAATGGGCATGGCAGGTAAAGAACAGCAACTGCTCGAATCTTTGGGTCATGATCCCAAATATCGCCAAATGTTTGCCGCAGCGTTTCAGGAATCAGAGCCAGTTACTATTAGTAACATGACTAAGGCGATCGCCAGTTTTCAAAGAAGCTTGGTATCTTTTAACTCTCCCTATGATCATTATCGCTACCAGAGAGAAAGTAACGCCATTTCTGATGCGGCAAAGCGAGGAGAAAGACTGTTTAATAGCGAACGGATGGAATGCTTCCACTGTCATGGCGGCATTAACTTTAGCGACTCCATTAAGCATGAGCGTTTAGCCTTTACCGAAACCTCATTTCACAACACTGGTTTATATAATATTGACGGTGAAGGGGGTTACCCAGCAGAAAACATCGGTCTGAAAGAGATTACCCATAAAATCAAGGATATGGGACGGTTTAAAGCCCCAAGCTTGCGAAATATCGCCCTTACTGCCCCCTACATGCATGATGGTAGCATTGCAACTCTACGAGAGGCGATCGCTCATTATCAGGCAGGAGGCAGAACTATAGCCGATGGTAAATATTCGGGGATAGGAAGCGCTAATCCCTATAAAAGCGGCTTTATTAAGGGATTTACTATTACTGAGGAGGAAATTGAAGATTTACTGGCATTTTTGCAGAGCTTAACGGATCAAGATTTTATTATTAATCCCGCCTATAGCGATCCTCATAAGTAGTCATGCCAAATTCATTTTGCAATTTTGGCTTAAGTAATTTTATTAGAGCCATCTTCACTTACATGAACAAATTGAGATGATACTTTGTGGAAGTTTCTACTTCCTCTCAAGAAAGAAAACACAATGACTAGAGCTACTTGAAAATTAACTATTAAAGATATATCTCGATTATTGAGCGCAAAAAGACCCAATAAGAAAAAGTAAAGCAAAAGAAAAAAGAAATATCTGGGAAAATCCATGGGCCAATCACTTTTCTTACCCCCCATATATCGATACAAAATATACTGAATCGAACGGGTTAGAACATTACTGATCATTAGAATCAGCCCAATAATATTAGTAGTCAGCAAAACTAAATAGCCACAGTAGCGAAACCCTTGTAACAGCAGATATAACCATACTCTACTTTGCTTATTAAGATTATTGTATAGATGAAATAAGAGTCTTAAAATCAACAAAAATCCTAGCCAGCATAATAATGCTCCAGATTGATAAAATAACTCGTGGTTAAACTCGCTAGTTAGCAATTCAACTAAAGAATTATTACTACGTAAAATCTCTGGTTTAAGAACATTAACTGCTATGATAGATAGTGCAATAGCCCAAAGCCAGGGCTGCCACCACTGGAACGCATATTCATTGGACTTGTAACTATGAGACAAGACGGCTTTGTCTTCAAACTTTTCCCCCATGCGATCGTTTTCTACATAGCCAATCTCATAAACGCACCAAAAGGCAATTTGCAACAAGAATAAGCCAATCGCACTTAATAAAGGATGAGGACTAAAACAGGTAAAAGACAATAATAAAACTGCATAATCTTCGCCCAAAATATGGCGCAGAAAATACTTTTCACCTGGTCTTTTGATTTTCTCTGAGTAAAATAGGGGGATATAAATTTTCACTTTAAATTAAGCATAATAGTTTACTGCTCAGTCATACTTGATTATTACATTTCAATTACAGTTGGGATGAAGGATTGATCCATTGAATTATGGTACCTAACTTTAAGTGAGGTAGTCTTCATGAATCTTATGTTATGCCCTCCTTCATGTTTCGTAAAGTATTAGCCCCAAAATAATTATAAAATTTGAAATTTAACTAAGCTCTTCCCGCAATATACTCCAGTAGATAGAGGGCAAATGACGGCTCATTGAATTAGTTTCAATCCCGTATCCTAGACTCGTCCAGGTGCCAGAAAGTAATCGTAATACGGAATTTATATCACCCTGTCGCAGTAGTTGAGGGATATCAGTATCCCAAGCAAGAGAATCACTAAGCCAGTTGTAAACGACGATATCTTGATATTTTGCCTCAAAGCTATAATTTTGCCACCGCCAAAGTCCTGTCGGATTAGGATGATACTTCTGCGCTTTTTCCTTCCAAGTGAAATCTAGCATTTGATAGCGTCCTGCCGCAGTAGTACATTTACCAACATTAGGACCTGAAACAATTGCGATACAGATTTCTGGATGAGTTCTGAGATCGTTGATGTACTTCCCACCATAAAGTACGTTATAAGGGCGAGCAACGTTTGCTTCACTGGCAGTGATAGTCCTCATTAAGGCTCTAATATAAGGATCTCCTCCTTTCATGGTTAGTGGTTGAGTTCCTTTTTGAGTGTTGTGGGGCTTAGAGGATGGCACTCTCCTGATTAGTTTTGACTGCCAATTCTTGGTTAGACTAGACCGACTGAGAAGAAGTAAGAGCATACAACCTAAATAGAAATAGGTTCTGATCTTGGTTTCCAGCTGCATGTTCACATTTTGATATTACTAACTATAGTATGGCTCAAAAGTATGACTCAAAATTCAGAAATATTGAACGATATTTAGATTAAAGTTGGTGTTTATAAATTCACTCTCTCATAATCTAAAGCTTCTTAAAATAATATGTAATATCTAAGGGAGCATGTCTGAAGGCATGGGATAATTTTTCTACTAAAGGTAATTTCATTGACCATTAGGCAGGGATTTAAGGCGACTTATCTAGCGTAAGTTTCTGTTTTCAAAGTATACAGCCTAAAAATCAATAATTATCAATCTTATAGCCAATAAGCCAAAATTAATGGAAAGTAATACAAGTCGCGTTGTATTAGTCAGGGATATTAATCCTGGCGTTAGCAATTATGGTTTTGCCTACGGATCTGATCCTAGACAACTAACCGAATTTCAGGGAAGGCTTTTCTTTACTGCTGACGATGGAGTTAATGGTAACGAACTTTGGGTCAGTGATGGTACTACAGAAGGTACTCAGCTGTTAGCCGATATTAACTCAGGTATAAGTAACTATGGTTTTGCCTATGGTTCTTTTGCCTATGGTTTTACAGCGTTAAATGACCAGCTCTTTTTTAGTGCCACCGATGAGGAGAGTGGCAATGAACTTTGGGTCAGTGACGGCTCCCCTGAAGGCACTCAACTATTGCTTGATATTAATCCTGGTAGCGATTTTGGCGTTCCTAATGGTTCTTTTGTCGCTAATTTTACGGAGTTTAATGACCGACTATATTTTACTGCCAATGATGGAGAGAATGGTAACGAGCTTTGGGTTAGCGACGGCACCGTAGAAGGTACTCAGCTATTAGTTGATATTAACCCTGGTACCAGTAATTATGGTTTTGCCAATGGCTCCTATGCCTCGAATTTTATCGAGTTCCAAGATCTTCTCTACTTTACTGCCAATGATGGAGAAAATAGCAACGAACTTTGGGTTAGCGACGGCACTACTGGAGGCACTCAGCTATTAGTCGATATTAACCCTGGTACTGGTAATTACGATTACGTCTATGGTTCTTATGCCTCGAATCTTATTGAGTTCCAAGATCGTCTCTACTTTACTGCCAGAACTGAGGAAAATGGCAATGAACTTTGGGTCAGTGATGGCACTACTGAAGGAACTCAGCTATTAGTCGACATTAACCCTGGCGTCAGTAATTATGGTTTTGCGAATGGTTCTTATGCCTTTAACTTTATTGAATTTAATGACAAGCTTTATTTCACCGCTAATGATGGCGAAAATGGCAACGAACTTTGGGTTAGTGATGGCACCACCGAAGGCACTCAGCTATTAGTCGATATTAATCCCAATACAAGAGAAAATAACTATCTTTACCCTTTAGATGAGCCATCTTTAACATCTCACCCGTCTACCTCTGGTCAAGGTTCCTACGCCTCGAACTTTATTGAATTTAATGACAAGCTCTACTTTACTGCTAATGATGGCGAGAACGGCAACGAACTTTGGGTAAGCGACGGCACCCCTGAGGGCACTCAACTCTTAGTTGACATTAATCCTGATGATGACAGCCTCAGTTATGCCTCTGGCTCCTTTGCTTCGAACTTTATTGAATTTGGAGATAAGCTTTACTTTACCGCTAATGATGGCGAGAATGGCAACGAACTTTGGGTCAGTGATGGCACCACCGAAGGCACTCAATTAGTGGCAGATATCAACCCTGACATCGGTAGTTATGGCTATGCTTATGGTTCTTATGCTTTTGATTTAACCGTATTTAACGGGGAATTATTTTTTAGCGCAAATGATGGTGAATCTGGCAATGAGCTGTATAAGTTAACTTTTGCTAATCCAGTTTCAGGAACGGGCACAGGTACTAATGATGCTGATTTTCTAGTTGGAAGCGATCGCGGAGATCGCCTGGAAGGGTTGAATGGTAAAGATACCCTAATTGGTAATGACGGCAACGATACTTTAATTGGCGGCGACGGTAAGGATAGCCTTACTGGGGGGGATGGTAACGACAGCTTACTTGGTAATGATGGCAAGGATACTCTCGATGGTGGCGATGGCAACGATACTTTAATTGGTGGTGATGGCAAAGATAGCCTCATCGGCGGGGATGGCAACGATACTTTAATTGGTGGTGATGGTGACGATACCCTAATGGGAGGAGCTGGTACAGATCGCCTTACTGGAGATGAGGGGCAAAATATCTTTGTATTGGAACCTGGTAACGGGGGAGATATTATTACAGATTTTAAGCAGGGACACGATCGCCTGGGGATAGGGGAAGATTTAACTTTTGAGGAACTAACCTTGGTGGGCAACAGTATCAATCTGGGGAATAAATTACTGGCAACATTAGAGGGGGTAGAAACAGCAGAGTTAACTAGCGAGGACTTTACTCTTATCTAGTTCTACAGTCTCTCTCCTCTAAAGCATTATGCACTCACCAACGCCTCATCCTGTATTGATCAGAATTGTTATCGGTTAATCTGTGGCAATTACATTATCATCTGGCTCGACAGAACGCATCAGCTTTTGCTTAATTTGCTTATCAAACACTTCCCACTTGAGCTTAGTGTATTCTGCATTATCGTTAAAACCATTAAGGAAGCCGACAGGAATTTCAAAACCCCCTGCCATATAGCGTCCTCCACCAAAAAACCTGCCCTGAGCATCTTTACCGAGGGTTTCTTTGATAAATTCATCAGGATCTAGAGTTAGCTTGGTGGTTCTTAGGGAGCCAATCACCAACTCCTTATCACCATCCTCATTGTGTACAATGCCGTAAACTACGGCAGTGTGAATATCTTCTTCTGTAACTAAAAAATCTGCCGCTTGAGGAATAGCATCTCGATCTTCATAGCGGAGATAGCCAACTCCAGAGATCGAAAAATTCTTAGTCGTATTGCGATTTCTTAAAGCTCTTTCAATTACGTTCATAACTCGACGCGATCGCGCAGACTGCAACACTGCATTTAGCAGTTGCGAATCGTAAAAACGACTTAGGTAAGCCGCTGCCAAAAAATCCTCTTCCTTAGCCTGCATCAAACGATTAGTATCAGAGCGTAAACCATGCATTAAAGCCGTGGCGCATCTAACATGATTCTCGTTACTAGAATCAAATTCCAGCATCCCTGTCTGAATATACTGGGTCAAAATAGTAGCCGTAGCTCTGGTTTGGGGGCGCAGGTCAATAAATTCCGCATCCAACTCTCCCTGTTTGCTGTGGTGGTCAATCGCGGCTATCAGGGGGATTTCTGCTTGTTTAACCACGGAATATAGCTGACTATTGGTGCCCTGACTGTCGATCAGGACACAACCCTGATAGATGGATAAATCTTGGGCTTGCAGATCTTGGTTGAGGCACCTTTGGGCTGGTAAAGCAGTTAGTCTAACTAAGGTTACGTTCTCTTGGTGGGAGAGAGTCCCGCCATAGACAATTTCACAGCTAATATCGTAGTTAGCAGCGATCATTTGATATGCCCAGGCACTGGAAAGGGCATCAGGATCGGGAAAATCTTGGATGATGACAATTTGCTTTTCACCACGATGATTTTCTAATACTTGACCCAATTGATTTACTTTTTTGACCAGATCACAGGTCGTCTTGGGGTAATCATAGGTAAATTTATGATCTATCTCTTCTAGATGCTGTCTAGAAGAAGCTTTTTTATTTACTAGACGACGCTCTAGGGAGGTATTAAGGTTTGATGACATACGCTACGGTTTAGGGTAATCGACTAAAATTACCGACTTATAGAAATTAAGTATATAAATTTTTGTTTAGAATTTCGAGTTTATCATCAACTATCAATTTATGGTAACCATCAGATAAAAATTAGATACCGATGACATATTTTTTCCACTCCTGATTAGAGTCACCCTGAGTATACTTGATTAATTCAAAATGTAGACTGCTGTGAGGGCGACGAGGTTTGCTGATCAGAGTCATTGAGGCTTCTTTAGGCGTTCGGTTACCTTTTTTGACGTTACACCTCACGCAGGCTGCTACTAAATTCTCCCAAGTATCACCCCCACCCCGCGATCGCGGAATAACATGGTCAATAGTTAGCTGGTCTCCCTTCTGGGCGCAATATTGGCAAGTATTAGAATCTCGTGCCAGAACATTACGACGGGTTAGAGGAATTTCTTTATAGGGAACTCTAACATAATATCTAAGACGAATGACCGTTGGTCGAGGAAACCCAGTATAAAGAAACTCGCCTCGATGCTCAAGCTGCTCGGCTTTCCCTTTTAGCAACAACACTACTGCTCTCCGCCAACTAGTAATATTGAGGGGTTCATAGGAGGCATTCAAGACTAAAACCTTACCCATAATAAAAAATTCTTATATTTATTTGGAATAGTAACATAGACGAACTAATTGATGTAATTATTCCCTTAGCCTGTGGTAGGTAGAGCTAATATTAAGCTGAAATAGTTGGCAATTCTGTTTCACCCTTGACTTTATAATTTTTTCCCTTAATATTTTATCTAAGCTAAAGCGTCTAGCACTCAGTTATGGTCAATTGGCAACGGCAGGAATTAAATCTCAACCAGGGTCAGGATGTCCTCGACCTTTTGGTAAACTGCCAGCGTGCCTGGGTAGAAATTGATCTAGATGCTGTCGCCCACAATGTCCGCCGCCTCAAAGCTTGGCTAGCACCCCAAACCCAGTTAATGGCGGTAGTTAAAGCTGATGCCTATGGTCATGGAGCTGTTCGAGTAGCACAAACCGCATTAGCTAATGGAGCTGATTGTTTAACCATCGCCACCCTGGCAGAAGGAGTAGAGCTACGTCAAGCAGGAATCACTACCCCAATTTTGATTTTGGGAGCGATTAACGCCATCGAGGATATTAAAGCCGTAGCAGCTTGGAATCTAGAGCCAACTATCTGTAATGCCACCCAGGCGACCGCCTTCAATAATACCCTGGCAAGGGTGGGGAAATATTTAATGGTTCACCTCAAGCTGGATACAGGAATGTCTCGTTTGGGTACTAACTGGCAGGATGCAGTAGCTTTTGCCCAGCTAGTGACCAATCTGCCCCATCTCAAGCTCAAGAGCGTTTATTCTCATTTTTCTACTGCCGATGAAAGCGATCGCACTTTTATGAGGTTGCAGCAGCAACGCTTCAACCAGGCTTTGACTCAGCTTAAAGCCCAGGGAATCATGCCACCCCAAGTTCATTTAGCTAACTCCGCCGCTGCTTTAGGCGATCGCTCAACCCACTATGATTTGGTGCGTATCGGACTGGCTCTTTATGGCTTATATCCCTCCCCAGAATTCAGCCATAGCGTTAATTTGCGACCAGCGTTACAGGTTAAGGCTAAGGTTACCCAGATTAAGACCATTGATCCAGGAGAAGGAGTGAGTTACGGACGTAAGTATATTGCGACGGAACCCACTAAAATTGCCGTTGTTGGCATTGGTTATGCTGATGGGGTGCCACGGAATCTGTCTAACCGTATTCAGGCGATCGTCAGAGGACAGTTAGTCAAGCAAATTGGCTCGATTACTATGGATCAGCTAATGCTCAACGTTAATCATGTACCTAATGTTCAATCAGGGGATACCGTAACTCTGATTGGTCAACAAGATCATTTGAAAATTACCGCTGATGATTGGGCTGAACAATTAGAGACTATTTCCTGGGAAATCCTCTGCGGCTTCAAGCATCGACTCCCCAGAATTTTTAATCAATAACCTTTTTGATTACTGATTAGCATCCTGTATTTACCAGAGTCGTTACAGGTTATAGGTTATAGGTTATAGGTTAAAAGACATTAGCCCTCAAGAAAAAGTTCCGCCGATTCTCGATCCACCCCTGGAGAGAACAAAAATCCCTGACCGAGTTCACAACTGAGGGTTTCTAAGACTTTAAGCTGCTTTAAATTTTCGATGCCTTCAGCAATTATGCCGATTTTTAAGGTTTTGGAGAGAGTGATAATCATCTTCACGATCTCAAAATTTTCACGATCTTCTAACATTCCCTGAACAAAGGAACGGTCTATCTTTAGCATACTAATGGGAAAGCGTTTCAGATATTGCAGTGAAGAATAGCCAGTGCCAAAATCATCGATGTTTAAGCCAATACCCCGCTCTCGAATTTGTTCAAATAATTTAATAGTTTCTGGCTGATGATCCATCAGAGTGGTTTCCGTAATCTCTAAATGTAGCCCAGATCCTGAAAATCCAGTCTTAGCCAGAATATGATCTAGGGAGGCAAGAAAGTTGGGATCTTTAATCTGTTGACTAGCGATATTGACGCTGATCTTTAAGTTACGGGCTTTAGCGTAATTACCCTGCCAGTAATCCATTTGCTGACAGGCTTTCTCTAGCACCCATTCACCAATGGGAACAATTAAGCCTGTTTCTTCAGCTACCGAGATAAATTTATCGGGGTAAATCAGACCTCGCTGGGGATGTTGCCAGCGTAACAGCGCTTCAAAACCATATAGAGTATCGGTTTTGAGGGATATTATTGGCTGATAGTGTAGCTCTAGCTGATTTTGAATAATGGCGGTATGGAGATCATTTTCGGTTTTTAGCAGTTCTTTAGTTGCCGCATACATTTCAGGAGCAAAGACTTCGTGTCTAGATTTACCGAGGGATTTGGCTCGATACATAGCCAGATCTGCATCCCTGAGAATTTCTGCAAGATCTCGATATTTGCTGTTTGCCAGGACAATGCCAATGCTGGCGCTGGTAAAAACATGATGACCCTGAAGATAAAACGGGGTCGCCAACTGCTGATTAATTTCAGTGGAGATCGCTTGGGCAAGATCAAGGGTCTCAATTTGATGGAGCAAAATAGTAAACTCATCTCCCCCCAACCGCGCCACAAAATCAGTAGCGCGGCAGCAGTCTCGTAAAATCTTAGCTACGGCAATTAGTAACTCATCACCAACTTGGTGACCCAGACTATCATTGATAATCTTAAAGCGATCTAGGTCGATAAATAAGACGGCAAATAGATATTCTGGCTGACGATGACTTTGCTGGAGAGCCTCCTGAGCTCGCTCAATGAATGCTGCTCGGTTGGGCAAGTTAGTTAACGAATCATGCTTGGCTTCATAGCTTAATTCTGCCTCAATTTTTTTGCGCTCGGTAATATCGCTGATAATGCCGTCGCGACGATTAGCCAGACCATTTTCACCATAAATCAGGCGACTGCGCTCCCAGACCCAGCGAATCTCCCCGCTTGGTTGAATAATTCGATACTCTAGGTCATTGCTGACCTCCTGAGAACTGCTTAAAGCTGCCATCACCCGAGCTCGATCTTCAGGATGAACTGATTCTAAACGAAGATGAGGATTATCTAGCAACTCTGTCACCGAACGACCATAAACAGCTTGAGCGGCAGGATTAAGGAATAATAGCTGATTAGTCTGCACATCGGCAGACCATACTATCTCTTCCAGGGAATTAAGGATACTTTCTAGCTTTTCCTCACTTTCTTGCAGTAATTTAGTTAATTCACTGCGTTCCATAACTTCGTAGGTCAATTCCTGGTTAGCAGCCTCTAACTGCGCCGTACGCTCTTGAATGCGCTGTTCTAGCTCACTATTAAACTTAAGGATCTTTTTTTGTGCTGCTTGCAGCTGTAGCTGGTTTCTAATTCGCAGCAGTACCTCATCCAGTTGAAAAGGTTTATTCACGTAGTCTACCCCCCCCGCACTAAGAGCCTTGATGCGATCTGCGGAATTATTGCTGGCGCTCAAAAAGATGATGGGAATATCCTGAGTAAGCTGATTGGCTTTTAGCTGTTGGCAAACCTCATAGCCGCTGAGGTCGGGCATCACCACATCTAATAAAATTAGATCGGGCACAACCGCATTGGCAACCATCAGTGCCATCTTGCCATTGACGACTCCTTTAACCTCATAACCTTGATTGCCCAAAGCATCAGCCAATAGATGCAGATTTTCAGGCTGATCATCTACCACCAAAATTTTCGCTTGCGGTGTTGCTCCTGGAATTGTTGTCATTGACTCGAAGGTTGGGCTAAGTCGATTATTTTGTCACAACGAAACTGTTCTGCCAAGTTTTCTAATCCTTGGGCTAAGGATTCATATTCATCGGGAATTTCCATCAGTAACTTAAAGATTTCTTGATTATCTACCTGCGCTGCTGCTTCATAAAGCTGCGATCGCCATTCGGCAGACATAACTAATAAGCTTTCTTCGGTTAACTCTTCGAGAAGCACCTTTGATTCCTGTGCTGGGTCCCCCTCATCCTCATAAAGATATTCAATTCCCAGATATTGAGCTATTTTCAGCAATAAATCCCCTTCTTGGAACGGTTTGCGCATAAAGTCATCACATCCCGCCGATAGAATCACAATCCTTTCTTCCTCAAAGGCGCTGGCGGTCAGGGCGATAATAATCGTCTCTTGCCCCTGTGGTAGAGCTTTAATCCGTTTTGTTGCTTCATAACCGTCGATTACGGGCATTCTCATGTCCATCAAGATCAGATCAGGTTGCCACTCCTCCCAAAGGGCGATCGCTTCTTCGCCATTTCTTGCCTCGCAAACTAAAAAGCCAATATCTGTCAATAATTTATTTAGTAATAGGCGACTGGCATCGACATCATCTACCGCTAAGATGCGATATTGTTTTTGCTGAGACGCCATGCCAATTATTTTTCTCTGTTCTGTGGCGATTTGATTTACTGGCTGAATAATTGATGGAGGCTCGACCCGCAGCAAGATATTGAAAAAAAAGATGCTGCCCTTGCCGACGGTACTTTTGGCTTTTAGTTCACCTCCCATCAGCTCGACAAATTTATGACAAATGGATAGTCCTAAACCCGTTCCTTCGTTGGATACGCGACCGATCTTAGTCTGTTCAAAGGGAGTAAATAATTTTTCCATGCCCTCTTGCTCGATGCCTGCCCCCGTATCCTCAACGGAGAAAAACAGTGAGTAAGTATCAGAAAAGAGGAAATCAATTTTATCCTGGGCTGGCTGATTCTGCTCATCCCAGCATACTCGCAATACAATTGAACCCTGTTCCGTAAATTTAAGGGCATTCCCCAATAAATTGATAATGATCTGACGCAGTTTGCCTTCATCAGTGACAATTAGCTGCGGTACGTTATGGGAAATATCAAAACGTAGCTCTAAGTTTTTTGCGTCAGCTTTAAGACGCAACATTTCTTCAATGCTTTTCAACATTGAGTGTAAATCAAACTGGCTTTCATTAAGGGTTACTTGCCCGACTTCAATTTTTGACATCTCTAGAATGTCGTTAATTAATTTCAGCAGATGTTCCCCACTGCGGTTAATAATTTTCAGATTTTCTTGCTGTTCTATACCCAAAGATCTATCGCGAGTCATTAATTGAGTAAAGCCTAAAATAGCATTAAGGGGCGTACGCAGTTCGTGACTCATATTTGCCAAAAATCTACTTTTGGCTTGATTAGCGTGTTGTGCTTGCGCTAATGCTGCTTCGGTATTTTCAATGCTTTCTTCTAGCTGTGCGGTTCTTTCCTCAACTTTAGTTTCTAATTCTTGAGTAAAACCTTCTAGTATCTTGACAATATTGCGATTAGTGCGCGCCAAATTACTAATAATTGTATAGGCAATAAATACAATAGTTAGCAAACAGAATAAACCACAAAGAAGGCGATAATTATTAATGATTTGCTGTTGATTTTGATATTGATTTAAATACTCCGACTCAAGATCTCTTAATTGCTGACTTAAGACTTGAAAGATGACTTCTTCATTCAAGGAAGAGATTGTAGCATACTCTTCAATTATGTTGTTACTATAGTCAATAAACTCAGAAATAATAAATTGATTACTAATATTTTTATTTTTTTTTAATATATCTTTGACCTGTCCAATATTGTTTTCAATTATTAATTTTCTCTGTTCATCAGGAGTCTGACAGTAGATCAGCAAATTATTAGATAATTCATCGATTAAGTTAAATAAAATATTATTACTACTAATACTTTTTTGTAAAATATCTGGGTTATTGATAATTTCTTGCTGTAGCTTTGATACCTGGGAACAAGATTGCTTAAATTCACCTTGAGCTAACTGAACTAGAGCAATTAGTTTAGACTTAGCAGATAAAAACGCAGATTTACTTTCTAATTTTAATCTCAGCATATACTGTTCTTGCTGATTAGAAAAACTGGGTATATTATCCAAATTAGAAAGAGCTGATTCTACGGACTCTAGCTGTAGATTTACGCTGTCGGTTTTTGTTCCAGGAAAATATCGATTAGCTAATAGATATTTTTCTAGTTGAGCAACTTCTTGAATAGCAGCCTGAATATCATGGCGGTATTTTTTAGCCAGGCGGTGATTGAGAGGTAAACTTCGCTGACCTAAGAATAAAATCAGCAAACTACCTACCCCACCAGCAGTAATATAGCCAAAGATTGATAATTTCTTATTTGTCTTATCTTGAGAAAATATATTCAAAACTCTTTCCGCAGCCTATGGCTATCACGCAAGTTAATTAGCTTAAAGAAGAGATCCTAGACCAAACTAAATAATTATTAAATATTCTATTGAGAACAGCTATAATAAACTAATTTATAAAGTAACTTCTAGTTTTATTTACTGTAAATCAGGGAAATCTCTGAAAGTAAGTCAATTGCTTAAGCTTTAGTTGCATTTACTTAATAAAATCAACTTAAATAAATTCTAGAGTTTGATTGAGCTAGCCATAAGATATGACTCAACCAATCCTTTGTCACTTTCTAATCGGTCTACCTGCAAGTGGTAAATCAACGTTTGCTAAAAAACTAAATCATCAAATTCCCAATTCAGTAATTATCTCTACTGACCAAATTAGAGATAGACTGTTCGGCAGCGAGGAGATTCAAGGAAACTGGAATCGGGTGGAAAATGCCGTAATTGAACAGGTAAAATTAGCTTTTTCTTACCATCAGTCAGTCATTTATGATGCTACCAATGTCCAGCTTGTTTGGCGCAGTTCATTTCTGGATAAGGTTGATGAAATGAATGCTGAATGGATTGCCTGGTGGATTCGGACACCTGTTGAGATTTGCCAAAAATGGAATCGGCAGCGATCGCGACAGGTATCGGAGAGGGTAATCGAGAATTATGCTGAATATCTCAATGAAACTCCACCCATTGCAGCAGAGGGGTTTCTCGCCGTGAAGAAAGTTCAGTTTGATGTTTGATAAAGTAAATTTAATGTGAATAAAGAATTGGTGTGATTTATATTCAGCTATCAGCTATCAGCTATCAGCTATCAGCTATCAGCTATAAAACACAGTAAGAAGATCTAAGGCTCTAGGTGTTTTAGGGCGTTTAAATCGATGATCTGTAGCTGATGATAGGCATTGGCAATATAGCCTTGACCTTTAAGGTAGGCGGTATTTGCTCCAGGAAGGATGTATTGTAGTTGTTCAGCGGTAAAGCGATCGCGTAGTTTGGCGATGCTATTTAGCTGTCGCCACCAGTGAAAAGTTTTGGGAGTTCTAAGAGGCACGATTTTAGTGGGGGATTTGGGAAGGAGATGTCTGCCAGTAAACAGCATTCCTCCTTGTTGTTGCCAATATAAACAGCAGGAACCAGGAGAATGTCCTGGAGTCCAGATTAGCTCTAGTTCGGAACTTAGGGAATACTCATCAGCAAAGGAAGTTACGGAAATTTCAGGAAGAAGGTAGGCTTCCTGTTCTTGAATAATTATTTGACAGTCTAAAGCCTGCTGTATCTGATCAACATACTTACTTATGCCCCCCCGATGGCTAATAATCAGGTAATCAACACCGCCCTGGGACTGAATAAATTCTTGGTTAGCTTGATTCCAGGAGGGGCAATCAATCAGAATATTCCCAATATTATCTACAATAAGATAAGATGTAGCGCCCAAGGTATCTTTGTTGGAGGGAAATGCAAACACTCCTGGCAATACTAAGCGGGGAATTCTTGTGTTACTGGGGCTTGCAGTAAATTCTGTCGAGTTTTGGGGCATCATATGATCATAAGAAATTTATAATGATTCGGGAATCACGCCTTTATTGTAAATTTATATACTTAATCTACAGTTCAAAATAATTATTGAGACAGAAATTTCAGAATAAAACGCTTTTTTATGAAACTCTGGTTTTTGATTATACTAGCCCCCATTGCTTACATTGTTGTTGACCGAACCATTAGGCATAAAACTACTACTCCTGTATGGTTGTGTTGGTTGGTAATTATGTTGCCCTCCATGATCTGGACTGCCTGGACTTATGCTTTTGGTGAAGATCAACCTCTTCCTGTGCCAGTATTTCTATTTCCGCTAATTGTCTGTCCGCTACTCTATGGTTGGCTGGTTCAGCGGGGAAGAACCGACAAAAACCCGAAACTCACCACCTCAGAAGCAAAAGATCTGAAATCATTTATTACTGAGGCGCAGCGTAAAGCGACTCCTCCCCGTCCGATAGATAGCGAGGAAGAGGCTACCTTACGCAACTGTTTTCCCTGGAATATCTACTATCTACAAAATATTGATTATCGCCCCCAGGCAATTTTCTGTCGTGGCAAGCTCAAAACTATTCCTGAAAAAGCTTATCAAGAAATTAAGAATAACGTAGAGGGCGCTTTTGGCGATCGCTTTTTCTTAATTTTTCAAGAAAGTCTCAAGGGTAAACCTTTTTTTGCTCTGGTACCAAATCCTGAGGCAAAGGCTAAAGAGGTTGATCAGCCTGACGTGCAGAATGATTCTAGATTGATCTTTGCCGTCACCATGTTTTTCATCACTCTCTTAACCACTACCGTTGCAGGCACCAGTCTGATTAGCCTGACTTCGGAGGAATTGCTAACTCAACCTCAGTCGATCATTACAGGTTTTGCCTACAGTTTGCCGTTACTGCTAATTGTTGCGGTACAAAAGTTTAGCCACTATTTTGTTGCCACCTACTATAAGATCAGGACAACTCTGCCCTACTTTATACCTTTTCCCTTTCTGTTTGACAGCTTTTCTTTAGGGACTCTGGGAGCAATTATGCAGCGACGCTCGCCGATTCCCCACCGCAAGGCTTTATTCGATGTGGCAATCATCGGTCCTCTATCTGGATTACTAGCAGTTATTCCCATTCTACTATGGGGCTTATCTCTGTCTGAGGTGGTTCCCTTAGGAGAACCAGGGACGTTTAATCTGGAGGCGCAAGATCCCCGCATATCACTATTTCTGAGCTTATTATCTAAAGTTGCTTTAGGTTCCGTCCTAGCGCCAGAAATGGGAATTAACCTACATCCCATTGCTACCGCTGGCTGTGTGGGCTTATTCATTACCGCTATTAACTTGATGCCTATCGGACAGCTCGATGGCGGACACATCATTCATGCGGTATTTGGTCAGAAAATGGCGATCGCCGTGGGGCAAATCACCAGAATCTTAGCCTTGCTGTTTGCTCTGATTAATCCTTATTTTTGGATTTTGACGATTATTATGTGGTTAATTCCCCTAATTGACCAACCAGCCCTTAATGATGTGACTGAACTTGATAACAAGCGGGATTTCTTGGGTCTATTTGCCATGGCGTTGCTAATTATAATTGTCTTACCTCTGCCAGAGGCGATCGCTAATCTAATTAATATCTGATGTTACATAATGCTTCCCTACTTTGCAGGGTCAAGTATGTTTGCCAAGATTGCGATGGGTATCATGGGCAACATAGAAAGTAAGCAAATCAGCCACTGATTTAAGGACAGAGGAGCAGTTTTAAAGAGCGTATTCATGATGCCCCATTGACTAAAGATAATTTGTAGTAGAGCAGCAATTATAATCCCGCCTAAGAGAATTGGAGCTTTCGTTCTCTCCCTTGGGCGACGGCGCAGATAATTAATCAGGCTGGTACCTACTTGGCTAATGCTAAGGAGATAAATAATCCTGGCGGAAACCAGGGATTGAATCGCCATGGTGCGGGCAACGGCGAGATCCCCTGTGGTTGATTTTGCCCATTCAAACATGCCAAAAATTAGAATCCAATTAAATAATGATACGGTCAGAATTCTCAAGATCAAGCGGCGAGTCAGCAGTGGTTCTTTTGGATCGCGGGGTTTTTTTTGAATAATATTCTGAGATTTCGGTTCAAACGCCAAGGGAACCGTCATGGTAATGGAGTTAATTAAATTCAGCCAGAGTACCTGTAGGGAGAGAATGGGTAAATCCCGCGCCAGAAAAGCACTAATTAGGATTGTCATCGATTCTCCGCCATTGACGGGCAAGAGAAAGGCGATCGCCTTACGAAGATTTTGATAAACGGTGCGTCCCTCTTCGATCGCCGCCCCAATGGAAGCGAAGTTATCATCGGTTAGGAGCATGTCAGCAGATTCTCTGGCTACCTCCGTGCCGTTTTTCCCCATAGCAATACCTATATCAGCCTGCTTGAGGGCAGGGGCATCATTGACCCCATCTCCTGTCATGACGACGATTTCTCCTTGAGACTGGAGAGCTTCTACTAGTCGCAGTTTTTGAGTAGGGGCAACTCGGGCAAAGACTGAACCGTCTTCGACTACCTGTGATAGTTTGTGGTCGTCTATTTGTTCGAGCTGTTTGCCTTCAAAAGCTAATACCCGACCGTTCTTCTTAATATCCATACTGTCGGCGATCGCCCGCGCCGTAGTAATGTGATCCCCGGTGATCATTTTGATTTGGATACCCGCTGTCTGACAATCATGGATTGCGGCGATCGCTTCTGGTCGCGGGGGGTCGATCATGCCCTGCAAGCCTAAAAAATGCAAATCTGTGGTGATATCATCATGGTCGATAGAATGCTGATGTGCCCCTAGCTGTTTTTGGGCGAAGGCTAATACTCTAAGTCCTTGACGTGCCATGACAGCTAAAGCCTGCTCAATTTGCACTAAATCGAATTCAACAACCTTCCCTTTACAATCAATCATCTGAGTACAGCGACTTAAAACTGACTCTGCCGAACCTTTAATATAAATTATCGGTGTATCTCCATCGTGGAGTGTCGCCATATATTGATATTCCGATTCAAAAGGAATCGCATCTAGGCGTGGTCGCACCGCAGCTAAACCAGCTTGACTAAGGCTCCCTTTCGCCGCGACGGCAATCAAGGCTCCTTCCGTCGGGTCCCCCACTACCGACCAATCTTCTCCAGAACCTTGTAACTGAGAATCATTACAGAGTGCCCCCGCGATGAGACAGCTTTCTAGTCCTGAGGGAAGTCCATCCAACAAGGAAACGGTTCCATTGTTATCAGTTTGACGACTGATTTCTCCCTGGGGACTATAGCCGCTGCCGCTAACGCTAAAGTATTCCCTGCCAACATAAATACTTTTGACCGTCATTTGATTTTCTGTCAGGGTTCCTGTTTTATCAGAACAAATAACCGTGGCACTCCCTAAAGCTTCAACGGCAGGTAGTTTACGAATAATGGCGTGACGACGCGCCATGCGATTAACGCCAATTGCCAGGGTGATAGTGACCACAGCGGGAAGCCCTTCAGGAATGGCGCTCACTGCCAAGGCTACCGTGGCTTCAAACATATAAAACCAAGATTCACCTTGCCCTAAACCCACGACAAAAGTAAGGCTGGCGAGGGTTAAAACTACATAAAGTAAGGTACGACTAAATTGAGCAAATTTGCGGGTGAGGGGAGTAGTTAAACTAACTCTCTGCTCCATTGATTGGGAAATCCGCCCTACTTCGGTTGCATTGGCGGTGGCAACCACGATGCCCCGACCCTGACCAAAAGTCACAAAGCTTCCTGCATAAGCCATGTTGGTTCTCTCCGCCAGGGGAGTGTCCTGGGGCAAGGGTTCAGTAGTCTTATTTACAGGTACGGATTCCCCCGTCAAAGCCGATTCATCAATCTGTAAATTACGAATTGTAATTAGTCGCAGATCGGCGGGGACTTTATCTCCAGAGGTTAAGGAGACTAAATCCCCTGGAACGAGGGTTGAAGAAGGAATTCGCAGAGATTGCCCCTCGCGAATCACGGTTACTTCTGTGGTCACGGTTTTGGCTAAGGATGCGATCGCCCCTTCTGCCTGTGCTTCCTGGACGTAGCCAATAATGGCGTTAATGAGGGTCACCCCCCAAATGACCGAGGCATTTGCCCAGGAACCTAAGATGGCTTTAATTGCCCCTGCTAACAATAAAATATAGAGCAGCGGTTGATGAAATTGCTCTAAAAATCTTCGCCAGGCTGGTTTCCCTGGCTTAAATTGCAGCTCATTCCAGCCATATTTCTCATAGCGAGCGACAACTTCTTCAGGAGACAAGCCTGTTTCTAGATTACTCTGGAAACTCTTAACAACCTCGTTCTTGGCTAGTTGATGATAAGAGGGGCATGATGAGTGTGTTGACATTCACGTCCTCCGAACTTGCACCAGGTTGAGACACGGCTTAATCTCGGCGATCGCAACCTAAGCAAATTTGATTAACTAAGGTACAGTTCTAATCTAACATAGACAATAGTCAATCAAATAAATACTTAGCATTGTCTTATATCAATTCTTGAAGCGATTGCGATGATGTCTTCGGGAATTACGGGGAAACTTTTTGCGCACAAAACGACCTCTTCGGCGACGACGGGAAAACCGATGACGACGACTATGATGATACTCATCATCATGATGGAAATCAGATTCATGATGGTCATGATGATATTCCTGATGCTGCTGATGTCGATGATGCCGTTTTTTCTCAACCAATAGATCAAATATGTTTGCTGAGGCAGGGCTTGCTACTCCAACAGAAAGCATCATCGTTAAAACTAAAGTAGATAATTGGGAAATTTTCATGCCGTGCACCTTTAGAGTTTTTTCGTCGATACAATAAGCAATGTAAGTTAATAAACTTAATTGTTTCTTAATAAGATCTGAAAATGTCCAGATTGGAAATAGATTTGCCAGATATTAATTCTTGAAACAGTTAACCTAGATTGCAAATCAGACCGAGCTACGATGTGTCTGGAAGATTTGGTGAAAGTAAGGTCTCTTTGCTCAACTATGTTAGATACTCATCAAGCAACAAACCAATTTCGACAGCTACAGCATCAGTTACGGGAATGGACAAGATCGTCTGAAGAAGGTCAGCTTTGGCAAAGTGTAGATATTTTTGACCAGGATGACTACGATATTTTAGTAGTTCCTTCTTTTAGCGTCGATCAGGAAGTTGGAGATAAGGTAGATGGTTTCTTGCACTACGAAGAGCGACTGCTATTTTCCCTAATCCGCCTGCGTAATCCTCTAACCAGAGTAATCTACATTACCGCCCTGCCTCTGTGTCCGATTGTCATTGATTACTATCTGCAACTATTGCCAGGGATTCCCTTTTCCCATGCTCGCGATCGCCTACTATTGATTAGTACTTATGATGGTTCCCTCAAGCCCTTAACCCAAAAGATTCTGGAACGTCCGCGACTGGTGGCGAAAATTCGCCGTGCTTTACGTCCCAATAAATCCTACATGGTTTGCTATAACTCCACTGAGCTAGAGCAACAGCTTTCTCTAGCCTTAGGGATTCCTTTATTAGCAGCTTCTCCCGAAGTACTAAAGTGGGGTTCCAAAAGCGGCAGTCGGCGAATTTTTGCTGAGGCGGGAATCTCTCACCCTGATGGCAGCTATACAGTGAGGAATGTCCCCGACTTAATTGAGGAACTGTGGCAGCTATGGCAACGACAGCAAAGTTTACAGCGCATTGTGGTTAAGCTTAACGAAGGGTTTTCTGGGGAAGGCAATGCGGTACTCGACCTCAGACCAATCAAAGACTATGCACCCCAGGAAAATGAGCCGTCTGTAACCAAAGCTGTTTTAGAGCGTCACCTAGCCCAGATGAGCTTTCAGGGTGCGGGGGAAACCTGGGAGACTTTCGCCCCCCGCATTCCTCAGTTGGGGGCAATTGTCGAGGCTTTTGTCGAGGGAGAAATCAAGCGATCGCCAAGCGTTCAGGGCTATATTAGACCTTCGGGAGAAGTGGAGATTATCTCCACCCACGATCAGATTCTTGGCGGTGCTGACGGGCAGGTGTACGAAGGGTGCTATTTCCCTGCGGATGCCGACTATCGCTATCAGCTACAGGAATTGGGCTTAAAAGTGGGGGAAGTACTGGCGGCAAAAGGAGCGATCGAACGTTATGGAGTAGATTTTATCGCCGTCCAAGATCCTGTAAGTAAAAAATGGGATATCCAGGCTATCGAAATTAACCTGCGGAAGGGGGGAACAACCCATCCCTTCATGACCTTGAGACTGCTGACCAACGGTTCCTTTGACTACCATACAGGCAAGTTTTTTAGTCAGCAAGACCAAGAAAAACACTATATTTCTACCGACAATCTGCAAAAAATCCAGTATCGGGGTTTATTGCCTAACGATCTGATGGATATTATCGCTCAAGAAAGACTCCACTTTGACAGTAGCAGCCGCACGGGAACAGTGTTTCATCTTATGGGGGCACTATCAGAATTTGGCAAACTCGGCTTAACCAGTATTGGCAATTCTCTTGAGGAAGCCCAGACAATTTATGACCGCGTAGTATCGGTATTGGATCACGCAACAGAAAGAGAAGCATCAATATTAGATTCTCAGGATCTGCCTCTACCTTTACCGATAAACTGGAACAGTAATTCAGTTAATATTTAGCATTGAGCGTTTAACAAAATACAGCACCGAGATTAATTTTGCGTAGTTTAATTATTTAATATGAAATACTTAAATGTCTGCTGCGAATAACTGGATTGTAATTGGGGATTGGGGACTAGGGAGCTAAAAGCTTATTTTCTTACTGTATTTGTATCATTCTTCTTTCGATTTAATATTCTTAATTTCCCAAATCACAGCTATTTCATGTCTAATAAAGCGAAAGTACCACGTTAACTGAGCTATATTCCCTCTAGTAATTTTTTTCATCAAATAGATACAAGAATCCCTTGGGA
>JBCBIE010000014.1:0-51410 GCA_038524995.1 Cyanobacteria bacterium J06621_8
GAAAGATTTTGGGTGAGTTCTAGTTCTCCTGGAAGAGCGAAAGTATCTTTTTACGAAGAAGTCACTTATCATGCTTGCTACGATTCCAAACAAGATTTAATTGATGCAGTAGTTAATTTTCAGCGTCAAATTAATACCAATCCTCTTGATATTAGCGAGCGCCTGTGGGTCAAAAAACACCTTGAACCAGATGAAGAAAAACTACGGGTTTCAAAGTAGATGAGGTTTAATAACAAACTTTATCAAGATTTCGTGAAACTTTGTCTAGCTGCTTAGTAATTAATTTGTCATCAATCTAAGTATTTATTACTTATTGCTTGACTTCTGTAAGAAGTCTAATTATTATCCCGCAGCTAGATAAAAGCGATAATAGCCCAATAGATAGAATAAATCGATCAGAATCACAATTCCTTTTGTCCAGGGGGTGTTAAGTAAACCGAAGACGATAGGATTAGCCCCTAACACCAGAGACATTTCCACAAATGATACTATCTTGCCGTGATGTCTAGAATCCCAATAGGAAAAAGGACTGATAAAGCGATAGTCACTAAAGGGAAAAAAGTGACGATGAGCATCATCATTGTGTACGGGCAAATCTAACAAGGAGTGACACACCATACTAATAAATAATAGCGTCCCCGATTGCCAACCAAGCTGATAGCAAATTGCAGCACCAATTAAAGCTAAAGGAATTGAGTGAAATAGAGCTACTAAGTTTTGCCAAAAAGGTTCATAATAGGCTTCTGACCAAATTTTTCCTTCTGGCATTTTATAGATGAACTTAGCCACAAAATAGAAGATAAAAATTGGTACATCAGGCAAAATAGCTCCCAGGGCGATCGCTTCGTTATTTTTAGACGTAACTGTTGTTCCCAGTAATGCCAGATTGAGAATGTAATGACCAGGGGTATTCATCTATGAGGTTCCCGTGATGTTGCTTCAGTTTTAGCTCGATTTAATTAAAACTAGCTTAATTTGCTGCTAAATCCGACATTATTTGCTTTATTAAGCTAATTAGCCATATTTTACTAAAATAGCGCCTGTACGCCCCGTAAATAGCCAGAGAATAGATCTAGCTCCATCTCGCCAGCATTTTTCGATTGGTTCAGGAGGATTATCAGAAGGTACGGAAATAGGCTGAAAATCAATGCCGCGACTCCTCAAAACTATATCACCAATTATCTTGGCTCGCTGCATATGATTTGAGGAGGTGATTAGATAGACATTATTTATTCCCTGAGCCTGGAGTTGATCAACAATGGTGGTAAAATTAGTCACCGTATCGCTAGCACGATAGTCAAAATTCAGGCGATCGCTTTTAATTCCTGCTTGAGCAAAAATCTGGCGGGCATAATTTTGCGGACTACCAGAAGAGATCCAAATTGGTAACTGGGGATGTTGCCGTGCTAGCTTGGCGGCAAACCTTTCTCGCTCTTCATGTCCTCCCAAGACCAGAAAAGCTTCGGGGGCAGTGCGGCTGGAAGTTAAGATTTGCCATGTTGGTTGCCAGCCCGCAAAAGATAAGGTGGTAATGAGAGACAATAGCAGCAAGGAGTGATACTTGCGGGAGGGAACAAGGTTGATTAGATCGGATTCTACTTGAGGAGAAAAGGAAAAAAATAGCGGCATAGGAGAGAAATAGGCTCTAATCTGGAGCAAAAGCACAATGCTCCGCTAATTATCGAGGTCGCAATTGAATTAAACCTTGAGGGCGATCGCCGAAACATATCTTTTTTGACCTATCCCATTGTAGATAGCTTTATTTAAGATGTCTGTAGCTGCGTATAATTATTTTGTTGCCATTCCCATAATTAATTGATCAAGTCATAAAAAGTAACCAACAAGGGGGCAGATTTTGCTAACCTTAAAGACGCTGTATTTTACATAATTACTTAGCTATCAGGCATGAGAACTAATTACTGTGGCGAATTGCGAGCCGAACACATAGACCAAACCGTGACTATCTTTGGCTGGGTTGATCGTCGCCGCGATCATGGGGGAGTAATTTTTATCGATTTACGCGATCGCACGGGTACAGTGCAAATTGTGAGCGATCCACAACGAACTCCCCAGTCTTATGCTGATGCTGAAGCGCTACGTAGTGAATATGTGGTTAAGGCAGTGGGTAAAGTCAGCCAACGCCCCCCTGAATCACTCAATGATAAGCTACCCACGGGACAGGTGGAAATCTACGCTGAATCGATTGAAGTTTTAAATGCGGTAAATAAGCAATTGCCTTTTCAAGTCTCTACGGCTGATACAGAAATCGTCGGGGAAAAGCTGCGGCTCAAGCATCGCTATCTCGACCTGAGACGGGAGCGCATGGCAAAAAATCTTCAGCTACGGCACCAGGTAGTCAAGGCGATGCGGCGGTTTTTGGAGGACGAAGAGAACTTTATGGAAATTGAAACGCCGATTCTAACGCGGTCTACCCCTGAAGGGGCGCGGGATTATCTGGTTCCTTCACGGGTCAATTTAGGGGAATGGTATGCCCTGCCGCAGTCTCCACAGCTATTTAAACAATTATTGATGGTTTCGGGATGCGATCGCTATTATCAAATTGCTCGCTGTTTTCGGGATGAGGATTTAAGGGCGGACAGACAGCCTGAGTTTACTCAGCTAGACATGGAGATGAGTTTTTTGTCCCAGGACGAAATTATGGAGCTGAATGAAGCTTTGATCTGTCATATTTTCCGAACGGTGAAGCAGATTGAGCTGGAATCTCCCTTCCCCCGTATTACCTACGCCGATGCTATGGCACGATACGGCACAGATCGACCTGATACCCGCTTTGGGCTGGAGCTAGTTGATGTCTCAGATATCGTCCAAGATTCAGGCTTTAAAGTCTTTTCGGGAGCGGTTAAAAATGGCGGTCAGGTCAAGGTACTGCCGATTCCTGGTGGTAATGAAGCTATTTCTAACGTCAGGATTAAACCCAAGGGAGATATTTTTAACGAAGCCGTCACCGCAGGGGCGAAAGGAATCGCCTATATCCGCGTGCGGGAAAATAACGAAATCGATACTATAGGGGCGATCAAGGATAACCTCAATGAAGCTCAAACCCAAGAATTGCTGAACCGCACGGGTGCTCAACCAGGACATTTACTGCTATTTGGCGCGGGAGATACTGCCACTGTAAATAAATCTTTAGATCGTTTGCGATTGTTCATCGCTCAAGAAATGGGGTTAATCGATAATCAGCAGGTTAACTTAATCTGGGTGACGGATTTTCCCATGTTTGAGTGGAATGCTGATGATCAGCGTTATGAAGCCCTCCACCATCCCTTTACCGCTCCCTATCCCGAAGATATAGACGACCTTACTACTGCTCGGGCACAAGCCTACGACCTGGTTTACAACGGGATTGAGATTGGCGGCGGCAGCTTGCGAATTTATCAAAAAGAGATTCAGGAACAGGTATTTCAAACCATTGGCTTATCAGAGGCAGAAGCCAACGATAAATTTGGTTTCCTACTAGATGCTTTAGACTATGGGACACCTCCCCATGGAGGCATTGCCTTTGGCTTAGATCGTCTGGTGATGCTGTTGGCGGGAGAAGACTCGATTCGTGACGTGATCGCTTTTCCTAAGACCCAACAAGCAAGATGTTTGTTAGCCGATGCCCCCGCTACGGTGGATAATAAACAATTAAAGGAATTGGAAATCCTCTCGACTTATAAGCCCAAGCAAGACTAAGAGACTTTTACAGCGTAAATTTAAAAGTAGAGCAGATAGCGAGGATGGAGAAGTAGGACTATTCCATTACTCGGTTACCCCAACTACTTCATTACCACGTCTTGAGTAGTAATTTTGTCTTATTAAGACGTGGTTTGCTGCTGCTTTAATCCTGAAAAATGATATTCTGATAATTAATATATATGTATTAAAAAGTTGATATTAAGCGTACTTGCAGCATAATTATAGATTCTCAATTTAATTAATTAGATTTTTCTAAAAATATAACCATGCCATCATCCAGGTTTGACCACAATGAACAATACGAGGAGGAAACTCTGACGATTGTTGATGAAGCAGGGCGATCGCTTCCTTGTTATATTGAGCAGTCTCTTGAGGTAGATCAGATGACCTATCTACTGCTAGTCCCTGTAGATATTCCCGTAATTTTGATGAGCATCAATCAAGACCGAGAGCAAGAAATAGAGGCGGCGATGCTTGATGACGATGAGGAAATTTCCTTGATTTTTGAGAATGCTAAAGCGGTTTTAGCCGAACAAAATCTTTATTTGCATCATACGGCGTATACTCTGACTGCTACGGGAGAACTGCCGCCGATTGAAGAGGAACAGGTTTTAACTTTGGACAGTGGTGATGATGAAGACGACCTAGAAGAAGAATTGCAGTCTTTATGTTACTTTTTTCATGGCGACCAGAGATACGGTATTTATACTCCTTTAACCCCATTATTATTTTTTGCTCGCTATGATGCGGAAAATCGGATAGAGTTAGTTTCTCCTGACCAAGAGAATTTGATTCCTATTTTGGAAGAATTGTTATCTGAAGAATAGTCAGGCATCAGGCTAATTCCCAGATAATGATTTGTCAAAAACTATGTTAGCTTCAGCTCTGGAAGATTAGGTTGATTTATCGGTAATTGGATTTTTAACAATTAAAATTTGGATGACAACTCAAAATAAGTCTCAAAGTAAACCAGATTTCCCTCAGCGCAAGAAATCACCACTGTTACCTACTTCAGCCTTAATTGGCGGAATAGCTGTTGCTGTTTGGGCAGGATGGCGTGGCATGACTGCTCCCGTTGTCGGGCAAGAAAATTCAGGGCAGAATCAATCTGTTGAATTTGTGGTTCAACCAGGGGTTTCAGGCAATGAAGTGGGGCAGCAGTTGGCTCAGGCTGGATTAATCAAATCCCTCAATGGCTGGAAGGTTTGGACTAAACTAAAGCAGATATCTGGTGACTCTGGAGGTTTTAAGGCGGGGACTTATCTAGTTTCCCCAAAGGAATCTTTGCCAGAAATTGCCAGTAAAATTTGGGCTGGCGCGATCTTGCAAACTAATTTTACGATTCCCGAAGGCTGGTCAACGATGCAGATGGGGAGATATTTTGAGTCACAGGGTTATTTTACTGCTGAAGAATTTGCCGCCGCTGTCGAGACAATTCCTTCCGATAAGTATCTTTGGCTACCCGACAATATTCCAATTTTAGAAGGCTTTTTATATCCCGATACCTACCAGCTTTCTAGCGATGCTACTAGCGATGCTCAAGCCATCATCGATATTATGCTGACTCGTTTTGAACAAGTTGCTTTACCTGTCTATGAAGCAGCTCAAACGGACATGAGTCTCTTGGACTGGGTGACTTTAGGGAGCATTGTTGAGAAGGAATCGGTAGTTGCCGAAGAGCGGGCTTTGATTGCTGGAGTCTTTACCGCCAGGCTCAATCAGGGAATGAGGCTGGAATCAGACCCCACGGTGGAGTACGGTTTAGGAATTAGGCAGACGGCAGATCAGCCCCTAACCTATGCTCAAGTTGGAACTCCTTCCCCCTACAATACTTACCTTAATGCTGGGTTACCGCCTACTCCCATTGCGGCTCCGGGAATCGCTAGCCTAAAAGCGACTTTAAATCCTGAAAGTACCGACTATTTATTTTTTGTGGCTCGTTATGATGGTACTCACGTCTTTAGTAAGACTTTTAGTGAGCATGAAGCGGCAGTTCAGGAAATTCGTCGTCAAAGAAATCAGTAACCCTAGGGAGTTAAAATTTATCTAGTTTGAGCGTGGTTGTATAAGCTGAGGAAACCAGGAGTTTTTTTTTAGATATCTATTCAAAGAAACTTGCTAATCTAGCCAAATAATCGCCATAATCTAAATCTAGCAATGCCCTTCTGATCGTGCTGTAAGAAGGTATTCTCTTAACCTCAAATAGCTCTTTGAATTCTTCGTTATATAACTTCAACCAATCTCCTATAGCTAAAAATCCTCGGTTTCCTGCCGTTACTGCTAACGCAAACAGAGCAACACATAATTCTATTGAATGTCTTGTTCTTTGCTTTCTGCGGCGCTCTGGCATTCCTGAGAACGCTTCTACTATAGCTATTTCACTCACTTAATCTTATTTCATTAGACTACCATTGTGATCATTACCATTTAGAAAGGAATAGCCCTAATATTATTTATGCAATAAATCTATGATTAGAGCATTGCCAATATTTTTTCTGAGCTATTAACTTCACTAAACTTTAAGACGAATGATTTAGCAGTAAAAGTCTTTTTGATAGCAGTATCAATTGTCCCTAAGTCATTTAAATCTAAATATTGATCGTCAATCATCATATAATCATGCTTTTTGTCTTCTAAGAAGACAAAAAATATATATTTAGCAGCATGACACACATCAAACATTCTGCTGATTCTTCTGTTTAAGATACTATTGATATTGTCTATATTAACTTTAGGATCACTGATGCCTTTTGAATATTTAGGATGTGCAAACACATGCCAATTATAGTGCGCTAAGATAAATTTGTGTTTTAAGTCTAAAGTATAATAGCCATAGGTAGCATCCAGATACTGATTAATATCATCCTGGTCTCGACTTACTGCATGTGCATTGATTTCTTCATAGGTTGACTTTTTGAACTTAATTCCCTTTCCATGTACAGAATCATGGTAGTTTTCATACTTAATGCAGACTGTATGATTGGAGTTATTATCTTGAAAATTCAAATCAATTCTTTGATTTCTTATAACGCTAGCTATCGATACAGGCGGAAAAAAACCATTATCAAAAGGAAAGCTAGCTTGAATTACCCCTAAATGTTTTTTAAGCTTTTTTTTGGTATGACATCGAAACCCTACTGGTATGATAGCTAGCTCTCCAGATGCCAGCATATTTTTTAACTGAAGATTGCTTGGTGAAGAATTCAGCATTCTATCATACTGCTTTAGCTTGTTTTTGATAAATGGGCCATTTGGTCTTGCTAGATAGGCTAAATGCATCAACTCCTTTGCAACTCTTAAATTGCTGGACTCCATCTCTACCGCCATATCTCTAAGAGTATTAACTGTTTGTGTGCTTAACTTAGGCAAGTTAATTGCTTTATTCATAATTAATCAATTATCAAAGTCTAACGGCAGGAAATCAGCAGCGATTGCAAATCAAGCTTAAAATTCACGCATCATCCTAAGTCTGCCTTCCTGACTTTGTGACCCAGATTTTATTGATGTAATAAAAATTCATGTTCCTTGTCATTATCTTCAAGCTTCTTCAAGATTTTTGTCAGCAGCGATTCCATTTTGTTTCTCCAGTATCATCTTTCAATTCGAGATTTTGTTTAGCGAGAAAATTGGCAACAAAAGCGCATAGTTTGCCGCATATCTTCCTCGGCAAGGGCAAGTCTCGTTTTACAGCGGTACAATAAATAGTACGATTATTGAAGACAAGTTTGGTTTGTGGATATTCACACTGCAAGCCATGCCAGGGCTAATCTATTTAAACTACTAGAAAAAGTAAATCAAGATAGTGAACCCTGTATTATCACCTCGCGTAAAGGGGATGGAGTCTTAATTTCTAAGGATGATTGGGAAAGCATCCAGGAGACTTTATATCTAAAGTCCATTCCAGGCTATGTAGGGTCTATTAAGCAAGCGCGAAAAGAGGATGATTGGGTATCGGAAGAAAAGTTTATGGCGGAATTAAATGATTTGGGCGATTAGATTTTCTCGTCAGGCTTTGAAATATGCAAAACAGCTAAGATCCGCTAGTTTAGCTAATAATGTCAATCAATTAGTTGAAATTCTCAAGCAAAATCCATATCAACCACCAGCCAAAAAACTTTTGGGTAATTTACAAGGATACTATTCCCGACGCATTAATATTCAGCATCGCTTAGTTTACGCAATTGACGAAGAGAATAAAATTGTCACAGTGGTTTCTGTTTGGTCGCATTGTGGAGATTAGAATGCGATCTCTATTTTATTTAGGAGACCGCTAACTAAAATTAATACGATTACATTACCTTCCTGCTGGCAAAGCCGCAACCTGAGTTTCATCGACTAATAAACTCCTGATTAATCTTGCCGCCATTTTCTGCGCCAATCCTGTTGCCACCTGCTGTCCTATTTGCTGAGTTTCAGGCTTGGCAATAATCTTAGTCACTATCGATATCAGGCGGGTGGGGTCAAATCCAGGGGTTTTTTGGAGAATGCCGACAATATTCTTTAAGTGAGTCATGGTGTAGGAATCCTCGCGATACTCGGCGGGGGTTTCCTGTACGGCTAACCCAACCTGCTGACGAAATGTCGTAGATAGATTAAAGAGCATTCTTCTGCCAAAATTATCGATCACGTTAACTAGCTCATCGGCAATGCGATCGCGCAGAAATGCCCCGCGATCGCTGAATAAATAATCAAGAGCCTGATCCGCCACCCGATCAAAATCGTAGTCTTGAGAACCAGTGGCGTTATTTAGCAGGTTTTCTAAGCGATGCCAGCGAAATCCTTCTTCCTGAAACAATAAGTCTTTCAAGGATGCTCGTAGTTCAGGGGCAGGGTCGGTCAATAGCCGCTTGGCAACGTAGGGATAGGCTTTGCTCAAAACTTTGAAATCGGGTTCAATGCCGATGGCAATTCCTTCCAAAGTGACCATTGAGCGAATAATTAGAGCATAGTAGGCGGGGACAGTAAAGGGAAACTCATACATCATCGCCGACATCTGGTCAGTAATACTCTTAAAGTTCAACTCCGCAACGCTAGCCCCTAAGGCGTTACCAAAGACATTAGACAAAGCGGGAATAATCGGTCTCAGGTCAGTATCGGGAGTTAAAAAGTCTAGCTTGACATAATCCTCAGCGAGGGAGTCAAAATCACGATTAACTAAGTGAACTATTGCCTCAATCAGACCATACCTTTGATAAGGCTTAATGCGGCTCATCATGCCAAAGTCTAGATAGGCTAATCTACCGTCGGGCATCGCTAGCAAGTTACCAGGGTGTGGATCGGCGTGGAAGAAACCATGTTCAAGTAACTGCCTTAGAGAACATTCAACACCCACTTCAACTAGGTAAGTGGCATTAATTCCTTGAGCCTCTACCTCCTCAATATCAGTTAGCTTGGTTCCGCTAATCCATTCCATGGTCAGGACGCGCTTACCAGTATATTCCCAGTAAATTTTAGGAACATAAATTTCTTCCATGTAGCCATAGAACTCCCGAAACTTGTCTGCGTTACGACCTTCTTGATTGTAGTTAGTTTCTTCAAAAATACGTTCGGCTAACTCATCGATAATTGCTCTCAGATTAGAACGTACCTGCTTGACGTTATCCTGTACCCAACCCGCTAATAGCCTCATGATAAAGATGTCAAGGGTAATGCGATTAATCAGATCAGGACGTTGCACCTTAACCGCAACTTCTTCACCTGTTTTCAGCTTTCCTTTGTAAACCTGCCCTAAAGATGCTGCTGCAATAGGTTTGGGTGATAGTTCGGCATAAATCTCTTCTGGTCTTCTGCCTAACTCTTCCTCAATAAAGCGAAATGCAACTTCATTGGGGAAGGAGGGAATTTTATCCTGTAGAGTAGTTAATTCCTCCAAATAGACGGGGGGCACTAGGTCTGGTCTAGTAGATAATGCCTGTCCAATCTTGATGTAGGCTGGACCCAGCTTCGTAAGGATGGCAATTAGCTGTCTAGCCCTCTTTGTCTGGCGCTGCATCTTATTTCCTCGGCGGTTATCCCACCACACCCCTAGGGCAAAACTCGCAAAGGGAACAAAAATAGCAATTAGGCGGGCTATTACGGTCAGAGGTCGGTTACGATACTGGGCATTATTAGTTTCTGCATTGTAACGCCAGTCAGCGTTTGGCTCATCATAAGCCAAATCGGTATCTTTATATGTGTCGATCGCCTGGGAGGAAATGGTAATCGTGTCTGTGGAAGATGATGTCTCGTGAGGCATAGGTTTTAGACTGGCGCTAACAACTTTTGTTAATAATTGTAACAAGAGATGTAACTAAACTTCTCTTTCTTAAGTCTAATCTGGAGACTAAATTTTGCGAAATTGGGTATTACCGTATTTGGGAAATGGGAAATGGGAAATGGGAAATGGGAAATGGGGAATGGGGAATGAGTGAATCCCCTCTATTTTGTAAAATTGCGATCGCCTGTTGCTTAATGATCATCCCATCAGAATTGACCACCACACGTTGCGACCGTCCCAAAGCAACCCCTGTAATCAAACAAAGACCACCAAGACTAAAAGCGATCGCCCGCTCAACAATCTGAAGGGTAGCCACAAAAAATTATTTAAGTTCATTAGCTCAAAAGAACAATAAGCGGTATCTTGCTAGTAACGCCAGGCTTATAGATATTGGCGATAGTTTCCTCTTTGAGACCACAAGAAATTGTTCTGCACATGCATGAATTAAAAAGAGTAAAATCAGAGAAAGAAAAAATGACATCATTGAGTAAATCAAGCAAAACGATAAAAAATATGATGATTTAAGCAAAATATGTTCATAAAACCATGATCCTGACGATTATTTATTTTTTCAAGCTCAAAAATACCAAGAGTTTAAAAAAGAATGGCTTGGGAGTAAAAGAATTTTAATTTAGCTAAGAATTAAATATTATTGGCTATATTTTACGATAGCAATAGTAATAGCGGGAATTATTATTATGCTTTATCTTCGCTGTTCAATATGATACAAACTTAACGAATTAACTGCTCTTGCTGATTAAAAAACTTACCAAAAATTCCCTCAGTAATCAAGAAAGTAGTCAGCAAATTAACCAGGACGATCGCAAATAAAATCAAAATCTGATAAGAAGCCGCATCACGGGGATTATTACCCCCTAATACCTGCCCTGTAAACATCCCAGGAAGGCTAACTAAGCCCATTACCACCAGATTGTTGAGGGTGGGAATTAAGCCCGTGCGAATAGCATCTCGCTGGAAGCCTGCGATGGCTTGTTTTGCAGTTGCCCCCAAGCTGAGATGAGTTTCAATTTCCAGCCGATTTTGATTAATCGAGTTTAATAAACGTTCTCCTGCCAGGGAAGAAGCGTTCACCGCATTGCCAAACAGCATCCCAGACATTGGGATTAAATACTGAGGTTCATACCAGCGATCGGGCTGGACAATGACTAAAATAACGTAGCCTAGAGTAAAGGCACTACTGGCAACTAAGGACAAGGTTACCGTAGTTAACAACCCTGGTAACTTAGGATCGATGCGGTTGCGGGTAACCAAGGAAGCAACCCCGATCATTACCCCTAAAACTCCTAGCACTACCAACCAGTTATTAATTGCAAAGACAATATCTAAGATATAGCCAATAGCAATTAGCTGCATCAAGCAGCGGGCAGCACTGTATGCCAACTGCTTTTCCAGCTTTAGCTTCCGCCATGAAGATAGAGCGATCGCCATACCGATTAATCCCAAACACCAAACTAAATCTAACGGTTCTAGGGCAATGAAATTATCCACTGTTAATAATTTAATTAGGTTAATTGGGGCAGTATATCTAAGATTAACTTGTTCAGGTGGTTAGTCGTTATAGGTTATAGGTTATTGACCTAGGGGGAAAGGCGGCTAATTAACCAGCTATCATCTGCTTGTCGATCATATACCAGGCGATCGTGCAGCCTGCTAGGACGTCCTTGCCAAAATTCAATTTTTTGGGGAACTACTCGCAATCCTCCCCAGAATTCAGGCAGAGGAATTTCTTGTTTATCGTTGTGATATTCCTCGGTTAATGCCGCCAATTTTTGTTCCAATAACTCACGGTTGGGAATTTTACGGCTTTGAGCTGATGCCCAAGCACCAAGTTGAGAAGCTTTTGGGCGACTGTGAAAATAGGCTGCTGATTCCGCTGCTGATAGCCGTTCAACCTCCCCCTCAACGCGAACCTGCCTTTCTAATTTATCCCAGAGAAAAACTAATGCCGCAAAGGGATTAGCTATTAATTCCTGTCCTTTCTGACTTTCGTAATTAGTATAAAAAACAAAACCAGCCTCACTAAAATCTTTAAGCAAGACGATCCGTGCCGAAGGTTTGCCGTCAGGGGTTGCAGTAGCCAAAGTCATCGCGTTGGGCTCTAACAAATCAGCCTCTAAAGCTTGTTGAAACCACAAACTAAATTGTTCAAAGGGATTAGATTTGAGTTCTTTCTCTGTTAATCCAGCCAGGGTGTAGTTTTGTCTTAAATCGGCAATAGAAGATTCCACGTTAATATCATCAGTAACCCAACACCTACTTAGCATAGCGCGGGCTGTGGAAGACTCTGCTAATTTATAGTTGTCATAATTGTTTCGACTTCCCAGTCACAGCTATTAGTTCTATGCTATGGCTCAAGATAACTATCTTAGTAATAGAGGAGATCTTGCCCCTGTTCGGATAACTGATCCTCAGAGCGATCGCTTCATGTCAATAAGATAGTTGATTTCTTAGCGATTTTTGGTGCTGGAGATTTGCTGGCTACTGCTTATGAGCCCAATGAGTTAACTTATAAGTGTTGTTTTACACAAAGCTATCGTAACTGAGAAATCAACATCAAATGATTTTTCAGCTATTAAAAATATTTATTATGTATGAATTTTAGCATGAATCTATCTATCTCAAAACATAAAATAGTAGCAGTCACAGCTTTTGGGGTATTAATTTTAGGTAGCTTTTATAAGTGGGCAATTTTTAGTCGTATGGGAATAGTACCTAAAAATATCTGTTCTCCTCAAGTAATGAGAAATTATTTAAAGCAAGGAGGAAACCCTAATGCTTGGCGAAGTGATTTTGATTATTCATTTCCGATAGTAAAATGTTTTGCAAAGTTTGAAAATCCTAGTTTATTAGATTTATTCACAAGTAAAGGAGGAGATATTTATAAAAATTATTGGGGGGATAACGTATGGAAAGAAGCAAGATCTCCAGAGAGCGCATTAATGTTATTCAAATATCTTGAGAATGATGATAATATTAGTGATCAAAAAAAGCAAGATATTATTCTTCAGCTTTTATCCAAATCTAAATCAACTACTTTATTGCTTCTGGAAAATGGTGCCAATATCGATATCTATGATTCCCAAAAGAATACTATTTTACATAAAACAAGAGATCCTGAGCTTGTGATTTTTGTAGTCAATAAGGGAATAAATATCAATTTTCAAAATCAACAGGGTAAAACCCCTTTACACTTATCGATATCTGAGGTGTTAACAAAAGTATTAATTGAGTTAGGAGCAAAGATAAATGTTAAAGATAATGACGGAAATACCCCTCTGCATACAATTATTTCATCTAGAATATATTATGAAAGAATTAAAGAAATAGTTAAGTTGCTGATTGACTCAGAAGCTAACGTAAATGAAAGAAATAGTAAAGGTCAAACTCCTTTACATTTAGTGGAGCATAAATCTATAGCAAAAGTATTGATTGAATCAGGAGCCGAAATAAATATCAAAGATAACGAAGGCAAGACACCGATAGAAGATGCCAAAATCAAGAAAAAACTAGAGTGATATAACTTTAAATATTGATTTCTCAGCTATCAAAAATATTTATATGTATGAGTTCTAGCATGAATCTACCTATCTCAAAATATAAAATAGTAGCAGTCACAGCTTTTGGGGTATTAATTTTAGGTAGCTTTTATAAGTGGGCAATTTTTAGTCGTATGGGAATAGTACCTAAAAATATCTGTTCTCCTCAAGTAATGAGAAATTATTTAAAGCAAGGAGGAAACCCTAATGCTTGGCGAAGTGATTTTGATTATTCATTTCCGATAGTAAAATGTTTTACCGAGATAAAAGACCAAAATTTATTAGATTGGTTCATAGAGAAGGGCGGAGATTTAAACTATAAATTTTGGGGAGGATCTACAATATGGACAGAATTGCGCTCGCCAGAAAGTGCCTTGATTTTATTTCGTGGCGTTAGTAAAAGCAATAAATTTAGTGCTAGCCAAAAACAAAGCATGACTTTAAAACTTCTGACAAAATCAGAAGATATTGCTCTATTTTTATTACAAAATGGAGCAAATATAAATTTAAGAGATCGCAAAGGCAATACAGTTTTACACCAAACATTAGATCCAGATGTAGCAAAAATAGCCATCAACAAGGGAGTCAATGTTAATACGAAAAATAATAATGGAGAAACTCCTTTACAAATAACCAAAAGCTCGTCGGTAGCTCAAATATTGATCGATTTTGGAGCAAATATAGAGTTTAAGGATAATTTGGGCAATACTTTACTTCATTTAAATCAAGAACCAGCGGTATCTGCAATTCTTATCAAAAATGGTATCGACCCAAATGTCAAAAATAAGCAAGGTGTCACGATCCTACACAATTCTTGGAAAAATCCAAAGAGAAAAGATTTGGCTTCTACACTGATTAATAGTGGTGCAGATATTAATGTCCAAGATAATCAAGGAAGAACACCTTTGCATACGGCTGTCATAGGTAACACATATGCATATTATCTCAAATTATTAATAGAATTTGGGGCAGATATTAACCTTAAAGATAATCAAGAGAAAACTCCTTTCGACTATGCTAGGGCAAGTCAAAAGCAAGACTTAATTGAATTATTAAGCTCATATAATTCTAGTAGTATGAATCAATAGTTCGGACAAAATAATCCCTAGCTCCTGAAAGAAAAAGAGAGCTTTAAAGGCTATCTCGTTGCACCTAGAGCACTCTCGTTAAATTAGACTTTTTGCATGAATAATAAATTAGTTTCTTTTCCCTTTTCCCTCTTCCCTTTTTCTTATATAGCTCATCCAAATTCGTGCAAGAAGTCTATTGTTATTTAATTAACCGTCTCTGCCCTCCCTAAAGGAGAAAAGCGAATCTCGATTCTCCTTCTTTGAGCATCGGGATCGCGGTTAGAGGGGGCAAATTCACCATTGGGTAACTGTAGCTGTGCCGCAGAATAGGGACGAAACTGAACGCCGCGCAATCTGCCTGTCTGTTCCTGGACATCCTGGAGCTGTTTTACTACCTCTAAAGCCCGCATTAAGCCTAAATCGGCATTGGAGCCAGGCTTTAAGCTATCTATCGGCTGTCTGCCCTGGGCTACTTCCTCTAGCTGCTGATCTAAGTTACCGTTGCCAAAATTAACCTGACCATCGGTATGTCCAATAATTTCTACGACATAGAGATTACGCTGCTGACTCACCCGTTCAATGCGATCAACTAGCTCTCCAGTAATGTATGCTTTTAAATTCTGTGGCAAACTGGCGCTACCTGAGTCGAACTGAAAGCCTCCTGAGTCTTGAATCACTACTACTGGTGGTGCAGACTTAAGACGCTTAATCTCTGACTGGAGAATATCGATACGGCTTTGATTTCTTTCATTGCTTCTCAGGAGTAGTTCCCGAAGATCGCTAGATGCTTCGTTAAGACGACGCACGGTAGAGGTGCTTTCTCCCAGTTCGTTTTCTAAAGTGGCAATCTCTCGTTGTAGCAGCCGCACCTGCCTTTCGGTATCGCTTAAATTTTGCTCGGTGGCGTCTGCGGTATATTTCAGGTAAAGAGACTTGAATAAAGCTAGTAAGAGAAACAGGCTAATAATCATGAAGGCATTAGCCATCAAGTCAGTAAATGAAGGCCAAACGTTAAGGCTTTCTGTGGCTTCATAGTTCCGTAGCTTACGTTTTTTATTCACTGATATATTTTGGGTAAATCGGTGTAAATAAAGGTAACTGTTTGGGGGAGGTAGTCGTTAGTGGCAATAGTTATAATCAAATACTTAAAGTATTAATTTAGAAGAAAAGATCAGCTTGAATTTTTAGGAATTTGCTGCACTAACTTTGCCAATTCCTGCTGGATTTCTTTCAACCCTGATTGCTCAATCAGATTTTTTTCCTGATTAAGATTAACCAGATGGGAATAGTGTTGACTGATCTGATTGATGCTTTGATTTAGCTCTAAAAACTTCTTAGTTATTTTTTGCATTGAGTCTAAATTGTGCTCAAAAGATTGAGTTGACTGCTGAAGCACCAGGGAAGACTGAGAAAATTGATTTTGAGCGATCGCCAAATTATTAGTAGCAACGGCTAGTTTCTCAGGAAAACGACTATTATCTAGCGTCTGGGCTGCTTGTTCAAAAGTCTCTGCACTGCCATGAATCTTGACAAAAGCTTTAGTCATAGAGGCTTCGATAGTCTCTCCTAGCTGATGAACCATGCCATCAAAATTATGACTAAACTGGGCGATCGCCGATTCTAGGGAACTAACGGGCTGAATCGCTGGTAGGTAAATATTATCAATGTAATCTTCGAGGGAGCTGAGTAAGCTGGCTTTAACGATGTTGGTATTCCATAACAGATTGATTAAGGTTAAAAGAGAACTACAGGCGATCGCAATTAAGCTAGTGGAAAAGGCAATCCCCATTCCCTGTAGTGGACGATCTAATTCTTCTACCAGGTTTCTCACGTCATTAATATCAACTTGAGTAATGGTTTGACTCAAGTTAGCTAAATTAAAGGTAATTCCTAGAAATGTCCCCAATAAGCCAAAAGAAAGCAGCAGATTGGGTAAAATACGACCTACCAGATCAATAAAGTCGCAGCCAAGAGACAGCCCAAAAAAGTAAAATTGCTCCTCAAGATATGCTCCTTCAATCACCGATGTCGTATTCAGACGATCAGGGTTCAGGCTGCTATCTGCCAATCTTTGTTGAAGCTTAGTAATGATTTTGGGGTTAGATTCTAACGCTACTCCCCCTAATAGCCTTCTAGCTTTAACCGCCAGAGATTTTAAATGTCTATATAAACAAAATCGCAATAAAATAGCCAATATTGTCGGCAATAATACTAAGAAAATTGCTAAGAAAACTAAATAACCTGGAATCAAATTGAGAATGCTAAATATTTGTTGCATAGTTTTAACAAATGTTAGGTTTTTCCTGGTTAAAGCGAGCTAACCATAGGATAGCAATTTGCATTCAATATTATTTTTTGCAAATCACTTACAAACCTTATTTTTTATTTTATGCAGGCAAAAGTTAATTTATTTCTGAGTAAAGTTATATCTTGGGCGAGTAAAGAAGATTCTGTTTTAGGAGTTTCTCTTGTAGGCTCTTACGCTCGTAATCAGGCGCGACCAGATTCTGATGTTGATCTAGTAATTCTGTCACATCAACCCAGCAAACTACTTGCTGAGAATGAGTGGATTTTAGAGTTTGGCAATCCTATTAGCAACAGACATGGAGACTATGGCTTAGTTCAATCTAAGCATGTTTTGTATGAAGATGGTCTTAATGTCGAATACGGTATCACTACCCTGGAATGGGCAAATATAGAGCCTGTGGACAGGGGAACTTATAAAGTTATTATAGACGGAATGCGAATTCTTTATGACCCTAAAAATATTTTCCAAAGTTTACAAAACGCCATTAATAGTTCTGGATGATAGTTAATTTAATTAATACTTAAGAGCTAGTTCATCACAAGAATCTCAAGAACTATGTTCATAAATAGTCATAGCAAAATCTGACTATTCATAGTCCTTGTTATTATTTAAGTTAATTGGCGTGCGACGTTCTGGGGGCTGATCATAATCATCGTAATTATCTTCTGAGTCACGATCTCCAGATTCATCGTAATCATCTGGTTCAGAATCATCATAATCGTCATCACGATAGTCAGTTCCCATATTATCTAAGGGCTGGTAGTCAACTACGTAATCCCCAGGAATAGACTGATTATCATCTTCGTAACTTCTGCCCAAGTCCGAATCATCGTAGCTGCTGCCTAAATTATCTAGAGAATAATCCCTTGGTGGGGTAGATGCATAATCTGACTCTGGTTCATAGTTTCTGCCTAAATCCCCTGGTCGAGTTTTCCGCCTTGGTTCATTGGCGGTATCAGGATAACGATCTTCGCGAGAGGAACTGCGACGTTTATCTACTGTAGATGCAGGAGAGCGACGGGGTGCATTGCGGGGAGTATCGTCCCACTCATCATAACTATCTCTGGAGGGAGCCGAACGGCGACGGGGAGGGCGATTATCTCTCTCATCATAACCGTAGCGATCGCCTTGAGGACTGCGGCTGGCATAGTTATCGCGTTCTGGACGATTGCGGCTAGTTCTACGACGTGGTTCATCTCGGTAATCGCTGCCTGGTCTAGTTTTGCCAGAAGAGCGACGACTGTTACGGGGCTGAGGTTCATCGTAGCCTCTTAGTCTGGGGCTACTGTAGTTAGGTTCAGCTCCTTCGTAAACATTATTATAGGGTTCATCATAGGGGTCAATTTTGTCTAATTCTGCCTCTGTATAGACTCTAGTCCGACTCACAGGGCGATCTCGATCAACTGTAGCCGTACTCCGTCGGGCTTGTTCTGTAGCCGCGCCTCGTAACCTGATACTTTCAAAGCCGAAGAAAATAGCCGTTCCCGTCAGCAGGAATTGACCAAACTGTAAGATAGGTTCTAGCCGCCAACCATAGAAAATCAAGATCAGACCACATAGTAGACCTACCGCAGCGAAAAAGACATCATAATCTCTGGCTAACTCTGGGCGAATTGAGCGGAGAAAAAATAAGCCTGCTCCTGCGATCGCTAAAACAAGACCTAGAATTAAAGATGGTCCACCACCTAAATTGACCATTGCGACTCTCCCAATATGGTTCTCTTAATTTTAGATAATATCTATTTTATCTATACCCATCTCCAGTAGTGTAGCCTCATTTTCTACTCAACTTGGGTTGGGGTTAAAAATTTATTTATTTATTATGCTACTTTGAGGCATAAAGTCTAGTGACTGCAACCAAGACGCCTCAAAAAGCCTTGCAAAAAAATAACGGCGAAACTGTAATGGTTACTTAACCATTGCTCCTGTTTAAGAGACTGCGTTCGCCGCTAAAATGCATGTATTATGCTGGTTTTGCTGAATTAATATAGACTGTTTACCGTCGGATTTTATCGGTCTGACTAAAGACCACGAGAGCAATTGTGGCAGGAATTACTACAATTACCGCACCTAGTACAAGACTTAAAAGAAAATTAGCTAATGAAGGAGTCATAATTTTTATCCTGAATATATCTTCGGTTTTAACGTTAATAGTTTACAGTGTTTTCTAATTTTAAAATTTTTTGCCCCAAAACTAAAGCTTATACTGCTCCTGCTACTCAAAAATCAGCAGGGCAGCAGTACTAATGTACTGTGTAAGCCATAACCACTAATACTAAATCCTGTTTAGACAGAACACTTATTAATTATGCAAGAGTAACGGGTAACGGGGTTTGGGATAAGTTCATATTTGTACATCACTTATTTGAGAACCGCTATAAACCCCAAAAATATAGGTACTTGGGTGTAATTAAATACAAAATAAATTTTCTTTTGAATACCTCATTAATACTCTACTCCTCAGAAAAAGCCTATTCACATTAAGCGTTATTTTTCGTATTTTTTATGTATCCATAGTTGTCCTTTTTGGGTGATAATTTTGCTTTGCTGAAACCACTTTAATTCAGCAATGACAATCGGCATCTCGATATTTAACTGTTGAGCAATTTCCTTAGCGGATAATCCTTCCACATGGGATTTAATCAGGCTCATAATGGAGTTTACCCGATTGATAAAATTTCTAATAGCGGAAATTCTCATAGTGCTGGCATCAGACTCACAACTTTGGGCGGCTATCTCAACAATGCTCCAGCCACTGCGATAGTGTTCTAGAATATTTGCCCCATTTTTACTAATATTTTCTAGATCTTGCTGCGCCAAAGCTGCTGCTATTTTAGCTCGATTACTTTCTCGATCAGTCTTCATAGTCGAACAGCTAATCTAAATAATTAGCATTTGCTACTATTAATAATGCAGTTATAGCCTTAGTTTTTCTTTTTGGGTATGTAGATAACCCATAACCTATAACCTATTACCTATTACCTATAACCGAGTCATACAGGGTAATCGCATCAAAACTTTAAGTCAGAATATGCCAGAATTAGACAAAATCTGAAGCAGAAAATTATTATTCAAACCAGCTTGGTAACGTTTCAACAACTCGATTGGGTATGCTGGGGGAACCCCAGCACCCCTCTCGTTCATCTTCAGACTGCCCTTAGAATTATCGTGGCGTAGCAAATTGAGAGCTAATCTCTTGAGAATAGTCATGTTTCGAGGAGCGTGGTCTTTACGAATCCGAGAATTATCTTCGGAAAAAATCACATCGAGACACCAATGCAACTGGTTTTCCACTCCCCAATGGCTACGAATTGAATTAGGGAAATCTGTAAAATCAGGTTCGAGAGAACTGAGAAAAAATCTTGTGCTATGAGTAGTCTTATTCCAAAGCTGGCGATATGCGAAGCGGTACCATATGCGAAGCGGTACCACAAGGGCATAATATATCCTTTAGGACTACTTTGTTCAACAATCAAAGTTTTGAGTCCCCTCCATTGTTTAATTCTCTTCGGGTCAAATACTCGGTTTGCTGACACGGCACAGAAACGACGTTTTTCGATACGGTGATGTCCTGCTTCACAAACAGATTCTACTATATTGACTGGGGTGTCATCTGTTTCATCTTGATGTTGTTCAAACCAACCACGAGCATCTTCAGCGAGAGTCGGGTGATTGGCTTTAAGAGTCAAAATGTAGTCTGCACCTGAATCTTGAATTTGTTGTGCAATAGCTGTTTGAGTTCCCATGGCATCTATGGTAACAATTGCTCCCTTCAAATCTAATTGTTCGAGCAAAATAGGAATCGCTTTTATTTCATTTGACTTTTGCTCCACTGCAACTTGACGAGCGACCCTGCTGAGGTTTCCTCAGCAAAGGAACGCGCGAGTGTTGTCCTAGTACTAGCTGATGACTACTTGACCATGCACTAACCATGACCAGAGATTTTAGTGAGCTTTCTCTGTCATAAGAACCATTAAGGCTTTTACCATCAATTGCCATTACTTTCAGTCCTAACTTCCCTGCAATGACTTCAATCCAGGCTGGAAAATTGCTTTCCAAAATCTCTGGCTCTAATTGACGGAAGATTCTACCGAAGGTATCGTGTGATGGTATTCCGTTAGGTAGTTCGAGAAAAGTCTTGAGCCACTCCTATGAATGCTTTACCGTAAGTCTCGAGCGCCACCCATCCGTCCGCTCCACATAAAATTGCTAAAATGGCGCTCGCAATTATGTCTACCAGTTTGTGAGAGCTTCTGGTCACTACTCTCTGGTCTGGGATTTTGCCGAAATGCTCTTCTATTGATGCTCTCAGGGATTCTTTCGTCATGGGAATAAATATCTCATTTTCCCACTTTTTTCTCTATTCGTTTGATGCGATTACCCTGGAATCGTAACCGATACATCAGTAAAAACAAATCCATTAAAATCCCCACTGTTGTAAGTCAGATTTTCAAATGGAGATGCAACGGTTTGAAAGAGGATTGAGTCATCAGCAATGTCGATGATATAGCCTGATCCAAAACTGTCTTCAATTTCACTAGTCTCAGAAAAAGGAACACTAAACTCGATTTCCTCATTGACCGTAAAATTAACTGGTTCACCCAAAGGAGCATCAAGATTGGGAAAGAAAACCTGTAACTGTAATTCTTGATTATTGAATGTCATTGGGACTGTATTGTTGAATAAAAGAATAGCGATCGCTTCCAAAGTTAGTCCTTAAAAAATAACGACAGTAATATTCTTTGACCTGCTATATCAGCAAGCTTTTTACCAGAATCCACCCAAAGCTTTAGATAAACTAAAAAATCAGATATTTTTAGGCTCTATTGATCAGGATTTTAAGCCAGCATATTACATTAGGTGAAAATTTAATCTGGCACATGTTTAGACTAGCATCGAGTCAAGATTTAAAGCATAAATCAAGCATCTAAAAGCCCTTATTACATAAAACTATTGGAAGCTATACAAACAAAATACAGGTGACAAAATTACCAAGGCAAGAAGATTTTTAAAACTTCATGACTTTATTGCTTTTTGTGTATTGGCATTTGCTTTTGATTAAAAACATTGATTATTTGTAACTATATGAGTTCTATAAATTCTAATCTTTACCTGATGGCTAAAGACATTTTACGACTGGGGGGTTGATAGGCGCGGTCTATTTCCTTGAGGTCTTCTGGTGAGAGTTCAAGGTCTAGGGCGGCTCGATTTTCTCTAACGTGGTTAGGATTCGTTGCTTTAGGAATAGAGATTACCTGATCTTGATGCAGCAGCCAACTAAGGGCAATTTGCGTAGGAGTAGCCCTATGTTTGGCTGCCAGGGTTTCTAACCTGCGATCGCCAATAAAAGCCTGTTGTTCTACTGGACAATAAGCCATGATGGGAATACTTTGTTTTTGACACCAGGGCAGTAAATCCCATTCAATTCCGCGATGCTTGAGGTTATAAAGTACCTGATTGCTGATAATTTCCTCTCCCCCAGGTAAAGCCGCCGCTTTTGCCATATCGTTAAGGTCGAAATTACTAACCCCAAAGTCTCGAATCTTGCCCGCCTGTTTAAGATGCCGTAATCCTGAAAGAGTTTCTGATAGGGGAATTGAGCCGCGCCAGTGGAGTAAATATAAATCCAGATAGTCGGTTTTTAGTCTTGATAAAGAGCGATCGCAGGCGGCAATCACCCCGCTGTAGCTGGCGTTGTAGGGATAGAACTTGCTAACTAAATAGATCTCTTCTCTTTGATCGGCGATCGCCTCAGCCACAATTTTTTCTGCCCCACCATCTCCATACATTTCCGCTGTATCAATTAAAGTCATCCCCAGATCTATCCCTAGCTTCAGCGCACTTATTTCAGCCTGTTTCTGGCTAGATTTTTCTCCCATGCGCCATGTTCCCTGTCCCAAAATAGGAATAGCTTGTCCTGATGGTAAACTTAGAATTTTCATAAACCTACTTTAATTTATACGCCTGATGTGAATTAAAAATGTAAGGCGATCGCAAAATAAGTCAGTAAACAGCAAAAAGCCCCAGCTAAAGTCAACTAGGGCTTAAATATTATATTTAAATTCAAGTAGAGAGGAAATTTAGTAACCGTAGCCGTAGGGAAGGTATTGATTAACATCAACTTGGTCTTGCACGCTAGTTTGAGTTGCATCCTGGTCAATTACGTTAAAGTTACCTACCGCAGCCGCTTCGTTAGCGTTGATTTGAACCGAAGTTTGAGCTTCAGGAGCGTTGTAACCGTATCCACCCAAATCCAGTTGATCTTGAATGTTGGTTTGAACAGCGTCTTGTTGAATAAAGTTAGCAGTGCCCACAGCAGCAGCAGAGTTAGTGTTTTGTTGAATGCTAGTTTGAGCTTGGGCTACGCTCGGGTTTCCCGAGCTTGTAGAACCAAGCTGTTGACTATCTTGGGCGAAAGCGGCTAGAGGAGAGAAGGCGATAACGGTAGTTAGAAGAGCTAATGTAGACTTTTTCATGGTTTTGTACCTAGTTAAAATTAATTAGTGCGTTTTTTGCTTACATTATCTAAATACGATTCGGTTGAGTTTTTTATGCAGCTTTTTTAGAACCAGAATTTTAAGACTGGGGGAACTATCCCCCTAATGGGTCGCGATACCATATGCGAAGCGGTACCACAAGGGCATAATATATCCTTTAGGAATCCTTTAGGACAAGGGCATAATATATCCTTTGGGGCTTGTTGGTCGTAAGCTTAGATCGAATGTGCCAAGAAGCTTATGGCTTAGAGCTTATAGCTTATAGCTATCCCAGCAGATCAATATTCTTATCCAAAATTGGCGTTAACTAAGTTTCTGAAGATACGGTTTCTGGCTGTTCATCGGTCTTAACTGGAGCAGGTTTCTTCTTTTTAGGCTGAGTCTGTTTCTTAGCTTTTGGCACATCATCCACTGAAGGCTTCACCGCAACTACGGGAGCTTTCGTACTAAAGGTCAAATTATCATCAACGCAGTCCACCATAATTTTATCCCCAGCCGTAAAAGCATTTTCCAAAATCATGGTAGCGATGGGATTCTGTAATTCCCGCTGAATAGCTCGCTTCAGAGGACGAGCCCCAAATGCGGGGTCGTAACCAATGTTGACAATACGCTCTTGAGCGGCGTTTGATAGCTCGATGGTAATTTTTTGTTCCTTCAACAGCTTTTGTATACCAGCAATTTGAATTGACACGATTTGTTTAAGCTCATCCTTTTTCAACCCGTGGAAGATAATCAGGTCGTCAATGCGATTCAAGAACTCAGGTCGGAAGTGCCCCCTTAAAGCCTGATTGACCTGCTTGTAAATTTCTTCGTAGTCTTGATCTTCCCCCTTAACGTTGAGGATGTGTTCACTACCGATATTACTGGTCATCACAATAATCGCGTTGCGAAAGTCTACCATACGCCCCTGAGAATCTGTAATCCTGCCATCATCTAACACCTGGAGCAAAATGTTAAAAACATCTTTGTGGGCTTTCTCTACCTCATCAAGAAGCACTACGCAATAGGGGCGGCGGCGCACCGCTTCCGTTAGCTGCCCCCCTTCCTCAAAACCAACATATCCTGGAGGAGCACCCACTAACCTCGATACGGCGTGTTTCTCCATGTATTCCGACATGTCAATCCGCACCATGGCATCCTCACTATCAAAAAGGAACGCCGCTAAAGCTCGTGCCAGTTCAGTTTTACCAACCCCTGTAGGTCCCATAAAGAGAAAGGAACCAATGGGTCTCCCAGGGTCTTTCATTCCTGCCCGTGCGCGGCGAATCGCCGCCGCTACCGCCGCTACGGGATCTTGCTGTCCAATGACTCGCTGGTGGAGATGTCCTTCTAGCTGGAGTAATTTTTGTCTTTCTGACTCTAGGAGACGATTAATGGGCACTCCTGTCCAGTTAGCCACAATCTCGGCAATATCTGATTCTGTCACCTGTTCCCGCAGCAGGGTGGTTCCCAAGGACTGAATTTCAATGAGCTTGGTTTCTTTGGCTTCTAGATCCCGTTGGAGGTTTTCTAATTTACCGTACTTAAGCTGTGCCGCCTTTTCGTGATCAAAAGCTCGTTCAGCCTTGTCTAACTCTAGACGAGTTTTCTCTTCCTCCTCCTTAAGAACGTTGATTTCATCCAGCAGACTCTTCTCTGACTGCCACTGGGATGCTAACCCCCCCTGCTTGTCTTTTAGACCTTCAATTTCTGCCTTGATTTTGCCGAGTCTTTCTTTTGAGGCTTTATCCACCGACAGCATTCCTGATCGCTGATTTTCCCCAGAAAGAGAAACTTTTTCCATCTCTAGCTGCATAATACGGCGATCTATATCTTCTAACTCGCTGGGCTTAGAAGTAATTTCCATCTTTAATTTTGCTGCCGCCTCATCTACCAGATCGATCGCCTTATCGGGTAAAAAGCGATCGGTAATATAGCGTTGGGAAAGGGTAGCGGCGGCTACTAGTGCCGAGTCGGTAATAGTTACCCCGTGGTGCACCTCGTATCTTTCCTTAAGCCCCCGCAAAATAGAAATGGTGTCTTCTACCGAGGGCTGCTTAACGTAAACCTGCTGGAAGCGTCTTTCTAGTGCTGGATCTTTTTCAATATTCTTACGGTATTCATCCAGAGTGCTGGCACCAATACAGCGCAGTTCTCCCCGCGCCAGCATCGGCTTGAGCAGGTTACTAGCATCCATTGAGCCTGAACCTTCTTTGGCTCCCGCGCCGACAACGGTATGTAGTTCATCAATAAACAGCACGATCTGTCCGCTAGACTCGGTGACCTCTTTTAGCACCGCCCGTAACCGCTCTTCAAACTCTCCACGATATTTAGCTCCTGCAATTAAGCTACCCATATCCAGGGAAATTAGCTGACGATTTTTCAGGGATTCAGGTACGTCTCCATTAATAATCCGCTGTGCCAATCCTTCGGCGATCGCCGTTTTGCCAACTCCAGGCTCCCCGATCAGGACAGGGTTATTTTTCTGCCGTCGAGAAAGCACCTGAATCACCCGTCGAATTTCTTCGTCCCGCCCAATCACTGGGTCTAATTTACCCGCTTTTGCCTGTTCTGTGAGATCTCGACCATACTTTTCTAACGCCTGATACTGTTCTTCCTGATTTTGCTTGGTGACCTTCTGGGAACCACGAATCGACTTGATTGCCAATTCTAAATCCTGAGCATCAAGATTAAAACTCCGCAGGGATTTCTTACCAATGCGGGCATCCTCAGCAAACCCCATCAGGATATGCTCAATAGAAATATACTCGTCACCCCAGCTAACCCGACAGTCTTCGGCACGATCCAGCATGCGATCCAGACTAGGACCTAAATATAGTTGGGAGGAACCAATTCTCGGCTGACGCTTAGTAAACATCTCTAGCTGCTGCTTAAGGCGTAGCGCATCAACCTGCGCCTTTTCTAAAATTGCCAGCGCCAACCCTTCCTGTTCCAATGCCGCTAAAACTAAGTGCTCTACCTCTAAGTTTTGATTCTGAAATAGCTTGGCAACTTCTTGAGATTTAACGATCGCATCCCAGGCTTGTTCCGTAAACTTACTTTGATCGGTAGGCTGCATATTTTGGGCTGAATAAGAATTTAGGAATTTGATGTTGATTTGTGCTTAGTATAGCAATGGTCAAAGCACTAATCATGAAGTCCTAATTTGGTTTGTGATCAAGACTTACTATAATAATATGTCTTAACAATTATTTTGTATCACTGAACTAGTAATTACCATGACCTCTTCCACCGCAACTATTGAACTTACTTCGCAACCTAGTCAAACACATTTAGAGCAACTAGGTGTATTTGATTGGGCAATCTGGAGCAAAGAAGTCTCGGAATTTCCCTGGACTTATGATGAGGCGGAAACCTGCTATTTTTTGGCGGGAGAGGTAATTGTAACTCCTGACGGTGGAGCTCCCGTAACCATGGGAAAGGGTGATTTGGTTACTTTTCCTGCGGGAATGTCCTGTACCTGGAAGATTAATCGGGCTGTTAAGAAGCACTATAAGTTTGGTTAGCGATTAATGTCAGTTCAGGAGCAGAAAGTTAATTTGTGAGGATAGCCATAAGCCTTAAGCCTTAAGCTATAAGCTTTTTTAAGTCGGATTCATATTTAGAGTCTACTCCTGTGAAAGCCACCTAAAATTTGGGACAGTTATCTATCGATGGGGGGAGCGATAAAAAGGTTTTTTCACTACTGTTGCAGGATAGGTCTTGCCGCGAATTTCCACCTCTAGAGCCTGTCCCACTTTACCTAAAGACTTGGGCACATAAGCTAGAGCGATCGCCTTAGCAACGGTTGGTGCTAAAGTACCGCTGGTAACTTCCCCTACAGCTTGACCTTCTGAAATTACGGGATAACCATGGCGGGCGATGTGCCTCCCAGACATTTCCAGCCCCACCAAGCGACGCTTTACTCCTGCTTCCTTTTGCTGCTCTAAAGCGGAACGTCCTATGAAGTCTCCTTTATCCTGGAGATGAACTACCCAGCCTAATCCAGCTTCCAAGGGGCTAGTATGATCGTCAATATCCTGCCCATAAAGACTCATTGCCGCTTCCAGACGTAGGGTATCCCTTGCCCCTAGTCCACAGGGGGTTACCCCAGCCTCTAAGAAACCTTGCCATAGCTTTTGTGCCGCAGTTGGCTCTAGCATAATCTCAAAACCATCTTCTCCCGTGTAGCCAGTACGGGCGATAAATGCTGTTGAACCATCAATATTTACCGTTTGATGGCTAAATGCCGTCATCTGACTAATGTCTTCCCCCACCATTGCTTGTAAGATACCTGCCGCTTTTGGTCCTTGGAGAGCAATTAGAGCCTGTTCTTGGGATAGATCTTCCATCGTAACTGCGCTATCCTGCAACTGATTTAAAATCCAGGCTTTATCTTTGTCCGTAGTTCCCGCATTAACAATCACCACCGCCTGTTGTCGAGGTCCCTGTTGACCCTGATAGTAAAAAATAATGTCGTCAATGATTCCTCCCTGTTTATTGAGCAATACCGTATACATTGCCTGTCCAGGTTGCAGACGACTCAAATCAGAAGGAACTAAACTTTGCCAAGCATCTATTAAACCCTCGCCGCTAAAAGTAAATTTACCCATGTGAGAAATATCGAACATTCCTGCTCCAGTTCGCACTGCCTGATGTTCTACTTTTAAGCCAGCAAACTGCACTGGCATCTCCCAGCCTGAAAAAGCGGTAAAACGAGCCTTTTGTTGTTGAGCCAGCTCATATAGGGGAGTTCGGAATAGATCAGGTGATTGCGCCGCCATAAATTTCCTAGCTTAGATAAAGTTAGCTTGATTAATATTCAAAAATTGATATTCAAGCTCAATATAGCTTAAGATACGATGATCTTTGCTCCGTCCGAGTAAATTCTCCAAGCAATCGAATTATGGTGGTGTATTCGGGTATGATTTAGTAATTGAGGAACAATTGTTTCAATAAATTTTTATCAGGAGCAACTTACATATGGCTACTCTCAAAATTGCTGTTTATATCACCGTATTTTTCTTTATCGGCATCTTTATCTTTGGTTTCTTGTCTGGCGATCCTTCCCGTAACCCAGGCGGTAGTGATTCTGAGTAACTATTGCAACAGGATAATATAACAATTGAGGGCGATTAGTTAGCCCTTTTTTTATGCCTTATTGTCTTGATCTATATCTATCAATTGTCCTAACAAAATGAATCAACCGCTAAAGTTCTGGTATATCGTGCAACAGCCAGACCAAACTTGCCAGATAATCGGTTTTGAGCAGGAGCAAACAGAAACCCCAGGGCAAAAACAATGGGGCTTCTTCCAGAGCGAACAAGAAGCGATCGCCAGAAAGATCGTCTTAATTCGTTCTGGAAAATGCCAGCCTGAATAAGTAGAAGAATCCTCCAGCTACTAGAAGTTATTTACTGCCTGAGGCTCCCCCAACTGTTGGGCTTTAATGTCCTCTTCCAAAATATCCAAAGCCTTAGAAAACTGCGGGTCATCCTTGCTGCCTAACTTAGAGCGATCGCCACCATAAAGCTCCTCTAGCTGCGCCTCATTTAGCTCCACCACCACATCAGGAGGAATCCCTTCTTTGTTGATGTCTCTGCCGCTAGGGGTAAGATACTTAGCGATAGTTACTGCTAAACCCGAACCATCCCCTAAAGCACGAACGGACTGGACTAATCCCTTACCAAAGGTTTTAGTTCCCAAAAGAGTAGCCCGATCGTTATCCTGGAGGGCTCCAGAGAGAATTTCACTAGCGCTAGCCGAACCCTCATTCACCAGTACTACCAGGGGCTTATCCGTCAAGGCTCTATTTCTAGCTGATTCAACATCGCTAATTCCTTGGCGATCAACCGTAGACACAATTTGCCCTTCATCAATCCACATGCGGGCGATGTTGATACTGGAATGGAGTAAGCCACCAGGATTAGAGCGAAGATCTAGGATGTAACCCGCAACCTGCTGCTCCTCATGTTCCTTGATTGCCTTCCGCATATCCTGTTCAGCGTGCTTATTAAAGGTAGTGAGACGAATATAGCCGACCTTCCCGAGGTTAGTATCCTTGATGCTGGCTCTTACGGGATGAATCTCAATTCTTTCCCGCACAATATCAAACTCGCTGATCTTACCATTGCGCTCAATTGTCAGCTTAACTTGAGTTCCTCGCTCACCCCGAATTAGCTTAACGGCATCGTTAACGTCCATCCCTAGGGTGTCTTGATCATCGATTTTGATGATTACGTCCTGGGCTATGATCCCCGCTGCAAATGCTGGAGTATCTTCAATGGGAGCAATAACCAGCAGTTGGTCTGTCTCTTCATCTTTGGCAATTTGAATGCCGACCCCCGTTAATTCCCCAGAAGTATCAATTTTAATATTTTGATATTCTTCTGGATTCATGAAGCGAGTGTAAGGATCTTCCAGCTTTCCTAACATCTCACGAATTGCCTCATAGGCATCTTCTTGACTAGTGTAGGAAGCATTATTAATATACTCTTGGCGAACTTCTTTCCAATTTGTATTATTAAAGGTAGTATCTACGTATTGGTGATTAATGATTTGCCAAACTTCATCAATTGTTTCTTTAGGCGCATTGCTAATTAAGGCTTGACTCTGGGATAGATGAATGCCAGTTCCCGTAACGGCAACTGTTGCTAGAGCTACCGCAGTTGTTCCTAATAAAAGTCCTTTTTTTGAAATTACCATAGGCTCAAAATATACTAACGTTGCCTGAGAATCGTCTTGCTCTTCTCCAAGATTCAGCATCAATAACAGATCAACCCTGACACCAGGAAGTTATTCTTTAGACAAGGAGATTACAGTGTATCTTCAATGATAGTGTAAATATCTGGCAGCATTAGAAATTGGCAATGCTGATTAGTTATATCAGCAGGTTTACCCAGAGAGTCCACTGTATAAATACAGGAAGAATCTAGGGTTATTGAGCGAGATAGAAGTTAACCAGAGATTCCTATTATTTAAAGTTTAATCTACCACAAGCAAATTTGACTTTCTGTGATACAAGAACAAAACGCTAAACCCATTTACTGAAGCGTAAATTACTGTTTTTAATCTTTCTGGCAACTTCTCAAAATGGCAGGTAAGATGAGTAACCTATTCTAAGACTTCAGGTTGCTCAAATTAACTCAGAAGAGCTTTTTATCAAGCTCACTCTGGATAGTTAAAGTGATTAGAGTAAAAATATGAATGAATTTCCCGCTTCACAACTAAGAGAGCAACTCTCTCTCGCAAAACTGCAAAAGCGTCATGCTGCCAAAGTTTCCCTCAGGCGTGCCAGTTTAATGATTTGTTGTACCGTAGGTATTGGCTGGGTAACTAACCTTGATTTTTGGCAGATCAAAGAGCAAACTCAAATCAAAGTTAGTGGAGTAGAGCTAGTAGATAAAAGTACCATATACAGTTCTGTAAGTTTTAATTATCCTCAACCAGTTTGGCAGATCGATGGAGCACAATTAGCCCAAAGCATCGCTACGATTCCTTCAATTGCTGAGGTTAAGGTTAATCGTCAAGTAATACCGCCACAAATCTTGATTTCTCTGACTGAGAAGACTCCTGTAGCCTTGGCTTCCGTTCAAGGAAAGGTTGGATTTCTAGATGCCCAGGGAACCTGGATTGCTCAAGAATTTTATAGCAATATTGCCCATGATGATATTTTACCCCAGCTCAAAGTAATTAATTACGACTTAAGATTTAGCCAGATTTGGCTTAAATTACACAATTTAATATCTCTTTATCCTGAGTTAAAAATTTCTGAAGTTTCTTGGAATCAGTCAAACAGCATTACGATTAAAGCCGAAACAGGAAGTTTCTTTTTGGGAGCAGAATCATCTCGCCTTGAAAAACAGTTTCAAATTATGAGCCAGCTCGAAAGTTTACCACAGCAGATTGATCCCAGGGAAATTGCCTACATAGATCTCAGTAATCCTGGGGTGAATTTAATCCAGAGATACTAATAAATAGTCATTTATAACGAGTATTTATCTACGTATATTTACTGATAAACAATGACATTTTAAATCCCTGGTTCCGTAATTTCTTGGAGGATAGTTAAAGGCATTTGTTTAATAATTACAAAAACTTTAATATTTTGTCTAAATTACAATTAGTTAGATAATAATGACCTAAGTTAAGCTACCAAATTAGACTAGATTCAGAAAACCTATCTGCGGAAACCTTGATGCACGCCCATGTCTCTAGAAAAAAGAAACGTTAATACTTTCAATAATGAAGTTAACTATAATCCTTCTAAGCTGCCCATAGCTTTAGGTAACAACTCTTTAGGTGGCGGTATGGGAATACCTTTCAGGGGTAGTAGTTCCCAAATTCCCAAAGAAGAAATCAGGAGTAATAAAATAGTGCCGAGTAATGTTGCCAAAATCAAAGTCATGGGAGTGGGTGGTGGTGGCTGCAATGCAGTAAACCGCATGATTGAAAGCCAGGTATCTGGTATTGAGTTTTGGGCGATCAACACCGACGCTCAAGCGCTAGATAATGCCCAAGCCCCTCAGAAGCTGCAAATTGGGCAGAAGATCACTCGTGGGCTGGGAGCTGGAGGCAACCCTGCAATTGGACAAAAGGCAGCAGAAGAGTCGAGGGATGAGCTAGCTCATGCTTTAGAGAATACAGACCTTGTGTTTATCACCGCTGGTATGGGCGGTGGTACGGGCACTGGTGCGGCACCGATCGCTGCTGAAGTTGCCAAGGAAATGGGCTGTCTGACGGTGGGAGTGGTAACTCGTCCATTTACTTTTGAAGGCAGGCGGCGTACCAAGCAGGCAGAAAAAGGCATTGAGGCTTTCCGTAGTCGAGTCGATACCCTGATCGTAATCCCTAATAATCAGCTTTTGTCGGTAATTTCTCCTGAAACTCCAGTACAGGAGGCTTTTGGCGTAGCAGACGATGTACTGCGGCAGGGGGTGCAGGGGATTTCAGATATCATTACAATCCCTGGCTTAATTAACGTTGACTTTGCTGACGTTAGAGCAATTATGGCAGATGCGGGTTCTGCTTTGATGGGTATTGGTCTGGGTTCGGGTAAATCTCGGGCGCGGGAAGCGGCAGTAGCGGCAGTTTCTTCTCCCCTTCTAGAAGCGTCAATTCATGGCGCGAAAGGGGTGGTAATTAATATTACTGGAGGCTACGACCTCACTCTCCATGAGGTAAATGCAGCGGCAGATAGTATTTATGAAGTAGTTGATGAAGATGCCAATATCATTTTTGGTGCGGTGATTGATGAAACTATGGAGGGTGAAGTCAGAATAACTGTCATTGCTACTGGATTTGACGGAGAAGCAGAAGAATTGGAATTGGAGGAGCCCCAGGCAAATGATGTTTTTCAGCCGATGGCGGCAGTTCCCCAGCCAGAGAGGGCTCAGCCCAAGGAGTCTGGTCGTATTGAAATTCCTGATTTTCTCCAGCGACGACGCTTTCCCAAGGGCTAGAAAAGTAGGCAGATCTCCCCTGAGAACATTTAGAATAAATCTAATAAAGTTTAGTGTACTGGTTCTCAGATTAAGTGCCAGCAAGGGGAGAAAGTATTTTGACTCGAATAGCTCTTACTATAGCTGGTTCTGATAGTGGAGGCGGAGCGGGAATTCAAGCGGATCTTAAGACTTTTACTAGCCATCGAGTTCATGGGACGACTGCCCTGACCTGTATCACGGCGCAAAATACTTTGGGGGTATCTCAAGTAGAAGCGGTCAGCGTTCCTCTAGTCAAGGCTCAAATTGATTCCGTGGTTAAAGATTTACGTCCCCATGGGGTAAAAACGGGTATGTTGTTTAATTCCCAAATCATTAGGCAGGTAGCTCAGTCTTTAGGGCAACATCAGCTACTGCCTTTGGTAGTTGATCCCGTTATGGTGGCACGCACTGGAGACAAGCTGATGGACGAGGAGGCGATCGCCGCATTGCGCTCCCAGTTAATTCCTCAGGCAACAATTTTGACCCCTAATCGTTATGAAGCGGAGATTCTCAGCGGCATGACGATTAATAATTTGGATCAGCTAAAGCAGGCGGCGATCGCTATTCATCGTAGCTCAGGGGTGAAAGTGGTCTTAGCTAAGGGAGGCAGTTTAGGAGGCAGTGAACGGGGTATCGATATTTGGTATGACGGACAGGAACTCAAAACCCTAGCCACAGAATCTATAGCTACCAAAAATAATAACGGCACTGGCTGCACCCTCTCCGCCGCCATCTGCGCTAACCTGGCTTTGGGTCAAGGGCTTTGGCAGTCGGTAGTTAGTGCTAAAAATTATGTTACCAGTGCTTTAAATCATGCTTTAGAGCTTGGCTCAGGAAATGGACCCCTGGGTCATTTTTTGGTTGAGCCTAACTAAGATTATCAATCCATCTTATTTAATAAGAGCTGCATTTCATGAAATTAGCCACCAAAATTGAAGCTATCATTTACCTCAAGGGACGACCTCTTACCCTCGAAGAAATCTTTGCCTGTCTCCATCCTCAAGCATCTGAATCTGGCAAAATAACCGAAGGCGATCGCGAATTAATCGAGGATGGTTTAATTGAATTGATGAGCGACTATGCTCACCGAGGCAGCGCCCTGGAAATTGTCGAAACTGAAGCTGGCTATAGTCTACAGTTAAAGCAGGAGTATGAATATCTACTCCGAGAATTAGTACCCGCAGAACTCGGAAAAGGAGCTTTAAGAACTCTTGCTGCTGTTGCCTTGAAAAACCCTATTTTGCAAACTGAGCTGATTGATTTACGTGGCAGCAGCGCCTATCAGCAGGTGTCGGAACTTGTACAGCTGGGTTTTGTTCGTAAACGGCAGCAGGCTGATGGACGCTCTTACTGGCTAGAGGTGACTAGTAAATTTCATCAGTACTTTGAAATCGACAATATGGCAATATCTTAGATCAGGCTTTTAATTTGCTCCACTAGCGGTTGTGGAACAAATTGTGTCAAAGTATAGGTGATGTACTTAATCGAGTCAAGAATGATTTTTAACTTTGATTTTCTTAATTCAGAATCACAAGAGCAGAACTACAATACTCTGATGCAGTACCTGCGCCAACAACATCCTGAAGTTTTAGCGCAAATCGCTTCATCTGCGAGCCCAGATGTCAAGCAAATTATTTCCCAAAATGTTCAGGGATTAGTGGGTATGTTGCCCTCTGGTGACTTTAATGTCAAAATCACGACCGATAGGGAAAACTTGGCACATCTTTTAGCCTCAGCCATGATGACAGGCTATTTTTTATGCCAAATGGAAAAAAGAATGGATTTGGAAGAGAGTTTAACTGGTCTGACCAACTCTCCCTCTAGCGATGAAGCTACAGATAGTTAGTGCCATATCTATCTATAGCTGGGTAATATAGTCCAGCTACTGGGGCGGTAAATAAATTGCCGCTACTGACAACAGATAGAACGATAAGATTTATTTTCAACCATAATTTCAATCATATTTATCTGTATGTCAGCTCAATAGCCAAGCTGACGTAACTCATTGTGCTGTAACTAGCCTCCTTTAGCAAAGGTAACCATCAGCAAAATAGATAAAGCCATGCCAGGACTGAGTAAAAGCGCAAGAGTCATTAGTTCATTAGGTGTCATAATTTGTCTGCCTCTCCAGCCAAAAAGTTACAAGATATAGTTGTTCGTTGCTAATATATCAAGCCTAGCTAGAAAATTCACTCCAGCCCTGATGACTACATATTTTGTTAAGGATTTTAGCCCTCATCATCAAAGTTACAAGTCACTTGCTCTATTTGCTCTCTCTTCATAATTTACAGACTCGGCGTTTTTGAGCCCAAAATATAATAAAATACCTACTTGACAGCGAATAGTTTGTTATTTTCCCAAGTCGTATTTTGTCTACTGTCTGCACCCGCCAAGACAACTCAATAAACCCTGAGCTATATTTCAGAGCTTATTAAAACTTAATAAAGATCAACGAGATACCTCTCTCTGGTAGACTTTTGACCAATGGTCATAGCAGCAGTTAGGCTTGCGATAACAATTGCTTCTAGCCATTATGGTCACATTAGGGTGCTTGCCAGCATTATGGGCTGACGAGTGCTTTTTTATTAATGTCTGTAACTTTTATCGAGCTCTTGGGGGACAGACTTGCAAGAGGACTTAGCATAACAACTGGAACGCTTTTATAAAGAAATTTAAAGATAAGTAATAGGGAGAAAAACCTTGCTGGAAACAACCCTCGGTTTAGAAATCATTGAGGTAGTCGAACAGGCTGCTATTGCCTCTGCCAAATGGATGGGTAAAGGGGAAAAAAATATTGCCGATCAAGTTGCAGTAGAAGCAATGCGCGAGCGCATGAACAAAATTAATATGCGTGGTCGAATCGTAATCGGGGAAGGAGAGCGGGATGATGCTCCCATGCTCTACATTGGTGAAGAGGTGGGTATTTGTACTCGTCCAGATGCAAAAGACTTTTGTAATCCTGATGAGCTGATTGAGATTGATATTGCAGTTGACCCTTGTGAGGGAACTAATTTGGTAGCCTATGGTCAGAATGGTTCCATGGCAGTTTTAGCAATTTCTGAGAAGGGTGGACTATTTGCAGCGCCAGACTTTTATATGAAGAAATTGGCTGCTCCGCCTCTAGCTCAAGGTCATGTAGACATTAATAAATCAGCAACTGAGAATCTAAAAATTCTCTCGGATTGTCTTAATCGCGCGATAGAAGATCTAGTAGTAGTGGTCATGGACCGTTCTCGCCATAAAGATTTGATCAAAGAAATTCGGGATGCTGGAGCGAGAGTAAGATTAATTGCTGATGGTGATGTCTCGGCGGCTATTTCTTGTGCTTTTTCTGGCTCCAACATTCATGCTCTGATGGGTATTGGCGCTGCTCCCGAGGGAGTGATCTCTGCGGCGGCGATGCGCTGCTTAGGGGGGCATTTCCAAGGTCAGCTGATCTATGATCCTGCCGTAGTTAAAACAGGTCTAATTGGAGAAAGCAGAGAGGGCAACCTAGAGCGACTAGAATCTATGGGAATCAAAGACCCTGATAAAGTTTATAGTGCCAGTGAATTGGCTAGTGGCGAGACAGTACTATTTGCGGCATCTGGTATCACTCCTGGTACTTTAATGAACGGAGTGCGCTTTTTTAAAGATGGTGCAAGAACTCAAAGTTTAGTAATATCCTCTCAGTCGAAAACTGCTCGTTTTGTAGATACTGTTCATATGTTCAATCAGCCTAGATCTCTTCAATTGAGATAGGTTAGTCAATTCTAAATCTCATTTATTTCTGTTTAGGGCTAATATTGATCGACGCCTGGGGGTTTCTCAGGCGTTTGTCTTAAGTAAATACCTAACAAGGATCTTGAAATTGCTTTTTCTAGGAAATCTGACCGTTTTATTTAAAGCTAAAAACGGATAAAAAGCTTAAGATTTAAGGCTTAAGGCTTAGAGCTATCTTCACAGACTAACTCTCTCATCCCGAACTGACGTTAAAGATATGTAAACCCTGGTTAAATTAAAACGTAATTGATACCGTTAGGCTGTATAAATTGATAAGGTGAAAAACAGCAGCTAAAGAATATATCTTCTATGGGCTGCTTTATTGGCACCATTTTTTTATAAAACTCAAATTTTAAAATAAAAATTGTCAGACATATAAATAATTTTGCTTCGATTGTCATCCTACCTAAATTTCTTCAAGCAAAATTTACACAGAACATAATGAACATTGTAGTTGTTGGTTTAAGTCATAAAACTGCTTCTGTAGAAGTACGTGAAAAACTAAGCATTCCAGAATCGCAGGTCGAAGAAGCGATCGCTCTGCTGAAATGCTATCCTCATATTCAGGAAATTGCGATTATTAGTACCTGTAATCGCTTGGAAATTTATGGTGTGGCTACGGATATTGAGCAGGGTGTGCGAGAAATCAGTCAGTTTTTAGCCGATAAAGCTAAAATGCCCCTGCGTAATTTGCGCCCCAATCTGTTTACCCTGCTAAGGCAGGATGCCTTGAGGCACTTGATGCGGGTGTCAGCTGGTCTAGAAAGCCTGGTGTTGGGAGAAGGTCAAATCTTAGCCCAGGTTAAGAAAACTCATAAGCTGGGGCAGAAATATCAGGGTTTAGGCAGACTGCTTGACCGTTCGTTCAAACAGGCGATTTCAGCGGGAAAAAGGGTTCGCAGCGAAACCAGCATTGGAACTGGGGCAGTTTCTATTAGCTCTGCCGCAGTGGAACTAGTTCATAGCAAAGTGGGTAATCTCGCAGATCATGAGATTGCTATTATTGGTGCGGGCAAGATGGCTCACTTACTGGTTAAGCACCTGTTATCTAAGGGTGGCAGCAATATTTCGATTGTGAATCGTTCTCACCGTCGAGCACAAGAGCTGTGTAACAAGTTTCCCCAAACTGATTTTAAGATCTACCCTATTGGGGAGATGATGGAAGCAGTAGCGACTGCCGATTTGGTTTTTACCAGTACTGGAGCTACCCAGCCCATCCTAGACCGCTCCAAGCTGGAAATGCACCAAGTTAACGAGCGAGATTTGATGTTAGTGGATATTTCTGTTCCCCGCAATGTAGCCGCTAACGTCAGTGAGCTGGAGCGAGTGAATGTCTTTAACGTCGATGATCTTAAGGCTGTAGTTGCCGCTAATCAGGAAAGCCGTCGTCAAATGGCGCTGGAGGCAGAAGCGATTATCGAGCAGGAAGTTGATAACTACATACTATGGTGGCGTGCGCTAGAAACAGTTCCTACCATCAGCTGCCTACGGAGTAAAGTTGAAAGCATCCGCGAGCAGGAGATGGAAAAAGCTCTATCTCGTTTGGGTTCGGAGTTTGGTGAAAAACATCAGGAAATCATTGAGGCGCTAACTCGGGGCATAGTCAATAAAATTTTGCATGAGCCGATGGTGCAGTTAAGGGCGCAGCAAGATATTGAAGCCCGTCGTCACTGTTTGCGATCGCTGCAAATGCTGTTTGACCTAGATACAGAAGAGCAGTATGGCTAGAATTATTTTTAAAGGGAAACCAAATTTACAATAAAAATGCAGAGTTATGATTTCATACTCTGCATTGATTAATCTTAAATATTTTGGATAAATGATGGTACTTGATGGCTATGCTTAATAAGCATCTTGCAGCTCATAAAAGTCTGGAGACACATAATCCTTACGCAGGGGATATCCAATCCAGTCTTCATTCATCAAAATTCGCTTTAGATTAGGATGACCCTCGTAGATGATGCCATACATATCGTAGCTTTCTCTTTCCTGCCAGTCTGACGCTTTCCAAATCCAGTATAGAGAGGGCACTCGGGGATTGTCTCGGGGAAGAAAAACCTTAATTCTGACTTCTTCTGCTTGCTCGACATCATCGCCTAGCTTAATTAGATGATAGAAGCTAACTAATTCCTTGCCAGGACCTACGTCGTATGCCCCTTGACACTGGAGATAGTTATAACCGTAAGCATAAAGCGCGGTGGCAATTGGTAATAATAAATCAGCCTCAACCTTGATTAATTCTACATTAGATACGTCAGGGTCTAGGGCTTCGTGCTCAAATCCATTTTCCGTCAGCCAAATAGAAGTTTGACCCGCTGCGACTACTATCTCTGATGCCGAGCTATTTTCTTCAGCTTCACTGCCTTCTGGGGCATTATTTTCTGATGCCACTTTACACCTCCTCTGTTACGGCTGGCTCGATGGCAGGTAGGGGGATTCCCATCGCTTCCGCCAGTTCCTTCGGTGGTGCTTGGCGAGCTTTCGACTGTATGTACTCACCCGTGAGAATTGGCGCTACCATCTTCATATTATGTCTGGTGCTGTAGTAACGATGGGTTTGCTCCAGCAATCTTGCCCGCTCTTGCAAAGTTTCATTAGATACTTTTTTCCTGAGCTTAATCACTGCATCAAAGATGGCTTCAGGTCGCGGAGGGCAGCCAGGTATATAAAGATCTACAGGAATTAGCTTATCAACACCTCTGACGGCAGTAGTTGAATCTGAGCTAAACATCCCTCCAGTAATAGTACAGGCTCCCATCGCAATGACGTACTTGGGTTCTGGCATCTCTTCATAAAGACGAACCAGTGCTGGTGCCATTTTCATAGTAATTGTACCCGCAGTGATGATTAAATCCGACTGACGGGGACTAGAACGGGGTACTAAGCCATAACGATCAAAGTCAAATCGTGAACCGATTAATGCCGCAAATTCAATAAAACAGCAGGCTGTCCCGTAAAGCATGGGCCAAAGGCTAGATAGCTTTGCCCAATTGTAGAGATCATCTACCGTAGTTAAAATGACGTTTTCCGATAAGTCCTGAGTTATTCCAGTCGGGCTAGTCGGGTTGAGGATTTTTTCCTGTTGTTGCTGTTCAAATGTTAGAGAGTTCATGACCATTCCAAAGCTCCTTTTCTCCAGGCGTACACCAAAGCAATCACCAAGATGGCGATAAAAATTAGGGCTTCTACAAATGCAAGCAGTCCTAAACGATTAAAAGCTACTGCCCAAGGATATAGGAAAACTGTTTCGACATCAAAGACGACGAACACCAGTGCAAACATGTAGTAGCGGATATTAAACTGAATCCAGGCTCCCCCAACGGGTTCCATTCCTGATTCATATGTTGTTTGACGTTCAGGACCTCCTTTTGCAGGTCTTAATATTTTTGACGCAGTTAAAGCTAGAGCTGGAACTGCGCTGCAGATGAGTAAAAAGCCTAAAAAATATTCATAACCATTAAGTACAAACAATTTTTATCTATCTCTCCCTAGTGGACTGTGTACGTTAGTAAGTATATTTACTTTTATTAATATTGTAATGTAAGTTTGAAGATTAGTTGCTAAAATGTGATTTTTAAATCGGAGAAATTTTTATCTTTTACCTGGGTGGTGGTTGTAGCACAGCAACAAACTGGATTGCCAATTGCTGCTTTACGACAATATTGACATAGGTCAAATAAATTAACAGCTATTTGAAGCAAATTCAATAAAGTTAGGTACTATCTTACTGTTGAGGGAAATAAACAATAAAGATTTTTAAATTATTTATTGATAACACGCCCTAATGTTGCCCAGTTACTTGAAGGGTGGTGTGGAATGGTTAATCGAGAGCTAAAAAAGTTGCCATGCTTTACTGCTAAGTCTTTTTAATTGATTTACGCGCTTGTTAGTGTAGACTTGATCGAGCCTAGCCCAATTATGTATGACTGAAGCTTTAATGTTTATTGCCCAAGACCAAATATGAGCCATCTGAGTCAAGGCTTGCAGGGATGAAGTTTCTGCCTCAGTTAGATTTTGTACTTTTTGATAGCCAGCAAAAAAGGCATCTCGCACTTTGCGATTAATGCCAGCGTTTAAAGAAACTTGCAGGAATTTAGCTAAATCAAATACTCGCCAGCCATAGCCACACTGATCAAAATCAAATAAGGTAATCTGATTGCTGGAGGTAAAGTGAACATTTCCACTGTGAGGATCTCCCCAACAGATACTCCACAAAGGAGCTTTTACTTCTAGACAGTCGAGTTGAGCTTTAATTTGATTCGTCTGATCTTGTAAATAAGCCAGTTCTTGCTGGCAAGACATTAGATAAGGCTTTATTATCTGTATGGAATCATCTAATAAATATTCTAAATTCAGTGGCTGACGAGGAATCTTACAGTCATATTGCAAAGAAGCTTGATGCAGTCGTGCTACTGTTTGACCCATCAGAGTGCTCTGTTGTTGGTTCAAGTCTCCTTGGGGAATTGCCCCTGGAGCGAAGGGGAAAAGTGCTGCATAGCGATCGCCTTCTACGGCGCGGATTCTTACCCAAAGCTGCTGGAGTCTAGTTTTTAGGGGGCTGGCTACAGGTAAATCATGCTGTGCCAAAAAATGTAGAAACTCTAGCTCGAACTGAATATCTGTCTGCGATCGCCAATGGTGGTGGGAAACCTTAAGAATGTAGTCTTGAGAATTGGTCTGCACTAGATAGACATCGCTTAATCCCCGATGCCAGAATAAACAACGATTAACCGCCTCTAATTCATACTCTGTAAGTACTCCTTCAATCAGAGCTTGAGGGGAGAGGGTCGAGTAGATGGCGGGAAACACACCCATCGCTACCATAGGATAAAAAGTTGCGGTTTACTAGTTAGTAGGTTGTTTATCCCCAGGTAGCGTTTGAGTCATTAGAGATATTGGTCAGTATTATAGTAACATGACGCAATTTTGCTTTACCCTCAAGACTACATGGACATTTTAATTAAGTTACCTGCTCTCCAAGTCTGGTGAAGTATCAACAGATACTAAAATTTTCCCTACAGTGAAATAACGCTGAGGGATAGATGAGTTTGTTATCATCGCTTTTGGCTTAAAGCCTCGTCATTTATATATTACGCCTGGTGTAAATTAAAATGACCAAATACATCAGCCACAAATTAAGGGATTACGTAACAATAAGTCTACATAATCAACGTTTGGAAGCTATTAGAATCTAAAAAAGCTAATGGCTAATAGCTATATGCAAAGCGGTACCATATGCAAAGCGGTACCATATGCGAAGCGGTATCCTTTAGGACAAGGGCATAATATATCCCTTTAGGGACGAGCCAATAATCTTTCACCGAAGCTAATCTAAACTAGGCGTATTTATTATTGATTTGAACACCTTGGCTAATAAATTTAGTTACCCAAAACTTGAGCTGGGGATTAGACATCTGAGTTTTTACCTCTTGGCTAACGGCGATCGCCTGTTCTTGTGATTCACAAAGGGCAAATACCGTAGCACCCGAACCCGACATCATTGTTCCTAAGACTTTTTGAGCCTTAAAGGCTGATTTAAGCTGCTCTATTTGGGGATGTTGGGGCACAACTACTTTTTCTAGGTCATTGTGCATCAGTTCGCCGATTTTCTGGCTATTTTGCTGAGTAATAGCAGAAACCAAAGAACCACAATGAACCTTGTTACTTCGAGACTGAATTCGCGCCGTATCGGAGATGTAGCTATCCTGATATTGCTTGCGGTAGGTTTGATATGCCCAAGCAGTAGAAATGCTGAGGTCGTCGTATTTGGCTAACACAACCCAAAGATCGCTCAAATGCTGAATTTCATCCAGTTTTTCTCCCCTCCCAGTGGCGATCGCCGTTCCTCCAGAAATGCAGAAGGGCACATCAGAACCAATTTTTGCCGCGAGATCCTGTAAGTCGGGTTGAGTTAAGCCTAATTTCCAGAGTAGGTTCATGCCGACGATTACCGCCGCTGCGTTACCTGAACCTCCTGCTAAACCCGCAGCAACGGGAATCTGTTTCTCAATCTTGATGTTGACTCCCCCATAGTTAGCGTGGATATCGGGGAAGGTGACACACATCAGCTGCGCCGCACGATAGGCGAGGTTGGTTTCATCGGTGGGAACAGCGGGGTGATTGCAGCTAAGGTAAATATCTTGAGTGTCCCCAGCCTGGATATCAATCCGATCTGCTAAAGCCACGCTTTGCAAAATCATCACCAGTTCGTGAAATCCGTCAGGGCGATCGCCAATAATTTCTAGGTACAGATTGATTTTTGCAGGGGCAATTAAGGAGTAGGATTGCATACTAATGTTATGACCATTACTACCTGACCTAATTAATATATAACGCGGGGTCACTTGAAGGCTATCTTCCGAAGAAGATTAGACTTATGGCTAGTATGCGTTTTGCAGGAAGCTTAATTAAGCTGACGTTGAATACACACGGCGTAAATATAGCGATCACGAATAACCATTGTGACAGAAAGTAAGCACCCCTGGCAGCCCCTTGGTAATTTAGCTAATCCTGCTGGTTTTATTGCCCCTGCCATAGTCCAGAGTAATCTAAGCGAGTCTGACTTTCAAAATTTATCTCAAACGGCTAACAAAATTTTAAAAAATCCTCTGTCAGTCAGGCAAGTGTCTAACAATATGCCTTGATCATGCTTAGACATCAACTTCCCAATCTGACTCGATACCTTCAATAATGTCCTCTTTAATCTCAACGGTATCTTTTAAGCACCCGAATAAAGAATAAGCTTGCTCTTCAATCGGTGTGAGTTTAGCCATCGGTTTACCATGTTTGGTTATAGTTATCGTTTTTTTAGTTTTGCTAACTCGATCTAATAGTTTTAGACAGTGAGTTTTAAATTCTCCTGTACTGATAGAATCAATATCTTGAGTCATTTGTAATTATGGCTGCGAGACTATAGTCATAATTATCTTAGCATCGAGTTTAAAAGAGGGCGATCGCCTGTTCTTTATGATTTTTAAGATAGAGCGATCGCCTAATTAGAATTAATATTTAATTAATTCAAAGCATTCAGCTTATATATTCTGTAACATTCCTTTGGTTTGTTTTCTCAAAAATTCAATATAGGCTTCTAAAGATACAAGAACACTTTCTTCTGTAGATTGTTTTCCAGAACCAAAACTTGCTTTGAGAGATTGATCATATTGTAAAGCAGGCAATATATTTGCTAGAGTTTTCTCAAAGCCTCGCTTGTAAATAACCTGGCGTATTATTTGCTCTAAACATATTACTTTGCCTTTAAGTCTTAAAACAATTGAATTCAATTCTGAGGAATTTGCCAACGTAAGAAGGAATCGCTTATCTCCAGTAATGAGCCAAAAAGAATTTTCACCTCTAGTTGCAGCAACTAGGGTAGCTTCTCCATCATCAATATTCTCATATTTCTGTAGCATGCTAATTTCATCTAAAACACTTTTTTCTAACCGTTCAACTGTTTGGCAATTATTAGCAATTTTAGTAACTTTAAGGCGAATGTTTTCTGGAAATCTTCTTTGGGCACGTTTGCTCTTAATAAAATAATATCGTGCACTTGGTAAAACTATTAAGCTGGGTCGATTAACATTAAGTGTTTCAATTGCTTCATCAAATAGATTGCAGGCGACTAACTTTACAAGAATATCGTTATCTAGAAAACAAATCTTTGACAACAACTAGCCTCCCACAACATCCTCAATTTTTAACCCTGTCATCGAAGCAAGGTATTCTTGATTATCTTCATTTAGCTTTTCCCAATCGAGATTTTCTTTAAGAAAACTATTTATCTTGACTAGAGCATTTACCTCGCCTTCAATGATTTTTAGAGCTTTTCTGGCTTGAGCCCAAATATTTTTTTTATCATTTTTTGTAGCCTCTGCTAGATTAGCTCTGTGCCAAGCATCATTCATTACTATTGAGCCAGGATCAACGTTTGGTTGATTTTTGGAAATATTCAAAGCAAATTGAGCAATATCTTCTCCAGAGGGCAATTGCGGAAACAAAAGATTTCTTCTATCAAGTTGCCCAAACATAACTTCAACTGCAAGCTCGTTTGCTTCTGCTTCTTCTTCATCAGAATCTTCAAATTCAATTTTCTCGTCTATCAGAAAAGTGTTGTTTAAATGTTTTCTATAGATATGACCTAATTCGTGAAGCACTACGAATAAAAGTCGTGTCAAAGATTTATCTTTAAGGCTGACAATGATGACTGGGCGCTTGTCAAAAAAAGCCAGCATGCCATGAAACTTTTTAACTCCTTTGGGAAATTCATTAAAATGAACAACGGGGATTCCATGGTTCCAGCAAAACTGCAATACGCTTTCTAAATCAATATGTTGTCTACTTGAGAGAAGCATATTGCGTATCTTGGCAACAGAATAATTATCTATGGGCTGATATTTTGTCTTACAAGCATAAGCCGTTAATTCAGCTATACGAGAGGCTAGACAATGAGATACTTTAAGATCTTCGGTGTTGGTATTTTGTTGTTTCTTAAACTTAGGTTGACAAGAATTTCTGAATCTTAGTTCTGTATCAATATCTAATAATGAACTGAGATCGAGATTCAAACGACGAGATATGTATGCAGCAGCCTCTATCACAGCCCCTGGTGTCGATTCACAATCTGCACTCCACCAATCGGGCAAAACCTTTTGTTGTATAAAATTTTTGCTAAAGCCAATTTGATTTAGACGCTTAAATAGAGTTGCCATTTCAATGTCTGCCATTGTTATTTGACTCCTCCATTGCTAAACCATGTTAATAATAATGTTGAATTTAATTTCTTACGTGTATTTACTTAGTTTATTAGTACTAATATAACAAAGAAATTTGATTATAACAAAGTAGTAATTATAGATATCGTAACAATAATCATAAAAGCAGTTGTTACTGTTATGCAGGTTTTGAAGAAAGTTTACGATGATTCAGATCATAGCCGAAAAAGAATGAAAGAATAAATTTCTAAAAGCGATCGCGTTATCCATCTCAAACAACCAATTAGCAAGAGTGACGGTAATGAATATACAATGAATAATTGCTCTCTAACCCAACTCCTCTGCTAGTCACATGACCGCAACTGAACCCAATCTCTCTACTAAATACGATCCCAAGCAAACCGAAGCCAAGTGGCAGCAATACTGGGAGGAACAGCAGGTATTCAAAGCCAATCCTGAAGCCGAGGGTAAACCCTACTGCATTGTGATTCCCCCCCCCAACGTAACGGGAAGTTTGCATATGGGACATGCCTTTGAGAGTGCCCTGATCGATACTTTGATTCGCTATCATCGGATGATTGGACGTAATACCTTGTGGTTACCAGGGACGGATCACGCCAGTATTGCGGTGAGTACCATTGTGGACAGGCAAATTAAGGAAGAAGGTAAAAGTCGTGAAGATTTGGGGCGAGAAGAGTATTTAAAGCGGGCGTGGGTGTGGAAAGAAGAGTCTGGTAGTACCATTGTTAATCAGTTAAAGAGTCTGGGAGTTTCAGCAGACTGGACACGAGAAAGATTTACCATGGACGAGGGTTTATCTGAAGCGGTGAAGACGGCATTTGTTAGGCTGTATGAAGAGGGGCTGATTTATCGCGGTAATTATTTGGTTAACTGGTGTCCTGCTTCCCTATCGGCGGTATCGGATTTGGAGGCGGAGAATCAGGAGGTTGATGGACATCTCTGGCACTTCCGCTATCCTTTAACTGACGGTAGCGGGTACCTAGAGGTGGCAACGACTCGCCCTGAAACCATGCTGGGGGATACGGGGGTAGCGGTTAATCCTAACGATGAGCGATATCAGAATTTGATTGGTCAGACAATTACTTTGCCCATAGTAGGGCGGTCAATTCCCGTTATTGGGGATGAATTTGTCGATATGGACTTTGGTACAGGTTGCGTTAAGGTAACACCTGCCCATGATCCTAATGATTTTGAAATGGGTAAACGCCATAACCTGCCCATGATCAATATTATGAATAAGGATGGCAGTCTCAACGAGAATGCAGGGGAGTTTCGGGGACAGGATCGTTTTGTTGCACGTAAGAATGTAGTTAAGAAACTAGAGGAATTGGGGAATCTAGTTAAGATTGAAGACTATCGCCATAGCGTTCCCTACAGCGATCGCGGTAAGGTACCAGTTGAGCCTTTATTATCAACCCAGTGGTTTGTCAAAATTGAGCCCCTAGCGCAGAAAGCACTGTCCTGTCTCGATCAAAATAATTCTCCTAACTATGTTCCCGAAAGGTGGAGGAAAGTATACCGTGACTGGCTGATTAAGTTAAAAGACTGGTGTATTTCTCGGCAACTATGGTGGGGACACCAGATACCTGCTTGGTATGTAGTTTCAGAAACAGGTAACGAAATTACTGACAATACTCCCTTTATTGTTGCAGGCGATCGCCCTGAAGCGGAAATTAAAGCAAAAGCTCAATATGGGGATAATGTAATCCTTAAACAAGATCCCGATGTACTGGATACCTGGTTCTCTTCTGGGTTATGGCCCTTTTCTACCATGGGTTGGCCCCAGGAAACTGCCGATCTAAGTAAATATTATCCTACATCCACCCTAGTTACAGGCTTCGATATCATCTTCTTTTGGGTGGCACGCATGACCATGATGGCGGGACATTTCACTGATCAGATGCCCTTCAATGATGTCTATATCCATGGTTTAGTCTTGGATGAAAAAGGGCAAAAGATGTCTAAGACCAAGGGAAATGGGATTGATCCTCTGTTAATGATCGATAAATATGGTGCTGATGCCCTACGCTACACCCTGATTACTAAAGTTGTTGGTGCGGGACAAAATATCAGCTTTGATTATGATAGGAAAAAACAAGAATCTGCCTCGGTAGAAGCTTCTCGTAATTTTGCCAACAAGCTGTGGAATGCCTCGCGGTTTGTGATGCTAAATCTAAAGGGTAAAACTCCCCAGGAATTAGGACAAGCAGATATTGCTGATTTGGAATCTTGCGATCGCTGGATTCTATCCCGTTTTAATCAAACCGTAAAGCAAATCAAGAGTAATATTGAGACCTACGGTTTAGGAGAAGCCGCTAAAGGCTTATACGAATTTATCTGGAATGACTTTTGTGACTGGTATATTGAGCTAGTTAAAACTCGTCTCTGGCAAGAGGAGGGCTCAACTTCTCGCCAGGTGGCACAACAAACACTGGGTTATGTCTTAGATGGGATACTGAAACTACTCCATCCCTTTATGCCCCATATTACAGAGGAGATCTGGCAGACTCTAACCCAAGCTGAAGGCAAGCAAACTTTAGCCTTGCAGAGTTACCCTGAAGCTGCCGCAGATTTAATTAATGCTGAATTAGAACAAAGCTTTGATTTATTATTTAACGTCATTAGCACCATTCGTAACCTGCGGGCGGAGTCGGTAATTAAGCCAGGAGAAAAAATTGAGGTAATTCTGCAAACGGAAAGCGAAACCGAAATCAAACTGCTTCAGTCCACTGCAACCTACATCAAGGACATGGCAAAAGTAGGAGAATTAACTATTACCTCGACCCTTGAAGACCCTGGACAAGTAGCCGCAGGAGTTACTGGTACGGTTCAAGTGCTAATTCCCCTGTCTGGCTTGGTTGATGTAGTGGCATTGAGGAATAAACTACAAAAGAAATTAGATAAGCTGGAAAAAGATATTAAGTCTTTAACAGGACGTCTTAATAATCCAGGATTTGTTAATAAAGCCCCAGAAAGCGTGATTCAAGGGGCGAAGAATGACCTGGCAGAAGCGCAAAAACAAGGAGAAATCTTAAGGGAACGTTTGGATCGTCTCAAGTAAAAGTACTATTAATGTATCCAGCGTGATGTAATCATATAGTTGGTTACATTAAATCTAGATGTTTTTCACTATGCTGGTGAGGGCTACTGTTTTTAGTTGAAGTACTTGGTGTGATTTTTTCAATATGCGACCCCTAAATATAAACCATGTTATGTCTAGCTCAAGTTGAGATCAACTCAAGTTCAGGAGAAGCACAGCTGCAAATTTTAGCTCGTCAAGAATCAGAATATGTTTGGGCAGTGGACAAATATCAGACCTTGTTGTTAACCAAGGCTAGTTCTCTGTGTCCAGGTATGCTGGTTCTGGTAGAGATAAATGATCAGCAACAGATAATTAGTATTCAAGACGCTAAGGAATGGATCTTGAGCATCATACAGCAGCATTTGACGAAAAATGCCATTAATCCTCAGTTCATCAAAACTGAACAAAGCAAGGTGGAGAAATGGCGACAGGAAATAACGGCAGAAAATCTGGAGTTAAACCGCCGTGCCTTAGAAATTGAAACCCGCCGTGAACAATTGCAGGAATTAGAGCAGGAATTAAAGCGTGAGCGAGAGGAACTGAATCGATTACAAAAACAGTTAAATGATCAGTAGATTATTTAATAATAGTACATCTAAAAAAAAGGTTTAAATGCAGTAGCTATGAATAATGAATAAAACAATTATTGTTAAACATCTTTGGAAAATCAACAATGTGATTGTTGGCTATAAATACTATAAAAAAAGCTTAACTTCATATCATATAACTACTCTCTTTGGATTTATAATTGGGATATTTAATATTTTTCTGGGTGTTTATCTGATTTTATCTAATGAATCTCGCTTTGCTTGGGATTCATTATTTTGTATTCTGACTGGGATATTCTTGCTGTCTATGAATAAAATAAATCTGATATATTTTATTCATAGAATGAAGCGAACAAAATATGAGAATAAGCAATTAGAATGGGAAATAAGCGAAGATAAGATCGTTTATCGTATGCTTAATCTATTAGAAACAACTTTGAATTGGGAATTAATCAAAGGTATTATCGATACACCTCAAGGATTTCTGATTTTACAGCCTAATCTATACTACTGGCTACCTAAGAATGCCTTCAATAATGATGAAGACATTGCACAATTTTTATTGATCGCTCAAGATCAAGTCAAAAATTGGCAAAAAATTAAATAACCATAGTAAAGTCCGTATTAAGTAGCGATCGCCGTTAATCAAATTTACTACTGAAAGATTTATTTTATATAAACTTGAGAAATATAGGTTATTACCCTATTTTTTATACGCAGGGTAAAGAATAAAGACTAGGCTAGGCTGTTATTTTATTTTAAACAGCAAAATATGAGTGAAACTATTTATCTGAAATATCCTTGGAAGGATAAAGATCTAATAACAGGAGCCAGATACAGCGGTTTGCGTATCAATTTGAGACAATAGTAAAGAAAAATCAGAGAATAAGTATTGTTATTTGGATCTTGTTATCTATTTGAGATTATGTCTTCAAACCTAGTATTAAGAGAAAAGTTCTTGTAACATTTACCAGGGCAATTCTGTCCCATCCCAAGAGAAGAATTTGCCGCTATCTGATAACTCTAACCCTGAAATTACCTGAGAAAGCAGCTTAACCGTATGCTCAACGGGAAATAGTTTCTCTGGAGGAACGTTTTTCTGAAAAGGCTGAGATAATCTGGTAGCAGTGGTTCCTGGATGAAGTGCCGCTACAATTGTTTGGGGACAACGGCGGCTATATTCGATCGCCGTACTCTTAAGAAACATATTTAAAGCGGATTTTGATGCCCGATAGCCATACCAACCCCCCAGGCGATTATCGCCAATACTGCCCACCTTGGCGGAGATACTGGCAAAAATACTCCGTTCAGATTTATTAAACAAGGGCATGAGATGCTTTGCTAATAATACTGCCCCGATGCTATTTATCTGGAAGTAATGTAATAATTGCTGGGCATTAATTTGTCTCAGACTCTTTTCAGGGGAGATGTCTGGGGCGTGCAGCACTCCCACACAGTAAATTACGAAGTGCAGCTTTCCTGCTGATTCTTTGATTTGCTGCATCCCTTGGGCTATTTGTGCCTCTTCGGTAATATCCACCTGGAGACAAATCAGGCGATCGCTATATTGTTGAGATAAATCTAATAGTTGACCTGCCGTGTCTGGATGGCGATAGGTGGCAAAAACTTGGGTCACGTTTTCCTGTTGCAGCAGAGCACGAACAAACCCTAGTCCGATTCCCTGACTTGCCCCTACCACTAGGGCGTTAGCTGAATTGATTTGAGTAAGCAATCTAGTTTAATGAGTGAACTTAATATTTTTTAACATATTAATATGGTAGTCCTTTTTGCTCTGGCGTTTCAATCTTGGATTTAGATATGGCGATCGCCTTTTTAAATCGCATCATCGATATTAAATACATCGGCAATGGTGACAAAGCTATCTTCACTTATGGCATCGACAGATACTTTAACCAACACAGCTAATTCTTCTCCTGTGTCACTAATACCAAGAATGAGGTTGTTATCCTGTTGAGTCAGAGAAATATCGGCAAAAGTAAGTTCCCCTTCTAGCAAACCAATCAAATCTTCACTGGGGTCAAAATCTTCAATGCGATCTGTGCCATTACCGTTGCCAAAGACAAAGGTATCGCTACCTTCACCACCAAACAATTCATCTATACCAGTTCCACCAATCAAAGTATCACTACCAGCACCTCCAATCAAGGTATCATTTCCAGCTTTTGCGTCAACGACGCTACTAATAGCGTTAATCTCAAATCTATCATCAAACTTAGTACCAACAAATTCGCCACGTTCAAAACCACTATGCTGAGCTATGAATATCTCAGAATTACTAATAAATTGACGATTAAAAGCATCAATATTTAGCTCAATATTCAATCCCTCTTCGGAATTACTATTTGTTCCAAAATCATTAGGATTGTAATCTGAAAAATCCCAAATTAAAGTATCTTCACCTTCTCCTCCATCAACAATAT
>JBCBIE010000014.1:51510-101196 GCA_038524995.1 Cyanobacteria bacterium J06621_8
TAATCTGAAAAATCCCAAATTAAAGTATCTTCACCTTCTCCTCCATCAACAATATCGAAATCTCCACTTGTATAACCATCTTTTAAAACAGAATAATCCAGTTTTATTTGATCGTTGCCACTACCAGTAATTATGAAGTCAACAATTTCAAAATTACTTAATTGAGTACCGCCATAAACGGCTTGATCTTCTGAGACAGTTAAATCAATTTCAATATCTGAAGTCGCGTTTCTCCAATCTAGATAGAGTTCATCAAGACCTTCACCTGCATCCACAATACTTCTATCTGAGTCAGTTTCAAATCGGTCATTAAAAGCAGTTCCAATTGCATTAATTCTCTCAATATCACCATAGGAAAATATTAGCGTTCCTTCAGAATCTGAGATGTATTCTCTACCAAACGCATTGGGAAAGTAATTGATAGTTAAACCTTCAGCTGCATCACTACCAGCAAAATCATCAGGATTATAATCTGAAAAATCCCAAATCAGAGTATCTTCACCTTCTCCTCCATCAATCAAATCTAATTCACCACTTATATAACCATCTTTTAAAACAGAATAATCTAGTTTTATTTGGTCGTTACCACTACCAGTAATTATGAAGTCAACGATTTCAAAATTACTCAGTTGAGTTCCGCCATATATGGCTTGATCTTCTGAAACAGTTAAATCAATTTCAATATCTGAAGTCGCGTTTCTCCAATCTAGATAGAGTTCATCAAGACCTTCACCTGCATCCACAATACTTCTATCTGAGTCAGTTTCAAATCGGTCATTAAAAGCAGTTCCAATTGCATTAATTCTCTCAATATCACCATAGGAAAATATTAGCGTTCCTTCAGAATCTGAGATGTATTCTCTACCAAACGCATTGGGAGAGTGATTGATAGTTAAACCTTCATTTGTGCTACCACTAGCAAAATCATCGGGATTGTAATCTGAAAAGTCTACTACTAGACTATCTTCACCATCACCACCAAAGAAAAGAGAACCAGCAACCGATAAAGAAGCTTGGATAGTATCATCTCCATCTCCTCCACTTAACGTGTCGATACCGCTTCCAGAATAAAGAAAATCGTTTCCTATATCTCCGTCAATTCTGTCATTGCCATCAGTATCAGAAATAAATTCTCCACCGTCATTGAAAGGTGCATCATACAATCCCAATTCTCGTGCTTTAGTCCTTACTCTTTCCCAATCTTGTAGTAAATAATTTTTTGCCTCTTCATCTTCAATATTAAGAATCGTCTTTCCATAAAGAAAAGGATCACTCTTATGATTGCTATATTCTTGAGCAACTCCCAAATCTTCAAATAATACATCTAGGGAAGGATTATAGTCAGGTTGAGCAAGAAGATATTTTATATACTCATCTCCACCTTCAAATTCTACTGTTTTAATCTGAGAAACAATTCCTACCGTTATTGCTGATTCAAAATCATCAAAAGAGTTAATCTCTTGATTGCGGTGTTGAAACTGGTCTTCCTTTAAACCATAAAGATATGAGTCGGCAGCTATAGGAGTCCCCCCAATAATTCCTACCAACAAATTTAGTGTTTCGGAAGCCGTTTGTGACATTTGCTCTGCTATAGCCACTTCACCATCATCATCTTCAAAAGCAAATTGGAATTCAAACGCACCAGTTTCAGAATTCAAAGTTACGCTGTAAAAAGCTTCTGGATTGTCAATTAAATCCCAAACAAATCCCCCTGCAATTTGACCCACTAAAGTTCCAATACCTGGTAGGATAAAATTACCTATAATTCCTCCAAATGTAGAACCTATATTGCTCAAGGAAACATCAGTCCATACTTCATCTAAATAGTTAAACAATTGACCGAGAACAAAATTAGGAAATCCTTTCCATGTTCTTTCAAATGTTTCTTCGATGATTGAATCGAAAGCAAGTAAAAATTTGTCACCCTCTTTAAAACCCAAATATTTTATGGCTGTATCTTCATCAATATCAAAAACATCAAATGTTAAATTATAAGCTATTGCTTCTGTTAAACTCGTGGTTACATTCTGGACAAATATTTGCGTGAGTGGATCTTCTATATCTAAAGCTTCATTTAAAGCTTGGCTGATACTAGAGTTTATAAGTTCTACAGAACTTTCTCTAAAGTCGTTGACAAATCTACCGTATAAAGCTCTTGCAGGAAGATATCTTTCAAATCTTTGGTACTCAATTTGGTCAGCAAGAAAACCACCTAAAGTTTTCCCTGTAGCTTCAGAGACTAATTGAGTCGCTAAATCTTTATCTGCAAAATAGAATGCTAGCTTTGCGCCGATAAGACTTCCTGTTTCCCCCAGTGTAGTTTTAAAATTATTTTTATCTAAAGAAAGGACTTCAATCTTTAAAATTGGTGCAGCAGGAATCTCTCCATTGCCAGAAACAGTATATTTATAAAAACTCACAGAAAGATTATTTATTGAAGTGTAAAAGGCATTCTGGCTCTTAAAGTAGGTTCAGTACCGATAACTTTTTTAATAAATAAATCTTGAGTACCCTTTGTGGCATAAGTTCCCATGACTAACGTCGCTTCATCATTGTCGGCATCAATCACCTTACCATCTTCAAAGATGATATACATACCAGCGTATTTTTCTAATAGTTGTGGTAGGTGACGTTCGTATAATTCACTTTGCGTTTGTAAATAATTACGAGTTTCTTCACTAGGATATGTCTTTTCATCTATTGACGATAATTCAGTACTCATGAGGCTGTTGTGTCAAATCTACGATCATTATATTTTAAGCTATTCGATGGCGATCGCCAGATGTTCCTTCGTAACCAGTCCATATTCTGAGAATAAGCATCACGATTAAGCCGATATTTATCTCTCAATCCCTAAAGCGAAATATTTTATTAAGCATTGGTTATTAATTACTACTTGGTGATAACGATTATCATTATTGCTATATAATGGCGGTTACAATTTTAACCAAAATTGAAGATTAAGTGTGAGGAATATGAAAAATCAACTGTGGAGAGCCTACCTCTTAAGTCCTATATTACTAGGGACTTTTATGGTGCAAGAGAAGGGATTGGCACAAGACATTAACCCTTATATTACAGACTTTAATCAAGTTACCAATGTAAATCAATTAAGGGATGTTTCCCCTACGGACTGGGCTTATGAAGCATTACGCTCGTTAACGGATCGCTATGGCTGTATCGCAGGATATCCAAACCAGACCTATCGTGGTAGCGAGCCTCTATCTCGTTATGAATTTGCAGCAGGTTTAAACTCTTGTTTGAATCAAATTGAACGATTGATTGCGGCAGGAGAATCTGTCACCCAGGAGGACCTTCAGGTTATCAATCGTCTCGCAGAAGATTTCGAGGCAGAACTAGCAGGCATTGGCGGGCGGGTTGAGGAATTAGAAAGTCGTGCTGCTGTTTTAGAAGATAACCAGTTTTCCACCACGACTAAGTTAGGCGGAGAAACTAGTTTTGCCATCAGCCAAGTTTTTGGCGATGAAAAAGCTGACGGTAGTGGAGATCTTGATAGCGTCACCGTCTTTAATTTTCGTTCTCGCCTGAGTTTTAATAGTAGCTTTACAGGCAAAGACCTCTTAAAAGTACGTTTGGATGCTTTGAATACGGTTCCTTTTGGTCCAGGGGAGGGAGACGATCCTAATATTACGGGAACAAATATGACTCGTACCGCTTTTGATGAGGGTTCTGATGGTTCGGTGCGTATAGGTAAACTTTACTATACTTTTGCTTTTGGGGACTCAGGTAAGTCCGACCATTCGGGACATGACGACCATGGACATGATGATCATGGACATGATGACCACGGACACGGTGGTGATAAAGATGGACATGGAGGACATTCAGATCACGCCCATGGGGCAGCAGAAGGAAAGCTGTCTTTTGTAATTGATGCCATTGGCGGTGAGTTTAACGAAAACTTTGCTAACTATAATGAATTTTTCTCGGAAGAATTAACGGGGGCAATTTCTCGTTTTGGACGTTTTAATCCGATCTACTATCAAGGGCTAGAAGGAACAGGCGCAACCATTAACTATAACTTTAGTGATGCGATCTCCCTTTCGGCAGGTTATCTGGCATTCAATGGGGCTGACCCCGAGGATGGTGCTGGTTTATTTAACGGCAGCTTTGGGGCGATCGCTCAGGTTAATATTGAACCCACTGATAGTTTTGGTTTCGGCGTGAACTACGTCAGGGGTTTCTATGGACCAGATGAGCTGGTGGTTTCAGGAGAAACAGGAAGCGAATTGGCAAATGCTCCTTTTGGAGAAGAAACTCCGACTACGGCGGATCACATAGGTTTGCAAGGAAAATATCGGATTAGCGATGGCATCAGCGTATCTGCCTGGGGTGGTGTGAGTTTTGCTAATGCCCAAACCGATGGGGAGAATGAAGGGGTTGAAGTTGAGGCTGGAGATGGTGCTACTATCTTCAACTGGGCAGTAACTCTAGCATTTCCCGATCTCTTCTCTGAAGGCAGTTTAGGGGGGATTATCTTTGGTCAACCACCAAGAGTTAGCAGTAATGATAGTGGAGCAGAAGAAGATGATAGTGCGTGGCATATTGAGGCGCAGTATCGCTATAAGATCAACGACCACGTTGCGATTAATCCTGGGTTTTTTGCGGTAATCAATCCTGAAAACGATAGCGATAACGACACTCTCTATGTGGGTACTGTGCGTACGATTTTTGAATTTTAAGCTTTAGCCTTAATCACAGCAGGTTATTGTTATTGAGCAATAATCATCTAACATTAATGAGCTAACTCTCTGATTTTCACGAACGCGATTGAGAAATTCAGTCTCTTGCGGGGGTTTTCTTCGCAAGAGACGGTACTGTTTACATAATTAGTTGGTAAACCTGGTCTTTACGAATCTATTAGTCTTTCTGGGACTGCAACATCTTTTTGCCTCAACTCTAACCATCTTTCCCGCCATATGCGAACTCGTCTCTTGACTCATTTTACTCTTCATCAATGGTATTTTTATTTGCGCCCTCTTCCACTAGCATAATCCCTAATATCATTTGACAAATAACTCTAAAACCTAATCACTATCTACCAGAATTTTCATTATTTAAAGACTTTCCCGCTTTCTTTTAAGATTCATTTGAAGATTGTTCAGAAGTTTTTTTTGCACTAGTTCCCGACCTTTAATGAAGCTCCTCCAATGAATTCTCAGATGATTGAGATTATTTAAATATCAACTCTTCTTTAACTTCAAGGTTAAGAGCTTTTTGGATTCCTAGTAATTTAGTAAAGCTAGCACTAGCATACCTATTATTTTCATCTCGTTGCACCTGCTGTTGTTTAACCTCTAAGATTTCTGCTAATTGTGCTTGAGTATAGCCACGAATAATTCTGGCTTTAATTAAGGCTTCTGGTAGTTGTTCAAAAGAGTCTAGTTTTAAGCTCTTGATATTACCGTGCTTTAATTTTTCATATTCTTTGATTTCTGCGTTAAACTTTTCTAATTGACTATTTAGGGCATCTAAATGAGCCTTATGACGAATTTGTTCATTAATAGTTTTCGGTTCAGGCTCATCACTTAATTTAGAGATCGCCTGTTCAAACTCCCTAACTTTAGTTTTAGTAATTCTATATTGGCGTTCGTTTAATATCATCTTTATTGAGAAATATAGAGGATTTTCAGAGAGATATTTCTACTATTATCTTGGAATTGCCATTGCGATCTTATTGAAAAAAATCGAGAAATGCCTGATCGTAAATATCTGCTATGGTACTAGCGAAAAAAAGCTCTCCTCTTCGCTTTTGGTTATAGATTAAATTCTTCACAGCTGACAAATTAATACCTTAATGTTTTTAAGGTCATGATACAACAAAATTGTTGTATCTCTAATTTTTCGGTAAATCAGAAGATGTCTGTTAAAAAATGCGATCGCTTCTCTAAATAAATAAGCAGCACACAACAAAGGCACATAGGTCAAGAAATATGAATTCAGCGCCACCTATAGCCACCAAAAAACAAACAACCGCCATCCAGTAATAATCAACTGGCATAGCGGCTGCTAATAAATGCTTTGTAGCTCAACCCAAAAAGCTATATTATTCTATGATTTTATGGTACGTATTAACCTTCTCGCTGATCTTTATCTGTTTGGATAAAGAGGATAAGTAAGAAGACGGTAGGAACTAAAACAAATAGGATAGTAGCTACAAACCCCAAATCATTAACTTCCATACAATAGCAGCTCCTAAGTAAATAAATATTAGTACAACATTCTTAACTAGAATATCATTACTCAGGCAAATAGCCGTAGGAGCTAGTATTCATTTCTTAATACTCTGATGCCAAGACCAAAAGCTAAATTCAGCTAGGCTGATCTTATGGTTAATAGCGATCGCCCCTAGGAAATCAGCCGCAGGTGAACAGGGCACAAGAAACCAAGACGCTGCATTAGCTTGACTCCCATCAACGGCGAGCAACTTCAGGGGATTAGTCCCAATCTCTACCTGTTCGAGGGAACCTGATAAACCTGTTCCGACAGCTTTTAGATAGGCTTCTTTCGCCGTCCATAGAGCAAAAAATACTGTTTGCTGATTAGCTATTGGTGTATTTTGCAATAACTCGTATTCCCGAGGGGTAAAAAAGCGCTGGGCGATATTGAGGGCATCTTTCATGGTTCTATTTTGCTCTAGATCAACACCAATGGCGCTATTGTAGGTAAATCCGTAAAGAGCATAGCCCTGGGAGTGAGATAAATTAAACTCTAGCTGAGTCGGGGAATTTGCTAAACGAGGCTTGCCGCGATCGCCGTAATCAAACTTAACTTCACTGGGAGCTATCTGTAAATAATTGCCTAATAGTTCCCGTAAAATGCCTCTAGCTGCGGTAAATCTGCTTTGTAGCTGGGGAAATTTAAATTTACTAGCTCGTACCTGTTCATCAGGGGAAAGGTATCTAGCAAGGCGATCTAATTCACTGGGAGGAACATCTAAATCGGCGCACCAAACATGAACCTGATTATCTTCTAATTCTGGTTGATGTGAGGGTTTTTGCCAAGCTGATTCCATGGTGATTTTAGTTGTTTTTTTAGTCAGGACGATATTTTTTTATCTTCTTTTTTAGGCTTTATTAACTGAGGTTCTAATAATTGTTGCAGTTGGGTAAAATCTGCACTAGCCAAAGCTTTATACTGCTGTATGAAGAGGTTCAATTAACTCCGAGTCTTCAAGCAGGCTGCCTGACACATCTATACCAAGCCTATATTTTCCGTAGAGATTGGATTCTGTCAGTACGCTATCTCAATGCTTGAAAGCGATCGCTTTATCAAAAAATCCCTTTTACTCAAAAAAAACATAATCCTTACGATAAGTGGCTTTGAGGCACTTGTGTTAGGCAGGCAGCTTTGATAGGATACCATTACTAAAATGACGAACACAAAAAATTTGATTATATTTTGACCTTATTTTGGTTCATAACTTTCTGTTTAATTGGCTTGTGTATTTATTTAGGCATTCAACAAAAAAATATATTTGCTAATCCTTTTACTCGATTTCTTCAACTAATACCATTTGCAATAACTATAGGTATTATATCTTGTGGTTATTTTTTTTATGCTCATAATACTATTGATCGATATTATCCGTGGGCTGACACATTAATTTATTTCTTGCTTTTATTACAAGTTTTGATTTCAGGAATAGTTATTTATCAAACCAAAACTCAACGATCATTTGTTATTGTTTTGTCTATATTGCAATTGTGGCTAACTTTATGCTTTGGCTTTATAGCTTGGATGTCTGTTACAAATACTTGGCTTTAAATTTATGTCTATTGATAAATATAGTGGCTCTTATAGACTAATTATGATAAAATCTTAACAAAAATACCAGTATAAGACAACTCTTTTCCTAAAGTTACCAAAGTTAGTTAACCCATAAGCTCTCCTTTTAATTAATTTAATTTTTTGATTAATTCCCTCTACTGCTCATTGAGTTATTCTATTAGCGAAGTAGGCTAAAATCTTATCGATACATCTTTTTATTCTTTTTATTGTTTGATAATTTTTAGGGAAATACTTATAATGCAATTCAGTCCATTCTAGAGTTTTCTAAAACGCTTTAACTGCCTTTATTATTTTCAATTGCTTAACTACAGCTAAAAATAAAAACTATTAACTTTCACATTTATATTGTGCTTTTGCCTTAATCAGCAGATTTTGATCGTCTGCAAACTCAGCCCAACAATTTTCCCCCAACTGCTCTAAAGCTAATAAACAAGCATATTTCAGATCAAAAATAGGCGTAGCAACAGTCTCCTTAAGAACGGGAATTGCTTGAGCCTGTCCCAAATTTCCTAAAGCGATCGCCGCCGCTGCACGGGATTTTTGAAACTGAGGGGAGGTGTTGTGTAAAGCTTCGATAACTAGATCATAACTAGCCTGGTGCTTGAGCAATCCCAGGAGTTTAACTACGTGGAAATGTGCCCCATAGTCATTGTGCGCTTCGGCATCATAGGTTTTTAGTAAAGCTGCTGTTGCTTCCTCTGGATAGCTTTCTAGCAGGGTTTTACCCGCCAAATAACAGCGTCCAAAATCCGTATGGTACAGCTCGCTAATCAAGAATTTTAAAGCTGGCGGCTGATCGTATTCATGAACCATATCAATATCTTGGGGGCGATCGCGAATAATTTGGTCTAGACTTAGCTCAATCTCAGCAAAGCTAACTTTATCTGCTGCTAACCCCTTAGCCGCCAGTAGTCGTACCCCCCGCAGGCGAAAAGCAATCGAAATTGGCGCTTTAGCGATCGCCGAAATTGCAGGATAATATTCAGCATCAATTAAGTCTTGGATACATGCCCTACGAGCGTTTACGTTGCTATGTTGCAGAAAATCAACTACCTTTCCCATCTGGCTGTAGTCCCCCGTGAGACGAGCCAGACTAGCGATCGCTGCACTAGCAATTGGTTCATCGTCGTTTTGGGTAAAAGCCCGAATTCGCTCAACAGCGGGCTGATAGTTAAAATTTGCCAGGGTATGGATAATTACCCGATAGGTTTGATTGGGTTTCGTTAACAGATTGGCGATCGCTTCTAGGATGGACTGATCTTCGGTACCAATTTCCCCAATTGCCCAGACGGCATTTTCTACCGTTAAGGGATCTTCATCCCCTAAACAAGACTTTAAGGTAGGAAGTGCCACTTCGGCTTTTAAACGCCCCAGGCTTTCCACTGCTTTACGCCGTGCAATGCGATTTTCCAATGCAGAATCGCGATCCTCAATCGCTTCCATGAGGGCTTTAACGGCTCTTTCCGTAGGAAAATTAATTAGGTGTGCCGCACCGACATAGCGTTCTGAAGTGCCGTCCTCGCTGTTCAGGGGCTTTTTTAAAAGGGCGATCGCCTGTTCTTCCGTAAGGTTGAAGATATTGGAAAATCTGTTGTCCATTAGTTTAATAAATTTAACAATCGATTCTTAGCTAATTTTTAAAATACATTTGGCATATATATCCAATAGTTTATAGCTTTCTGCCAAACTTGCTCGGAGATAGTTTACGGTGTACAGACAATCTGAGAAAATCAAAGACGTATAAAACCTAAATATTCTAAACGTGCAGTTTAATTATTAAGATGTCAAAAACTCAGGTAACGGCAGCAGAAATCGCCGAATTAATTGTCGAATTTGAAAAATATCGCGATCGCCTAATCATGGAAACCACAGAAGCGGCAAAAAAAGCCAAGCTGTCTAAAAAGGCAACCATGGCAAAACTAGAGCCACAGCTTGCTGATATTGATGCCAAGCTGCAACGGTTAAGGGAGCAACAGGCAATTTTAACCGCGAGTAATTAGATGACCAACAGCTCAAATCCTGCAAAGAATGGCGAAACTTTGCTCCTTTCCCATGAAGAAACTGACAAACTCTTAGCTAAGGTCAATAGTCAGCTTAGAGAAGGTATATTTAATTACCAGGATGAACAGTTAATCTGGCAGATGGTGGAATGTCTGGGAGATACTAGGGGGTTAGTTAGATTAGGCTATGCCGAAGCTTTGGGGGTAGTGGGTAAGCCAGCGGTTGATATCCTGATTGAGGCACTATTAAACCATACCAATGTAGTAGTAAGAAGGGCGGCGGGGAAAACCCTAACCCTGATTGAAGATCCCAAAGCCGTTCCCCATCTAATTCAGGCTCTACTTAATGATGAAGATACCGTAGTTCAAGCCTCCGCCATCGGCGCACTCGCCCGCACTGGAGAAGCCTCCGTAGCACCATTATTAGAAGTCCTTGCTTCCAGTGAAGCCACAGAAAGCAATAAAGGACATGCCGCCTGGGCGCTCGCATTTATTGGCACCAAAGCCCGCGATCATCTTTACGCCGCCTATGAATCCGACTCCCCCGAAGTTAGAGCCGCCGTCGTAGGTGCGATCGCCAAACTAGCAGAAGAAAACCGCGATGACGCTCAAGCCCTGGAACTCCTAGTTAAATCCCTAACCGATACGGCAGAGAACGTTTGCAGTGAAGCAGCAGCAGTCCTGGGTAATTTAAAGTATGTTGGAGCAATTCCCAGCTTAATTCAGCTTCTAGACCATCCCGTCCCTGAAACCCGCAAATCAGCCGTTCTGTCCCTAATGAAGATCGGCGATCGCACTTCAATTCCCCCGTTACAGGCGGCATCTGAACGAGAAACCGAACCAGAAGTAAGCAAGGTTTTTGCCCTGGCTTTATCTCTGTTGCAAAGGTCTCAGGATACTTCAGATGAAGACGACTGGGATGATTAGTTGGATGTTGGTTTGGGATCAGGGGGTTAGTCTGTAGAGATAGCCGTTAGCCGTTAGCTTTTTTATACACCTGGTGTGAATAGGCTATGTTGAGGAGTTATTAGCTCGTCCCTAAAAGGATACCCCCATTCGAGGGCAAGCCGCTTCGCATATAATTTTTAGTCATTAGTTTTTAGTTATGCGACGGATATTCTCAAAAATCAGCTTCACACCTTAAACTTCGCAAACGTCAGCCTTAGACATGAGGAATAATACTTTGATTGAACTTTAGTTACGAAGGGGCTTCCTAAAGGATACCGCTTCGCATATGGGGAAGCCGTCACTTCCCCAACAGGGGGTCTCCTAAAGGATACCGCTCCGCATATGGGGGAAGGTTCCCCCAGTCTGATAATTCTGGTTCTAAAGTATAGATCTCAAATAAAATAGACATAATTTAAACATTTTCAATTTGCATCAGACGTATCAGCCTTCGCTTTTGCCCCTTGCCCTCTTCAAGATTCTGATTCCATTTGTCGCTTATATTGCAATAACTCCTCACAGGCTTCTTCTGATAAAACCTGCCTCATTTCCGCTTCAGGCATCTGGAGGAATTTCATTCTCATGCATTGGGTGTAATTATTTTGAATAGTCTTGGTGTTCGGATGATTTTCCCCTAGGATTGATTCAGCAATTGCCAATGCTTTCTGATAAAGAGGTTCTGCCGCTTCATATCTTTCCTGAGCTTTGTAGAGTTCTGCCAGATTATTGAGACTGGTTGCCACCGAGGGGTGTTGTTCTCCTAGCAGTTGTTGTTTTAGCTCCAGCGCTTGCTGATAAAGAGGTTCGGCTGCTTCATATCTTCCTTGAGCATCGTAAAGTAGTGCCAGATTATTGAGGCTGGTCGCCACCGAGGGGTGTTGTTCTCCCAGTAGTTGTTTCTTTAACTCTAGTGCTTGAGTATAAATGGGTTCGGCTTCCTCATATCTTCCCTGAGCCGAGTAGAGTTCTGCCAGGTTATTGAGACTATTTGCCATCAAGGGGTGTTGTTCTCCCAGCAGTTGTTTATATAGCTCCACTGCTTGAAGAAATAGGGGTTCAGCATCTTCATATCTTCCTTGAGACGAGTAGAGTCCTGCCAAATTATTGAGGCTAGTTGCTACCGAGGGGTGTTGTTCTCCCAACAGCTGTTTATGTAGCTCCAGTACTTTCTGATAAAGAGGTTCGGCAGCATCATATCTTCCCTGAGATTCGTAGAGTGTTGCCAGATTATTGAGGCTAGTTGCTACCGAGGGGTGTTGTTCTCCCAGCAGTTGTTTATCTAGCTCCACTGCTTGAAGAAATAGGGGTTCGGCTTTCTCATATCTTCCCTGAGCCTCGTAGAGTAAAGCCAAATTATTTAGACTGGTTGCCATGTCGGGGTGTTGCCCTCCCAGCAGTTGTTTATATAGCTCCACTGCTTGAAGAAAGAGGGGTTCAGCATCTTCATATCTTCCCTGAGATTTGTAGAGTAGAGCCAGATTATTGAGACTGCTTGCCACCGAAGGGTGTTGCTCTCCTAGTCGCTCTCGGCAGACTTTTAAACATGGCTCATACCATACTGGAGCTTGATTGTATAATCCTTGACCCTTATAAAAACTTCCTAAACCTACATATGACCAAATTAAGTCCTCATCGTCGATATAGGGCGTTAATTCTGTTGCTACAAAAGTCAGATGGGGAATGGCGATGGTAAATGCTGCTATTTCTTCTAGGGTTGGGGTTTGGGGAATTGATCGCGCTATCTAGTTCATCACTCCACAGAATTTCTGCTTTAGTTCTGTTGCTTTTGTCCTCTCTTCCAGTTTGGCTCGGAAGTATTGGGCAATTAGGGAGTGGAGTTGATAAGCCTGACTGTCTGGAAGGACTTTGATCAGGCTTCTTTGGGTCAACTCCAGATTCCTCAGTTCTTCTAAATCTTCTATCTCATCGTCCCGCTCATCTTCGTCTGATGATTCAATCCAAGCTGATTCTACCCATGACCACTTAAAGGGCTCTGAGTTAAACAAACTTAAATAACAGCCTAATTCCTGGGCTTCGGGACTAAGTACCGACCAGGATAAATCTAACGCTGCTTTTACTCCTTTTTGAGCGGTTATTCCTCTCTGTTTGGGATCGTCTAAGGATCTGGCTGCTAATTTCTTTTTCTTCAGCCTTTTGAATGCTTTCTCAATGGATAGGGTTTGATCTAGGGCGATGTAGCGTCCTACTAATTCTAATCCCAGGGGTAAATAGCCCAACCATTGACATAATTCCTCAGCTATTTCTAATTCATTTTCGACTCTGGTACTTCCGATTAATGACTTGAGTAATTGAATTGCCGCATCTTCTGACAACACATCTAAATCAAGATGTTTGATACCTGCTGGTATCTCGCGACTAGTCATCAACACTTTGACTGGACTAGTTACTGGAGGTAAATAGGGTTCAATGGAATCGTGATAAAAGTCTCCATAATTAATTACGTAATCTAAGATTACTAAAGATGCTTTGCTGTTCCAGTTACCCCAGCAGTATCCTACCTTAGCTAAATCCTATAGTTCATCGGGAACTGATATTCTCAGATAAGTACTAGCATACTCAATTATCTGCGTACCTAAGTTTTCTCCTCTGACGGAAAACCAGCAGAGGCTCCCTGGATATTCATTTTGGCAGCTTTGGGCGTACTGTAGGGCTAATTCCGTTTTGCCCACGCCTCCCATCCCTGCTATTGCGGAGATGCTTACCTGTTCGTTTTCCTGCAATAGCTGGTGTAACTTTTTTAGCTGCTGTTCCCTTCCAACAAAATTCTCTGAACCTCTTCTATTCAGATTGCTGGGCTTGTTGAGACTTGATTGCTTTCCTGAACTTTCTGAGTCTAAGTTGATATTGACAGTGATTTTATCTCTACCAACATTATCACCATCACCAGAATGAAATTGATTCGTATTGCTCGCTTTCTCTGATTTAGGGACGCTCTCTTGTGAATTGTTTTCGTTCACAGACTAAATGAGAATAAGATTACAAAGGGAGTATTATCCTCATAGTAGCGGAGAAAATACCATTGAAATTACTTAAGAAAGTAGTTTGCAATTTAATGAGGTACAAACCTGGGTAAAACAGTAATAGCTGGATTTTAAAGCTTAAAGCTTATGGCTAATGACTAATGGCTTTCTTTTTGAAGACCAAAATGTCCCTCACGCTTTCCGAGAATTGCCATAAACAAGATTTAGCATAATGAGGCATTCACTATAATCACTCTGGGCATCAGGAATTTTTTTTGTTATCTTAGCTACCAAGATTAGAGAAAACTTTTTATTATATTACAGGCTCTAGACAATAATTTACTTGAATTATTAAATTTAGACATACCTGAATATATGATGTCAGATGACTAATTATCCTGCGATCGACCAAAGAAAAAATAAGAACTTTGTGGTTAAGTATGGCTCAATCATCAAAGAATATGCTGAGAAAAATCATAGCATTCATGGCTTGGGCATAGTTGTAGTTAACTTGTTGTTGTTGAAAGATGATAGTATCGAAAAGCTAGATCTTGATAATTTTGAGGCGATGGATACTCAGGATTTTAACGTTGAACAGCCCATATCGTATATCCCCAAAACCAGCTTTTGGTTTAAGATGATCAATCTTAAGATTAAGAAAAAGCATCAAATCGATCTTAAGAAAAATGATAGTTTTATCGATAAGTTTTTAGTGGTATTTATCAAGGATGCTTCAATAGAACATTTTTCTATATATTCAATTAAAGTATAGGTTAGTTGGAGTCTGTAAAGTTAGTAGTTAGTGGTTAGTGGTTAATTTACACTTCTTAACCTGTATGACTTTATAACCCGAGAGAAAGTAATCATAGCTACAAATATTTATTGGCGATCGCTTCATAGTAGAATTTAGCTATTAGCAATAATGACCTGAATTATTTACTTATTACTTGTTGCTCATTACTTATAGAGCTTTGATGATTATATGCTGTTGTCTGAATTAGCTCGCGATCGCGGCATTCGCTACTTTCTAATTGCTTTTACCGACTTATTTGGAGTACAGCGGGCAAAGCTTATTCCTGCTCAAAGTATCGACCTCATGGCGGAAAATGGGGTGGGTTTTGTGGGATTTTCCGCCTGGTTAGATATGCCCCCCGCAGCCCCCGATATTTTGGCGATACCAGATACTAATTGTCTATTTCAACTACCTTGGAAAAAGGAAATTGCCTGGATGCCAGCGGATCTTTATGGGGTTGACGGAGAGCCAATTTTTCAAACTCCAAGATTGATTTTAAAAAGAGTCTTAAAGACTGCCCAAGAAAAAGGCTATCTGGTGATGACAGGAGTTGAATGTGAATATTTTTTATTAAAGCAAGATACTCCTGAAATTCTTGATAATTGCGATCGCCTGAGAAAGCCTAGTTATGAACAGCAAGGGCTAATGCGCCTTTATGATGTAGTCAGCGAAATTTGTGATGGGATGCTATTTTTAGGCTGGAAACCTGAGCAAAATACTCAAAAAGATGCTATCGGAAAGCTTGCCATGAATTGGGCTAATGGTGATGCTTTAATTACGGCAGATCGTCAGACTTTTTTTAAGTATATGGTTAAAAGTATTGCCGAAAATTATGGTTTTCGGGCAACTTTTATGCCTAAACCTTTTGCAAACCTGACGGGAAATGCCTGTAATGTTAATCTTTCACTTTGGGATTATGTTAGCAAGACAAATTTATTTAAGGAAGCTGATGAAGACCGAGAACTTTCTCTCCTAGCAGATAAGTTTATTGGCGGAATTTTAGCATCTGCCCCAGCATTATCTGCCTTTAGTAATCCCACGGTTAATTCTTATAAGCAAATAAGTTCCCCTCTAATTTCCACTGGAGAAACCTGGGCATCAAATATTATTAGCTATAGTGGCAACAATTTTAATAGTTTAATTCGCATTCCTGATTGCGATCGCTTTGAATTAAGATTAGCGGATAGTGCCGCTAATCCCTATCTGTTGAGTGCTGCTATTATTGCCGCAGGACTAGACGGTATTGAGGGTCAAATTACTCCAGGCGATCGCACTGAAAATAGTGATTATATTCCTACGCTGCCCTATAATATCGGCAAGCAGCTTCCTACTAATCTATTAGATGCCCTCCGTAATTTATCAAGCAGTCAGGTTTTAAAAACTGCTTTAGGAGAATCTTTTGTAGCATCTTATTTAAAATTAAAATATCAACAGTGGCATGAATATAGCCTCAGCATAACTCCCTGGGAATTAGACAATACCCTCGATTGTTAACTAGATCCATATCACAAAATAATTTAACTCCTGAGATTAACATAAGTTATCACTATTTTAATTAAAGTAACTTTGAACTCAGAGAAGGTATAGGAATTGTGCGGTTTATTTATCTTTTACCAACACTTTTTTGGATGTGGATGATTTGGGAATGCGTTCGTTATGATCCTGATAGTAGAACCTGGTTATGGTTATTAATATTTTTAAATTTTCCTGGGGCAGTAATCTATTTTTGTGCCCGTAAATTGCCTAATCTCCACTTTTCAGTAACTCTTCCAAGATTTTTGCAGCTTCGCTTACGGCAAAAAGAAATCTGGCGTGCTGAGGCGGATGTCCTCAATATTGGTAATGCTCATCAATATATTATATTAGGTGATTTAAAAAGGGATTTAGGGCTATATGAAGAGGCTAAAGATGCTTATCAACAAGCCTTGGATAAAGAGCCACAGAATTTAAAAGCTCTATGGGGTTTAGTATTAGTTGAACAGGAAGCAAATAATTTAGAGTGCGTCAAGCAATACCTACAGCAAATCTTAAAGATTAAGCCAGACTATGAGTATGGTGATGGGGAATTACTATACATTAAAACATTGCTGGAGTTGGGAGAAAAAGAGACAGTAGAACCACTATTATTAAAATGCATTAAAGTCTGGAATAAGCCAGAAGCTCGCTTAATTTTAGCCGAGACTTATATTGAGCAAAATAAAATAGAGGAAGCAAAAGAAATATTAAAAAAGCTAATTTTTAGTATTCGCAGTAGCGCCAAATTTCACTATAAGCGCAATCAACATTTTGAGAAAAAAGCTATGAAAATTCTCAAAAATCTTTAAAATAATAATGCCACTGGTAATAATCTAAAATACTATTTTAAGCTAGATAATCTACATCCATCTTTACTTAACTTTAGTATAACTATAACTCCCTCTTAATTAAAGATTTATCTTCAGTTTACGAATAGCTGGGAAATTGTAATAGATTCCACTGAATTAATATTTTATTCAGTAACTAAAAAGTTACTTTAGCGGGATTGGGGCAACTAATTAACTTCATAATTTAGTTGTCTAATAGCTGTTTAGGCAGCTTTTTCCCTTGCCTAAGTACAAATTTTTCTGGAAATAATTGCAGAATTGTTATTAAATAAACCAGCATGCTAAAAATTAATGAGATTCGTATTGACCAACCAAGTGCGGATAATGATGAATATTTTGAACTGTTTGGCGATGTCAATAGTTCTCTCGATGGCTTAACCTACTTGGTCATTGGAGATGGCACAGGAGGCAGCGGCGTCATCGAAAACGTAACGGATCTCGCTGGTCAAAGCCTTGATGGATCAGGCTTCTTTGTGGCAGCAGAAAGTACTTTTACTCTAGGCATTGCCAATTTGACCACAACTCTCAACTTTGAAAATAGTGATAACGTAACTCACCTTTTGGTAGAAGGTTTTACGGGCAGCAGTGGAGACGATTTAGACACTGATGATGATGGTGTTTTTGATGTTACTCCCTTCACCAATATTGTGGACTCAGTAGCTGTAATTGAGACTACCGACAGCGGAGAGCTAGTCTACAGCAATACTCAAGTAGGTCCTGATGGCAGTTTTGTTCCTGGTCATGTGTTTCGACTCCCAGACGGGACGGGAGATTTTAGTATTGGCGCTTTCGATCCTACTGGGGGTGATGATACTCCTGGAGCCAGTAACGGTGATGTTATTGACCCACCCCCACCAGGCAACCTGACTCCGATCTTTGATATCCAGGGAGCGGCTTTAACTTCTTCCCTTGAAGGAGGCACGGTAACTACTTCAGGGATTGTCACAGCTGTTGAATCCAATGGTTTCTATCTCCAAGATCCCACGGGAGATAATGATGATGCTACTTCAGACGGTATTTTTGTCTTCACTGGCGGCTCACCTGGAGTAAGTATTGGAGATGAGTTAGAAGTTGCGGGAACGGTCAGCGAATTTACTCCTGGGGGAGTAGCGACAGGAAATCTCTCCACTACGCAAATCAGCGGTAGTCCTACTATTACCACCATTTCCACAGGAAATCCATTACCTAGTGCGGTTATTATTGGCTCTGGTGGAAGAGTTCCCCCCACAGAAAGCATCAATGACGACCCCAGTACTTTTAATCCTGATGCTGATGGGATTGACTTTTTTGAGTCCCTGGAAGGGATGTTGGTTACGGCTCAAGATGCAGTAGCAGTTAGCGGCAATACTCCTTTTGGCGAGATCTTTACGGTAATTGACGGCGGTGTGGGAGCTACAGGAATTAGCGATCGCGGTACGCTAAACATTAGTCCTAATGACTTTAACCCCGAAAGAGTCCAGATTGATGCCGATAGCGATATCCTGCCTGGATTTGATTTTCCCATAGTCGATACAGGAGATAGTCTCGGAGACGTAACGGGAGTAGTGACCTACAGCTTTGGTAACTTTGAGATTAATCCCACCCAGACTTTTAGCGTTACCCCAGTAGATTTAGCTCCTGAAAGTACCAGCATCATAGGAAGTAGCGACCAGCTTACCGTTGCCAGCTACAATGTCTTAAACCTTGATCCTAATGATGGGGCAGCCGTTGGTGGAGATGACGATCTAGCCGATGGTCGTTTTGAGGCGATCACCATTGATATTATTAATAACTTGAATGCCCCTGATATTATTGGTCTGCAAGAGATTCAAGATAATGATGGCGCAGCCGATGAAGGGGGGGATACCGATGTGGTTGCCGCCGATGCCACTCTACAACTTTTAGTAGACACCATCGCTGCTAACGGTGGACCTCAATACGAATTTATTGACAACACCTTTATTACTGATGATGCCAACGGTGGTGAGCCTGGCGGCAATATTCGCACAGCTTATCTATACAATCCCAGTCGCATTGACTTAGTGAGCGGTTCAGTAGCTTCTTTTGGCAGTCAATTGGCTGGGGAAGCATTTGCAGGTTCTCGTCTACCGCTGGTTGCAAGTTTCGAGTTTAACGGACAGGAAATCACCGTTATTAATAATCACTTTTCTTCCAAAGGAGGCAGTAGCCCTATTTTGGGAGTAGATCAGCCTTTTGAAGATCTCCAGGAAGATTTTAATGTCAATGGTGGTTTAGATGAGCGGATTGCCCAAGCCTCGGCAAATCGTGATTTTATTGACGGTTTGTTGGCAGCCGATCCTGATGCCAATGTTGTGGTTTTAGGAGATTTAAATGAGTTTGAATTTATCTCCCCCGTTGACGAAATTCTTGGCAGCAGCCTAACTAACTTAGTCGATACCTTACCTGAAAATGAACGCTACAGCTTCATTTTTCAGGGTAATTCTCAATCATTAGACCATATTTTAATTAGCGATCGCCTAGTTGCTGGTGCCGAGTTTGATATTGTTCACGTCAACTCTGAATTTGCCGCAACTGATAACCGTGCTAGCGATCACGATCCTCTGTTGGTAGCGTTGACTTTGGAACCTGTTGAGCTTGAGGTTAACGTAATTAATGGTAGCAATGGCAGAGATACTTTGATTGGTACATCAGGTATCGATTTGATCTCTGGTGGTAACGGTAGAGATAGTTTGGAAGGCTTAGACGGCGATGATACCCTCAATGGCGATGGTGGCTCAGATACCCTCATTGGCAGTAGTGGCAGCGACCTTCTCAATGGTGGTAACGGTGCAGATCTTCTTGAAGGTTCGGAAGACAATGACACACTCAATGGCGATGATGGCAGAGATACCCTAACTGGGGGCAGTGGCAATGATTTAGTCATTGGTGGTAACGGCACAGATTCCCTTAAAGGTTCTGAGGGTAACGATACTCTTAGTGGCGATGATGGCAGAGATACCCTCATTGGCGGCAGTGACAACGACTCACTTAGCGGTGGTCGGGGTAGCGATCTCCTTGAAGGTTCGGAAGGCAATGATACCCTTAGTGGTGATGGAGGTAGGGACATCCTGATTGGCGGTAGTGAAGACGACCAGCTTAATGGAGGGAATGGTGCGGATCTCCTCGAAGGTTCGGAAGGCAATGATACCCTTAGTGGTGATGTCGGTCGAGATACCTTGATTGGCGGCAGTGGTTACGACTTGCTTAATGGCGGTAATGGCAGAGATATTTTTGTTATTGCCCCTGGTCAAGGTACAGACACCATCGAAGATTTTGCCAACAATGACGTTATTGGCTTGGCAGACGACTTAAGTTTTGCTGATCTAACTTTCTCTGGTAGCGATGTTCTGTTTGGGGATGAAGTATTAGCAATCCTTTCTGGATTTGATGCGACTAGCCTAAACGAATCAGATTTTGTTCAGATTTAAAACAGTAGGGTAATGATTTAGCTTGAGCTATTGATTTCTAATAAAGCGATCGCCTATTTAACTTAAATCTTAGTTACAGGCGATCGCCTGTTCTATTAATATTAAATTTTCTAGACTCAATTTTAGTAGTTTAATTCAATTTCCCAAGTTATCAGATGTTCCCACCTTATCCTGAAGGACTGGTGTCGGATAAGTCTTAAAATTCCCTAAACTTTCTCGAAGAGATAATGCGATCGCTTGAGTTGCCTCCACGATGTCTGTATCATCTGCGGTATTGGGAGTAGCTAACTCGATATCGTGATTCTCAACTGCATGATGCCAGACATGATGAAATAGTTCGTTGTTAATTGATGCTACCCGATAAATTTCAACCCCAGGAATCCAGAGGGCGATCGTATAGTGATGAATAAATTTTTCGACCTTAGTCAAAAACACTCCTCCAGGAATATCTCGACGACCCTTTTCCTTGGTTGCCTCAGCAGCAAAAGCCGCTTGCGCTGCTGGGTGCTTAGTATTCTGCACAATCCAAGTTTGAACTTCCTTAGCCGCCTGAAGCAAAGCATCCTCCATCTTCGTCATATCTCCCTTTCCTGGCTGTGCTACCTGAGCCTTGAGAGACATGGGAAAGAGCCACTTACAGAGAGTTTCTGGTCCATCCTGAGTATAGTTGACAAACTCTTTCTGTGCTAAGACACTAGGCGATATATTTAACACCCTTCCTGCATTTCCTCCTAGGGAGAGGAGTTTAACCGAGGATGTTTTAATGGCAGCAACTCGATAAAAATCATTATCACCATTAAAACCAATAATATCCTCTACTTCATAAACGTCATCCCGTAAGTTGAGTGCTACGGTAGCAACGTTTTCCACGACTTGTCTGGTACCAAAAGAAAAGCCTAAAGCTAAAGCACCAGTCAAAGGAGCTAGCAAACCAAGGGGGATATCAGTAATTGTTAAGCAAATCACCAAAATACCTGGCCAAGCAACGATACCAAGTACGTAGGCGGCTGCTCTACCATTACTACCTAATCTATGGACATGGGGCTTACCATATAGATATATGGCTCCCAGCAAGACCCCTATACCAAGAGCTACGAGAAGATTGGTGATGATCGGTGGTAATTCGACTAGGTCTAAGAAGATATCTACAATTCTCAGGTTAAAAGGAGATTTATTGATTATTTTCTGTTGCGTCAACTCGCGATCTTGCCAAATTTTTAAGCTTTCTCCACTGAGCGCATAAATTTGCTCGCCACTATTAGCTAAAAACTCAGAACTTTCCTCATTCCAGTATGTAGGCAGAGTATCTATTTGGCTAGGCTTTGATTTTGACTGTTTGATGAATGATTTTTGCTCCCCTTTTGCACAGATATTGATCCAGTATTTCCTTGTTTCATAATAAGCTATCAGACTACTCTTAGACTCACAAAGCGGTAATAGTTGAGGTTTACTTGCTGTTGAATTTTGAGAGATCGATGAGGATTGATTACTGATAGCGACATTATTTTCCTTGCTACAGCTAACTAAGGTCAAAGTTGTTAGTAACCCAATAGTTAAAATAAAAGTTTTCGTGAGGTTAATTTTGCCTTTTCCTTCAACACTGCGACAATTTTGATGATTAATTCCCTTGTTTTTAAAGATTCTAATCTTAAACATATTTAATTTCTGAGAGATACTTCGGTAAATACTTGAGACCGATGGAGATTGCAACTATAATTGTCAATAGGCAATAGTCAATAGGCAATTAACAATTGGCAATTGACAATTACAGTTGAATATGTTGCCCCATAAAACTTTTAAGCTAATAATAAACCTAATCTATCTTTTAAATTGTCTAACAAGCTTAAATCAACTTCTAGCTGCTCTTCCTGAAAGATGTTTAGCTTGGCAATTTCAAACTCTAAAGCTACTTTTAAAAGATGGCAACTTTTAGTGCGAATTATAAATCCCATATGAGAATTTATGTTGGCAAAGTCATCAGCTTCTTGAATCAGATTTTCGTCCCTTTCATGGTTTGAGGTGGTAATAATGATGGGTATTTGGGGACAGATATTTTTAATGATTTCAGCCGATTTCAATCCATTTATTTGAGGCATCCGTAAATCAAGAATTGCCAAGCAAGGCTGATTTTCAGGACTCTTATCTTTGACGTAATCTACCGCCTGCTGACCATTGGCAACGGTAACTATTTCTACATTTCTTTGTTCTTCTTGTGCCCAGCGTCGAACGGCAACTGACAAGGCATTTCTAACCTCTGCTTCTTCATCAGCAATCAGAACCGTATTAGTTCTTAAATTAAGTAATGATGGGGATGATGTATTGTCAAGTTCCGCAAGCTGATTTTTAACAGTCGATAATTCTTTCAAATTCAGTAATATATTAAACATTTTGCTTTTTGGGGTAGTGACTTAATAGATGTAACAACTCTTCAACTCTCAGGGTGACCCTCCTTCCCTTAACCCTTAATTTGGTTAACCTAGGGTTAAGCATGGTTTTAATCTATTAGAGAATGCGCTATTAATTGTTGTTTTCTTACATATTATTAATAGTTTTCACTCTATCAGGTTATGCACTTTCACAAAAAACTTACTTAGTATTACTGTAAATAACTTAAATAATACTAAATAGAACATACTTTTACTTACAGGCGATCGCTTGAAAATCACCTATTCTTTACCGTCCAAGTCTGATTTCCTGCAATTTCTGGCATGTTTGTCTCTAGAGCCAACCTGCAAATCTTTGTTTGTTCCGATAAATGTAACCGATTTTACATTTATCTCAAGGAATTAGTTGGGACGATTTATGATTCACAAATGTTATTTGATCATTAAGAAAGTATTTTAGATTACGCTTTCTAGAGGACTAGCAAAAACCATAAGTTTTTGAGTTTTAATAGTTAACTTATTATCAATTTAATCGACATAGATAGAATTATCGGTTAGTGTCAAGCCTAAATGCTTTTACCAAATATCAGCCAGTCCTGAAATGAAGTCTGTATAAGAATTATTACCTTTTTTATCTCAGGGAACCATATAATAAGTCTTAACGTAACTTAACCTGTTGATCAGCAGTCGCTAGCAATGAACAGCATCTTCTTAGACCGTCTTAATAGCCCAGAACGCCCAGTACTAGTGATAGATGGGGCAATGGGAACCAATCTTCAAGTCCAAAATCTCACCGCAGATGATTTTGGTGGTGCGGCATATGAAGGGTGTAACGAGTACCTTGTCCACACTAAGCCTGAAGCCGTAGCCCAAGTACACCGTGGTTTCCTAGAAGCAGGTGCCGACGTCATCGAAACCGATACATTTGGTGGAACAAAATTAGTCTTAGCTGAGTATGACTTAGCAGACCAAGCATACTATTTAAATAAGACCGCAGCCGAATTAGCCAAAAAAGCAGCCCAGGAATATTCGACTCCTGAAAAGCCTCGCTTCGTCGCTGGTTCTATGGGACCTGGCACAAAGTTACCCACTCTAGGACATATTGACTATGACAGTCTTAAAGATGCCTACGTAGAGCAGGCGGAAGCCTTATACGATGGTGGGGTAGACTTAATGTTAGTGGAAACCTGCCAGGATGTGCTACAGATTAAGGCAGCGCTGAATGCGGTTGAAGAAGTGTTTGCTAAGAAAGGAGACAGACTGCCTTTAATGGTTTCCATCACCATGGAGCAGATGGGCACCATGCTGGTGGGAACCGAAATTGATGCCGCTTTAGCTATTCTGGAACGTTATCCCATCGATATTTTGGGCTTAAACTGCGCCACAGGTCCAGATTTGATGAAGGAACACATTAAGTATTTATCGGAACATTCTCCCTTTATTGTTTCCTGTGTACCTAACGCTGGGCTACCTGAAAATGTCGGCGGACAAGCACACTATAAGCTTACGCCCCTGGAATTGAAAATGGCGTTGATGCACTTTGTGGAAGATTTGGGAGTGCAGCTAATTGGGGGGTGTTGTGGTACGAGGTTTGATCATATTAATGCTTTGGCATCAATGACCGCCGATTTGACCCCCAAGGAACGTCATCCCCACTATGAACCTTCTGCGGCATCGATTTATAGTACTCAGCCCTACCTTCAAGATAATTCTTTCCTAATTGTGGGAGAAAGATTAAATGCTAGTGGTTCTAAGAAGTGCCGCACTCTACTCAACGACGAAGATTGGGACAGCTTGGTTTCTCTGGCTAAATCTCAGGTGAAGGAAGGGGCACATGTGCTGGATGTTAACGTGGACTATGTGGGGCGCGATGGTGAGCAAGACATGCACGAACTAGCATCCCGACTAGTGAATAATGTTACTCTCCCCTTGATGCTGGACTCTACGGAATGGACAAAAATGGAGGCGGGGTTAAAGGTTGCAGGGGGTAAGTGTATTCTCAACTCCACCAACTATGAAGATGGGGAAGAAAGGTTTTTTCAAGTATTAGAGTTAGCCAAGAAATATGGTGCAGGTATTGTCATCGGCACCATTGATGAAGATGGCATGGCACGTACGGGGGATAAAAAGTTTGAAATCGCCAAACGCGCTTATAATGCCGCTGTAGAATATGGTATTCCTGCCCACGAAATCTTTTTTGATCCCTTGGCGCTTCCCGTTTCTACAGGGATTGAAGAAGACCGCGAAAATGGCAAGGCGACGGTGGAAGCCACGAAAAGAATTAGGTCAGAATTACCAGGGTGTCATGTTTTATTAGGAGTTTCTAACGTTTCTTTTGGGCTAAATTTGGCAGCTAGACAGGTATTAAATTCCGTATTCCTTCATGAATGTATGCAGGTGGGTTTAGACTCGGCTATTGTCAACGCCAGCAAAATATTGCCCTTATCGAAAATCGATCCCAAACACCAAAAAATTTGCCATGATTTGATTTACGACAACCGTGAATTTGATGGCGATATTTGTACCTATGATCCCCTAGGGGAGTTAACCACTCTCTTTGCGGGTAAAAAAGCTAAGAAATCTGAAGCTGTAGATAAAAATTTACCTTTAGAAGAAAGGCTTCAGCAGCACATTATTGACGGGGAACGTATTGGCTTAGACGAGGCGTTAGCTGAAGCACTACAGCAATATCCACCCCTGGAAATTGTTAATACTTTCCTGTTGGATGGGATGAAGGTTGTCGGAGAACTGTTTGGTTCAGGACAAATGCAGCTACCCTTTGTACTGCAATCAGCACAAACGATGAAGGCGGCGGTAGCATATCTAGAACCTTACATGGATAAGGAAGAGGCAAACGATAGCGGTAAAGGTAAATTTGTCATCGCCACCGTCAAGGGTGATGTTCATGATATCGGCAAAAACCTCGTTGATATTATTTTGACCAATAACGGCTATAAGGTAATCAATTTAGGCATCAAGCAGCCCGTAGAAAATATTATTAAAGCCTACGAAGAACACCAGCCCGACTGTATTGCCATGAGTGGACTGCTGGTTAAGTCAACGGCGTTTATGAAAGATAACCTGGAAACTTTCAATGAAAAAGGAATCTCCGTACCCGTGATTTTAGGGGGGGCGGCGTTAACTCCCAAATTTGTGAAGCAAGACTGTCAGAATGCCTATAAAGGCAGGGTTGTTTACGGTAAAGATGCTTTTGCAGATCTCCATTTCATGGATAAATTAATGCCAGCAAAAGCCCAAGATAATTGGGATGACTATCAAGGATTTTTGGATGAAATTGCTGAGAGTAGTGATTCTAATTCCTCCAAGCAGGGAGGTTCTCAGCAACCTTTCCAAGGAGAAAATCAGGATAAAATCTTCGTTGATGAGGTTAGCCAGAAACCAGAACCACTGGTGATTGATACAAAACGTTCTGAGGCAGTGGCTTTAGATATTGAGCGTCCCCAACCGCCTTTCTGGGGAAGCAAATTAATAGAACATAATGATATTCCTTTAAATGAAGTTTTCCCTTATTTAGACTTACAGGCATTATTTGTAGGGCAGTGGCAGTTTCGTAAACCAAAAAAACAATCCCGTGAGGAATATGATGAGTTTGTGGCAAGGAAGGTTAATCCTATCTTAGAAGAGTGGAAACAGAGAATTGCCTCTGATAACTTACTGCATCCTACGGTAATTTATGGTTATTTTCCCTGTAATGCCGAGGAGAATACTCTCTATGTGTATGATCCGCAAGATCATCAAAAGTTAGTAACCACCTTTGAATTTCCCCGCCAAAGAAAAGGTAAACGCCTCTGTCTTGCGGATTTCTTTGCCAGTAAAGAATCAGGTCAAATTGATGTCTTTCCGATGCAGGCGGTAACGGTGGGAGAAATTGCTACTGAATATGCTCAGAAGCTCTTTAAAAACGATAATTACACCGAATATCTTTACTTTCACGGGATGGCGGTACAAATGGCGGAAGCCCTCGCGGAATGGACTCATGCTAGGGTGCGTTGTGAGTTAGGCTTTGAGGCAGAAGAATCGAGCAACATTCGCGATATTTTCCAGCAACGCTATCGCGGTTCTCGCTATAGCTTTGGATATCCCGCCTGTCCTAAAATCGAGGATCAATATAAGCAGCTAGATCTTTTGGATACGAAACGGATCAATATGTTTATGGATGAAAGTGAACAACTGTATCCTGAACAATCTACTACAGCAATTATTGCCTATCATCCTGTAGCAAAATACTTTAGTGCTTGATAAATTTGCCAATTGAATAGGTTAACTTGGTGGTAATTTACCACCTTTTTTTATCCTTTATCGTAAATGATCTATTCAAGAAAGGATTTAGCAGATTATGACAACTTATACTTGGCTTGGAAGAGAATCCAAACAAGTACAGAAGCTAGATACAAGTATTTGTGTAAAAAAAGTTTTGATGCTTTTAGTTGGAGTTTAGAAACGAATTTAAAGCTACTATCCTCTGAAATTATTAACAGAGTATATCAGCCTTCTCGAACGAGCAAATTTTACTTGCCTAAAATATCTGGGTTAGTCCGACCAATAACTGTACTAAATATAAAAGACCAAATTTTTTATCAGGCACTTGTAAATTTAATTTGTCAGAATCAAATAAATGAGCTTCAAAGGTTTAGAAATAGTGAAGTTTTTGGCGGATTCAATATAAACGATATTTCTTCTATATTTTTTCTTAGTCAATGGAAAGGTGAATATGATAAATATCAATGTAAGAAAGAGCAATATTTTAACGATGGATATGTTTGGCTGGCAAAATTTGATCTTGCTTCCTTCTTTGATGTTATAGATCATAAAATCTTAGTTAAAATTTTTTGTAAAGATTCACTTGCAGACGATCTACAAAATGAATTTTTAGCCGCATTAAAGAAATGGACACAGCCACAGGCAATTAATTTTTTTCATTCACAAGGTATTCCTCAAGGTTCCTGTGCTTCAGCTATTTTTGCGGATATTTATCTTCACCGATTAGATGAAAAGATTATCAAAATTGCTTCCATTAACAATATAAAATACCTCCGCTATGTAGATGACATTTTCCTAATGGGAAAAGATCAACTATCAACAGAAAAAGTCTTAATACAATTGGATATTGTAGCTAGAGAATTATCTTTGATACCCCAAAGTAGTAAGATTTTGGTTAAAAAAGTAGATAATATAGATGATGAGCTAAAAGGAACTAACAGTTTATTTGAGTTTTTAGAAGTAGACAACATCAAAAAGAAGCAAAAATCTCAGAAATCCCTAAAAAGAATATTTCTTCAATCAGTTAAAGTTATTGATAATAACAAAATAGAAATACTAGATATCACCAACGTAAAATTTTGCTTATATCGCCTTTTACCAGATTCAGAGGTTACTGCTTGCGTCATACATATAATTAAGAATCATTTTTATCTGACAGATTTGTGCGTAGTTTATCTCAAGCAATCTGAGATAAGTGAATCAATTTCAGTAGAAATTGTAGATCATATTGCATCTAATCCCAATCATGATTGGCATACTGCACAATTAATTAGTTTATATCAATGTATTTATAAATCACAAGCAGAAAGATTGGAGGAAATGATTGCCCCCTTAATTGCAAATCCTGAAAAACATTGGATCTTAAAGATAGCTCTCATAGAAGTTGCACAAAAGATTAATCATCTACATGTCATTTTACTGGATGAACTAATCAAAACTATCCAAAATAAAGATGTTGATAAATTTTTTCCTTACTGCATTTCTATTCTTGCAGTAAATCTAGAAATACAAGTAGAAATCACTTTAAAAAAGATAATAGATTGTATTACTGAAAATAATCTAGAGAATATTCCAGAAGAGTTCTATATTTTTATAGGCTATTATGCTAAATACAATAACTATGATTTACATGAAAAGTTGACAAGCAATATATGGATTAAAAAAGTCTTAGAAGAACATGATAAATCTATTGATGGTATTTCTTACGGGCTAGTTAATTTATTTCATCTTTCTAGTAGCTATATAGATTATGTGGATTTCAGAATATATTTTAATAATGATGAATATGCAAGAGCTTTGGAGAACATGTGCAAAGCACGCGGTTTCTTTGAAAGTTATCCTGAAGATTTTATTCAGATTATAGACGTATTCAATCAAATATTATTAGCAAAAATTTATGATAAAGATAACATAAATATAAAAGCAAGTGAGTTGGGAAATATGATTGGTAAGCTTAATAAGCATATTCCAGATGCTTATCTAGGATTCAAGAGTTGTCATGATTTAAGGTGTAAAATAACAAAAATCCATGCTTATAGTCAATCTAGAAAGTTAAATAAAGGCTTGAAAAATTTGTTCTCTAAGAGAGATAATCTTAAAAAAAAGTTATCTATTTCATACCAAGCAATTTTAGAATATATTAGTAGCAATCATTGATTTAAGTAGCAAGATAATATCTTAAACATTTTACGCATCACAAACCCGCTTCATAAAGGTTGTTTTAGCAACTATCATATCTATCCTTGAAAGATCGCATTAATTAGTCTTCCAGAATATTATTCGCAATATAGTACTTAAGTTATGGCGATCGCAACTTCAAAGCGCCATCATAAATTTACCCATCCTTAATCATGGATCACCCTAAGCAAGCAGAAATTGCAGAGGTGTTTAATCAAATCTGGTGTATCGGGCGATCTCTATTTTACCTGATTAATAGCGCAAGCTAGTAAATCTAGGATGCGATTACTCTACCATTATGATCTCTTAAAATCTTCTACTTTATAGCAAAGTTTACAGCCGAGTTTAAACAGTTACTCCAGATACTCTTTAAGCTAGATAATGAATAAATTTCTATCATTTCTTTGACAAAGTTATTAGCTTGTTTAACTTCTATAAATGTACTTTTTTTAAGAGCATTTTCCATCAGCTGCCACAGTATCTTTATGGAATACTTTGTAGTTTTCTCAGATTTCAATTATATTGAGTGGTTTTTCTACAATCTGGATTTCCTGGGCTTTGTTCGGTGAGTAAGATACTAATGAATTGTCAAAACAACCAGCCTCAATATCACGGTCAATTTTTCTAGCAATATTTAATGCTTTTAACCAGTTGTTCTCTGTATCTTCTTCGACATGAAATTCTTTTCTATCTCCTTTTGGATAGGTAAATCTGATTCTTAGTGATCCTCTTCTGCTGTCTACTTGGATTTTCCCAATCTTGGCTTTGCGGTCGTCATTGTTTATATACATAATTGTTGCTCTTAAGTATTACTACTGTGAGACAGGGCAAACAAATGTATTAATTTATTGCAAGCCTACTAGTAATAAGTGGTTTCACGGATTGGGATCTTCCCCCTAATTTTACCTAATTTATTTTGTATTAAAAAAAATCGCTGTAATTTACGACTTAATTTGTGTGTGTAATTTTAAGAAAACTTTCTGTAATTTAAGTCTCATTTACAATGTCTTTAATTAACAGGGGCAAGGTGTTATACTTTTCTAGTTACTTCAACGCCCCCTTGGCTCAGTGGTAGAGCGCATTCTTGGTAAGAATGAGGTCGAGGGTTCAATTCTCTCAGGGGGCTTTTTAATCTGTAATAATACTTAATGTGTGATAAGAGCAAACATGCTCGCGTCCCTTGGTAAGGGAGAGATCACGGGGCAAATCCCGTCGAGAGCTTGCTGTTCGGATAGGGCTATATAACTTCCCCCATATTCTCCCCACATTAAAACACCATACAGCTTAAATTGACATGTTTTCTCTCGGATGATTTGAGCGATCAGCTTCTACTATCTTTTCACAAATAAAGTAGGAGAATCAAAACATACTTCCTGTCCCGTTCTATTTTGACCAGGTTACTATTCAGAAATTTAACTCACTGTTTTTTCTTCCAGTGTCATCACCAGCAAGAAGCATAGTAATCAATTCTCCTGATGCAGCAACTTCTAGCCTATTGATTTTTTCTACTTCTGCAATTTGCTCAAACTACTGTATCGTCACCTTAAATCCAGCAGTAATGCTAATCTGCATTAAATTATTATGAGAGTTTTTTTAAAGAACTCACCTTAACTTTAATTCTAATCTCAAGGGGCTTTTAGGAAAATTTAAGTCTTCTCCCTGAATCTGGTACTGAGGTAATAAATTTACATAAATTTACAGACAGTTAATCAGGAAAAAGATGTTCAAGCCGCTTATCGTCACTCTTCTATCAGCGATCGCCGTACCATATTTTGCCAGCCCCGCATTAGGGGAAGACACAATGGCTTTTAACCCCACGATTTCTCGTCAAGCCCCAGAATTTTCCCCTTTTCATTTAGTTATTGCGGGTTATCAAGGTCAATTGCTGAGAGAAGGGATTCCAGCTAATGATGCTTTTTTGTCTGCCATTCGTACTAATCAAATTGAAGCTAAGGATTTGGTTCAAAGTGCGATCGCCTCTGGTAAGTTAAGCGTAGATATTCTGAGTAACCAAGGGTATCTAGATTCTGTGATGCTACTGCTGAATGATTTGGAGATTTAGACAATATAAGAGAATGTAGAGTTAAGAATTAAAACATCCTGAAAAATCTCACCGCGCCTACTGTAGATTTAAATTAAGCGGCGATCGCCAATAGTAATTGATTACCATCAAGCAAGGCAAATTTTATATAAAACAAATTAACATCTCAGAGAAAATTCAGCCTACTTAAGTTAGATAGTAATCAAGCGTCATATCCCAAACAACATAATAAATTTTAGAGATTCGAGAGGTGAAATATCATGTTTAAGTGGCTAAGCTGGTTTAATATCAAAGACCGTGGTTTAAATTTACTGATCGTTAACTGGTTGGGAGTAGAACGAGAAGGTTTATTGATTGATAACGAGTCAATTAACTGGGAACAGCAAAACTATAGACAATATTAGGCTACGTTAGGATATTCTCTGGTTTTAACCTATAACCTATAACCTATAACCCATAACCTATAACTAAAGAGCTTTGAAGTATTTTTAGTCCTGATAGAAATTAGTAGTCAATTTGGACTAATAACTTATAACTATATGCGAAGCGGTACCACAAGGGCATAATATATCCCTTTAGGGACGAGCCAATATCTTTTTAACAAAGCTGATTCAGATCAAGGGTTATTTATTTTCTGCCCCGAAGCCTAAATAACCTCTTGGAGTAATCATCCATTCGGCATAATTACGAGTGGTGCTGTTGCCGATAATAACCGTTGTCAACATATCTATAGAATGCTCCAACATCTTTTCTAGAGTAGTTAAAATTACCTGTTCATCTTCTCGATATGCCCCATGAACGATCGCCACAGGGGTATCTGGCTGACGATGTTGAGCAAATATAGCCTGTGCCGTTACTATTTGTTGTCTGCGAGCCTGCGATCGCGGATTATAGAGAGCAGTAATAAAATCACCGCTGGCTGCGGCGGTTAGTCGCTTTTCAATCATCGACCAGGGAGTTAATAAATCGCTGAGACTAATAGCGCAAAAGTCATGCATTAGAGGTGCCCCCACCAGAGAAGCTGCTGACTGGAGGGCAGAAATTCCAGGAAATATCTGAACTTGGGGGGATTGACCATCCCAGCCCAAATTTTGCAGTTCTTCCAGCACTAAGCCTGCCATACCGTAGATCCCACAGTCCCCTGAAGAAATTACCGCTACCTTAAGCCCCCACTGTGCCAGTTCAATTGCTCGCAGTGCCCGCTGTTGTTCTTGGGTAATGGGAGAAGCTTCAATAATCTGCCCAGGACGAGTTAGAGCCTCGATTAAATCAACATAAAGCCTGTAGCCAATGACAACATCTGCTGATTTAATTATAGTTTGTGCCGCAGGAGTAATCTGATTCAAATTTCCAGGACCAATACCCACTAGATATAGCTGTCCTATTTGACCAATATACTCTTGTTCAGCCTGAGCGATCGCAATGGTAACTGCCCCTGATTGCTCAGATTGTGCCTGATAAATTTGTTTACTGACTAATAAATTATCTCCTGCCAAAATAGCCGCCGCTTCCGCAACGCTTTTAGTTCCTACTGCCTGCTGCACCACGGTTGAAGGGTTAGGAACCTCTACCTGATCTAGCTGCTGTGCCGTAAAAATTTTAAAACCCAAATTTCTTTGCTGACAAACCTCAATTATCCCTAGCTCATCTGCCTTAAGCTCAATAGTGGCAATCCCTGCGATCGCCTCTGTCGCTAGATGATATCTCTGGCAGGTTTCGTCAATAGCGCGGGCAATTAGATCAGCCGAACTACCTCTTTCGCAACCAATGCCAAGCCATAAAACTCTGGGATGCCACTGTACTTTAGGAAAGTCATTATCAGGGGCAATTCTGCGTTTAGTAAAACTGATCCAAATTCTGCCCTGAAATTTATGCTGAGGCTCATCGAAACCAAAGTAAAAAGGATGGTCTTTAGGGAGGTGTTCTTGCCATAAAGTTGAACCAACCTCCTGAATTACCTGAATCTTGTCTTGTCGAGCGATCGCCGACATAATTTTTGTCCAATTACCTGCCCCCTTACGCCAGCCGTAAGTAAATCCAAAGGTGTCAAAGGCTGGTAAACCAGATCCAGCAGATGCCCCAGTAATAATAGGCACTGCACTGATTTGCTGCGCAATCAGTTCGGTTAATAAATCAGCTTTTCCTTGATGTCCACCGCAAAGACTAATGACATACTTACCCTCTGAGTCGATTACCACCACCGCAGGATCGGAGGCTTTATCTTGCAGTAATGGGGTGATTAGGCGCACTACCGCCCCTAAAGCGAGGCAAAAAATAAAGGCGTTATGATCAGCCCAAATAGACACCAAATGTTCTTTAAGAGAATTCTGATAGTAGAATGTGCCAGAACTTTCTTTTACCGAACTTGGCATCCATAATTGAATTGGTGAATCCTGTAATAAGGGAGCCAAGACTTGCGCCCCTTGATGACTAGTAGCGATCGCACTCAGGGGAGCAAACTGTTCCCAAACCGAATTATTCAAGGTAGAGTTCAAATTAAAATGCAAATAGACATCAACAATCTACCGCAAATCGTTTGCTTAAGCTGCTCAATTATTGATTAGATAAATAACTAGAAGGCTTAGGGCTTATAGCTATCCTAACAAATCAATATTCTGCTCTAAAACTGGCGTCAGTTAAGACTTTTCCACTCCCAGATCAGCATGAACCGTTTTATATTCTTCGTAATCAACTCCCAATAGCCCAGCAAAAGTCCCCGCACCACGATAGATAAACCGCAAAGCTTTGACAGTTGAGGATTTGCCCAAGATTAGGGCGGGAATAACTCCCATGATGCCCAAAACAATCAAAGCCGACCCTTTCAGAATTCTGACTAACCGCACCCCAAAGGAAGGATACAGTTCCTTTTCCACCATGCTGTGAGTGCCCCAAGTCCGAAAGCCTCGATTGAGTATCCACTTTAAATTAGTACGGGAAGCTGGAACCCACTCATATACAATTGCCTCATCTGCCCAGACAATTTTGTATCCTGCTTTATTGAGACTTAGAAAGAAATGTGAATCCTCTCCCCCCGTAATGGCAAAGCGATCATCAAATACAGGATCGTATTGACGAACAATGCTGCCTTTGATTAGTACGTTGTTAGTAAAGGCTACGTGTCTTACTGCTCCCGTCTCATAGCGCGGCGTATCAAAAAAACCACCCTGTTCAATCCAGCGTGGTACGTCAGTGTCTTGAAAACAAGGGATAACTGGTCCAGTAACCACATCAGCATTATATTTCTGCTGTGCCAATAATAGCTGCTCCAACCAGTCTTGTGCTGGCACTTCATCATCATCAATAATTGCCACAAAATCCGCTTCTTTACTAGCTAAACTGACGGATTTATTGCGAGCATAGGTGATGCCCCTTTTTGTCTGGACATCTGTTTTTAAAGACCAGCGAAAAGCAACCATTGACTGACAAATATTTTGTGCCACCTGGTTATTATCATTATCTACCACAATAACTTCAATTTCAGGGCAGTCAATTTGCGCAAAAGTTAGGCAATTAATTGCTTCTAATAGCCTCTTTAAGCCTTCGGGGCGCTTGAAAGTAATAACACAGACGGAAATTAACATATTTGTTTTAAATTTATATTTAAGTTTAAATTTCTATCAAGTTCTTGCTAATTATGCACTGCTATGCAAAATACATTATCAAAATTATTTTCACTAATTTAGCATTTCTTTAATAAAAATCTTTAGTAAAGATAGCTTTACTTAAACTTTAATTAAAGCAATTCAAGTTCATAAAGGTTAGTATGATATTACTTAAGTATATTCCTCAATAGCTAAGGCATTTTTTCTAGAATTTTTTAAGTTATGGAAATAGAATTTTACACCGTACTTAACATTGTTTTAATAATTGCAGGGGTCATGTTTTTGATCCCCTGCTTGGTATTTTTTGTAGAATGCTTGGCGGCTTTTGTTTCATCATCTTCTACTCTCAACCTAGACCAGATTAATCGACCAGTAACCACCGTTTTAATTCCTGCCCATAACGAAGCGGCACAGATTCAAGAAGTGATAGATGGGCTGTTGCCCCAGCTTACCCAACAAGATAGGGTGCTCGTTATTGCCGATAACTGCCATGACAATACCGCAGAATTAGCTAGGGCTAAAGGGGTAGAAGTATTAGAGCGAACCCATTTAACCAATCGTGGGAAGGGCTATGCCTTGGATTACGCGATGCAGCACCTTCATCAGCAGCCACCAGAAGCTGTGGTAATTCTTGATGGAGACTGCATCATGCAGCCTGGCACCATCACCAATATTACTCGTCAAGCGATCGCTACTGGTAGACCAGTGCAGTCAACCTATTTAATGGATCAGCCCGAGGAAACTAGCCTCAAGGATCAGATTTCGATGTTTTCCCTCAAGGTCAAAAACCTGGTGCGTCTTATGGGTTTAAACCGTCTTGGTTGGCATAGTTTGTTAACTGGTTCAGGAATGGCGTTTCCCTGGTCGTTAATCAGCCAAGTTTCTTTGGCAGGGAGTAAGACTACTGATGATATGCAGCTAACGGTAGATTTGGCTTTAGCAGGCTCAACTCCTATTTTTTGCGAACAGGCTATGGTTGTGGGTCGTCTGATGAAAGACCAGGATGCTCAGAGTCAAAGATCCCGCTGGGAGCACGGACACTTAGAAATGATTGGCGTGGAAGTACCTCGACTACTGAAGGCGTTTGTGACAACTGGTAGCCTTCCTGCTTTGCAGCTAGCTTTGGATATTTTGATTCCGCCACTTTCCCTCTTGGTCATAACCTGGAGTGCCATGATACTGTTTGTTACGGTGGCTTTTATTTCTGGGAAGATAGCGATCGCTCCTTTATTAATTACTTCCCTAGCAGGAGTCTTTCTCCTAAGCGGCGTTTTCTTGGCATGGAGCAAATTCGGACGATCTGATCTATCTTTAAAAAACTTGCTGGCAATTCCTTTTTATATCTTGGGCAAAATTCCAATTTATCTCAAGTTTTTGACTAAACCACAAAGCAGATGGTTAAAAACAGAAAGGGATTTACCTGAAAATAACTAGGGTTAAATCAGCTCAAAAACTTTCTCCTCACAGCACAACATTTTACGAAATCCTTAACCATCTGTTAACTTGGTGTTAACTAAAGACACGCAATTAAGTTCAGCAGTTAAAGATATTGAAGGAGGCGAGGTGAAATGCTCTCACCACTAAAAACCATAGAAATCTTTCAAACAAATCCCGAACCGCAAACTATCAAAGCAGGGGAAGTAATATTTGCCGAAGGAGACACAGGAAGAGTTATGTATGGTCTCATCGAAGGTCAGGTAGAAATATTGGTTAGGGGTCGAGTTTTAGAAACAATCTATCAGGATGATATTTTTGGAGAGGGTGCTTTAGTACATTCCGACCATAAAAGAGCCAGTAGCGCGATCGCCAAAACAGACTGTAAATTAGCATTTCTCGAACAAAGAAACTTTATGTTTGCTGTTCAGCAAACTCCCATGTTTGCCCTAGAAATAATGCGTAGCTACAGCGATCGCCTCCGCCGCTTAAGGCATTTCTTAGCTCGTTAAGCTACCCTCATTTTCCTGAAACTAACTACGTAAAACCATGAAGAGTTTCAAGGAGCAAAAGTTATGTTGTTATTTTACATAAGCAAAAAGCAGGCTAGGAATAAACGCTTTATCATTCACCTAGCCTGCTTTTTCAACATGTGTTTAAAGAAAGGGTTCTCGAGAGAAGCAGGAAATTCTGCAACCTGAAGCAAATTTCTACATCACTAAACTTACCCCTCCCCCATCAAAAAATATTATTCAGTTACACTCTCAACACTCAAGGGAACTAGATCTCCATAAATGGTAAATCCGAGAAGCATTGTTTCGTTCTCTTGAATTAATTTCCCAGTTAGGGCACAACTCTCATCTTTACGAGCTGTTGCCTCTACTGTAGCGCGAATATCAGAGCGGGCAAACTGAGGTCGATAATCTCCAGACTTTTGGTGGACGTAGTTCCAAAGAATATCTCTAATTAAGGCTTGATAACCCTGATTACCAGACAGTTCCTTGAGCTTATCTTTAAGACTACGCTCTAAACGGATGCTGGTAACTTCCATTTCAGTTGTCGATGTGCGAGTTAAGGTTCGCATTATTGTTTTTCCTCTAGATACTAGATATATACGGTAATATAATTGTATTATTAAACCGTTAATTTGAAAACCTTTTTTTGAATAATTTAATGTTATCTTAATAAGCTTTATCTGTATGAACTCTAATATAGCGTGTTTGCCAATCTGTTGAGAGAGATCACAAGAATCACTTTAGTTTCTGGTTGTCAAAATAATCATCGACGCATATTAATCAATTATTAACCCTATATAAAGGCTATATCTGCTGATATTACGGAGATTATCGCTTGCAACAGACAAAGCAAAACCCCTGAATATAAAGTCTTAACATAATAATTCAGCATAAACAATTAGTTTAAATTAAATAGTTAATTTAACAAAAATTAACTATTTTGGCTAATTTGCGCTGGCTTGAGATTAGCTAATCTCATCTGCAACAGCATCAACCACAACTCAAAAGAGGTAGCATTAGCGGAAAATCAAAATGGAGATAATTCTCCAGTTGAGTAATTCTACATAGTCATGAAGAAGTAGGCTCTGGTGCTGCGTGCTCTGACTGTGAAATGCCCTAGGGAGAGTGCGATGATGCTTGATGGATTGGATGAAAATGAACAAGCCTAGGGTGATTTGTATCAATGCGAAAGCAGAATAAATAGTCGAAAGTAGGTACATATATCGGGTTAAGTCAGCAGGAATTATTCAAACCTGGATTACCCACCAGACTAAATTTAATACTCTAAGGAGTGAAGCATTTGATGTTAAAAATCACCTATCTAGAAAATGATATTTGTTTAGAACATTTATCAAAATCAATCAAAGTTTGGAAATCAGAGATAAGTCAATTAAATGCACGTATGACAGTAGAAGTATTTACCGAATCAAGTACTGCAAGTTTAGTTTTCTCTGCTAATCTCCCTCAATTAAGACAGTTAACTAATATAGCTAAGAAGCAGCAAATATTAGAAATAATGCCCTGTGAACAAGAATATATTGAAGTTTCTTTATCAGGGACTTGGATTGCTGAAACAGAAGATAGTGAGATAGGAATATTCGTGTGTGAAATGAGCTCTAGTTGCGAATTTTTGTTAGCTCAACTTTGGCAAGATTCTAAAATAATCGCTCCCGTCAACTAGAAAGCAAATTCATTTTTTATTCAACTTTAGATATAGTCAACAAAATAACTTTAAATTAATTTAATTATTTTAATATCAAAAAATGAACCTAGATTTTGTGGCAGCGAAAAAAACTAATTAGTTCTTCCAGGCTCGTATTGTCTTGAGTTGGGATGATAGTTTTAATCTCCTCAATTGTTTCTTGGTTCAAATAAATAAAAATTTGCTGACGTAAAATTGCTTGAGCTGGAGAAGAGAAACCCGAAATTTCCAGCTCAAGTCGAGCATGCCTTTCCTGGGCAAAGCTCACCATTAACCTAGTCATAGCTAGCAATCTGGCTTTTAAGTTGTTGGCAACAGTAATATCAGCCGCAGATAGTTGATCACGAAGATAATAATTTGAGAGTAGGAATTCATAGTCAAGATTATTTTCCTGAAAAATTTGAATTCCATCAGCGATATATTTATTTATGCCATCGATCCCCAAAGTGCCCAAATCTGCCAAAGCAATTATGCTTCCAGCTATTGATATTTTGGGGCGAACTTCATAAAGGTATGGTTGATAAATAGAATTAGTTGAAAATGTGTAGCTTGCCTTTCCTGCTTGAGGATCCTGATGGCAAATTGTTGCTCTGATTGCGTCTTGAATAATTTGTTGATCGCGATCGCTGAAAAGAAGCGCGGCATCTAAATTATAAGACAAAAGTTTTTGGTTTAAATTACGGATATATCTTAATAATTTATTGGCAGTTGCAGTTTCGCTGACCCCCATAAGATGTTTACGCGGCTGATGGGGATGAGGAGAATCATCAAATAGCTGCACCATATCATGAGCCAAAGCGCAGAGATTAATCAAGCTCTCTAAACGCTGCAATTCCTCAACCCTGTATTCTGTAGACAAAATAGGTTTAATAGCGTTAAAGATTATGTTTGCTCGACGCTTAACCGCCAGAGCATGGTCTAGGTTATGGTAGCAAAGTTGTTTATCTTTGATTTCTTGCTCAATTTCACCACGAACATAATTTTCTACTAGCTCAACGATTTTAGCGAATGAGCTTGGCTTTTGATTACAGAATGTTGGTTTCACGAATGCAGGCGTAAACTGCTAAAAATTAGAGATAATTAAAACAACTTAAGAAAGTTGCGCTCATTAATATACACGAAAGCTCAAAAGATCGGGGAAAAATGATCAGCATTTAGTAGTTTTTGTTCAGCAAGATACACCTGTCGTAAAAGTAGTAAGCAGAATAAGTCCAGATAAAATTACCCTGCCAGGATTATTCACAGTCTGGGGTGGATACTGTTACTCTTGCCACATTTTTTTGATGATGGTTGCCGCTGGAATATCAGATAAACTATCAGTATCAGAAATAATCGTGATGCAGTTATCACTGTCTGGAGCAATTTTTTGAGTAATGTTCTTAGTCGAGAGTGCTAAGGTGTAGACTCCTGTTGCGATCGCTAGCTGACTTAAAATATCATTGTCACTTAGGATAAGATTGCTCCCCGCAATAATCGCCGCCATCTTACCGATGTCATTGGGGGCAGTTACCTTGAGATTACCCATTGCCGAAATCATCTCAGTAACCCAATCTTGGTTAGTCTCCGTCTGTAACAAAACAATTGCCAGACCAGTCTCTCTCTGCTCAATATCAGAGACAATTTCCTGCCAACTGCTAATAGAATAAGCGCTAACTTCCTTATTAGCCAGTGGTTCATCACAGAGAATAATATAGCCACTGTCATCAATCGCTAAACGTTTTTGTTCAAATTCAGCCCAGCTAATGTCTTCTGTGGGTACATTAATGGTGATTGGAGGACAGCTGGTTTGAATATTTAGACCTGACAGTAAATCATGATACATCTCAGGAAGATATTGCTCTGGTTTGCGGGTGACGGCATTAGACAGTAACAATCCACAGTCATCCTGAAAACCTACTCTGGTCGGTATCCCATTAAGCCACAGCAGTAGCTTAATACGCCAAGAAGTTTTCAGAGTAAGCAAAATATCGTACTCGTGATCCCGTACCGTACCCAAAAGATTGAGGTAGTCAGCAAAGCTATTGCGGTCTTGGAAATCGAACACTAAAACATCATCAACATTTTTACAAACTCGATAAGCCTTTTTGGAACGGGGTTCAACTAACACATCAATAGCAGCTTGAGGATACTGCTTTTTGAGAGTTTCCAAGGTAGGAAAAAAGAAGAGTTGATTGCCAATTTCGCCAGGAATTAGGGCTAGTATACGCATTCTAGGAGGAAGATTTCATCACATCATTTTATCTGAGGTCAATTTTAGTAGATGATAGAGCTAACGCGGATTATTTTTTGGAAAATATCACTAAATGCATTTACTGATTCCTGCGGCAGGCATGGGACGACGCATGGGAAGCGATCGCAACAAGCTGTTATTGAATTTGTTAGGAAAGCCTTTAATCGCCTGGAGCCTACTAGCGGCAGCACAAGCCCATTCTGTAGAGTGGATTGGGGTGATGGGGCAGCCTGACGATTTAACTGATTTCCAGCAGATTCTAGGGCAGTTAGGTTTAGTTAAACCTGTAAAGTTAATTAGGGGTGGTGCTACCCGTCAAGAATCTGTCTACAACGGTTTACAATCCCTGCCCGCCACTGCGAACCAAGTTTTAATTCACGATGGCGCTCGGTGTCTAGCAACAGCAGAATTATTTGACCGCTGTAGTCAGTCCCTCAAGAGCTGCCAAGGACTAATTGCCGCAGTTCCAGTTAAAGACACGATTAAAGTCGTAGACGATAAGAACGTAATCGTCGATACTCCTCAGCGCAGCAACCTCTGGGCGGCGCAGACTCCCCAAGGATTTGACGTAACACTACTCAAACAGTGTCATGACCAGGGTAAATCCCTGGGGTGGCAGGTAACCGACGATGCGGCATTATTTGAGAAATGTGAGCTTCCCGTCACAATTGTTCAGGGAGAAGAAACTAACTTAAAAGTTACCACTCCCGTAGACTTGGCGATCGCCGAAATGATTCTCCGTCAAAGATTAGCAGGCTAATAATTTAACTAAAGTAATTTAACGGAAATTCATTGCTGCTTTATAGAGAAATCAGTGTCTTTACTAATTTACTTAGCCCCAATTTTTTAACTATCATTAGGACAGTAATAGTATAAATGGGTACAATTATAAGCAATCTTTAAACCATTAATTTTGCTTACAATTACTTACCACAATACTGAACAAGTATTTTTGAATTTTATACCTAATAATTGTCTCTAATATGAAAAATAAAGAGTTACAAAAACTTTTAAGAAAAAATAACTCTAATTCAGGTTTTACCCTAACTGAATTACTGGTCGGATTAATTATGGGTACGATTGTGATTGGGGGTCTAGGTTTTGGGTTAGTTACTCTCTTAAGAAACACTCAAACTCAAACAGCATTTTCCGAAGCTAGAAACGAAAGCGCAAGAGCATTAGATTTCATTTCTGACGAAGTTAAGCGAGCAGTTGAAATTGATAACACATCAATTAGAGCTAATGGATTTGACACTACAAATAGAACCGTAGTTTTTGCCCTTAATATTCCAGAAGTTAATAGCGATGTAGATATTGATGAAGATACTAATTTACTTGGTGTTGATAATAACACAACAACTTCTGAAAGGATTGTTTATTTTTTGCAGAATGTTAACACCATGACAGGCACTCCCTGGCAAGGTCCTCTAGTATTGCATCGTTGGGGTCCTCCTTTGGATGCTAGTGGGGAATATACAGATGAGGCTTGGCAAGTGGAAGCACTTATTGATGGTATCGACGATACTCAGCTAGCAAATTCAGCAATCCAATGTGCAGCTGGTCAAGATACCACTCCTGATAATCCTAGTGGGTTCTATGCCTGTATTCAAGATGATGACCAAGATGCTTTTGTGGAGGATGACGCAACGGCTGATACTAATGGTGATGGTGAGATTAATGAACTTGATGATGATGATGTTGATGGTATTGGTATTTCAGCCCAATTATATCTAACGAGTGGTGTTGATATCGGGAGGGATAATAATGATACCTATACAGCAAACACCCAAGTAGTCGCTAGAGCTAGAGTCGCTCCTGATGAAAACTCTAACAATTTTGTTTCATTCATCACTAGTTATCGAACTTTGGGAGCAGTATATGGCTGTAACCCAACTGGAAGCGGGACAGATTGGCAAATGCGAACTGATTTTATCAACGACCCAAGAAATCCTGATAGTGAAGCAGGAAACAGAAATAAAAGATGGGTTCATCAAGTTGATCGACAGCCTCAGCCAATTAGAGTTGATATTACCAATAACTTAGAAATTAATTCCATTCCTGTAGGCGCCACCAACTGTATTAGTAGCGGAGGGAGTGATGCAGGAGGCGATGTTTCTTTCATTAATGAGAGCTTGACTGCCGATGGTCTAGAGCCAGTATATTACAATGATGGAAGTGGTAATAATATCTATACGGACGAAAATGGAGTCCCCCTACCAAGTAATGCAAACCCCATATTTCAAGGGGAGGCAAATAACCCAACTGGTGGCGATGTATATCACAGAGTATCCCACACTATAGATTTTGAAGACCCTACAACTTATAACGGCTATAGTAATAACAATAGTGACGTATTTGTAGGAAATGGCTCCGCTAGTCAAGTATTATTCCTCAGACCAGGAGATACTGTTCCAGACAATCCTGGCTACGATGCGGATGCTGACGCTGCCACTACTAATAATAATCAACAATCTTTGCGGGAATTTTTAGCTGCAAAAGGCTATCTCAATGCTGACAATACAGTAAGAAGTATCGAAGATCATAAAATTTCGCCTGGTAACTTTATTAAAACCGATGAAAGAATTGTTATTTTTGAGGTTGGTCAAACAGATCCAGCTCATCCAGGATTTGACAGACAAGATAATATTTTTATACTTACAAATGACATTTTTGCTAAGGATGCTCCTGATTAAAAGGTTGCGTTAGAGCAAAATATATATTTCGGTGTACAAAATATCTCAGTAAATTAAGGTTTCTTCAATTTATTGAGATATTTTTTTTGAACTTTATTCTTAACTAATTAGGAATAGTACATTCACTAGCAGAAATAGAGCTTTCGCTATTTCCAGTATAGTTACCCGTTCTCATAATGCCTAAACCCAACGAAATCACAAAGCATCTTTGATAAGTTGTCAGATCAGACGATAGGACAATAGTTCCCATTCTGGTTGTACTTCCCTTGTGGGAAAAAGGAATATTGGGATTTGCACCAGGCAAATTAGTTCTGATAGTTATATCATTGTTGAGGGTTCTAACTGTAAGTAGACAGCCAGGGGGATTAGCAGTTAGAGCATTAGTGTTGGGATTAATATCTAGCTGACATGTTTTACTCTGTCGCATTGCCTGACTTTGAGTTTCTTTAATTGCTCCTAATAGCTCAGACAAAGCAGCATCAATCTGATTACGGCGAAAAAAACTTACTAGACTGGGAGTCGCAAGCCCAGCAATAATGCCGATAATTATAAGAACGACCAAAAGTTCTATAATCGTAAAACCGCGATCGCTCTTATCAGCTTGCCAATACATTATTTGTTAACTTCTTTTTAAAATTAGAATATGGGAAATATTGGTATTTACTGACAGCTTCCTGGCAAAGGTATAGCTGGAATTGTTCCTGTATATTCTCCTGTTCTAATGGAGCCTAAAGAGTTTTCAATAACCACGCAACTTTGTTGATTGGAGCCACCATTAGGATCGGCAAGCACTATTACTGGAACTTGGGGAGCCAGTGCAATATTGCCCTTTCCCGAAAAAGTAATATTAGGTCTACTGGTAGCTAAAGTAAAGTCAGTATTAATATTTCTAGTAGTCAATAAGCAGGTGTCATTAGCACCAGTATTAGAAATAGTATTAGTTGCAGCATTAATACTAATTTGACAACTTCTACCATTACGAGTCGCTCGATTCTGTGCCTCTCTTAAAGCCCCTTCAATTTCTCCTATGGCTTGATTAACCCGATTACGATTTAATAGAGCAAAGAAGCTGGGAATAGCGATCGCACCAATAATACCAACAATTATTGTCACCACTATGATTTCAATTAAAGTAAAACCCTTTTCTGGTTTACGGACAGGATAAGGCAACATCGGGGATAATCTCCACATAAGTTTCTGCGATCGCTTCATCAGTGGGAGTAGCGGCTACTCCAGCTCGGTTTAAAAAGGTATTAGTAGTAGTATCTCCATACCAAACTTGATAACCAACCTTTAAGGTTCGATGGGGATCATTAGGATCACTTTCGGTTGCACCATTATTACTAACATGAACGCGCCGTAAAGCTAGTGTCCTGCCACCCGTCCGAATCGTTCCCGCTCCAGCACCAGTACCTGTTATAACTTTGTTAGATACTGCTTTAGTGAGATCCTGATCATCTTCAGGTACTGCTGCAATCAAAGCGTTCCATAAGCCGTCTGCATAACCATTGCCATATTCAGCAGCAGCGTCAGCACCTGTGGGCTCACAAACTCCTGTCAAGGTAGGATTGTTGCCCAATTGACTGATCCGTTCAATGTCTTCTTGAATTAACTCATTAGCTCTCTGTTGTTCTATGGCTTGAGCTTTCATTGCTACGGAAACCCCAAAAGCCTGGAGGGAAACAGCGAAGAAGGCTAGACCAACAATTAACGCCACAATTACTTCCAGGGTAATAAATCCTTGATCTTTCTGGGCAGCTTTTAACTGCCAGTAAATTAATTTTTGAATCTTTATGTTCATGATTTGCTAGTTAACTTCTTCCGTTCTCCAGTTAGTCGGACTGTCAGTCAAGGGTCTGGGGGTAATATCTGTAGTGGTAGTGTAAAACTCGTAGGATCTATCAAAAGCAGTAGAAGAAGTATCAGTATTATCGGGATTAATCTTAACCGCACCGACAGTCGTTATATTGTTGATAAAATCTCCGACCCAGACTGAGCCATTAATAGTTAACGTTCCGCCGCCGCTAATAGTTAAGGTGCCAGGAGTATGAATCAAGGCATTAATTGTTAAATTTTGACCATTAGTATTGATATCAATGTTGGTGGTGCTATAAATCTCTAAAAACTGAGATGAGACAATACTGCCAATGGTTGCATCGCTGGCTCCAGCATTAATGATCAAGTTCCCATCTTGATAGAGAGTGGCTCTGGAAATTCCATCTGTTGAGAGATCACCAGTAATGGTTCCTGGTAAATTATCGTAGTAGTAGCGACAGTCTGCTGCTGCTGTGCAATCTGTAGCAGGGTCAAAGTCCCCAGGCGCTATGTCAGGATTATAATCGCTGTGGTTTAAAGCTCCGAGAAAATTAAGACTACCTAAACTTTGAAGATCACTGAAATCGTTGAGTCTATTTCCTCCTGCTGCATTTTCCGCATCAGTAATTGTTTGAGTAATTGCGGCAATAGAAGGAAGACTGCGGGAATCTGAGATTATATTGTTGTTATTACCCGCCACTGTAACATCGTCGCAGCCAGCGTTAGTACCATCGTTCGGATTAGACACAACTATATTAGCGTCGGGTATGGTGTCTGCACCATTGGCACCAGTCAGATTATTAATTAAATCATCAGTTAGATTATCTCCATCGGTATCGCCAACAACTAAACCTCCGAGATTGGCGGTATTCCCGCTACCTATCCAGAGGGCGGGGGCGAGGTTATTCATGTCTTGTTGATTAATTCGCAGCGGAATTTCAACCTGAATTTGGGCTTCGCCGCCGTCGGGAGTACGACCTTTGACGGTTAATATTCCTCTAGCATCGCTTTGTCCATCATCATCATTGTCGTTTTCATCTAGATTAGCTACTGTTAAACTGCCAAAATTTGGGTCTCCAGGGGTATCATCCGCAGTATTGGCATCGCTAACTACGCTAAATAGACCATTATCATCTGTAGCGTCGATCACTCCATCGTTGTCTGTGCCACCAAGATTGCCATCAATATCATATTCATAATCGACAATCTTATACCAACCAACATCTACTGCAACATCTGCTGCATCCCCATCATTGTTTAGATCTCTGTTGATCACAGTTTCATTAAGCTGAACTGCACGCCAATTTACGGCATTAAAAGCGGTCCCCGCAGGTTCATTACTTGCCCAACCATTAAGAGTATTAGTAATTACGTCGCAGGTTTGTCCCGCCACGTCAACACCGTTAACATTATTATTAGTCCACTGTGCTCGATTATAAACAGTCAGGACTCTATTTCTGTTTAACAGTTCTCGATATTGAGCAATACCAATCTCGGCGATCGCCAGAGCATCAGAACGGGAATTTTTAGTAATGGCATTAATGTTTTCTTCGTTGGCACTTGTCATATTAACTAAGCCGAGCAACACCATGACTAAGCCAATCGCCATGACCATCGGCAGTACATAGCCCTCTTCTTTGGCGCGACTTTGCCATAAAAATTTCAATAACAAAAGTTTCATATAAAGTTAAGGCACATTAGGATTAGGTCAATTAGGGTAAGGAATATCTCTAGACAAGTGTTACTTAGAGTACCCAAAACCTGTGCGATCGCAATCACTGACGAAAATAAAAATTGCTCCTAGATTTGGCTCTACTCCAAGAGATAGGTTTCCAAGCCGAGATCAGCTAAAGTTCTTTCTGCTCGTTTGGCTTTATTCCAATTATTAAACGCACCTACCTGGAGCCAAGGTTGCCCCTGAAAAACGGTTTTAAAGGCTTCAGGATAGAGCGATCGCACTTCGTTTTCTTCTTTCTGATTCAGGGTTTCAACCAGTACTTTATACTTAACTTGACTATCACGAGCAGCCGTACTGGAAATGTGCGGCAGAAAGGGAACAGGTTCCACCTGGGGGGCTTTGGGCGCAGGAGATGGCGCAGAAAAGACTAATTCTCTCCGATTGGAACTAGTCCCTAAAACTGGAGGGGGAGCAGGTAGATCAGATGAAGTTTCGGTATTGCTGGCAAATTCAGGTAAATCTGGTGCTGGAGGTAACGAGTTATTCCAGTCTTTAGGTGAGCTATTCTGTTCTCTGATAGGAAATGCTTGATTTTGTGTGATAAACGTCCCTTGCTCAAAGTTAATTTTCCCGATAGTTCTGCCCTGAGCTTCTGTCTGAACCGCAGGAATCTCATTACTAGTGGCGTTGTGAATGTCTAGTTTACGATTACTCTGAAAGATATTATTGCCAGGTTCGTTATCGATGCCCAAGTCTACTCTGGATTGAGCGATCGCCATTAAGCCTGCTTCGCTAGAATTAGTAATTTCGTTATGGCGTAAAACTGCTTGGGAGGAGCCTTCTAGGATAATGGCGATGCGATTACTATCAAACTGATTATGCTCCATAATACCAACAGCCTGCTTTAGCAGGCTAACGCCAAATCCAGTCTGTTTAAAAATATTGTCTCTTACTTCTACAGTAGCGTTACTATCTACTACTAAGCCGTTGCCAGAGTTATTAAAAAAGTAGTTACGCTCTATTTTGGGGGAACTTTCGCCGTTGACGGAAACTCCTGAGTTGCCATTGCGAGTAAAGGTATTACTGATAATCTGGGGCGAGGCGGATTCAACCCACAAACCATATCCCCGTGCCTGATCGTTGGTTATGGTAATCCCCGTTACTGTTCCTGCATCTTTGGTTGCTGCCATGGTAACATGCTGTCCCGCAGCAGTTGGGCTGCTAAAAAAGCCGCTCCCTTTGATGATCGTATAGTATCCTTGATTATCGGGATTTCCCTGGAGCGAAATCTGTTTATGAAGCAACAAGGGAAACTTTTCCCCCGTTGTTTCGCTATAGGTTCCCTGGGCTAACTTGATGGTGCTGCCTGCTGAAGCTACTGTTAGAGCATGAGTAATGGTTTTAAGGGGGGATAATCTTCTGCCTAGCTGGGCATCATCACCAGTTTGGGGATTGACGTAAATAATTATCTGGTCTTGATTAAGAACAGGAGACTGAGCGATCGCCTCATGATCTGTTTGAGAATGAACAGCTAGGGCGTAAGGTACAGCAATAATTTGCAGCAGCAGCAAGAGACTAATGTTAAAATGCTTTTTTTTGATGCCGATTCGTTTCCCGTTATCTCGATACCCTGTGGTAAAATCCTGGCTGTTCATTATCTAGCTCCTAATAGGAAAGAAAGAGAAATAAAATTTCAAGCAGAAAAATTAAAGTATAATTACCAAAGCTTTAGTTTATTAACTACTATTTACAGCATGACTGCGTAAGCTCGACTGATTCGTCGTCTGTGGATAAAACCTAAAGATAGCTGCATAAAATGTGACTAAAAACAAATAATCTAGTTGTATTAGCGTGAAATTATTCGTTTACCATACTCCCGAAAGCACTCCCACAGATCAGCTACCTGATTGTGCGATAGTTATTGATGTACTTCGTGCAACTACAACAATAGCTGCTGCTCTTGATGCAGGAGCAGAAGCCGTTCAAGCATTTAGTAACATAGAAGAGCTGATGCGTCAATCAGAATCGTGGGCGGCGGACAAGCGGCTGCGGGCAGGCGAACGAGGCGGGGTAATGGTAGATGGGTTTGATTTAGGCAATTCTCCTCTGGACTGTACTCCCAGCATAGTTAAGGATAAGCGATTGTTTTTGACGACAACTAATGGCACTAGAGCTTTACAAAGAGTTGCCCAAGCACCCCACGTAATCACTGCGGCTCAGATCAATCGACAGGCGGCGGTTAACTATATTTTAGCAACGCAGCCTGATACAGTCTGGATATTGGGTTCTGGTTGGCAGGGAGATTATTCCGTTGAAGATACTGCCTGTGGGGGAGCGATCGCCCAGTCGATTTTACAGCAAAGTCAGGGGCATTTGGTAGACTTGATCGGTAATGATGAGGTAATTGGGGCGATCGCCCTTTATGAGCAGTGGAAAGATAATTTATTAACGGTATTTCGGCAGTGTAGCCACGGACAAAGACTCCTGAAGCTAGATGGAGATGAGGATCTAAAATATTGTTCTCAAACTGATACTTTAAATATTCTCCCGATTCAAAAAGAGCCAGGAGTTTTGGTCAAGTATTGCCATTAACTTGTTAGATTGCCCCTCCCTTAAAATTTTTGCTAAATCAGTTTCTATTTTTAGATTACTCATTTTTTTATGCCAGAATTTTAACTGAAAAACAAATATTTGAGAAAAGCCAACACTCCCCCGCCAGCAACAACCCCTAGTACACTTCTGCTGATAGATTCTTCATTAGACCTCTTGCACGAATAGGTAGAAGATGAGAAAAGTAGGTCAGAGATCAAG
>JBCBIE010000015.1:0-100889 GCA_038524995.1 Cyanobacteria bacterium J06621_8
ACCTTAACTCGTTTACACTTCCCTAATCAAATTTTTCTTTTGCGTAAGTCCTATAGTAGTTAAGGCTATCGTAGTTGAGGAGGGAGTCACCAAGGCTAAGTTCTCCTACGTCCCCGTGAGAGACGATATGGATTGCGCTAAGGTTTTGATATTGTTGCAGTGATTCGGTAATTTGAATGATGCCATCCCGTTGACTATCGAGGAGAATTACGTCAACAGGTTCGATTAAGTTATCAATTAAGGTTTGATAATCCGCGACGGCAGAATCAATAAAGATAATTTCCTGAGAGGAAATTGCTGGTTGCTCATTATTAGATGATTCTGCTGTAGCCAAATCATAGCCGTGGTTTTCCTGGAAAGAGTTAATAGCAGGATTAGATAAATCTTGCTCTAAGTTATTGATTATAAGATTATTATTTGTCATAGTTTTATAGCTGTAAATAAGCTGACTTGCTGAATTAGAGAAAGTGCTTTATTGAGTAATAAATCGCGCTAAAATCTATCAGAGCAGGCTAAAGCTGCTTAAATCTCACGTTAAGGAGACCTAAAGCAATAAAATAACTTAAAAGTTATTTCGAGTATTTGATAGTTCTAAAAAGTCTTGAATTTATTATTAATAGTTATTTATATGATGCCCAAATATTATGAATAATCTTTACCTAGCCAAATATTTTTTAAATGAAACAGAAACTAGTTTTGATCGGTGGGGGGCATTCTCATGCGATCGCTTTGAAGCAATGGGGCTTAAATCCACTACCTAATATTGATTTGATTTTAATTAGTGACGTGATGCAGACTCCCTATTCAGGAATGCTGCCTGGTCACGTTGCAGGTTTTTATAGCTTTGAGGAAACTCATATTAATTTGAAGAGTTTAGCAGAGTTTGCGGGGGCGGAATTAATCTTAGAAAAAGCTATAGGTCTTGATATAGAACATAATCAAGTAATTGTCGAAAATTCTCAGCTTCAGTTTGATTATCTTTCGCTCGACATTGGCAGTACTCCCCAAACTATTACGGTAGCTGGAGCAGCAGAGTATGCGGTGGCGGCTAAACCCGTGCCTCAATTTTTAGAAGCTTGGTACACTCTGCAAAAATCCGCAGCATCTGAACCAACAAAGCCTTTATCTATAGTAATTGTGGGGGGTGGTGCAGGGGGAGTGGAATTAGCCCTAAATATTAATGCTAGGCTAGAGCGTTTATTGCCCCAGCAGAGTGGAGATACCAAATCAATTCATGTAATTCATCGTGGTCACCAGCTACTTCCAGGGCATAATGACTGGGTTAGTAGTAAGTTAACCAAGATTCTTGAGCAACGGGGGATTCAGCTTTATTTAGGGCAGCAGGTAACAGAGGTTTTTCCTGAAGGGATTCGATGTCATTCAGGGCTGGAATTAAAAAGCGATCGCACTTTTTGGGTAACTCAAGCCACCGCACCAAACTGGATTCGTCAATCTGCCTTAGCCACTGATGATCAGGGCTTCATTTTAGTTAGTGATACTCTCCAATCCATATCCCATCCCCAAATTTTAGCAGCAGGAGATATTGCCACCATGATTAACTATAGTCGCCCTAAGGCGGGAGTATTTGCAGTGCGCCAAGGACTGCCGCTATTTCGCAACTGGCAACGGCTATTGTTAGACCAACCTCTTGAGGAATATACTCCCCAGGATAAATATCTGGCATTAATTGGTACTGGAGATAGTCAGGCGATCGCTTCTTGGTCTAGCTGGGGCGCACGTTCTCCCCTATTTTGGTGGCTTAAGGATTATATTGATCGCAAGTTTATGACTCAGTTTGTAATTTAAGGGCAAAGCTCTACTAATTAAAAGAAATATTAAGTAAATAAATCTTAAGTTTATTTATTGAGAATAGCTAACGAGTTGATTAGGGTTTTGAAGGCATGATAAATTGTTGAATAACTAAGCAATAATTTAAAGGTATATTGGCTAAATTTTGCCAATTTTAAAACTTGCATTAATGCCTAATTGCTAGAAATGAATAACAGTAATATTTTTAGCGATGCCCATCGGATAAAATCAGTTAAGCTTAATCTAAATCAACAATTGGCTTATTGACTAAGTAAGGTTACACATTGACAGGGTAGAGGTTATATAGAAGGCGATCACTTTACCGTAACTCGCGAGTCATACATGATAGCTCGATAACGAACCTGTGGAAGATTTGAGAATTGCTCAATTTTAATTTATTATCTGTTGCTCAAGCGATCGATACATTATTTAGGGGCATGTCTTTTATTGTGTAGGGTTGCAATGTAAATCAGTGTATCGAGATATTTGAAGGGCGATCGCTTTCGAGTATCTTTTGCTAATCATACTAAATCCGATTACCAATATACACTTACTGAATGCAAACCTGAAAAACCCCGTTACCCGTTACCTGTTAACCGTTACCCGTTAACCGTTACCCATTACCCATTACCCATTACCCATTACCCTTGCATAATCAATAATTGATCGCCGAAAGTAATTTTTGGTTTTGCTGATCAGTACCAACGGTGATCCGTAGTTTATCCTCAAGTCCTTTAGTGTTAAAGTATCGCACCAGAATATCTTGGGCTTTAAGAGCTTGATAAATCGCCTCTGCTTGGTTGTGGGGAGGAGTAACCATCAGAAAATTACCGTGGGAATGAGGCACTTGAAAGCCAAGTTGTTTCAAATCTGCCCCTAGCTTAGTGCGCGATCGCCTTATTTTACGGACACAGGCATTTTTATAGGCTTGATCTCTGATCGCCGCTGCACCAACCTGAATTGCGATCGCATCGACGCTATAGCTATCCTTAACCTTAAATAAGCCTGAGATTAGTTGAGGGTGAGCAATGCCGAATCCTAGGCGTAAACCAGCGAGGGAATAGCCTTTAGAAAGGGTGCGGAGAATAATTACGTTGGGAAATTCCTTAACTAAAGATAGTGCTGAATCGTCAGTAAAATCGACATAGGCTTCATCAATGGCTAAGATTCCAGAAACTTTACTTGCTAGCTGACGGAGAGCTTCATGGGGAACAATATGCCCCGTGGGACTATTGGGAGTGGCAATTAGGGTTACAGCACCATCCGCCGCGACCAATTCATCAATCGGTAGCCGATAGTCTGGAGGATAGGCTACTTCTACGACCTGTGCGGCTTGTAATTGAGCCAGAGTTCGATACAGTACGTAGGAAGGTGTGGGATAAACTACCTGACGCTCTTTCCCCTCAGCACAGGAACGAATTAAAATATTCAATAGATCGTCACTACCGTTGGTCACCAGTACCCAGTTCGCAGGCACCTCTAAAGCTTCACTGACCGCCTGACAAAAATCTCTTGAGTAAGGGTCAGGATAACGTCTCAACCATTCACTATCCAAATTTCTCAATACTTCTATTGCCTGGGGAGAAGGGGGATAAGGATTTTCATTGGTGTTGAGCTTAATGATTGAAGTTCCTGGCTTAGGCTGTTCTCCAGGAGTGTAGCCTTCCATAGAAGCGATCGCAGGACGAAAATAATTCATATTCTGATTTGCTCTGTATTTATGGCAGCAAACGATTATTCTCTTATAAATTAACCCTAGTTTGGCAACAAAATAGCGATCGCATTACTAAAATTCTCTAGCTTTTAACAATAAGGCGATCGCTCATAATCAGACAAGCTAACTATCTTATCTGTGCAATAGTAATATACTGCATCCCATGGAGGCAAGGTAGGTATACGCTCAGCAACAAAGCTCAAGTGATTGGAATGTTTATGATGCTTTTTTAGTTTTTGCAGGGCGCTATATAATTGTTTCAAAACAGCTTTTGAAAACTCAAAATGAGTAAGGATCGTTGGGATAAGTTTGAGATCATATTTAAGACTATTATTCTAGGGGCTATTCCACTATTTATAAAATTTGGCGCAGACAACATAGCTCAATCACTTAAGACGGGGGAACTAGTTCGCTCTCTAATTTCCGATTTAAATCAACCAGGCGCTAAAAGAGATGTTGCATTAATCGCTTTAGACGCTGCCATACAAGAAAATAAGAAATGCACAATGCTCTGGAAATGGAGATGCCAAAATGATACGGATGAAGATCAGGTTTTAGACATAGCACTGGCTTTAGTAAAAAATTCAATGATTGATGTTTTAAAAAAAGATAACTCTTCCATAGAGATAGAGTTTATTCCACAAGAGATAGAGGTTGCTCAACAGATCATTACCAAGAGAGCATCTGCAAAATTTTACGAAGATAGTTATGCCAACCAATTATCAATAATTGCTCGCATTGTTCGAGCAAAAGCAATTTCGGATGCTGACCCGAACAAAGAACTCTCATTAAGTGAAATAGAAAGTAAAACAAACGTTTCTCAAGTTATCACTGCTATACAACCATCACCTCCGATAACTGATGGTAGTGCAACTAATAATAGTTTGACTGATGTCAGAATTGTGTATGTCCAGTATGGAAAAAACAAAGAACTAGCTGAGAAAATCCAAAGCAAGCTTAAAAATAAGAATATTTCTGCTCCTGGTATTGAGAAAGTAGAAAATATTGAACAAAACAATATTCGATATTCTAATGTAGCAGATAGAGAAATCGCGGAAAAGTTACAAAATCACATACAGAACGAAGAAAAAATCCAAATTGAACAATTAATAAACTTATCATCGGCAGGTTATAGAGTTCCACCTGGTCAATTTGAAGTTTGGCTTAAGTAGCCAAACAAATATAGCTGAAACTATAGGATACCTCGAAAAATTGAGCAAGTTGATCGTCAGATGAGTCTCGGAACTTTAGAAGTTTTGCTCATATTGCGATCGCTTTTTGCTCAATCAATTTTAAAGCCAATCAACATTAGGAATTCATAAAAAATCTTATAGCCAGGGCAAAGCCCTTTTATTCCGTAACCCTTGCTCTAAATTCTTCAGCAGCACTATAGATGCGGGTTTTTCTCTCAGCATTCATCCGATCTAAATTGCCAATAATAGCTCCCATGCGATAGTTCTGTTTAAAAAATGGTCGATGGACATCAATAAACTGCCAGTATAGACCGTCGATCGCATCACACCACTCCCCCTTCTTATAGTCACTCATTTTAATTATGTAGTTAGAGCCACAGATGTAGGGCTTGGTGGCAAAAATCCCCCCGTCGCTAAACTGTCCCATCCCATAAACATTGGGACCCATGACCCAATCGGAAGAGTCTACATACATCTCCATAAACCAGCGATGTACCTCTCGCGGATCTACTGCACACATCAGCATAATATTGCTAATGATCATCAGCCGTTCAATGTGGTGATTATAGCCCAGACGCACCGCCTTTTGGATTGCGTCATCAAGGGGGGGGACTCCAGTTGAGCCGTCGTACCAGCAGGATTTTAGTTTGCGATTGTGTTCAAAAAAGTTTTCCGTTTCTTGGCGATCGCTATAGTGCTGGTAAATGCCGCGAATAAATTCCCGCCAGCCAATAATTTGTCGCACAAATCCTTCCAGGGAGTTAAGAGGAATATCCTGCTGTTCAGCAAATACCATCGCGCGCTCAATTACTTCCCTCGGCGTGATCAGACCCAGATTCAGCAGGGGACTGAGTGCCGAATGATAGACAATATCTGAGCGGGAAGTAATAGCATCTTCATAAGCGCCAAAATCAGCAAAACGCTCCTCTAGAAAGTGCTCCAGCCAAGCTAGGGATTGAGATCGGGTAGTGGGAAGCCAAAACGACGTGCGATCGCCTGGATGATCGGCAAAAAGCTCATCAACAAGCTCGCCAACTTCCGCAACATGGGGGGAATGCTCTAGTTCCTGAGTAGCAGGGGGCTCCTGTTTTTTGGGTAGCTTTTTACGATTTTCCGCATCAAAGCTGAATTTCCCTCCCACGGGAGAGCTATCGTCCGTCATCAGGATATCGCGAGACTTCCGCAACCCCTCATAAAACGTCTTCATAAATGGTTTTTTAGAAGATGCTAGATACTGGGAAAACTCCTCACGATCAACGAGAAACATTGGGCTAGGGAGTATCTTCAGCTCGACTTTAATGGAAGAACATAGTTTATTTAGGCGCGATTCAAAGAATTTATCCTCAACCTCAAAGGTAGTGAGGATGGCAATACTATGCTCAGTCAGAAAGGATTTGAGCTTTTGTTCATAGGTCTGGTTAACCGTCTTTGCGGTGAGACGATGATAGGTAAGTTTAGCCCCTGCATCTAATAATTCATCGCCATAGGAACGCATCGCTGCGAGAAACAGGATCAGCTTATGTTTGTGGTAGCGATAGTGAGTACATAAACCATGATCCTCCGCCATAAAAACGGTTAGTGAGTCTAGGTCTGGCAGATATTGGTGGGGAAAAAGCTGGTTGCCGAGGATGAGAAGTGCTTGAGGAGAAGGATTACCAGTCATAAATCTGAATATAGAGGAATATAAAGGGGAAAGCTGAGGGCAGATTTGTCTTTTAATTGGATAAAATTAAAGGAATTCTCCAATATCTAGGGCTAGTTTAAGTTCATCAAAGAATAGGCTATTGCAAAAAACTGCTCTAATAACTTAATTGAGCATTTCTAATTTTCTTTAATATAAGTTTAACTTGCTACAATATCAAAATATCAATCTTCGATAAAAGTCAAAATCTATGGAGTCTCAAGAATTAAAAATACTGATCAAAGAAAGTATGAGAGAAGTTTTAAGAGAGGAAAGACTATTATTGTGTAATATGCTCATGACTTACGTTAGTAATGAAGAACAGCAGGAAATTGATACTGCATTTGGTTCACCTCAAGATTATGAACATGAAGAGCTTATTGACATGACAGATTGGTTGAAAAATGAATCTTAAATTTCGTAAAAGTGCCCTTAAGTTTCTTCAAAGTGCGGATAGCGAAACAATTGCTAATATTCGTCAAAAGTTGAATTAGCTTGTAAATTCTATTGATAATCAATCTATTATTCCTTTTAATGACCTAGATATTAAAAAAATGAAGGGTAATTAAGAAGGATATTATAGATTGCGTATTGGTAAAATAAGAGTGATTTTTATTGTTGATTTTACTTCGGGAAATCTGGAAATTTTCAACATTGGTTTTAGAGGAAATATTTACAAGAATAAATAATATTATCGTAGAACTTAAAATTTCTGCGATCAAAAATCATATTCAGTTACTTGAAGTATACGCCATACTATTATGTGGACTATATAAAATAACTTAATCTCTTATAAGTTCTTTCTTTTTTAATATTAATAAGGTAATTAAATTCATCTTCAAGATTTACTGCTGAACTTTCATGATTTTTTGACCATGTAACTCTCCAAGGTGCTTAATGTAGTGGTTTGCATGTATCGCTTCATGCTTAAAAAACTTTTTTCGCTTCTGAAGCTAAACTCAGCTTAAAATGAGAATAAATATTAAGAAGTGTAAATTATAATTTATGGCGATCGCCTCCAAAGAAAAGAATCAGCAGCGAGTAGTAGTTGTCGGTGCGGGTATAGGTGGACTTACAGCAGGGGCGCTGCTGGCAAAGCAGGGCTACCAAGTGCAGGTTTATGATCAAGCACTTGTTCCTGGTGGGTGTGCTTCTACCTTTAAGCGCCGTCAGTTTATCTTCGATGTGGGGGCAACTCAGGTTGCGGGGCTGGAACCTGGAGGAATACATCAGCGAATTTTTGCCGAATTAGGAGTTGATTTACCCACTGTTAGCTACTGTGATCCTGCCTGTGCGGTTTTTTTACCAGGGGAAGAAGCACCAATCAATGTCTGGCGCGATCCTGCTAAGTGGCAAGCTGAAAGACAGCAACAGTTTCCTGGCAGTGAGCCATTTTGGAATTTGTTAAATCGTTTATTCCAAGCAAGCTGGCGGTTTCAGGGACGCGATCCTGTATTGCCCCCCCGTAACTGGTGGGATTTATGGCAGTTGATGACGGCAGTTAGACCAGATACTCTAATCACGGTCCCTTTTACCCTCATGACGGTGAGCGATGCTCTTAAACTTTATGGACTGTACGAGGATCGGCGTTTAAAAACTTTTCTCGATCTCCAACTCAAGCTATATTCCCAGGTAGGCGCTGATGAAACGGCTTTACTCTATGCCGCTACTGCTTTAGCAGTTTCTCAAGCACCCCAAGGGCTATTTCACCTTGAGGGTAGTATGCAGGTATTGAGCGATCGCCTGGTGGAGGCTTTAACTAAACATGGTGGCACGCTACATTTACGCCATAGTGTTGAGCAAATTAATACCGAATCAGGCAGAGTTACAGGGGTAACGGTACGCAATCTTAAAACAAAGGAAACCTGGAATGAGTCAGCAGAGGAAGTTGTAGCTAACGTCACGGCTCAAGATTTAGTCAGGCTGACTGATGATTCCTCGTTACAGAATTATCAGCGGCGAGTGGCAAAATTACCCCAGCCGTCGGGGGCATTTGTCGTTTATTTAGGGGTTAAACGGGAGGCAATTCCTAATAATTGTCCGCCTCATCTACAGTTTTTATACAATCAGGATGAAGTGATTGGCGAAAATAATTCCCTCTTTGTTTCCGTCAGTAAGCCAGGTGATGGTCGAGCCCCTGAAGGGATGGCAACGATTATTGCCTCTTCCTTTACCGACGTTAATCTTTGGCAGGGTAAGGGTAGAGACTATCGCCAGATTAAACAGCAGTATACCGATGAAGCGATCGCCCGTCTAGGGGAATACTTTAATCTTACTGCCGATAATATAGTTCATGCTGAAGCGGCAACCCCTAAAACCTTTGCCCGCTATACTGCAAGAGAACAAGGCATTGTCGGTGGCTTAGGGCAGCGCCTGGCTACTTTTGGTCCTTTTGGCTTTGCTAATCGTACCCCAGTCAAGCATCTTTGGCTGGTAGGAGATTCAACCCATCCAGGGGAGGGTACAGCGGGGGTTAGTTATTCGGCTTTTACCGTTGCTAGACAAATTGAGGCAAGTCGTTAAGCAAAATTAATTTTCTAATTGAGATCGGTTCAAGGGAAAGAGGGAAAGCGCACCCCCGACGGCGCCCTAAAGGATATATTATGCCCTTGTCCTAAAGGATACCGCTTCGCATATGGTACCGCTTCGCATAAGGTTGACTCAACCTGTCGCGGGAGCAAGAAGGGAAAAGTAAGAATAGCTATCTCAATAGATTAATGCTCTGATCTAAAACTGGCGTTGAAATAGTTATTCTTCAGGTAAATCATTAATACTAGTCATACTAAATCCGATTACCAAAATACATTTACTAAGTGCAAACCTAAAGAACCTCAAATCCCGTTACCCGTTAACCGTTACCCTTGCATAATCAATAAGTGTTCTATTTAAACAGGATTTAGTATCAGATGTTCAATAATAACTTCTAGCTTGGTATCCAAACGATTAAAGCGATGTTCGACATTTTGTTGAAACTTAATAATGTCTGATTTTATCTGGTCTAAGTCTTCTTCTACGGCTTCAAAAGCAGAACTAATTCTTCCTTGAGGTTCAATGTCTAACTCTAGAGTTTTTAACCTAGTTTCAATCGCCGCAAGTTTACGAGTTAACCGATTGATTTTTTGGTTTTGCTCCCGCTCTTGTTCATTCATTCGTTAAACTTAAACCAGGTTTTTAGCTTGTTGAGAGTTCTATTTGATTTCTAACTTAGAAGACTCTATTGTAAGTTTATCTTAGATTGCAATAGTTGCGGCGATCGCCAATAAGACTAGAAAGAGAGCCTAAAAATCTAAAGATATGTAACGCAGCAGATTCAAAAGATCGTGGCAAAATATCCTAGTTAGGGAAAATCGCATATGATAGCTTAGGAAAATCCTAATTTGTATGGTTATTCAACAATAGGCGTAAAGCGATATGGCACGAAGTTCTTTACAGTTAAACAGTGAATGGATACCAAAAGTAGAAGAATCCCTAGCAATCAAGCAATTAACCCAACGTTCTATTGCTGAACGGCTAGAGATATCTCGTTCTTCTGTCTCTAAATTTGTTAACTGTAAGCCCATTGCCCTCAATACTTTTATTCGCCTGTGTCAGGAATTAGATTTAGACTGGAATGGGGCATCGCAACCAGAAAGGGAATGGAACGACGACATTGAAAGCTTCCAGTTCAAGTCAGAAAGCTTTAAGGTTAATCCTGGTGGGCAAATATCTCCTGATGAGGTTATCGGCAGGGAAGAGTTAATTGCCAGTATTTGGACTCGATTAGAACAGCAAAGTCTGATTTTCAGTGGTGAACGCAGAATTGGCAAAAGCAGTATCCTCAAAAAAATGACTGCCGAATCTCCAGAGGGGATGCTGCCAATCTATCGTGATTTAGAGGGAGTTAGAACCCCCATTGAATTTGTTGAGGCGGTTTGGCAAGATACGGAAACCTATTTAAGGGAGTCAGGGAAAGCCCGTCGAGTTAGGGAACACATTAGTCAATTAACGGGCAGCTATTTTGATGGCTATCAATTTCCTGAAGTTGCCGCACCCCACTGGCGGATTTTGCTGGTGAAAACCATTGAGGATTTAGTAACGCTACAGAATAAGCAGGTGGTGCTGATTTGGGATGAAATGTCCCACATGCTGGGGAACTTTGATGATCGCGATGCTATGTCTATCCTGGATAATTTGCGTTCTTTGCGTCAAACGTACCCCGATGTACGGATGATCTTTGCAGGTTCCATTGGGCTACACCATATTATTAAGCATCTTCAGCAGGCTGGCTACAGCAACGATCCTACTAATGATATGTACCCCATAGATGGGCAACCTCTATCTTTATCTGATGCTACTAACCTGGCGCTGAACCTCTTAGCAGGGGAAGAGATTGTATTAGATGATTCAGAACAGATTGCTGAGGCGATCGCAGCTAGCGTGGACTGTATTCCGTTTTATATCCATCATCTAATTAATCAGTTTAAGGAGCAAGAGCAGGTAATTACTGAAGAAACCATTGCCGAAACTATTAGTGAATGTTTGCGGAGTCCTCTTAACCTATGGAAAATGGATCATTATCGCGAACGAATTGATAATTATTACAGTGAAGAACAAAAGCCCTACGCCCTAGAAATCCTGGATATTTTATCGATTAATCCTCCTACTTCTTTTACGAGACTTTGGCAATATTTAAAAAGCGAGCCTCATACTAAAGATAAGGAAATGGCACGTACTGTTTTAAGGTTATTAATCAAAGATTATTATATCCTTCAGGAAGATAATCTCTCAGGGAATATATATGCTTTTCGCTATCAATTGGTGCAAAAGTATTGGCAAATATCTAGGGGGCTTTAGTAGACTTCTTACAGAAGTTAAGTAATAAGTAATAAGTACTTAATTATCAGGCGATCGCTCTGATTTAGAAAGATAGTATTACGAGCTTCTATTAAAATAGATTAGAGCAGGTCTTCTGATTTTTTTGTCACTTTCTGTAAAAGGGAAATCAACGACAACTACATCAAATTGATTATAGATCCGCATAGGCTGCTTCGTCTGCTTCTGATAACCATTCCTCTTCTAAAGTCTGGAAAACCGCCTGTAGGTATTCTTTATCTGCGGCTTCCTTGTTGGTAATGACTTGTTCTACATCTTGTTTGTTAAAAGTTGCTTGTTGCTTAATATTCAAATGTAGATTAGAGTCATCTTCATTTTTGATTGAAGATTTATTATTATTTCTTAACTCAAAAGATGAACTCATTGCAACGGTTTATATTATTTATTCTACAGATTTTTTCTTTGATATTTGCAAGATTATACAATATGTCAATCTTATAAATATGGATTTTGTTTACTAGCTTTGTAACTTATGATAATAATATTGTCTGATTTATTAAGATCGCAATAATGATCAAAAAGAATTGAATTATGGCAAAGCGATCGCTTGAGTTACTGGAATAATATCGAGAAAAGGCTAACAATACCTAGATTACTTTAAGTTTAATTCAATAGGCGATCGCTCTTATTTAAAAATAGACAGGTCATAGGTTAGCCGCAGCATAACCCAGACTAATCTTATTGAGAACGCTGCTTCAGCCATTTGATAATTAGATGCAGTAGGGCATCAGCGCTTTTTTCTACAGCCCAAACCAGTAAAGCGGAGATGATTAGCCAGAAAATTGATTCCATAGGTTTTAGTTGAATTACGACACCTATAGAATGCTCTAATCTTTGTATGATAGAGGTTGGGCTAAAGTGTGACCTTGGATGATTTGTGAATGACTTATGGCTGATTGAGGGAGATTTTTCAGATCGCTACAATAAGCGAAAGTAGTTACGTTGAATTATGGCAAAGCGATCGCTTGAGTTACTGGAACAATATCGAGACAAGGCTAACAATGCCAAGATTGCTTTAGGTTTAACTCAACAGGCGATCGCAAATAGACTAGAGTGTTCTCGTCAGCCAGTATCGCGGTTTTTTAATTGCAAGCCTGTCTCTAATGAGTTGTTTGTCGAGATCTGTAATCTACTTAAATTGGATTGGCAAGAGATTACAGGGAAGAGAGTTACCAATGAATCTGACTCAAAATCGCTAGCCAGTTCATCTCAAAATATTAATCAACTAGTAACGCAACTGCGACAAGAGGTTAAAGCTGATATTAAGACTCGCTGTGGTACGATGCGGATTTTTGACATGACGCAGCCCATCGGCTTAGGCAAGATTTACACCCAGGTTAATATCCTAGAGAAAATTAGCGGGCGCAGCCGCAAAGGGATTACTGAGTTACTGCAAAATTGCACTATAAAGGATTTTGAACGGTTTAATTTAGGCATCGTTACCGAAGAGAAAATACCAGGAGAGGATGCGGTAGCCAACCACAAAAGATTACTGATTCTCGGTAAGCCAGGGGCGGGGAAAACGACTTTCCTGAAGCATTTAGCGATTCAGTGTAATCAAGGGGAGTTTCAGGGTGATTTAGTACCGTGGTTTATTACCCTCAAGGATTTTGCCGAAGCTGACGGTAAGCCCAAGTTATTAGATTATCTCCAAGGCTATCTAAAATATGAATCTCAACAGCATCTTGAATATCTGCTGAATTCTCATCAAGCCCTGATCTTGCTGGATGGCTTGGATGAGGTGTTAGCAGATGACAGCAAGCGAGTCATTAAGGAAATTGAGGCTTTAACTAACAGGTATCCTCAGAATCAGTACGTGTTGACTTGTCGCATTGCTGCGCGGGAGTATACTTTTGAACAGTTTACCGAGGTGGAAATTGCTGATTTTGACTGGGAACAAATTACCACCTTTGCCCATAACTGGTTTAGTAAGAAGTCGATTAAAGCGGAAACTTTCCTCAATCGCCTAGAACAAGACAAACCAATTAAAGAACTGGTTTCTAATCCCCTCTTGCTAACCCTACTCTGTATTTCCTTTGAAGAATTAGGAGATTTCCCCGCTAACCGCAAGGAGTTATACGAGGAAGGATTAAATGCTTTACTCAGAAAATGGGATTCCACCAGAGGAATTCAGCGAGACAAGGTTTATAAACCCCTATCCATAGCCAAGAAAGAAGACTTGCTGAGTCAGATTGCTTGGAAAACCTTTGCCCCAGGGGAATATTTCTTTAAAACAGATCGAGTCAAGCAGTATATCAGCGAATATATCCGCAACCTCCCAGGGGCAAATCTCGATGATGAGGCGTTGCAGGGAGATAGCGGCATTGTCCTCAAGAATATTGAGGCACAACATGGCTTATTAACCGCCAGGGCAAAAAACATCTATTCTTTTTCCCATTTAACTTTTCAAGAATACTTTACCGCACGGGAAATTATCCTCGTTCGTCAATCATCCGAGGAAGCATTGCAGGAGTTGGTTAACCATCTGTTTGATAAACGCTGGCGGGAGGTATTTTTCTTAGCTACTGCCATGTCTCCCAATGCGGAAAGATTAATGATATTGATGAAAGAAAGAATTGATAATTTGTTAGCCGCAGATCCTGAGTTGCAAGACTATTTACGGTGGCTTAAGGGTAAAGCTCAAAAAGAGAATTTAGAATTATCTCAGGAAGATCGAGAAGAAATCAAGAAACTTTTTGACTATTACGTCAACCAAGATCTAGCTCTCCGTCGCATTTTCTATCTCGGTTTGGATCTGGAATACAACCTCAACCTCAACCTCAACCTCTACCTCAACCTCAACCTCAACCTCAACCTCAACCTCAACCTCAACCTCAACCTCTACCTCAACCTCAACCTCTACCTCAACCTCAACCTCTACCTCAACCTCAACCTCTACCTCTACCGAAACCTCAACCTCTACCGAAACCTCTACCTCAACCGAAACCGAAACCTCGAACTAGCCAAAGAATCTAACCCTCAACTCCATGTAGTATTATCGGAACTCAAAAAGAGACTTCCTGAAGAAAATACTAGTAATGAAGAATTTAAAGCCTGGTGGCAAGCCAATGGCAAAGACTGGGCAGCAGACTTTAGACAAGCCATGATCGAACATCAGGATATCGGACATGACTGGCAATTTACTGATGCACAAAAAAGCTTATTAGAACAATATTATTTCGCTAATCAACTATTAACTAAATGCCTGCATCAAGACTGCTACGTCAGTCCCGAAGTGAGGCAAAGAATTGAAGAAAATTTGCTGTTACCTTACGAGGATGTCGCTCAAATTTAAGTTAGGATACGTTTATATGTTTGCTCGTAAGTAATAAGTAATAAGTAATGAGTAATAAGTTTTCCAATCTAAATTTAACGTGAATTGACGAACCTCTTCGATACATTGATTAATAAATGTACTGCGATCGCTTGATTCACGGTCAACATAATCTAAAAGATCATCATTGATGCTGATACTGATTTTTTTAGCCATACCAGATATTTATAACCTATAACCTATAACTAATAAAGTTCAAAATCTTGTCTATTCTAATATAAGCTTATGAGACTATAACTTTAATTTCTTAATCTCTTGATTCCTTTGGGTGAAATATAACTCACTGTATTAGACCTACTGCACGAATTAGTATGAGCTAGCTGAGACAGAGGGAAAAGGGAAAAGAGACTGAATCTATTATTCATGTAAAAGGTCTATTAAAAAAGATGTTGATACTGGCTGTAAAATACGAGAAGGCAACTAACCACTAACCACTAACTTTAATAAAGCTTTTTTTGAGATGGAATTAGTCGAAATAATAGCGGAACTAGAAAACTATACAGGGAAACTTCCTCGCCAGGCTATAGAAGAAGCAGTTGAAAATCGAGAAGCCATTACTCCTCTATTATTAGAGACATTAGAAAAATGGATAGGTCGCCAAGAGGAATTATTAGAACTCCCTGACTATTTTTTACATATCTATGCCCTGTTGTTATTGGCACAATTTAGGGAACCTAAAGCCTATCCTCTGATTATTAAGTTTTTCTCCACTCCTGACGAAAAAGTGATAGATTTTGCTGGGGATATTGTAACTGAACATTTAGGTAGGATTCTCGCGACAGTTAGCGAGGGAAACATTGAACCGCTCCAGCAGCTAATAGAAAATCTTCAGGTCAATGAATTTGTTAGAGGTGCAGCCTTAGACTCTTTATTAGTTTTAGTAAATCAGGAAGTTATTTCAAGAAATTTGGTCATTGACTATTTTGAGGAACTGTTTCAGACAGAACTAGAAAAACAGCAAAATTCTGAAGCTGAACATAATTATTTCTTGACTGATTTAGTTATCTGTAGTTCTAAACTTTACCCTCTAAAACTTAAATCATATATAGATCAAGCTTTTGAGTCAGGTATGATTGATTTACTTTTTTTCGAGCATGAAGATGTTGAATATTACCTTGATCTGGGGTTAGATGCCACTCTCGAAGAACTTCGTCACAGTAAGCACTATGGTTTTATTGAAGATACAGCCTCAGAAATAGAAAGTTGGTATTCTTTCCCAGAACAAGGATTTAAATCAACCAGAAATAGACCCCCTGAACTGGTAAATTTATCTCCTCAAAAAAAATCTAATAAATCTAAAAAGAAATCTAAGAAAAAGATGCAGAAAAAATCCCGTCGCCAAAATCGCTCTAAGAAAAAATAGCTGTTATTTACAATATTGCTTCATATAATTTCCTGTTAGGCACATCTATAAATAAAAAATCCTAGCTAAACTCAAGATAGCTAGGGAATTTCTAAGGAATGTATGTTTAGTAAAATTTATTGTGTTTTTTGTATAGATAGACCATAATAACTAAATTTAAGCAAAGCTAAAGGCTAAAAGCTAATGGCTAATAGCTAATAGCTTTTAGCTAATAACTAGTTAACAAACAACGTAGTCTATCCAATCTAAAACAACAATTAACGCAATAAATTCAAGATGCCAAACTGCTTTAATACACCATGTCCAGTATTCATCTCTAGGTAAATTGCTGAGAGAAAGCCGATCATGGCTAAACGTCCATTCCAAATTTCGGCGGCGTTAGTGAAGCCAAACGTTCCTTCTTTCTTTTTTTCTTTCTGTGCCATAATTTGTTTCCTCGTTGCAGGGTTTGTTGATGTCAAGTATTCTTAATATAGTGTAACTTCTTGCCCCATACCATTTCAATCTGACAATAATAATTAAAGAAAGCTCAATAAGATCAATTGATTTATAGAAATGCGATCGCGGCTATAGCTATTAACCACTAACAGCCCAAACCGTTCAACCTTAATTTTTATCAAACCACTTATAAATATTTGCATCATTACCAGACCGTGATTACCACTGAGACTTTAGACTTACTGGAATGGCAACGTTTATGCCAGCATCTATCTACCTTCGCTGCGACTAAGTTAGGTGTGGTAGCGGCACGTCGCCTGAGATTACCCACCACCCAAGCGGAAAGTGAGCAACTGCTAAGGCAAACCAAGGAAATCTATAACCTGGAACAGGAGTTGGATTCGGGGTGGACTTTTAAGGGGATTAAAGATGTGGGTGCTTCCTTAGAAAGAGCAGGCATCGGCGGTATCCTAGCGGCAAAGGAACTATTAGATTTAGCTACTACCCTAGCAGGAATGCGCTATCTGCGGCGGCTAATTGATGCTAAAAGCGAAGAATTAGTGACTTTAGGGCAGCTGGTTGCAGATATTCGTACCTATCCTGAGATCGAGAAAGAAATTCACCACTGTATAGACGATCGCGGAGAGATTACGGATCGCGCTAATCCAAAGCTGGCAGGGATTCGCAGTGAGGTGAAAAGTCTGCGGAGTCGTATTTATCAAGTGCTTCAGCGGATTATGCAGCGTAACCCCACAGCAATTCAGGAGGCAGTAATTACCCAGAGGGGCGATCGCTTTGTACTGCCCGTAAAACCTGGTCAGAAAGAGACGATTAAGGGCATTGTCCATGATGTTTCGGGTACGGGCTCAACCTACTATATTGAGCCGAATGCGGTGGTGCAGCTAGGTAATCAGCTACGGCAGAAGGAGAAGCAGGAAAAGCGGGAAGAGGAGATTATTTTAAAAGCTCTGTCGGAGAAGGTGGCGGAGGTACAAGAAGATTTAGAACAGGTGCTAATTGCCGCTACGGTACTGGATTTAGCTACCGCCAGGGCACGTTATGGCTTATGGCTGGAGGCGAACCCACCGCGCTTTATTGAGCCTGCACAGCAGGATACAACTACCCTGCGTCGGCTGCGTCATCCCCTGTTAGTTTGGCAGCAGCGCCATGAAGAAGGCAGCGAAGTAGTGCCCGTTGATGTGATAGTGAAGCCAGAAACCAAGGTGGTGGCGATTACAGGACCCAATACGGGGGGCAAAACCGTTACTCTAAAGACTATGGGGTTAGCGGCGCTGATGGCAAAGGCGGGCATGTTTGTCCCTGCTAAAGAGCCTGTGGAACTGCCCTGGTTTGAGGTGATATTAGCCGATATTGGAGATGAGCAGTCGTTACAGCAGAGTTTATCGACTTTTTCAGGTCATATACGCCGCATTAGCCGCATTGTTGAAGCTTTACAGCAGCATCAAGGTAATTCCTTAATTTTGCTAGACGAAGTTGGCGCTGGTACTGATCCAGCAGAAGGGAGTGCTTTGGCGATCGCCTTATTAAAACATTTAGCGGAACATGGTTTGTTAACCGTTGCCACAACCCACTACGGAGAATTAAAAGCGCTTAAGTATCAGGATGCTAGGTTTGAAAATGCCTCGGTAGAGTTTGATGATAGTACTCTCCAGCCTACCTATCGCTTACTTTGGGGTATCCCTGGGCGTTCCAATGCCCTCACCATCGCCCAGCGGTTAGGCTTAGAGAGACAGATCGTTGAATCAGCCCAGTCTTTGGTAGGCACCAGCGCCTCAGAAGACGTTAACCAGGTAATTGCGGCGCTAGAGTCACAAAGAAAAGAACAGGAAGCCAAGGCGGAAGAAGCTGGTAAGCTGCTGGAGCAAACTGAGCGATTTTATGCTGAAGTATCAGAAAAAGCTTCCTTATTGCAGGAACGAGAACAGTCCCTAAAAGCCTATCAGGAACAGGCTGTGCAGGATGCGATCGCCCAGGCAAAAAAAGAAGTAGCGGCGGTAATTAAGCGGTTGCAGCAGGGAGATCAGACAATGCAGAAAACCCAGGAAGCAACGGCAGCTTTAGATCTGATTACCACTAAAGAACTCGCCAAAACCCAAACCCCTAAGACCAATAAACCCAGCTATAACCCCCAGGTAGGAGAACGGGTGAGAATTCCCCGACTCAATCAGACAGGGGAAGTACTGAGCATCGATCAGGAGACAGAAGCAATAACGGTGCGTTTTGGCATCATGAAGATGAGCGTTAGCCTAGAGGAAATTGAATCTCTCAATGGACAAAAAGCCGAAACCAAACCCAAAGCCACTAAGAAAAAACCCCTAGCTCAGTCGCAAACTAAAGCTAAGGTTCTGGTTCGCACCTCCAAAAACACCATCGATATCCGTGGTCAACGGGTGGATAATGCCGAAATTGAAGTCGATAATGCGATCGCTTTGGCGATCGAATCAGGAGTACTCTGGATTATCCATGGTAAAGGCACAGGCAGATTACGCCAGGGCATCCATGAATACCTCAAGCGTCATTCCCAGGTAGATAAATTTGAGCTGGCAACCCAGAAAGAAGGGGGCTCAGGAGTAACTTTAGTTCATCTTAAGTGAGGAACGATATTCTGGTAAGGACGAGATTGACATCCTATAGTTGATAAATCAAACATTTTACGTCTGATAGCTAATGGCTAATAGCTAATGGCTAACCCAAAAGATCAATGTTCTTATTCCAAACTAGCGTTTGACAACTGACGAGGCTCTGGTTAATTTACCAATAACACTTTTTTCCGTATGTCTACTCCCCGAAAATCGACTAAAGCACGCTTAATCGAAGCGGCACTGGATCTATTTGCTGAACGAGGCGTGACAGAAACTACCACCAAGGCGGTTGCCGAGCGGGCTCAGGTGAATGAAGTTACCCTGTTTCGCAATTTTGGCAATAAGTATCGCCTGCTTTTAGCGGTGATTGAAGACTCGACGGTATTCGCCAAACTAGTCCATGCTCTGGTGGAAGAAGCAAACCAGAAAGATAATGTGAGGGAGTTTTTACAAGAGTATGCCCATCAAAGTCTAGATATCCTGGGTAAAGCACCAGAGTTGGTGCGTTCCATTGTGGGGGAAGCGGGCAATTATCCTCCAGAAAATTTACAGGCTTTGGGAAAAGGTCTTCGGGAAGCTAATCTTTACGTAGCGGAATACCTAGAGCAGGCGATCGCACAAAATAACTTACAGAGTGATTTAACCCCAGAACAGATCGTCAATTTATTTAACTTGGTGCTGATAGGCTTTTTTGTCATGGAGTCTAGTACTGAGGGCTATAATATTTGGTCAGATCAAGAACGTTTTGTCACTAGTGTAGTTAGCCTGTTTTGCCATGGTTCTCTCTCAGATCAAGACCCTGAGGTCAGTGAGACTAGTATCGTTAAGGTCAAACCCAAAGAAATAGCGGATTTACCCTCAAGCCTAGTGCGATCGCTATTTCGCAAAGCCAAAAAAGCTGGCAAACAAGAATATGCCCTCGTCTACCTCTTATTTGCCGCAGGCTTATCCGCTCCAGAAATCCTAAAATTAGAGCGATCGCATTCGATAGTAGAACCCCAGCAGCATATCCTACAGATTAATTATGGTCAGGAACGACAGGTTCCTCTCAATCAATGGGTCATGGGGTTCCGTTACGGCTCCAGCAGCACAAATCCCCTCATTCAATGGCTCAAGAGTCGTAAGGACAATCAGGGGGCTATTTTTCTTGATGATGCCAATAACCCCCTTGAACACGAAGCTTTACAGGCAATTTGGCAAGATTTAACCGCAGATTTACTAACCCCCCAAGGAATCCCTCCAGCGATCGCTCAAGCGAGACAAACTTGGTGTGTTGAGATGTTAATGCGCGGTATCAAACTCGAAGATTTGAGTATTCTTAGCGGTATGCCTGTTAAGGAACTTCAGCAGTATGCTCAAAGAGCGAGAAATAAAACCGCCCTCGAAGCTGCGGCTAGTTTAGATAAAAAAGCTTGATCAGCGCCAGTTTGGGGTCAGAACATTGCTCTGTTGAGATAGCCATAAGCTGTAAGCTCTAAGCTTTATAAGGATTGATTCAATATAAATGAGCTTCTAGTAGCTAAGAACTAATAACGAAGTGTATCCCTTTAGGGAAAACTGCGAGCTAATAACTTTTCAACAAAACCAATTCACAATAGGCGTTATTTACTAAGCTTAAAGGGGAACTTACGGACTTGAAACTCCTTACTTTCCGTCATTTTATAGCTGATATCCATGCTTTTCATGACCTTAGAGAACCCTTGCTCAATCTTAATCAAATCCTCTCGCGGTATAGATTTCCACTGCTCTCTAGTTTGCCAACGAATGATAAAGATAATTTTGCCAAGAGCGTCAGGCTCAATCCAAACCTCCTTGCCGAGAAATCCAGGGTAAGTAGACAAAGCGGCAGTCCAGATCTTCTCATCTTGCTGGATAAACTGCTCCCTTGATTCAGCGTCTACGACGAATTTAAGCCACTCAATAACCATATAATTGCTAAAAAAGTTCGATAATATTTATATTGAGTTATTTTACTAAGATAGTAACTAAATTTAGGAGGCAAAAAAATGGATAATAAAGATTGGCTCAGACAACTGGTGATGTTGGGGGTTGGCACTACCTCTATTGTTGCCGAAAAAATTAGAGAAGTCAGTGATGAGTGGGTTTCCGATGGCAAAATCAATCCTGAGCAGGCAAAATCATTTGTTGACGATTTGATGTCTCAGCTAAACACGGAAACTGGTAGCGTCCAAAAACAAGCAGAACGACAAATGAAAAATATGCTGCAAGATCTCGGCGTTCCTCGTCAAGCAGAGATGGATGAACTTCGTGGGCGAATTGATCGCCTAGAAAGACAGGTAAGAGATCTTGAAAATAAAAACTGGCGTTAATTTAAGTTATTTAAATAATGGTAAATTTTTCGGGTAGTTAGTGGTTTCAATTTTCCAGCTGATTGAATACAATGGCAAAATAATTTTTGTCATCGGTTAATATTGAACTACAAAGTCGATTGCGTCTATTTTTTCTTGATTAAAATCTGATCAGGCAAATTATTATTGGTGTAGCACCAGTCAAATCTGTTCTTAGCTCCTAAACTACCAACTTTCCCTACCAAGATTAATCTGTGATTACATTAACTTTATTACATCCTCTTCAATCAGTAGCAGTGCAAAGCTGGACATTTAAGGATCAGCCTAGTATCAAAATAGGTCGCGCTACTAATAATGAGGTAGTCCTCTATAGTGCAGTTGTATCGCGACACCATGTTGAGATTAGAAAATCAGGGCTATGTGAGTGGCAAGTGATTAATTTAGGGTCAAATGGTACTTATATTGACGGTAAGCGGGTTGAGGAAACCAAGGCTTTAGATGGCATGATTGTGCGTTTGGCAAAATCAGGTCCAAAAATCCTCATTAAAATTGAGTCGGATCTTAATCAAGATCAGGGAGATTCTTCCAGCAAGCAAGCCAAATCGGCACGCCAGCCAAAGAGCGCCAAAGACACTTTAATTAGTTAGTAATTCTTAATTTCTAAGTGCTTTAATCCTTTGGCAGAAATTTCTTTTGACTATATTCCCACATTACTGGAACTAGAAAAAAACCAAGCACCAGTAATAATGCGAGCACCCCTAGTTGAGCAGTCCAGTGGATGACCTGCTCTAACGTGACGACTTGACCACAAAAGAAAGCCGCACTGACAATAGCAGTTGCCCAAACAGCAGCCCCCCCCAAATTACAAATCAGAAACTGCCGATAAGGCATACGGGCAATTCCTGCTAAGGGACCAGCAAATATCCTCAGCAATGTGATAAAGCGACCAAAAAAGACAGCCTGTGGGGCATTCTTACTGTAGCGTTCCTTAGCCTCTTCTAACTGCTGCTCCTTTAACCGAAAAATCTTTCCTACATTTACTAACAGTGACCACCCGCCAATTCGACCAACCCAGTAGCCAAAATTATCCCCCAGCACAGCTCCTGCAATCACACTGCCCAAAACCAGCTTGTAGTCTAATTCTCCATTACCAGCTAGAAAACCACCAATAATCACCATGGTTTCCCCTGGCAGTGGTATTCCCATATTTTCCAGAGCAATACCAACAAATACTGCTCCATACCCGTAGTGACGAGCAAATTCCTGCAAAGTGTCTAGAGAAAATAGCTCAAATGACATTTAACGCCTTAACAAAAATTGACAAAGATTTACCTTTATACTTAATATTGGCGTAAATGAGGCAGAAGTGTCAATCAAAGAGCCAAAGCTGATAGTCAAATTTCATATCTAGGGTTAAGTTGGTACAGCTTCTCCTGGACGAAGTTTAGACCATTTGCCGTTTTCGCGAACGAAACTTTCACAGCCGACTACATCCCATTCCATTTCAATTATTTCCCCTTCAGTATGGATATTAACGTTGATGGTGGGTTCAAGGGGATCAAAGGAGGGGCTTTCTGTTAGGTGAGGCTGTTGATGCTGAGTTTCTACTGCATTGTAGGTATTACAGCGATCAACATAGTAGCAGTTAACGCAGATACACATATTCTTACTAACTGAGTTTCTAATAGCTGGGCTTCATGCTTTAATTATTAATTTAGCTCAGACTTTGAGCAATCAGAGAAATATTTTTAGTAAATATATTAAGTATATTAAATTTGTCAAATGGGTGTAGCTAAAATCAAATCATATTTAGCAGCTATTGATCTGCCCTGTAACTTAGAGCAACTATTGGGAAACGGCTATTTGGTTGGCGGCTCAGTACGGGATGCCTTATTAAAACGTTACAGAAAACCAATAGATTTAGATTTTGTCCTGCCCGAGGGGACAATTGCTACTGCAAGAAAAATTGCCCAGCTTTACGATGCAGGTTTTGTCGTTTTAGATCGGGAGCGAGAAATTGCCAGGGTGGTTTTTAACCAGGGGACTCTTGATTTAGCGAAGCAAGAAGGAGCTAGTCTCAATGAAGATTTAAAGAGAAGAGATTTCTCCATCAATGCCATGGCATACCACATGGAGGAGCAAAAATTGATTGATCCTTTAGGGGGCATTACCGATCTTCAACAGGGTATTTTGCGAATGGTTGAGTCGCAAAATTTGGAGGCTGATCCCCTGCGACTACTTAGAGCATATCGTCAGGCAGCCCAGTTAAATTTTCAGCTAGACACTGATACTAGGAAAGCCATCTGCATCCGTAGGACTCTACTTAAAACCGTAGCAGCAGAAAGAATCCAAGCCGAGCTTAATTACATGATCGCAGCCCCCCAAGGTGAGCAATGGTTGAAAAGAGCGATCGCTGATGGACTATTTGACTTTTGGCTACCCTACGGTGCTCAGGTTGTGGCGGGGGAATTAGAGGATTTGGCAAGAGGTATCAAGGGTTGCTTCCAATTGGGGTTAAACGAGCCAGATCTAGCCTTGTTGTCCTATTTAGCAACCTTGGTTACTCCCGAACCAGATATTGCCGAAGCAGAATTAAGACGGTTGAAATATGCCCGCAATCAAATTAAAGCCGTGGTTAAAGCCGTTAAGTTTTTGCCTCAGCTACAGCAGCTATCAGCCCCCCTAAGCTTACGACAACAGTATTATTGGTTTGTGGAAGTCAAAGACATATTTCCGTTACTAATGGTTAGAGCGATCGCCACTGACGTATCTTCGGCAGTAATTCAACCATTAATCGAGCGATATTTAAATCCTCAAGATTTGGTAGCTCATCCCCCAGCTTTAGTATCAGGCAATGATTTAATTAGGCAATTGAATTTATCCCCTTCCCCCTTAATTGGCAAACTGCTAACGGAGATTCAGCTTGCCCAGATAGAAGCTAAGATTTTTACTCCCCAACAAGCGATCGACTTTGCCCAGAATATACTGCAATCGTCGGAATAAATTTGCTGGCGGCTAAAAATTAACCAAAGAAATTAACTAAAGATTGTTAGTCAACGTTATCTATAGGGCTGAAGTTAAAGCTATAATTAAAAACTGTGTAATTATTACAAGACCAAATAAAATATTATGGCAAAAAAAGCAATGGTGGAGCGGGAAAAGAAACGCGCTCGTTTAGTGGCAAAATATGCAGTAAAAAGAGCTGAATTAAAAGAAAGTCTCCGCACAGCTACTTCCGCAGCGGAAAAGCTCGAAATTAGCCGCAAAATTCAGCGTTTACCCCGAGACAGTTCTGCTACACGTAAGCGCAATCGCTGTCTAGTAACTGGCAGACCCAGAGGTTACTATCGTGATTTTGGCTTGTCCCGTAACGTTTTACGGGAATGGGCGCATGAGGGTTTACTTCCAGGAGTAGTCAAATCTAGCTGGTAAGCCCTAGATATATTGATTATAGGAGTACGAGGGACGCGAAATTAGAAATGACTGCGAGGTTTGCGCCATCCCTCACCCTATCAAACAACTCCTTCAACTAGTTCGACTAGGAGTCCTCACTTGAGGTAGTATTAGCTCTAAATCCCAGTTTGCCACCTTCTGCGCAATAACATCACTATTAGACCAGTCTTGGGCGTAGGAAAGGACTCCCACCACGGGAACTTGGGTAAAAGATTCAATCATGGTAGCTGGTGTCAGATCTTCAAGTCGCTCCATGGCATCTGCTGTCAGACAGTTGAGGACAATTCCTCTTAAATCAATTTTTAGGCTGCGCGCCAGGGCAACATTCGCCACAGCGTTGGCGATCGCTCCTAATTTAACTGGAACTACCAATAAGGTGGGCAATCTCCAGTCAGCCGCTAGATTGCCGACGGTCAACTCCTCAGTTACGGGAGAACCTAACCCCCCAAGAGCTTCCAGGAGAACTAAATCCGATTTCTGCCTCGCAGCACTGAATTGTCGCCAGACTGAGGCTAAATCAACTAACCGCTCTTCCTTAGCAGCAGCAATGGGAGGGGCAAGGGGAGCACTAAAACTCAGGGGAGTCACAATTTCAATCCCTTTGATCTTACCAAACAAACGCTGATAGAGTTCATGGTCACCAACCCCTGTTTGCATGAGCTTAAACAAGCTTAAGAGATTATAAGCTTCAGGGTCTGAATCTAGGTAATATCTCTGCCAATAAGCCGTAAGGGCGATCGTTACGAATGTTTTACCGACATCGGTGTCAGTCCCTGCAATCATTAGTGCTGTCATAGATAGTATGTAAATTAATTTCCTGTTAATTTTTTATTTATCTTTTCACCATATCAAGATTATTAAGCAGCTAAGTTGAGTGAGATTTTCCTTAGTAAGATGTACCGATGCTAAATATCGTGAAAAAAAATACAATGTTGCCATAAAGTTTTAGTATAAGAATAAACAAAATAAAGTTACTAGGCTAGAGGCGTGTCATCAATTGAGGGGAAGAATGCTTTTGAGAGCCATTTTAGCGAGATACAAGAAGAAAAATGTTCTGCATAGCAGGGCTACGGAGGTTATTTTTCGACGCAGTAGGTCGTTAAAATGCCGAAAAAAGCTCTTTTTTTTAATTGATGACACGCCCTAAGGAAAAGCTAAAGTAGACCCATATTTTGCTTTAATTTTTATTGAGAGAACTATTTCTAGTCTTGAGAAAATTATCATCGGATTTTAATTAGGATGTCAGTACTTTTCCAGTTATTGGCATGTTGACCGATAGTAATATTTATCTTGAACCAAAGATTGCCCTGAAATACTTAAATATATTAACCGTGAGCCATAGTACTACCTTAATGCCTCAGTCGATGGAGCAGACTCCCTTCTTATCAGACTCCAATCGTCTTAGATTGTTTTCTGGTTCTGCGAATGTTCCTCTTGCCCAGGAAGTAGCCCGCTATATTGGTATGGATTTGGGTCCTATGATACGAAAACGGTTTGCTGATGGCGAACTTTACGTTCAGATTCAAGAATCGATTCGTGGAGCTGATGTTTATCTGCTGCAACCCTGCTGCAACCCTGGCAATGATAATCTGATGGAGTTAATGATTATGATCGATGCTTGTCGTCGAGCCTCCGCCCGCCAGATAACCCCAGTAATTCCCTATTATGGCTACGCTAGAGCAGATCGTAAAACCGCTGGTCGCGAATCAATTACGGCTAAACTAGTGGCTAACTTGCTGACGGAGGCAGGTGCTAACCGAGTCCTGGCGATGGATTTGCATTCAGCGCAAATCCAGGGATATTTTGATATTCCAACTGATCATGTCTATGGTTCTCCCGCTATTTTAGATTATCTTTTAGCTAAAAACTTGAACGATCTGGTGGTAGTATCACCAGATGTAGGAGGGGTTGCTAGAGCTAGAGCTTTTGCCAAAAAGCTTAACGATGCTCCCCTAGCTATAATTGACAAACGTCGTCAGGCTCATAACGAGGCAGAGGTCATGAACGTCATTGGAGATGTAGCAGGCAAGACAGCAATCCTAGTTGATGACATGATCGATACCGCAGGAACTTTGTCGGCTGGAGGTAGGTTGTTAAGGGCGGAGGGAGCCAAAGAAATTTATGCCTGCGCTACTCATCCCGTATTCTCTGGTCCTGCGGTTTCTCGACTATCTGATGGTACTTTCAAAGAAGTAATCGTTACTAATACGATTCCTCTTCCAGAATCGAAAAAATTTGATCAGCTAACCGTATTATCGGTTGCTAGTCTCTTAGGAGAAGCTATCTGGCGCATTCATGAAGCAAGCTCTGTCAGCAGCATGTTTCGTTAACTGAGGCAGAGCGAATTTTTGCCAGAGCTAGTTCAGCAATAACAGATTTTACTCAGGGTAAAGGGGCTGCTGATCTAGGGGACCTAATCGGTTGGGGGGCCAAAAAAGAACTGTTGCTCGACCGATTAGATTCTCTTTCGGTACAAAGCCCCATTCGCGAGAATCTAAGCTGTTATAGCGGTTATCTCCCAAAACGAAGTATTGTCCTGGGGGCACAGTAATCAATGGATGGTTATTAATGACGGGAAGATTTGTTTTTTGCTTTGGCTGCACCTCAGCAATATATGACTCTTCTAGCTTCTCCCCGTTAACAAACACAACATCACTGATAATTTCGATTTGATCACCAGGTAAACCAATAACTCGCTTGATGAATGCATTATTATAATTTTTTTTTAAAGTTTCTGTTGGGGCAAAAACCACAACATCACCTCTTTTGGGTTCACGAAAACGATAGCTAATCTTTTCTATGATTAGGCGATCATCCTCAATCAAAGTGGGCACCATAGATGCAGAGGGAATAAAGCGAGCCTCTGCCACACAGGAACGAATACCAACTGCCAAAATAGCGGCTGAAACTAGGGTTTTGATCAGTTCCACAAGGGTATTCTCTTCTTTTTCTATCATAAGCTCACAGCCTTAAGGTATGGGTATGGGGGTCTATCAATTTTATTGAATATTTTAATCACCAAGCAGCCTGAAAATACTGTTATCCACTACTATTTCATAACTTTTACTACTTTTACAGCAGAGCCGACGGTAGTTGATTGCTGATTGGGAGAGCTTGGCTAGAACCAGGGTAATTAGACCTTTATGACCTTTAACTAGGTTCAAGACAAAAGCGCCTCTAGCTTATTGTAGACACGAGAGTTAATTAATGGCTTGAGGTTAAGTGTCCTGGTAATCTTTATCTGGCATAGTTAATATTTTCTAAAGTTTTTAACAGTAGCTGAGAAGTGCGAATAATCATTTCTCAGTCTCCCAAAGGATAAGATAAGACATCAAGGCTTCCTATTACAGATAGCAGCATAACGTTTTGGTTGTTCCTTAATCTAAATTGATTTGGGATATAATTTGTTAGTCTAGACTATAGTTATGGTCGTCAGTTTAAGGTAAAAAGTAGACTAGCACTAATCGATCATAAATTTCATATAGCTATAAATATCTGACAAAAAGTCAAAACTCTTTATGAGCAATACAGAACGCAAAAATCCTGCACTGGTTCAAGAACCACGTTACGAACCAGCAATAGTTATTCCTCTGAAACAGGAGGCATCTCTTCTAGATTGGCTTAAAGCTAATAAGCGTCTGATTCCCAGAGAGAACATCGAAATCGAAAAAGTTAAGGCAGATGATGATCTAGATGTCCTAATGGATGGCGATGACGATGATTTTGACGACGATCCTGATGATTAGTGCTGGATATGCTACATTAAGGTCGCTTATCCAGTAAGTTATCAGTCCATTGTTTGGATAGCTGATGCGGCTGGAAGCTATTTTATCTTCATGTAGCTCATAAAGAACCTAACATATTAATTGTGATTGTTAAGTCATTATCCACGGAGAAACTCATTAACCCTTCTGGTAAAACTCTGCTTGGTTCTCTGCTCTGCTTCTTAGTCATAGCTGCCCTCTCAGCAGAATTGCTTTCCGATATTCCGCTATTTAAGTCGGGCTTGTTGTTATTTCCTCTCCTTACTTCTGGCTTGTTATGTGCATTACTGGGGGTAGCAGTAGTCCCGATTCTCCGCAGACTCAAGACAGGACAGATTGTCCAGGAGGATGGACCCCAGGCACATCTGAAGAAGGAGGGAACTCCCACTATGGGGGGGATTTTTTTTGTCCCCGTAGCCGTGATTTTAGCCCTTGTCTGGGGGAGTATCGCTACCAAGGAGTTTGCTTCATCCAAATTAATTGCGGTTTGTTTGGTGACTTTAAGCTATGGTTTGATTGGTTGGCTGGACGACTGGCAGGTATTACGCCTTAAGTCTAATAAGGGAATATCGCCGAGGATGAAGCTATCCCTCCAGCTAGTCTTTGGCTTAGTTTTTGCTCTCTGGCTTTGGGGATATGACCCCGCTGGAGTAGCAAATATTCATTTTTCCAGAGGTTTAAGCCTCTCTCTCGGCTGGTTATTTCTTCCTGTGGCAGTATTTGTCCTTAGCGCCGAAAGTAATGCGACAAACTTAACTGACGGCGTTGATGGACTGGCTGCGGGCACTAGCGCGATCGCTTTTTTGGGGTTAGCGGTAATTTTGGGAGCGGAATCACCAGAGCTAGCAATTTTTTGTGCCTCCCTCAGTGGTGCTTGCGGAGGCTTTTTGGTTCATAATCGTAACCCAGCAACGGTATTTATGGGAGATACTGGCTCTTTGGCTCTTGGCGGAGCATTAGCAGCGGTTGGACTAAGTAGCGGCAATCTTTGGGCTTTGTTTTTAATTAGTGGAGTGTTTTTTATCGAGTCTGTTTCTGTTATTGCTCAAGTAGGCTACTTTAAAGCAACGAAGGGAGCTGATGGTCAGGGGAAACGCTTGTTTAAGATGGCACCAATTCATCATCATTTTGAGCTGAGTGGCTGGAGTGAAACCCAGGTTGTAGCCATGTTTTATCTGGCTAATGCTTTATTTGTGGCGATCGCCTATTTTTCAGCTTCCTAAAGGAACTAATTTAAGCAGCACGAGAAAACTTTGCTAGGTTCTTCTCGTGCTTTATTTCGATTATTTCTAATCATGTACTATATGCTTTAAGGGGCTTCTTGAGTGTAATTTGTGTGGTTGAATTGCGCCCTATATATATTATTATCTCTGCTAAAAAGTATAACTATAAATACTATAAACGTGTTGAGCAATAATTTAATTTGTCAACTAATCGATTGCTCACAGTTATTTTTATAATTGATGTTGATTTAATCAAAATTTTTGCCAACTAAGGCTTAACTTTCGACCAGCCAATGGTTTTATTGCCTAGGCGAAAAATCATAGAATTAGCTAAACCCAGCTTAATTATTGCCTGAGAAATTACCTTGGTTTGATCTTGGTTTATACTATATAAATGAGGGCATCTAGAGAAATCGAAACAGATAACTGTTGAGCTCCCCCAGGGCTCGCGAAAAATTTTGCTATCCTGGGAAAGGAGGGGTACTAGTGAACGCAATTTTGACATAGCAGCCTGTTCAAAATCAGCACAAGTGCAGTTGGACGATGATTCCATAGTTCCGAATCCTATCTCTCGGCTTGATGAATACTCCAAAAGTAATGACTATTTACATAAATAATGAGGACTAAATTAACAAAAAGCTAGAGCTTGGCTAATTGTCTATTATTTAGCCTGATAGGGGGTCTAGACCTAATAGCCAAAAGTACTAATGATTAGACATGGATACTCTATTTCGCATCTGCAACTACTTCAGATAACCAAAAGCCCATCTCACTCCAATATAGATTAACACTAACTTTTTCAACTGTGTCATTAACAACCTTTTATTTAAGAAAAACTTCCAGTTTATTAAAAGTTTAATGTGCCAAGTATTATCTTAAATCTCCCTAATATTAATAGGTATTTATGCTCTACGTTGAGACTGTTCTCCAGCTATATTTATTCACATTTTAAGCCAGCCAAATTTCTGAAAATTTTAGTTAACAATCGTGAACTCCAAATTTGATCTCAATCATCAGCCAGACGAGCTTAAGCTTACTCCAAGTACTGACGTAGGAGATGAGCTGCTCAATGATCTGGGTCGTATTGCCTTAAAAAACGCTATTGTCGAACAAGATTTTGCTTCACTAGCTAGTTCTCCCGTCAGGTCGGGCTATGTTAAGCAGCATGGGCTATACATTGTCGAAATTGAGGGGCAGTTCCATCTTCTAGACTATGCTGCTGAAGGATACGAATCAAAACCCGTTCCTCTAAACGGGAGTAGCCTAGTTAGGTCTATACCGCAGCCGAGCAGCTTAGAGAAATCTTCCCCACCGTCTAACGCTAACGTCTTCCGCGGTCGCAAAGGTGTCCTGTTGGGTGCTGGTTTAGGGATTTTACTGACTTTGGGGGCAACCCATATTCTGACACCTCGGACAACTGCTGAACAGGGACAGGCTAAACTAGCCAGCAAATCAAGTATCACGCCCCAGGCAGTAACAACAACTGAAGTCGTTACGACGGAGATTGACAGTATCTTGAACCTGTCAGGAACCGTAAGTGCTTTTGAGAGCACCCCCGTAATGCCACAAATTGCTGGGCTCCAGATTATTGAAATTATGGCGGAGCAAGGTGATTTTGTGAACCAGGGGCAAGCTTTAGCAGGTCTCAACAGTAGTATTTTGCAGGCGGAAAAAGCTGAAGCAGAGGGGGCAGTACAGCAGGCACAGGCAAGATTAGAGGAGCTTAAGGCTGGTAGCCGATCCGAGGAAATTGCTCGGGCAGAATTTAGAGTAGCAAATGTTCAGTCGGCGATCGCCGAGGCGGATTCAGAACTGGAGTTGGTGCGTAAAAGAGCTGAAGCCAACACTAGTCTTAGAGCAGAAGGGGCAATTAGCCAAGATAGTCTGGATGAAGTTCTAAATCAGGTACGGGTAGCAGAGTCTAGATTAGCGGCGGCTAAGGCAAATTTGAGAGAGGAGCAACAGGCTTTAGCACAGCTAAGGGCTGGTTCTCGTCCTGAGACTATTGCTCAGGCACAGGCACAGCTAACTCAAGCTCAGGGTCGCCTTCAGGGAATTGAAACCCGACTAGAAAACACTACCATCAGGGCTCCTCGATCAGGGATTGTTGCTTCTCGCTCTGCTAGAGTGGGACAAACTACTGATACTTCAGAAATGCTCTTCTCGATTATTCAAGATGGTCGTTTGGAGCTGAGATTACTAGTTCCAGAGACGCTGATCGGCAAAATTAAGATAGGGCAGAGTGTCCAGGTTACTGCTAACAATGACCCAGATTTAAAACTCCAGGGCAAAGTTAGGGAAATCGATCCTTTAATCGACAACAACTCCCGACAGGCTACTGTTAAAGTAGATTTACCCTCTGAAACTAACCTCAGACCAGGAATGTTCCTGCAAGCAGCTATTAATACTGACACCAATCAAGGGTTAGCCGTGCCTATTGCGTCACTGCTGCCGCAATCAGATAATAAAGCCACTGCTTTTGTGGTGCAGTCTGATAGTACCGTTAAGGCACAAACTGTGGCTTTGGGTGATATTCTTTCTGGGGAACGGGTTGAAATTCTCTCTGGTTTGGACGCTGGCGATCGCCTAGTTTTAAAAGGTGCAGTCTACCTTAAAGATGGCGATAAGGTAACAATCAAGCAGGAGCAGATTTCAGGGCTTAAATAAAGCTTAGTTAGCAAGAATTTTGATCTTTATTAAAGATATATATTGTAGGTGAAACAGGAGCGCCATTGGCTGGCATTGATGATCGGTAATTCCCGACTTCACTGGGGCTGGTTTAATCATCACAGTTTGATTGAAGCCTGGGACACGCCTCACTTGGATCATCATGTTGAGTCAAGTCATTTACCAGAGCCTTTTCTCCGTCCTCAATTAATTAATCAGGGTTTAACTTTTTTGCCTGTCTATCTCGCCTCCGTGGTTTCTGCTCAAGCTAGACTGTGGAAAGATTATCACCAGCTTAATTTACTAAATCTCAATGAAATTAACTTAGCCAATATTTATCCCACAATGGGTTTAGATCGGGCTTTAGCCGCATGGGCGGCACTGGCTATTTATCAGCAACCCTGTCTGGTGATTGATGGAGGCACCGCTCTTACTCTAACTGGAGTGGATAGGGCAGGTAAGCTGATGGGCGGAGCTATCCTACCTGGACTAGGGGGACAAATCATGAACCTCAAGCAAAAAACCGCAGCACTACCGCAGATTCAGCTACCACAAAGCCTACCTCCCCGCTGGGCACTGAATACAGAACAGGCGATCGCCAGCGGTATTATCTATACGGCGATCGCTGGTATCCAGAGCTTTATACTTGACTGGTGGCAGCAGTTTCCTAAAAGCCCAGTAATTTTGACAGGGGGAGATGCTGAATTATTAGCTCACTACCTACACCTCCAATTTTCTGAGCTAAAGCTGATGGTGGAACCCCATTTAATCCTTCAGGGGATCAGGCTCGCATACCAACAACGCCAGCAATAGCCTTAAACTTTCGTTTAAACGACCAATGGCAATTAAATTTGCCTAATCCAAGAAATTTTTATCAAATAACGTTACGATCTTAGTTAATAAGAATAAAGTTTTGTAACTAAACGTGACAGCAGCCCAGCCATTTAACCTTTATACCACTCCTGGAAGTTGGCATTCCCTCCAGCCCATTTGGACGGGAGGTCAAGACGTAGTACAGCGGGGAGTCCCCCACCAACAACTAGCTCCTACCTGGCAAATGCTATTGCTGGGTGATGGTTCGCCAACTCATCTTTTACAGCTGTTGACAGGGGAGCCAACGGAAGTTGACGTACTGGATATGTCGATCATTGGTCAGGGAGATGATGGAGCCCCTGAAGAGATTGCGGCGATTACGGAACCACGACTACGCAGACAAGTCTGGTTACGTACTGCCTCAGGTCAAAGATTAGCCTATGCTGCTTCCTGGTGGAACGGCAGTATTGTCGATGACTATCTCCAAAATCGCTCGCTACCTATTTGGCGTAGTCTTTCCACTATGCACACCGAACTTTATCGAGATGTCCGAGGGGTTCACTATGGCAACTGTGCTGCATTAGAAGAGGCATTTGGCTATCAGAGTCCATTTTGGGGTCGTCATTACCTATTTTGGCACGATCGCCAACCCTTGACCCTAATTTATGAAGTATTTTCCCCATATTTGGCGCAATATCTAGGAGATATGAACTAAATATTAATAAAGTAATATTGAATCTAAAGTCTTTATAAGTTCTTGACTTAGTTTAAATAGCTGATTTTATACTGCCACTAGAGGCATCAAGCTCGTGCCTGTTCAATACATTGATTAAGCAAGAGGAAATAAAAACATGGGTTTTTTAGGTAAGCTATTTGGCAAAAAAGAAGAAGATAAAGCCGCAAAGTCGGGAAAAGTAGCGGTTGCTCAGGCAGCATCGGATAACGGCATTCCTCCAGAAAAAGTTGGTTTGGATGGTCAATTTGATCAAAGCGGTTTAGCCAAGCGCGTTGCTCAAGCTCTAGACGAGGCGGGAATCTCCGATAACGTAGGGCTGTGGGTTGCTCAAACAGGAAGTACTGTGGTGTTGAAATACAATCCCGATGCAGAAGGGGTATTATCTCAAGCTGAAGACGTTGCTAAAGGTGTTGATGGGGCAACTGCGGTGAATACGGTTCCTAATAGCTAGCTGAAATTTGGAGCCGAAACGAGCAAAGACTAGAGTTTTCAATATCTGGTCTTGTTTTACGGCTTTACACCGAGGAGGCAAAATACTACTCATGAAGTTTTGACAAGCTTTTTTTATTAACGGGCGATCAGGCGATCGCCAAATTCAATATGAATATATAATTGTCATGAGCAGCAATGCCGATTCCTCCAGAAATTCAATCTCTTGGTGAAATAGCCCGCAGCTAAATTGCTTTTATAACTTCTGATTTCATTCAACGAGAGCTTAACTGTAGCTTGATTTTGCTCTCATCAGATACTGGAGAAACTTCTTGATAATCTAACTTAAGGGTGAGGTTAGACTTCAGCGCCACAGAACCCACTACTTTTAAGCCTTGACCTGTGATTCCAGAACCCCAACCCAGTTCCAATGACCACAAATTTTGATTCGGGCGAATTTTCTTAGTAGAATCTAGTCTGGCTCCCCAAAAAACAAATTCCTGGGGTTCTTCCTTGACAATTTTGGATTGATATTTAACCAGTGCTGCGCACTTTAAACCCCAGTTGTCAGCCTGGAATAAATTGGTCTTAAGCTCTGAACTGCTTTTACGCTGATTGCTTTTATAGGTTAGCTTAAAAGGACCGATGCGGGAATTGAACTTCCACTGCCAATGGCTATGATTATCTAAAGCAGCGGAAGCGGAAAGGGAAATTAATTTATTCTCTACCTCTAGCTTAAAACCTGAGCTGTAGGAATCAGTTTTAGTACTACCTTCAGCGATTAAAGTAAGTTCAGACGCAATTCTCCAATTAAGGTCAAACTTTTGTTTTGATTGCTCGTCGTAATGATAGTTAACTATAAAGTTTTCTGCTGGCTTAAATAAAACATGAGAATGTAGACCGATAGCTGCATCCTTGGCAATTAGGGAAAAAGTGGTTTGCAGGGGTAATATTTTGCTGTCATAAACTAACTGAGTAAAGCCTGCAAAATTATCTTCATAAATAAAACCGACTCCCATGGTTAACTCACTATCTAAGCCGTAATGATAGGCTACTCCACCACGAAAATTATCAAAATCTGGAGAGTATTCTTGATCTTGAGCTAAAGTTAGCGGCTCTGCTAGGTTACTATTGCCACCACTAGTAAACGTTAGAGCTGAATTTCCTGCCGCTAAAATTGGTGCCGAGTCAATATAGTTTAGCTGGGGTAAGTTAAGCTGCTGATGATGATTACCGCCCCATTGCTCAACGGTGGTAATCCCCCAATATTTGCCTTGATTATTGCTAGACCAAAAGGCTTTTTGAAACCCTAATACTAAATCGAATTCTTCTGCATGATGAACATAAGCTTGCTTGCCCAATGATGAATAATATTTATTGGTCAGGCTTGGGGAATCCCTCAAGTTTTTTAAGGCATGGAGCGTCATCGAGACTCCCCCGTAAAAGCGGTACGACTCGGACAAGGCTACTTCTGACTTTGTAAATATAGAATCTGCTACCCTCTGTATCGGCAAATCTGCGGCTGGTTCCGTTGCCAAATTAACTGCATCAGAAACAGACGATATCAGAGAAATATCAGGGGATAAATGGTTGGATTGAGGATTGGCAAGGGTGGTTTCAGCCCATCCCAGGCAGCCCAAAATGCCACCAAAGAGTAGGTTTGCTACAATGGCTTTCATTCATGTATGGAAGAAATAGCAGGAAAAATTGCTTTGAAAGCGAAAATCTGGCTGAAAGACAAACAAATTATGATTGTCTTTTGGACTTGTTGCGAGATTAGAGAACAGTTAGAGGCTATTTTCTAGGGCAACACCGATTTTCCGTAGTTGAACTTTAATATGCAGTTATTAAGCATATTATCGAGTTTTTTACTTTCTCTACTATTCTATATTGGATTTTTGGTAACAGCTTAAGATAAAGTTGGGATGAAGATTAGCAAGAGGCTGGAAAAAATGTAGCTAAATCAAAGATTGAGCCAGGTTATAAACGCCCATACATCAGGCAACTCACTAGGGACAAGTTCAAAAAATTAACATAAATTAACATATGAAACGATTCGCGACTCTTTTGTTACTAAACCTCAGTATTTTTCATGGTTTAACTGATGCTGTTCGGGGACAAGCCGCAGATTCTATACCGAATGAGTTGCAGGAGATTATTTTGGGAATAGATGATGCGGCAAATCAGCGTGATCTTGACCAGCTAATTGAATATTATGCTGACGATTTTAGCAATACGGATGGTTTGAGTCCCGAAACCTTGTCTCGGGCGATTGGTCAGATGTGGGAGCAATATCCCCAGCTTGAGTATAATACTGAAATTAATTCATGGTCGCAAACAGGGGAGGAATTAGTAGCAGAGACGACTACCGCAATTAAGGGGGAAAAAAATACCCAGGGTAGAAAGATTAGCCTCCAATCTGAAATTACGTCCCGTCAATATTTTCAGGACGGAAAGCTGCTGCGTCAGGAGATTTTAGCCGAACAGTCTCAACTTACTTCTGGAATTAATCCCCCTGAAGTAGAGCTTGTGGCGCCAACAGAAGTAAAACTAGGTGCCAAGTATAATTTTGATCTAATTGTTAATGAACCATTAGGAGATCAGGTGTTGCTGGGCGGGTTACGAGAAGAAAAAACCGCTAGTAATCTTTATCTTAATCCTGGTGCTGTAGAGCTTGAACCATTGCCAGCGGGAGGCATTTATAAAGTCGGAACGGCTCCTTTACTGCCTGATAGTAACTGGCTATCCGCTATTTTAGTTCGTGGCGATGGCATTATCATGATCACTCATCGCGTTAATATTAAGGAGGAGTTGAATAACTCAAAGCCAGATCAACCATAATTGCTGGTTGCAAGTTGAAAGTTTAGCTATTAAAAATTTTGTTCACCCTATAGACTAAGATGGTTATCTAATATTAGAATATACTTGTTTTCTATATGTAACTATCATCTGATTGGGTAAAGCAAAAAATAGGATAAATTTTTGGCTAATGATGGCTCAATCTAAGCAATTAATCGCTAAAATGCTCATTCATAACTCAAAATTAGGTTTTAATCAGTCTATATGGAACAAAAAACCTTTAGTGCGGTGGCTTAGTATCCCAAGTTGTTTGCTGAGATTATGCAGAGGATAATGAGTCGAAATTATCATCAGCACAATGCAAGCCCGTCGGGCAATGCTTATAGGGCAGATAAATCACCTAGTGTTTTGGATTCTCCCCGTCGTCGCCGTCATCAAGCACCCAGCAATCTTATTTTGAGACGCTTTCGTTTAGTTTTTCTCAAGCTGTTGCGATTGCGTGGTAAACCTGAATATGTGGCAAGGGGTTTAGCTGTAGGGGTTTTTGCGGGCTGCTTTCCTTTCCTTGGGCTGCAAAGTTTAATTGGTATTTTATTAGCTACTCTCTGCCGAGGAAGTAAAGTTGCGGCGGTTGCTGCAACCTGGATTAGCAACCCTTTGACTTATTTCCCCTTATTTGTTTTTAACTATAAAATTGGCAAGTTATTGTTGGGAACCGATGACGCTACTTTACCTCCTTTAGACATTGAAGACATTGAGTCGTTTACGGCGTTCAAGGAGTTAGGTTCGAGCTTTGCTATTACTTTATTAACAGGTAGCTTTATGTTAGGAGTAATTCTAGGGCTGATTACGTATTTTTATGGTTTGGCTATTTTAGAGAAATTTCGTCATAGCTTTGGGCAGCGCCGTCAGACATTCAAAAACACCAACGAGAAATAGCAATAAGGAATACAAGAGATTAATTACTAAAAATTTGTTATTGCTCAGTGATAAAGAGTTATTATAAATGTCAAAAACGACCATGATTTTAAAACCATAAGCCGCATCTTTGCTATGTAATTTTGAGAAGAGTTATTGGGTGGAGAGGGTTAGGCTAGATTTGACTCAACCTCCTTAAGCTTTGGGATTTTCAAGACATACTTATCTATTACGATTAGCTAGCCCCAATTTAGTATCCCTCTCCAATGTCTTTTGGTAAAATTAATAAGACTTCCCAATAAAGTAATTTGTAGACTTAAATTCGATAGTAGAGTTTTCAAAAAAATCTTACTGAGTAGTATCAACAAAGAGTTCACAAGGACTAATTTTATTACTGAGGTTTTGACATTAAACCAATCTGGCTTAGATTGCGAATTTTCTTAATACCATCTGCCTGAAAAACGCGACATAATGGCTTTTAAGTAAGGCTCGCCAATTTCTTGTCAATCAATTTAATTAGTTCGTTGTGCAGATTCATAGCGGGAGGTACTAACTATAATCTGACTATTGGATGAGAAGCTTGGTGTACTTCCTGTACCTGTCATCTAAACTAACATCTTTATGAGAGGTATACAACCTAGATTAACCAATGTTAACAGTGTTCAACAAACTGCAATATAGCCTTTGTTAATAGTGATATTATTCTGGCTAATTTTAGGGTTACAATTATAAATTTGCCTGTTTTAAATCAACCGATTATCTATTTTTATGTCCTCTATTTCTCTAGTTAATTCTGCTACTGTCAATGATACAAAACCGCTGTTGATTTTATTAGATGGGCATTCCTTAGCATTTCGAGCGTACTATGCTTTTAATAATTCTCGTCGGGAACCATTAATTACCTCGAAAGGAATTCCTACTAGCGTTTGTTTTGGATTTATTAATTCTTTGTTGCAGGTACTAGAAACAGAATCACCGCAGTTTATGGCGATCGCATTTGATTTGGGAGAGCCTACTTTTCGTCACAAGGCTGATGACAACTATAAAGCAGATCGGACAGAAACCCCTGATGATTTTATTGTGGACATAGGGAATCTCCAGCAATTATTGGCGGTACTGAAATTAACCATCGCTACGAAGGCGGGATATGAGGCGGATGATGTTTTGGGCACCTTGGCAACTCGTGCTAGTAATGAGGGTTATCGGGTTAAAATCGTTACGGGCGATCGCGATTTGTTTCAGATGGTTGATGATGAGCGGGGCATTAGCGTGCTTTATTTACATAATCAAACCTTTAGGAAAACCGCCCAAAATTACACTGAATTTGATCGCGCTGGGGTAATGGAGAAGATGGGGGTTAGCCCTGAGCAAATAGTCGATTTTAAGGCTCTTTGTGGCGATAAATCGGACTGTATCCCAGGAGTTAAAGGCATCGGCGAGAAAACGGCAGTTAAGCTTCTGGCGGAATATTCTACCCTGGAGGTAATTTATAACAACCTGGAAGAGATTAAGGGAGCAACTCAGAAGAAGTTAGCAACAGGAAGGGAAGATGCTTTACATTCTCAGTTTTTAGCTCAGATTAAGGTTGATTCTCCTATAGAAATTGACGTGGCAGATTGTAAACTAGCTGGGTTTGAATCGGCATCAGTCTTACCTCTGCTGAAAGAATTGGAGTTAAATAAAGTAATTAAGAACCTGGAACAGCTTCAGATCAAGCTGGGAGGGGAAGGGGAAATTAAACCGAAAAAGTTGATTGACGTTGTTTCTTCAGGAGCTTCAGGCAATAATAATGGACAATTATCTTTATTCGATGCTAATCCCCCTGCTGAAGTAGAAGTAGAGCTATTTACACCTCAATTAAAGACGCAGATTATTGACACAGAAGCCAAGCTACAGCAGCTTATCCGAACTTTAGAGCAGCATACTGATCCTGAACAGCCTGTGGCTTGGGATACCGAAACAACATCCTTAGATACCCGTCTGGCGGAGTTAGTGGGTATTGGCTGCTGTTGGGGCGATCGCGATTTAGATTTGGCATATATTCCCCTGGCTCATACTTCGGGTAGTCAGCTAAAGCCTGAGCTAGTTTTATCCGCCCTCAAGCCAATCCTGGAAAGCAGTAACTATCCCAAGGCTTTGCAGAATACCAAGTTTGATCGCCTAGTGCTAGGGCAACAGGAAATTAACCTAGGGGGGGTGGTATTTGATACCATGCTGGCGAGCTATGTCTTAAACCCTGAATTAACCCATAATCTGGGGGATTTATCCGAGCGTTACGGCTTGGAAATTGCGGCAAAAAGCTACAAAGATCTCGGCATACCCAAGGGTAAAACCATCGCTGATTTAGAGATTGAGGTAGTGGCAGACTACTGTGGATTAGATGTTTATGCTACCTACTATTTGGTGGGTAAATTAAAAGCCAGGCTGAAGGAGTTTCCTCAATTAGCCAAACTTCTGTTTGAGGTAGAACAGCCGTTAGAGCCCGTACTAGCAGCCATGGAACATACGGGAATCAGGCTAGATACGGCGTATCTACAGCAGTTTTCCCAGCAGCTAGAGCAAAACTTGCAGCAATTGGAACAGGATACTTATCAAGCGGCGGGAGAAGAATTTAATTTAAGTTCTCCTAAGCAGTTAAGCGTAATTCTGTTTGAGAAATTGGGCTTAGATCGCAAAAAATCCCGCAAAACCAAAACGGGCTACTCTACCAATCAACAGGTACTAGAAAAGCTGCGGGGAGATCATCCCGTAGTTGACCAAATGTTGGAACACCGTACCCTCGCCAAGCTCAAATCCACCTATGTTGATGCCCTGCCCGCACTGGTAGCTTCTGCAACAGGCAGAGTGCATACAGACTTTAATCAGTCAGTAGTTGCCACAGGTAGGCTATCTTCCTCTAATCCCAACCTACAAAATATTCCGATTCGTACCGAATTTTCTCGCCAAATCCGCCAGGCATTTATTCCTGAATCAGGCTGGCTACTGGTAGCGGCAGACTATTCCCAAATCGAGTTGAGAATCTTGGCACATCTCAGTCAAGAGCCTGTATTAGTTGATGCCTATCAAAACAGTAAAGATGTTCATCGCGTCACGGCGCAACTACTGTTTGAAAAGGAAGAGATTACCTCTGAGGAAAGACGTTTAGGGAAGATTATCAACTTTGGGGTTATTTATGGCATGGGGGCGCAACGCTTTTCCCGCGAGTCTGGGTTTAAGGCGGAGGTGGGTAAGAAGTTTATCGAGAAATATCACCAAACCTATGCCGAGGTGTTTAACTATCTTGAAGGAGTTAAAAAACAGGCGATCGCCCAAGGATACGTTAGTACTATCATGGGTAGGAGACGCTATATTAATCTGATTAGCGATAGTCTGAAGCAGTTACGGGGAAGTGATCCGAAAGGAATTGATCTTGACGGCTTAAAGTATAGCTACACCGATGCTCAGACTCTCCGCGCGGCAGCTAATTCACCAATTCAAGGTTCTAGTGCAGATATTATCAAGCTGGCAATGATCAAGCTGCAAGATATCTTGCAAGACTACCAGGCAAGATTACTGCTTCAGGTTCATGATGAATTAGTGCTGGAGGTGCCTCCTGAAGAGTGGGATGAGCTACAGCCGATTATTAAATCTACTATGGAAGAGGCGGTGGAGTTAAGTATTCCTCTAGCGGTGGAGATTAGTGGGGGTAAAAATTGGATGGAAGCGAAGTAATTAACGTTAAATGTCCTAATCTATACCCGTAATGCTATGAAGGCTAATTTGCTATTATTATTTTGCCCACCCTACAGGCAATTTAAGATCTAAATTAAAGATACCGATACAAAAGGATGAGTAAAGCAACAATCAGTAACGAACAGCACAAGGAGAGAATGCAACGGCGCAAGGAGGCTCAGGAGGAGCGACTAGCGGCAAGAAATCAGGAAAAAGGCTTAATTATTGTCAATACGGGCAATGGGAAGGGAAAAACTACGGCTGCTTTGGGAATGGTCTTGCGATCGCTAGGACATGGCTACAAGGTAGCGATTGTGCAGTTTATTAAGGGGGCTTGGGAACCTGCGGAAAAGGCAGTTTTGGAACAATGGCAGGATCAGCTGACGTTTCGAGCGATGGGGGAAGGCTTTACCTGGGACACCCAGGATCGGGAGCGGGACATAGAGAAGGCTCAAGCTGCCTGGTCAACTGGACTAGAGTATATTCTAAATCCTGAGTATCGTCTGGTACTTTTAGATGAAATTAACGTGGCTTTAAAGCTAGGATATTTGGAGCTTGATACTATATTGGAAGGTTTATCCCGCAAGCCCGAAGATTCTCACGTAATTTTGACAGGAAGGAACGCACCTGATAAATTAATTGCGATCGCCGATTTGGTAACTGAAATGTCTTTGATTAAACATCCCTTTCGTGAGCAGGGAGTCAAGGCTCAGCCAGGAATCGAGTTTTAGTAAAATTTTAGTAAGTCAGAAATAAATGTTAATTTAGTATTTTTCGGTGGCACTCTGGCAATATTTAGTCGCAAGAGCAATTTTTAATGAGTATCAAGACTCCTTTTCGTGGAATTCAGGTTTGGCTGGAGCGTTCCTTGGCAGCAGTCTTTCTGACGGGACAGGTGATAGTTCACTTATTACAAGGCAAATTACATCGTCAGAATACCACCGAACAAATGGCGGTAGTTGGTCCTGACTCAATGATGATTGCCCTGGTGACTGCAACATCCGTGGGGATGGTGTTTACTATTCAGGTAGCCCGCGAGTTTTTGAATTTTGGTGCAGTTCAAGTTGTAGGGGGGGTTCTAGCTTTAGCCCTCTGTCGAGAACTATCCCCCGTGCTGACGGCGGTAGTGCTTGCTGCGCGGGTTGGTTCGGCTTTTGCGGCGGAAATTGGCACCATGAAAGTTACGGAACAAATTGATGCGCTTTATGTTCTTAAGAGCGATCCTATAGACTATCTGGTAATTCCTCGTCTCGTTGCCTGTTGCGCTATGTTACCCTTCCTAACTATCATGTCTTTGGTGATGGGACTTCTAGGGGGCATGTTGGTGGCGGACTTGATATATGGGATTTCTCAATCCATCTTTATTAATTCAGTCAATACTTTTTTGCAGATCTGGGATCTAGTCAGCGCCATGATTAAATCAGTCATCTTTGGCAGCATTATCGCTATTATTGGCTGCAACTGGGGTCTGACTACTTCGGGAGGAGCTAAAGGCGTGGGAGAATCTACGACAACCGCAGTGGTAATGGCTTTGATTTCTATTTTTGTGACTAATTTCTTTCTCTCTTGGATTATGTTCTAGGTTTGAGACGTTCATTATCAGTTAAAACCAGATAGTCAGAGCCTCTGGTATTGGGTGTTGATAGCTTTAGCGAACATGATACTGTTTAACAATTAATCTTTAATTATTTAACAAGAAACGATATTAGCCTGAACTGCGGTTAACTAATGGCAGAATTAAAGATAGAGCCTTTAATAAATCAACCAGTTAAAATCCTGACTATGACCCCTAACGTCGAAACAGACAATTCTACCGAAGTTGTCGAACTTGCACCCAACTTCCGCCTCCCCATAGTTCTGCTGTTAATTGCCCTGGGGCTATCTTTTATCTCCTGGTGGCTGGGAGGTGCGATCGCTATTTTGGGTTTATTTCTGACGCTGCAAACCTTTTTAATTAGAATCCAGTTCACCCCCAAAGAGCTTAACGTTTTACGCACGGGCACGGTTATCCGCAGCTTTCCCTATAGCGAATGGCTCAATTGGGAAATTTTTTGGTCACCCATCCCAATTTTGTTTTACTTCAAAGAAGTTAACAGCATTCACTTCCTGCCGATTATTTTTGATCCTCAAACTCTAGCGAATTGTTTGCAAAAACATTATCCTCGTTAACAAACCAAAATTATTTATTCTCTGGGTTTAACTTATTTCTATCTTGGCATTCTTATGACTTCTGACAATTTTCCCCCTTCTGAATCGGATAATCATAATTTGGAGGCAGCAGAATCTTCTGAGCAACCGCCAGCGCAAACTATGCCGACGGATGCTGTGGCGGATTTCCCTCAGGATATTTGGTCAGATGATAGAGGGGAAGCGGCAGAAACGCCAGATTTATTGATTGAACTTGAGGAAATAATTGAACCTAGCACTTATGATTCCGCTAGTCAGAGCATGGAGTCTGAAATAGAATCTGAAGCTGATCTGAATCAGTCTCATCAAGAATCATCAGCAACATCTGAACTGTTTGTCGATAGTTGGTTAGAGGAATCTGCCCCAAAATCTGAGCCTGACTCGCAAAACAATCCCAATGAAGAGATTCTAAAGTTAGAACAGCAAAAAGCCCAGCTAATCGAGGAAATTGCCGAGCTTAAAGTTCAAAAAGAACAAATGCTGTCCCAGCAATTGAGGGAGCTACAGGAAAATCTCGTCAACATGATTGAGGAAGGAACCAGAGAATTAAAAGAGCGAAAAACCGCCCTGAGAATTGAAATCGAAAAGCTAGAACGTCGCCAGGAAAGAATTAATCAGGAAATGCGGAGTAATTTTGCAGGCTCTTCCAAAGAATTAGCGATTCGGGTACAGGGGTTTAAGGAATATTTGGTGGGAAGCTTACAGGACTTAGTAACCGCAGCCGACAAGCTGGAATTAGGCAGCAACTCAACGGCATCGCCTCAAGCCAGGGAAGCCGTCAGATCTCGCCCCAGTGCTTCCAGGGGAGAACGCACCAGAGACGAGCGTCGTCGTCCCAGCAGAGAAGAACGCGGTCGAGCTAGAGGTAATTCTGAGGGGAGAGGAGCAGCCGATCTTTCCGCATCTTCATTCTCTCAACAAAGTCGGCGTATCCGTCAGTTATTGGATCAATATCGTAGTAATCCTGACTACTATGGCTCTCCATGGCAATTAAGGCGCACTTTTGAAGCTAATCAGGCTCAAAAAGTTCAGGAATGGTTTTTAGGTCAGGGTGGTCGTGGCACCATCGACAGTATGGGGAGTCGCTTACAGAATATTCTGGTGGCTTCAGCGGCTATTTCGATCCTGCACAGTCTTCATAGCGATCGCTGTCGGGTCTTAGTATTAACAGATACTCCTGAAAACTTAGGGGAATGGCGCAGAGGCTTACAGGATTGCCTCGGTATCTCCCGCAATAATTTTGGCGCTAATCGGGGAGTTACTCTCTTTGATGCTCCTGAGGTTTTAGTCCAGCGTGCTGAACGCTTGCTCTCGGATAAGTTGTTGCCAGTGATCATTATCGATGAGTCGGAAGAACTGCTCAATCCATCGATCCTCAAATTCCCGATTTGGATGGCTTTTGCTGTCAGCAACAAGTCAGCATCTAGCAATTATTTGTATTAACTGACATTACGTACTCATTAGTCTGTGAAGATGGGAAAACGGTTAAAGGTTAAAGGGCTCTATTTTCAAAGTTAGTTAGAACTACTGTTTTCTCGTTAACTTGTGCAACGTCAGATATTAACTTTTGTCGCTGCTATCAAATTGTTAGTGGTTGATGGTCAGTAAGCATTTTCCGTATTATCTGCGGAATCATACCTTTATTTGTGTTTATTCCTTTGCTCCCTCGGCGTTCTACAATTTATTATGCCTACCTACTTAGCTATTAATCATGATGCTTAATATAACCATTAGCGCGCTGCTAACTTTAGCTGCTTATCTTTTGGGTTCAATTCCCACAGGATATATCCTGGGACGCTTTATAGCAGGCATTGATATTCGTGAACATGGCTCTGGTTCAACGGGAGCAACGAACGTCCTACGCATCGTAGGCAAACCTGCGGCGCTAGTAGTTTTCTTAGTTGATTTATTTAAAGGATCATTAGCATTAGTTTTAGTCAATGCAGTTTATAACTATTCATCTAGAGAGCTTTTACCCGAATCCTGGCAGGGCTGGTTAATTGTCACTGTAGCTTTGGCGGCGATACTGGGACACAGCCGTTCAGTTTGGCTCAACTTTACGGGGGGGAAATCTGTCGCCACAACTTTAGGAGTACTTTTGGTGATGAATCCAATTGTGGCATTAGCTACTCTCGGTAGCTTCGGTATTGTCTTGGGTATTTCGCGGATTGTTTCTCTTGGCTCAATCTGTGGTGCGATCGCCGTTAACATTTTGATGTTAGCTCTACACCAGCCTCTACCCTACTGTATCTTTGCGGCGATCGCAGGAGCTTATGTAATTCTGCGCCATAGGACTAATATTCAGCGTTTAATCGCTGGAGTAGAACCGAAGATTGGACAAGTCTAAGGCAGCTAGTTAACTCTTGGCGATCGCATAAATTATCAGGGGTCAGCCATCATCAACTATTCAAAATTGAATTAATACTAAATCCGATTACCAAAAATACACTTATTAAATGCAAACCTGAAAAACCTGAAACCCATTACTAGGATGCTTTTGTCTTTGGCAACTCGCACTATTTTAAGTTTTATAACAGTTATAGATTGTGATCAAATTTTAAGCGCTATGAGCAATTATGCCTGTCTATAACAAGATGTGTTAGTAGAATAAAATCCTATGAAAATATAAAACTATTTATTTTTATTCAAAATAGTTTACAATAATTAGTATAAATTTAAATACAGCCAACTACCCTTATATAAAAGTTGGCTTTTATATAATGCACCCATTACTTCTTATAGATTGGGTGCTTATAACTGTCTAAGTAAGACTAAAATGGAACGTAAATATGCTCGCCACATTTTATATGCTCTAACCTGTAGCGTGAGTTTGAGCTTTATAACATTTGCTTACTGGTTGACCAGCCCCTTTCTCTAGGCATCTGTCAACAAGCTATTTTAGAGTAAGCTAAATCTCTAATTAAGGGTATCCTGGCTGTGACATATTGATGAAGGATACCTAGCTCTTCAGAGCTTAGATGATAAGCGGTTTCTACTTTTGAGATAACGTTATTGATTAGCTCCTTATCCGACAAACTAACTACCTTGTAGGGGTTGGCAGATTCTGTGATTTTCCACATTATCCGTAGGATATTAGTTTCTAAATTCATATAATTAGCCTCCTGTTTGAGCTTATGACCAATTATAAATCAAATCTAAAGAAAACCTTAAGAAGCCTAACGGTATATCTATCTATAGGAATAGGGATTTATACTTGACAAACTTTCCCAAATAAAGAATTCAGCTAATAGATGTTCGCAGCTATTAGCTCAAACCATACTTCCTTACTTTATCCAATTTGACAAAGCCAAACCCCCATATACCCTAAGCACCACAGCTAAAGATCATCCCCATTAGCCGATGAGTAATGGGTAGAGTATCAATAATCATTCCTACACACAACAGCATCATGTAAAAAATGGAGTATTTGAACACGTCACGGGCAAACTGCTTATTAGTAGCATCCTGCTTTAACTGCCAGGCTTTATAAAGAAACTTCCCTCCCAAATAAAGAGCGATCGCACCATATAAAATGCTTAATTTACCTAAAGGATACAAGAGCAATAAACTAGTAGGAACCGTCACTAGGGTATAAAGCCAAATCTGCTTCACCGTTTCCCCTTCTCCCTTAACTACGGGCAACATAGGCACGTCAACCTCGGCATAGTCTTCCTTAATCATGAGGGCTAAAGACCAAAAGTGAGGGGGAGTCCAGACAAAAATCAGGGTAAATAGCAGCCAGGGAGTTAGGCTAAGATCCCCTGTCACCGCTGCCCAGCCAACTAAGGGAGGAATTGCCCCTGCTGCACCGCCAATCACGATGTTTTGCGTCGTGTGACGCTTCAGCCAATGGGTATAAATCAGCATATAGAAAACGATGCCAGACATGGCTAATATTGCCGCCAGTAGATTGGCAAACACCGCCAGGAGAGAGAAGGATAGCGCCCCCAGGACAACGGCAAATATTAAAGCATGACGAGACTGTACCCTACCTGAAGGAATTGGTCTTTTACGAGTCCGCGTCATCGTAAAGTCTATATCCCGATCATAGATGCAGTTTAAAACCTGTGCCGAGGCGGCGGCTAGGGTTCCCCCCAGTAGAGTTACCAGTAACAGTAGAGGATCAACCCGACCATCCGCAGCAATCCACATCGAAGCAGCAGTGGTAATCAACAGTAGGGGAATAATTCTTGGTTTAGTCAGCTGATAATAGCTTTTGAGCACTTCAGCGAAGTTCTCATTACTGCGTACAATACTTGTACCTGTCATTATGTTTAGTTTCCTAAAATTTGCTCTTGAATATGGTTTTGTAGCGCTTGAAGGCACCAGAAATAGCTAGATGGTTATATTGTTGATTTTGTTTGACACTTCCGTAGCGCCATCTCTCATTGCGAGGACGGTAAAGGCGATTAAAACTCCTAATAAACTGGCTCCAACTGCTTGATGAGTCACGGTTAACGGTTCAACCTGGAGATGCAGCTTAAAGGTGGCAATGCCTAAAGCAATCTGTAAACTCACCAGTAAAGCCGCTAAATTTGCTAACTTTCTCAGGTTTTCATGGAGTCCAGCGGTACGCTTGGCTAACCACACTAGGGTAATAGTAGCCAGGGTTGGTGGTACCACACCGATGATGTGGAGATTCATTACGCTACAAAGCTGCGAGCCACCGAAGCACTGATGCACAGCCCAGCGAGAACCGACTAATCCACCTAGAATACTCTGAATATAAACTAGGATTGTGGCACTAAGACTAAGCCATCTGAGCTTTCCAGCGGCGCCCGTACCCTGATAGGGGGTTAAAGCGCTGCCAATAATCATCAGCGAGCTAAAAAATAGCAGTGCGGTCCCCAGGTGTGCCGTCACGATATCAAAGCGGAGTAGTTGAGTTACGGTAAGTCCACCTAAGACCCCCTGAAAAACAATTAAAAATAGGGCAAAGGTTGACCCCCAGGGCACCCATCGGGGCAGTTCCTGCCGAAACCACCAGCTTAATAGCGCCAAAGCGATCGCACTTAAGCCAATCAAAGCTGCGTCTAAACGATGAAACCACTCCAAAAATACTTGGAGATTCATCTGCTTAGTCGGCACTAGCTGACCATAGCATAGGGGCCAATCGGGACAGGCTAAACCTGCATTCATAACTCTGGTAGCACTACCTACCGCCATCAGCAGCAGGGTTGCGATCGCTATCTTCCAGATCAAGCGTCTAATCCAAACTTGTGGCTGAGATATCCGCAGTTTTTTCACCTTAGCAACAGGCGATCGCAGTAGTGAATCGGTCATAACATAATAATTAACAACTATGGAGCAAGGCAGACGGTTGCAATTTTGCTCAAAAAGCTATACTTTTGCCTCCTTGGTTTCATGCAGATCTTTAACTTGCCTTAAAACCATGATGTATCGATTCTTTACTTAAAGCTTTATCTTTTTAGATATTCTTCAGATTGATCCACTTTATTAGTTGGCAAACTTTAATTTTTATCAAGAAAAGTTAAAGCTTGTTCCTGAAAATTAAGAAATGATCCAGGTAGAGATATCAAGTCTTAAAAATCTAAATAAAAGCTGAAAAAACTGCCAAATACTGCTTGACCTTATATTAACTTAAGTTCAGATACCTGTTGATTTTTGAGAAATGTGATCTACCCTGATAACAAGATGAATAAAATGTCTTTGGGGCTGAAATTTTAATGCCAAATTTGGTTAAATAACTGATTTTTTGGATCTGTCTAGCAGTCACAAAATATAAACAAAATATAAAGGTGTATTCTTTGATCGAACTGGCTTAATTAATTTTCGTCAACACCATAATTCAGCAACACCAACTCGGACTTATTTATTGTGAAAATTCCCAGCAGCATCCTAACTTTAATTGCAGGCGTAGCTTTAACCTTAATCAGCCTTTGGTTCGGTCAGAATCATGGACTTTTACCCGTTGCCGCATCTGCCGATGCAGAGGAGATCGACGAGCTATTTAACTTTATGATGACGATCGCTACTGGTCTATTTCTCTTAGTAGAAGGAGCGATCATCTACTCCCTGATCAGCTTTCGGCGCAAAAAAGGCGATACTACTGATGGTCCCCCTGTGGAAGGCAATGTGCCTTTAGAGATTGTTTGGACTGCAATTCCCACGGTAATTGTTTTCATCCTCGCTGTTTATAGCTTTGATGTCTACAATCGCATGGGAGGATTAGATCCCATGGTGGCGGGAGACTCCATGACACAAATGGCAGGTGGTCATCACCATTCTCAGATGGTGGCATTAGATCCTCAACAGCATCATGTGGCATTAGGTTTAGGAGCTGCACCAGATTCAGAGTCAGGAATTACCCCCTTAGAAGTCAAGGTTAATGGGATTCAGTACGCTTGGATATTTACCTATCCTGAAACTGGCGTTATCTCGGGAGAACTGCACGTTCCCATCAATCGCCCTGTCACTCTAAATATGACTGGAGGAGACGTGATTCACGCTTTTTGGCTTCCAGAATTTCGGATTAAGCAGGACGTAATTCCAGGCAGAGAAGCAAACCTGATGTTTACCCCCAATAAAATTGGCAAGTATCCCGTAGTTTGTGCGGAGTTGTGCGGAGCATACCATGGTGGGATGAAAACTCAGCTCTATGTTGAAAGCGAAGCTGATTATCAAAAATGGATTCAAGAAAATACCTTCGCCCTCAATGATCAACCTCAGAAATCTGTGGCGATGAATTCTACACCACCATCTGACGTTGATTTTCTGGCTCCCTATGCTCAAGAAATCGGGGTTGATGCCAAGACTCTAGCGGAATTACAGCCCTAATTGATCTCAGTTATTCAACGAGTTAGGGACTTATCCCTCAGCAACAACATCAGGCTAGATTCTGGTTAACTTTAAATCCCTCAACAGAAAGCCAGCGTCTAGCCCAATTCACATAATTAGTAAAAGATTAGTTAAAGTTGACCAGCACTCCTTTAAAGCATGACTATAGCACTCAAGCGAAATACTGATAATTCGGCTGCACCAGAGCAGCCGCAACATCCTCAGCGAAAGTGGCATGAATACTTTGGCTTTAGTACCGACCATAAGGTTATCGGTATTCAATATTTAGTTACCGCATTTTTCTTCTACCTGATTGGTGGAGCCCTAGCTGAAGTAATGCGTACTGAGCTAGCTACTCCCGATCCTGATTTGATTCAGCCCGAATTTTATAATCAGGCAATGACGATGCACGGCTCAATTATGCTATTCCTCTGGATTATTCCAGCGGGAGCGGGTTTTGCCAACTATCTGATTCCCCTGATGATTGGGGCGGAGGATATGGCGTTTCCTCGTCTCAATGGGGTGGCGTTTTGGATGATTCCTCCAGGGGGCATCTTTTTTCTCTGTAGCTTTTTCGTTGGTGCTCCTCAGGCGGGCTGGACTTCCTATCCTCCTCTGAGTTTGATCGCAGGAAAATGGGGGGAAGAAATATGGATTCTTAGCGTCTTGCTGTTGGGGGTATCTTCGATGTTGGGGGCAATTAACTTTGTCACCACCCTCCTCTTGATGCGGATGCCCGACATGGATATTCACAGTATGCCCTTGTTTTGCTGGTCAATGCTGGCAACCTCTGGCTTAATTTTATTGGGTACTCCTGTTTTAGGTGCAGCGTTAATCCTGCTTTCTTTTGACCTAATTGCGGGAACAGCATTTTTTAATCCTGCGGGGGGTGGAGATCCCATTGTGTACCAGCATATGTTCTGGTTTTACTCGCACCCTGCGGTATACATTATGATCTTGCCCTTTTTTGGCGCAATTTCCGACGTTATTCCCGTCCATGCTCGCAAGCCGATTTTTGGCTATCGGGCGATCGCCTATTCTAGTTTGGCAATTAGTTTCCTGGGTCTGATTGTTTGGGCACACCATATGTTCTCTAGCGGTACTCCTGGCTGGCTAAGAATGTTCTTCATGGCAACTACGATGGTGATTGCAGTACCCACGGGAATTAAGGTCTTTAGCTGGTGTGCCACTATTTGGGGCGGCAAGCTCAGTCTTAACAGTGCGATGCTGTTTGCTATCGGGTTTCTTTCTTCGTTCTTGATCGGTGGCTTGAGTGGGGTTATGTTAGCCTCTGTGCCCTTTGATATTCACGTCCATGACACCTACTTTATCGTGGCGCACTTCCACTACGTTTTGTTTGGTGGGGCAGTGTTTGGCTTGTTTAGTGCGGTGTATCATTGGTTCCCCAAGATGACAGGGAGAATGTATAACGAGACTTGGGGGCAGATTCACTTTGTCATGACCTTTATTGGCTTTAATCTGACTTTTCTGCCGATGCATCCTTTAGGACTCCAGGGAATGAACCGCCGCATTGCGATGTACGATCCTCAGTTTCAGACCCTCAACATCCTTTGTACTATTGGCTCATATATCCTGGCAGTGTCTACTTTTCCTTTCTTAATCAACATGATTTGGAGCTGGCTTAAAGGTGCTCCTGCTCCCCGTAACCCATGGCGGGCGCTAACTCTGGAATGGCAGACTGCTTCTCCCCCAATTATTGAAAACTTTGAGGAAGAGCCTGTGTTGTGGGCAGGACCCTATGATTATGGCGTTGATAGTGAAAGCGTTGATGGTGAGCAAGACGTGTCAGATATGTTAGCCGCTGTTTCTGCCGAAAGCAGCTAAAGCTTCTCAGTCTGGTTACTAATTTTCCACTGCGGATCACGCCTATCTATTAGAAACAACAAGATAAATTTATTTATGGAAAGTTCAATAAATAACAACCCATCAATTGTCATTGCCTCGCAACAAGAGATGGCTCATGATGATTCCGCCCATGGTCATCATGAGCATCCCGATTTTCGGATGTTCGGTCTTTATGTTTTCTTGGTTTGCGATAGCATGACCTTCATTGGTTTCTTTGCAGCACTGCTGATTTATCGCTCATTTATGCCTGTGTGGCCTCCTGAAGGTACCCCTGAGCTAGAGTTGCTGATTCCAATTGTCAACACGGTTATTCTGGTAGCCAGTAGCTTTGTGATGCACGAAGGGCAGAAAGCACTCAAAAATGATGATGTTCCAGGGCTACAAAAGTGGTTTGCCATCACCGCCGCCATGGGAGCATTGTTTATTGCAGGGCAGGGTTATGAGTATTTTCATGCTGAGTTTGGTCTGACTACCAATCTTTTTGCTAGCTGCTTTTATGTTTTGACTGGGTTTCATGGTCTACACGTTATTACGGGCGTTCTGTTGATTCTTTGCGTTCTCTGGCGATCGCGCCAGGCAGATCATTATTCCAGCAGCAGCCACTTTGGTGTTGAAGCAGCGGAGATTTACTGGCACTTTGTTGATGTGATTTGGCTAGTGTTATTTGTCTTGGTGTACTTAATCAATTAACTGATTTTAATTTGATCAGAGTAATATATCGGGGCATTATCTGTAAAACGCCCCGATTATTTTTTTAGGAATTAGGCTGGAATAAAAACCTAGTGTGCTTCAGGTGGTTCTAAGGTTGTTACTTTAGGCTTAAATTATTTGAACAAGAAATATTGAGGCACGAGTAATAGCCTTTAATTTGACCAACAGTGAGATTCAGAGGATATTGCTTCTCCCTCACAATACTTGAGAGCAGACATAGAACTGATCTCAAACTGAGGTTTTTTATCAAGCAGGATCAATAAAATGAAACATATTATAGACACAACAGCTATTACAGTGTTTGCTGTCGGGATAATTGCCATACCTTCGATTAATATCAAACAGGCGATCGCCATTGGTTGTGATACTTATGAAAGGGTTACTGGAGATTTTGGCAACTGTAATGGAGGCAGTACGGAATACGCCAGGCAGCTATGGCGTGAAAGATATGTGGTTTGTCTGGAGCAACAGCTTTCCCAGGCAATAGTTTTTTACAACAGCAATAGTAATGTACAGCTCTATTATGATGGCTGGAATCAAGGTGCGGGAGAAGAGCTGGATTTAGAAGAGCTTTCATTTCAAAATGAAACGGTGCCTCCTGTGTCAATATCTAAAAGCCAGTCTTCAGCCTATCGACGTAACCTGGATCTTTGTGATAGATAATTAGGTACTGATTGTTTATTACTTAGCTTCTAGAAGAAGTCTGCTATGGGTCAAACTGATTGGACTCTGCTTCACGCTAGGTTACACCAAACCTTAAGACAAAAATCTTTGCTGCCTCCAAGATCTAAAGTTTTGCTGGCTGTTTCTGGAGGACAGGATTCTCTGTGTCTGGGTAAGCTACTCCTAGATCTACGCGACCAGTGGCATTGGCAACTGGCGATCGCTCACTGTGATCATCAATGGTCAACGGATATCGGAATTGCCGAACGGGTTAAGTCCGTAGCTGATAGTTGGAAGCTACCCTTCTATCTCAAACAGGCGACTGATTTACCAGAAACCGAGGCGGCAGCTAGAGCCTGGCGTTATCAAGCTCTAGTGGAAATTGCCACCGAACAGGGATTTAATCATATCGTTACAGGACATACTAAAAGCGATCGCGCTGAGACTCTACTCTACAATCTAATTCGCGGCGCAGGGACAGATGGCTTAGGAGCTTTAACCTGGAAAAGAGCTTTAACTGCTGAAATTAGCTTAATTAGACCAATTCTGGAAGTTTATCGCCACGAAACTCTGGAATTTTGCCAGCGGTTTGCCCTCCCAGTTTGGTTTGACGCTGTTAATAATAATCAGCGTTATGCTCGTAATCGCATCCGTGGAGAATTGATTCCCTATCTGCAACAAAGCTTTAATCCCCAAGTGGAAAGTTCTTTAGCACAAACCGCCGAAATCCTTCGCGCTGATGCAGCATATCTGGAACAGCAGGCAAGTCAGCTATTGCAACAGGCAGAGGGAAAGGAAGCCTTTCAGCTCAACCGTTCAATTTTAAAAACTGCTCCCTTAGCCCTGCAACGACGAGCAGTTCGTCAATTTTTGCCCCGCGTCATTTCACGACAGCCTAACTTTGAGCAAATTGAAGCCGTGGTTAATTTAATTGATGCTCCCAACAAGAGCCGTACCTCAACCTTACCAGGTGGTGCGATCGCCGAAGTAGCAGGGCAATGGATTATTTTTATTAATAGTTAATAATCAACTTGAATTAAAGCATTCCAGGGTTAATTATCAAGTTATTAAAATTTAATTGTCTAACAGATAAAGTTTACTTAAAGAGGCGCTGATTGATTTCAGTTAATGTTATTTTGAGTAAATTATTTAAGAATAAATCAAAAAAAATATATCTTTATTTAAGTTGTTTGCTTAAATATTTAAATTGCATTTATTCAATCATATTTATTTAAAATATCAAGCTTTATTTGTTATTAATATGTTGAACTTTTCCCCAGGAGCTTTGGTGATTTCCTTGGACTTAGAGCTTTATTGGGGCATGAGAGACGTGATCAGTCTTGAGAACTACAGAGAAAATTTGGAAGGGGTTTATCGAGCTGTTCCAGAAATATTAAACCTATTCAATACCTATAATATTCATGCTACTTGGGCTACCGTAGGATTTCTCTATGCTCAAAATAGTAGTGAGCTAAAGCAAAAATTACCAGCTCAATTACCTGGTTATCATCAGACAGAATTAAATCCCTATAATTATCTTAACGAGCTAGAAGCAGAAGATAATCATTTACACTTTGCTCCTGATTTAATCGATTTGATTAAACAGTACCCAGGACAAGAAATCGGTACCCATACTTTTTCTCATTACTATTGTTTAGAGCCTGGACAAACTCAAGGAGAATTTGCGGTGGATCTTGCGGCGGCAATTAGCATGGCACAGCAAGCTGACTTAGAAACTAAAAGTATCGTGTTTCCGCGCAATCAATATAATCAAGCTTATTTAGCAACTTTAAAAGAATGCGGCATTGTCTGCTATCGCGGCAATGAAACTAGCTCAATTTATAACTCTAAAAAAGGAGATGGAGATTGCCCTCGTAAACGAATTTTACGCTTAATCGATGCTTATCTAAACTTCAGCGGTCATAATTGCACTACCTGGGCAGATGTAGCTGGTGAATATCCTTTAAATATTCCCTCTAGTCGTTTTTTGCGCCCCCATAACCCTAAATTAAGGGTACTTGATAATATACGTCTACGTCGGATCACTTCAGGTCTAGAATACGCTGCTAATAAGAGGGAAATCTATCATTTATGGTGGCATCCTCATAATTTTGGCGTTAATCTACAGGAAAATTTGCGTTTTCTAGAGCTGATTTTGCAACAGTATCAAAGGTTAAATAAAGATCATCAAATGCAGTCTCTCAATATGAGGGAAGTTGCTGAACTTTCTTTAGAGAATAATTGAGCAGCTTCGTTAGTTGATATCAATTAGATTGAGCCTATATTTTCGTTTACTCTGGTGTCGAAGACAGTTTGCTTAATTTAGCGGCGATCGCCGATTTTCCAGCATCAAATGTTATTAGAATAATTACTATTCCTCAGTCAGAATTTTCAAGTTTTTAAGGTGTCAGTATTAATCTTTACTCGATATTGTCCTCTACTCCCAGTCTTGCTTTTGTTCTCTCAATTATGACCTGCTCCCTTTTAGGATTGCGATCGCTCTGAGTTTTGCAGGAACCTGGAGTGATTTTGATAATCTTTGTTTTAACGAGAAGAGAAAGCGAATATCTTTCTTACACAATGTTATTACAATAATGTCACTGCGTTTCAGTTACGAGGTAATTGTTGAAGTCTTGGGAGATTTAATCAAGATTTATTGCGATCATATAGGTCTAGTTTATTATTCATAAATTAATTCCTCATCCAAATTAAACTATTCTCCAATAGAACTAGAGACAAGTTCTGGTGGCTGGTTTGACTCTGGTGATTGATTTGAATCCGACGACTGACTGGCTAACTTTTCTGCCTTTTCCTTATCCAGACGGCGTTTCTTAGCGTATAGCTGAATAGTCACCGCCATTAACACCACTAAAGCCGCAATCAGCCAGGTGACCGTATCTAGAGGGAAATTACTTTTGAATATCGCCAATAAAACAATTACCACCAATAAAAGTGTTGGAGCTTCATTTAAGGCTCTAAACTGCTGTCCTGTTAACTTACATTCTCCTGCTGCCAGCTTCTTCATAATTTTCTTGCAGTAATGATGATAGCCAATCAGCAAGGCTACCAAAGTCAGCTTAATGTGTAGCCAGGTAGATTTCAGAATTGCTGGTTCAGTAGAGATGATGCCAATCGCCATAATCACCGTTACCATCATTCCAGGAGTGGTAATGATGTTGTAGAGGCGCTTCTCCATGATTTCATACTGCTTTTTCAGTATGCTACGAGCTGGTTCAGGCTCCTGTTCTGCCTCTGCATGATAAACAAACAGTCTTACTAAATAAAATAGACCTGCAAACCACACCACAACCCCAATCAGGTGAAAAGATTTAAACCAGTAATAAGCCATAAAATATCTTAATTAATCTTGAATTAAAAGAATCTTGATCCTAAATATCTCCTAGTTCTTAGAGTATCTTTTCTTGAGTACTCAGTCTGAACCACGCAATAAATTTTATTTTAAAAAGAGTCAATCTTAAAAGCTACCTGACAAAATTAGACTTTCAGATTGTTGACTTAAAAAAACTGAGATAGCGGGACTGGCCAGATTTGAACTGGCGACCTAGCGCTTCAGATTGGTGTGAGTTTCCCCACTCTCTGGACTATCCCTTCACCCTGGACAATATGCCTTTAGGTGGTGGCCGTTATGTTGCAGACAGCTTAATGACGGATTTATTTCCCGTAAATTGCGTCCTGATTTTACACCTGCAACCAGTCTCTGCACCTTCTCTACCAGGAACTATAGAGCTTGGCTCAAGATTACCTTGATTGCTATGGGCAATTTTAGGCTTCCTTGAATTTGACCACATTCATCCATGGGGTTTCCCCCAAGATGCCCGATTTTTCAGGAGGCGCTTGCTCTATCCTACTGAGCCACAGCCCCATGTCTATCTCATGATTAATGATTCTCAAGATAAACCAACACTCATTAGTTAAGAATGATTTGGTGAAGTTTATATACAAAACTTTACTAAACCAATGAGCATTGCAACATCGATTCACACTTCTGTACAATGTAAGAATAAACTTGTCATCGACTTGGATAAATATTATTAGAATTCGGGAGAAATAGATTTTGAATTACTTAACTTTATTGGCAGCTTCAACTATTCCCAGAACAGTGGCTTGGAATCCCAAAGTAGGTCTGGTGATGATTCTTTGCAACATTTTGGCGATCGCCTTTGCTAAGTTTACGATGAAAAATGTGAGTGCAGGACCTGCTTTACCTGCTCCAGCTTACTTTGGCGGCATGGGGTTACCTGCATTATTAGGTAGTGCTAGCTTGGGTCATCTCCTGGGAGCAGGAGTTATTCTAGGATTAGCTGGGATTGGTGTACTTTAATTGCCACTGTATCTTTACCCAACCTGTAGCAAACTTTTTCGGGCGAGAGACTAGCTGCTTCCCACAGTAAATTTCTCGTCTCTTTCTCACTCTGCTAGTTTGACTACTGGCTCAAGATTATCTCGGTTAAAGTCTTGATCAGGCGATCGCTCGATAGGGGCAAAATTTCGTCTCCATGGAGCATCTTTTGCAACATCACATAGTAAATTAGCGTCCCCATAATGACTCTGACTGCGGCTTCAGGATCAGTCAAGTTTAATTCGGGATGAGCGTTGAAGTATATTGTTAGTTTCTCAATAGCTGGTTTAGCCAAGTTCTGAACGTAAACCTTCGCCAGTTCAGGAAAGCGTCCCGATTCACCGATAATTATTCTGATAAAATTCTGAAAAGCAACATCTTCAGCTGCATTCTCAATCATACGCCTGGCGATCGCTGATAAAACCTGCTGGGGATCTCCTGCCAAGGACTGCGACGTTTCTAGCCCCATGACGGTGGTAAATTTATCTTCTGCTAAACTCTGAATCACCGCTGCGAATAAGCTTTCTTTGTCTCCAAAGTGGCTGTATACCGTTGCCTTTGATACCTTGGCTGCTTTAGCTACTTTGTCCATGCTAGTAGCGGCATAGCCATTAGCTAAGAACTCTTGCATCGCCCCACTGAGAATAACTTCAGTTTTAATTTCAGATTTAGAATTTCCCCCGTCCCTAGCGTTGGTTTTAGCCATAAATTTTTGCTGGTTAATTATTTGATTACCAGTCAAGCTAAACGGTTTAGTCACAAGTTAACACATGGATAACATAGGGAGATTGCGCCTTGTTGCTACTTTCCCCTTAACTGAGGACAGTTCAACTAGTTTTCACCTCACACCTAGAAGGCGACATAACAACTACGGATTACTCCGCATCAGCTACCCTGATTAATCAATGATCTAATTTTATTATTATGATTGAGTTATTAAAGCTTTAAAGCAAGCATTATCAATATTTTCAGCTTTTATTGTTATGTCTTAAACGGATTGATGTCATGCGTCAATAGAATCAATTCTGATTTTTCGTAACAAAATACACAAAATGTTAAAATAAATCTATATAACCTTAATAAATATATGTATAAGTATCTCTACTGTACATATTTATTAGGTTGCATCATTACGGAATAAAGAAATTGTCACAACCAGCAGCTTATTTAATGGCTAGCGCAATTAATGGCGGATAAACATCTTGCCCTATTAATTAAAATCAGATTCACCATTTAAGATTCAAAACTTATGTCAGCTGAAACCGTTACCAAAATCAAACTTAACAAAGTAGAAAAAGTAAAGGCCGCTAAAGATGGTTTGGATGTTAAAGATGAGTTAGAGCACTTTGCACAAATAGGCTGGGAAGCCGTGGATAAGGGAGACCTAGAAACTCGTCTTAAATGGTTGGGAATTTTTTATCGCCCAGTAACTCCTGGGAAGTTTATGCTGAGATTGCGGCTTCCCAATGGGCTGCTTAATAGTGAGCAAATGCGAGTGCTAGCCAGTGCGATTGAACGTTATGGAGAAGAAGGGACGGCGGATATTACGACGCGCCAGAACCTTCAGCTGCGAGGGCTTCGCCTAGAAGATATTCCTGAGATTTTTGAGAAGTTTAAAGAAGTAGGCTTAACTAGCATTCAGTCAGGAATGGATAACGTGCGTAACTTAACAGGTTCCCCCGTGGCAGGGATTGATCCCGAAGAATTAATAGATACTCGACTCTTGAATCAGAAGGTTCAAGACATGATTACTAACAACGGAGAAGGAAATTACTCCTTTAGTAATCTACCCCGTAAGTTTAATATTGCAATTGAAGGAGCGAGAGATAATTCGATCCATGCTGAGTTAAATGACCTCGCATTTATCCCCGCTTACAAGGACGCTGTCCTAGGTTTTAACGTTTTGGTAGGGGGATATCTGTCTGCCCAACGCTGCGCTGAATCTATTCCCATGGGAGTTTGGGTTCCTGCTGATGGTGGAGATGTCGTTGCTCTTTCCCGTGCTATTTTGACGGTATACAATGCTAACGGTGGTGTAGAGGGCTTAAGAGCTAGTAGACCGAAAGCCCGTCTGATGTGGCTAGTTGAAACTTGGGGTGTTGAGAAGTTCCGAACTGAAATTGAGCAAGAATTAGGCAGACCATTAGCTGATGCAGCACCCAAAGATGAAATCACCCAGGATAAGAAAGACCATTTGGGAGTTCATCCGCAGAAACAGCCAGGATTTAGCTACGTAGGCTTACACATTCCCATGGGTCGATTATCGGCGGAGCCGATGTTTGAGCTAGCTAGGTTAGCGGATGTGTATGGTAATGGAGAAATTCGCTTAACGGTAGAGCAAAATGCCATTATTCCCTACATCGCCGATGATAATGTGGAAACTTTTTTGAGTGAACCTTTACTAGAGGAGTTCAAAATTAATCCCAGCACTATAACTCGTTCAGTTATTTCCTGTACTGGAGCAAGATACTGTAACTTTGCTTTAATTGAGACTAAGCAGAGAGCTTTAAAAATCGCTCAGGAGCTTGATCAAGAATTAGATATTCCAGAACGAGTGCGTTTGCACTGGACAGGGTGTCCTAACTCCTGCGGACAGGCTCAGGCGGGGGATATTGGCTTAATGGGCACTAAGGTACGTCATGAAGGCAAAACAGTTGAAGGAGCTAAGATATTCCTGGGTGGAAAGGTTGGCAAGGAAGCTGAGTTAGGAACGATGATCAATAAAGGCGTTCCTGCTGATAATATCAAAGACACTTTGCGTGAATTATTAATTGAACACTTCAATGCCACATTGAAAAATGATGTAGAAGACACCGCAGCTATTTCTGAGCCGCAGACTGTGGAAATGGAGGAAGCTCCGACTCTACAGACAACAAACTGTTAATCAATATATAGTAACTAGACTCTCGTACTTGATAAGGTACGCTATCTCATTCTAGTTATTCAAGAATGCGGCAATTCATGACTCTAGTAATTGCTGTATGTTGCTTTAATTAAAACAGATTGTACCTTTGCAGCAGCGTTTTCATTAGCTTAGGAAGACTTTTGTCTAGCTGCGATTGATCTGTAAAATCAAGTTGTTTATAGCTAGCCATGTCAAAAGGCGCTAATCCTGATAAATCAGGACGTTCCATACTTAGCAGTAAAATTTGACCATTATCTTTAGATTGGATACCATAGCCCAACTCGACGCAAACAGTCGGGTCAATTAATAATTCTGGCTGTTGCTCCCCAGGAATACTATGAATTGGGGTAACGTCCGCTACTAGCAGTAGACTCTTACTAATTTTTCTGAATTGGTTATTGCTTAAACGCAAGGAAGAGTTGGCAGCACGAGGGGTAATTTCTAAACTCAAAGGAATGCGCGATCGCCCGCTGAAATCATCTACAATATTGCTTAAAGCAGCAGTAATAGCTTGATTTGCGGCTTGACAATGGCTTTGAGGACTATAATAAATTGTAGGCTCTAGCCCAGAAATACTAGTGCTCTTGGAAAAATAGATTTCCTGAGAAACCAAATCAATATTTGAAACTACATAGGTACCGCTACCTTGAATATAGAATTCAGTTGTTTTACCTGCTAAATGTAGTTGAAACCAGTCTGAGCCTTCCACTTCCAGGCGATCATCTAAAAAATCTGCTCGTAGACCTGTTTTTAAGAGGCTACTTCTGCTTAAACGCAAAGTGTGAGGCTGCTTAATTACCTGTTTAATTGGTTCGTACTGTTTTAAATACCAAGCTTTGAGCGCGATTATTGCCACGGCTGTCTATAAAAAGAAGATCATCCAATTCTAATCTATCTCAACAGTAGACGCTAACATCTTCACCACAAGTATCAGCCAAGTAGCAAATAGCTCGAAAACGCAGCGCTACGAGCTCATTATAAAGGGGATTTATCTTACACATCGGAGGAATTTTGACTAAAGTACGCCCCCATACTTTGACTTCCCGCTCAAAGGGACACTGATTCGGAATTGACCGACAAATACGATGGGCAAAGGCACTATCTTTGATCTCAATATTATCTAACCATCGGCGAAAGGGTGAGAGCAGATCAATTTCACTCAGGCTTGTTTTAAAAAGCTTGTGGGATAGTTGCTTAATCGAGTTGAGAAGATGTAATGTGGCAAATGTTTGCTGTACTAAATTCATGGTCGACTCCTAAACAATTAGTATTTAGCTAACGGTGCTCCTTGATTTCCTGACTTTCTTAATTAAACACATAGTCAAACATATGTTTCCCCTGGGATTTTGATGCCTAATCGAATTCAATCAAACCTCAATTAGGAAAATTTTGTGAATTAGATTAATAATTGGCATCAAAGCAGTAGTCACTACTTAATAATCGCCCCAGTCATAAATTGATCTTAGCTGATTCCGACATAGCCCTATTGGCATTGATAAGTGGCTGTCTAATTACTATTATCCTGCACGAATTTTGGCTTATTTCTAATGATCAAGATCACTAGTAGACTGTAAAAATCTTGGGATAAATAGTCGAGGATTAATATCCGTCGAAAGTTAACCAACAGAAGTGAATTTTATTACATAGGCAGTTTAACCTTAGTGCGGCTTCCTTTATATCAAAGAACTATCAGAGCGATTGTTGCTTACGTAACATAGATGCAGATTTAGATGCAGATTTTGCTCATCTTACTTGCACTTTAAGCAATATTATAATTACCAGTGCATTATCGACGCAGCATAAACAGAACAATTTAGGACGTATTTGATATACATCCCGAAAACAATTATTCCGCAAAGACTTTATAAAGCGGCTTTAATCAATAGCATCAATCATAGGCTAATTATGTTGCTGAACTTAACCCAGAGACGAAACTGTTAGCCCATGGGCAACATTACCAAAAATGTGATTAGAGATTAACCACAAAGATTAAAAAAATTAGTTTCGCCATCAAATTGCCCATCTAAAGCCAGTATAACTTTCTATTATTTTTATGGGCATAGGGTAAGTATCAGCTGCTACCAAATAACAATAAAATAACAATTTGTAGTAAGCCACAAGACAAACTTTGTTGTTGACAAGTGCTTTTTCTAGACTAAAACTGCGAGAAAAAGCATTTCAGAATTCATCAGATTTAGCCAACTTTAGAGACAAATATCTCCTAAAATTGCGATCGCCAACCAGAACAGACAACAATAACGAGTTAAGTTAAGTGCTTGCTGAATTTTAGCGGGAGAAATGGAGTCAACCGCATCACCTAGTAATGGTTTTGATTTAACGACTCCCTGGTAAGTATTCTCTCCTCCCAACTGAACACCCAGAATAGCCGCATATGCCGCTTCACTCCATCCCGAGTTAGGACTGGGGTCTTGAAACCCATCACGGCAGCAAATTTGCCATACTCGCCGAGGTTTAGCTGTCAGTAAGCCGAGAGTTAAGACCGTTAATCGACAGGGAATCCAGGTCAAAAGATCTTCTAGCTGCGCGCTAAACCAGCCCAAATCCCGATATGGTTCTCGAAGATAGCCAATCATTGAATCTAAAGTGCTTGCTGCCTTATAAGCCAAAGCCAGGGGTGCAGCCCCCACGGCTAAGTAAGACCCGACTATCCCGTAAAACAGGGGAGCGGTAACTCCATCTACGGAATTTTCGGCAACTGTCTCTAATAAGGCTCTTAATATTTCCGACTGCGATAAATTTTCCGTGTCCCTACCCACGTAACGACTCAGATGAGAGCGAGCTTGGAGTATATTACCAGCCGCCAGGGGTTTTAAAACATCTAGCACTGCTACCCTTAAGCTCCTGCCCGCAAAACAACTGGCAAGTAAAACAATTTGTATGCCCTCTCCCAATAAAGAGTTGATCAGCCCCAGATAGAAACCGACTGCCCAGGCAAGGAATCCGCTCCCAGCAATTAATAAAACTCCCAGAAGCAATCCTGCAAGACGACGCTGCCAACCTGGAGAGCAAAATTTAATAGCTAGCCAAGATACTTTATTAATGAGCCAGCCCATAACCTGAACAGGATGGAGCCAGCCCCAGGGATCGCCGATTAAAAAATCGATCAAGGCTGCCAACAATAGTATCCAGCTAGAAGATGAAACCAGATCTAAAACAAACAGATCCATTAATCTCAGATTAATCTTGAATTTGATTTACATTATCTTCCCAGTTTTGACCGTCAAAAGGTCTAATCGAAAATTTATTAATTATGTTTTTATCTACACAACGTAGATTAACATCTATCATATTGAGGTGTGAGCAAAGATGATAAAAAGCATGAATACCACAAACAGAATGAGAAAGATGCCGAGCCACCCTGGTGTTGAGGGTGTATGAAGTTAAGACCTCGGCTGCCTGTAGGAGGGAAAAGTTTTCTGAAGGGACGATTAAATCCAAAAAACCTTTTTTTTGGCAGATAGAACAGTTACAGTCCCAAGCAATAAAGCGATCGATTAATACTTGAAATCGCACTGCACTACAATGACAACCACCACCGTAAATTTCAAGATCTAAAGCTTTAGTCATATCAAACTTAACGATTAAACAACAAAATTGCTCTCCTCTCCTTGAGCGGCTTGCCAACTGCGAGCATCATAATATAAATCAGCTAAAGTGATCCCATATAGTGCCTCTTTTAATTTCTGATGCAATCTTTGCCACAAACTAAAGGTCACCCAATCTTCTGCTAAGTTATTATTAGGTGAGTAGTTTGGTAATGCTTCGATAGTCTCTCCCACTGCTTCAAGAATTGCCCCTAGAGAAATTTCCTCTGGCTTATCGGCTAACTGATAGCCTCCTCTGGCTCCCCTTACTGATTTAACTATGCCAGCACGACGCATTTCAATCAATAACTTTTCCAAATATGGAGCGGGTAAATCCTGCCTTTGAGCAATCGTTTTTACTGAAGTAGGCTTGTATTCAGGCTGCTGGCTGAGGTCTAACAATGCCTTAACACTATAATGACCCCGAGTAGTTAACTTCATAACTGTTTTATTGCTCCTTAGTTTAAATTTGTCTATCCAAGTCAATTTTTTTCCTAGTAAACTTATAAGCATTAATTCTTTGTAGTGTCATGATAAATCAATAAACTTAAAATTAAAATTTTTATTTAGTTATTCTTGCTCAATAAGTGTAATATAGTTTTATATAAAGATAGCAAAAAAAAAATCAGCTAAAACTGAAGTTTAAGCTGATGGCAAAACTGTAAACCAAATTAACTTTTAGTTGTTTCAAATTAATGGCAAAAGCAACCCAACCACAACCTTTAGTAGGTTCAACATTAATCGATAAAGTAAAAGAGTTAGGTAATCTCTCTAAAGAGGAAAAGGCTAAAGAGTGTGGCTATTATACCGTCACCAAAAATGGTGTCGAACGAGTCAACATGATGAAATTCCTCAATGCTCTAATTGATGCGGAAGGGATTGAATTAGATAGTACTTCTAATGGACAGGGAAGAGGTGGACGCTCCGCTAGTTATCGCATTAGTGTTCAATCAAACGGTAACTTATTGATTGGTTCTGCTTATACTAAAAAAATGGGCTTAAAGCAGGGAGATGAATTTGAGATAACCCTCGGAAGAAAGCACATTCACCTGCGTCAAATTGGCGGTGAAGATGAAGATGATGAGTAGATTTGATCCTGTTGAGGTTTCATCTAGATATTATCGATTTAGGCTAGCATCACCTCTCGATAAATTCAATAAGACAACCTGAAGACTAATTTTTGATTGCTAAAACCCACCCCAGAGAGTCAAGGCTTTCCTCATCTAAAATTGCCTGGGGCGGGATCTTCAATTGATTTTTAGTCTCTAAATCCACCAGCAAGTAGGCTTTTGTGTCTTCTTGCCAGTGCTCTTTTAGTTGTATAACTGACTGATTGATTATCTGGCGATCGCTATAGAAATCCAGGCTAGGTCGCTTTCGGGTCATAGAACTGTAGATAATTGATTTGGGCTCGGTATGTTCGATGATTAATTCAGCAATTGGTTTAACTGGCTCGTTTACTCTTAGTTCCCAGAGCCAATGAGGAGAAATAATAAGCAGTAAGGTTGAGACAAATAGACCCCAGAATAAAAGAGTTATAAACTGTCGATCTTGTTGGGCAATAATGAGGGCTGTAACACCAAAGGTAATGCTTAAGAAGCCACAGATCAATGGCAGATAGAAATCAAAATATTGGCGAATGCCCCAGTTGATTCCAGCCAATGCCACCACAAATGACATTAGAGCAAAACCATAAATCCAGGCTTGAGGGTAATTGACGTTACTGGGTAAATTGCGAATTTGTTCTAATTGTCTCCCCGCTGTCAAAGCTAATGGTGGAAACAGAGGCAGAATCAGCCAATAATTTTGGGGAAGTGTTAATAAGCCAAAAATAAAATACCCACCAAGCCATACTCCTAGAAGTTTTCCCCAGCCCCAATGTAAGTTGTGCTTAATTGACTGTAGTCCAGCAAACATAACGAACAACCAAGGAAAAAAGTAGGGCATAAAATGCAGTAAATAGAGATTGAAAGTCAATTCTGGTTGATTTACAGCCATAGAAGTCGGCAAAAGCAGGGTACTAATAAAATTGCTGCTATTTCCTGACTGCCAGTAATCAACTAAAAGCACGGAATACCAGGCTAGACAAGGCAGCGCCCCCATAATTAAACCGACCCAAAAATAGGCTGAATTGAGCAATCGGGGAGTATCCCAGCGCAAAAATAGCAGCACAATCAGCAAAATTTGCCAAGCAAACAAGCTTTGAGTAAGGCTCATCAGGCTAAAGCCCATTCCTGTAACTAAAGCCCATTGCAAATTACGTCGCGATCGCAATGCCGCCCAGATTGTTAACAGCTCAAAGCACAGCAAAGGTCCATTGAGGCTCGCCAAGCGACTGTAGCGCACCACAGGTAAACAGGTTAGATAGACGAGAGCCGAAAACATTGCTGGGATACGAGCTACAAAAATTTCCCGTCCGATACCATACAAAATTATTACGGAGGCTCCACCCAACAAAGCTCCTGGAAGACGAGTTGTCAGCTCATCAACTCCAGCAAAATTATAAGCCAGAGCTATCAAATTGTAGGGCAGGGGAGAGTGCACCAAATAATCTTCTTTTGCTAAAAACGCGTCGTTTGATGCCATCCCTTGATAAATTGCTTTTGCAGCTAAAGCTAGGGTGCCTTCTTGAGGATCTAGTAAGGGTAGATCAGTCAGATTGACAAAAAATAGCATCGATACAGCTAAAATCAAGCCAGCGATGTAAAGACATTCTTGCCAAGCTTCGTTTTGACGCAGCCTGTTTGATGAACCCCTCCAAATAGATCTACGGTGAAATGACATAAGGTATCGCAAAATTATTGCATTGCTGATTCAGGTTAACCACAAGCTATATTTCAGCTTCTTGAATTACTAGCCAAGTTTCGAGGTCATGCTCATAAGCAAAATAGAGCTGTGCTCCCAGCTGACTCAATGCTAGTTAGGGGGCTTAGTGCTCTAGTCCTTTAAGATTACTTTCCTGGTGAATTGTTGCGGAATTTATATTCTGCTAGTTTTTGGAGAATTGCCTATACTGAGCAAATTCTAGTAGAAACATTAAAGTTAGCTCTCTTCCAATCAGTTTAACTTCTACTGTTATTGTTGAAAAAGATAATCAACAGATACAGCACTTCATTGTCTAGAAAGCTATAATTCGGCTTTGTTTTTTTATTTAAAGGATTAAGGCGAGAGACCCAAGGGGTAGTTGCTACAAAGGAGGGAGCCTAAGCAAGGCGCTTCCTTGGTAAGCATTCCCAAGACAGGTTAAAAGAAAAAATATCGCAACTTATTAGCTTGAGGAAGCCTCAGACAGAGAGTGAAAAGCCACAATACGCCATACTGCTGAGTAATTATCGTAGATTAGCCTGTATATTTATTTCAAGTTAAGATGGCTAGCTTGAATGACTTTAGCGCCCGATGGAATTCTCTTCGCCGCTAGCCACTAGATTGATAGAAGCATTCGTTGAGATGGTAGGATAATTTTCCTATAAGGTTATTATAACTAAGCTAAAATTTACCAAGGCTTTGATTGCCTAATTAATTATTCTTTAACCAAATACCTATCCAATCATATAAATTATGGTAACCAACTAAAAATTAAGATAATTATTTATGCCTGGGCAATCTGTTTGATTGAGAAGCATAACAAAAGTCGGCAGAGAACGCTAATTTTTTACTCATCTTATGGAAGAATCTTTTCAAATTACTTTACTGATCGTTATTGCCGTTCTTGCTGGAATCAGTGCCCAGGTGGTATCAGTGTATTTTAAAGTTCCCAGTATTGTTTTTTTGTTGTTGCTGGGCATTCTGTTAGGTTCTGACGCTCTGGATATTCTGCATCCTCATGACTTGGGAGTAGGATTAGAAGTATTGGTTGCCCTCTCCGTAGCAATTATCTTATTTGAAGGTGGGCTAAATTTAGAATTACGAGAACTCGATAGAGTATCTGGGAGTTTACGGAATTTAGTAACTTTAGGAACATTGATTACTCTGCTCGGAGGAGGCATGGCGGCTCACTGGCTAGCAGAGTTTCCTTGGTCAATTGCCTTTCTATATGCATCTTTGGTAGTGGTAACTGGTCCTACGGTTATTGGACCATTATTGAAACAAGTTAGGGTTGACCGACAAGTAGCCACCCTTCTGGAAGGGGAAGGAGTATTAATCGACCCTGTGGGGGCAATTTTGGCGGTCGTTGTACTTAACACGATTCTCAGCACTAATGCTGCGCCATTGGATATTGTCAGCGGGCTTTTGTTACGCTTAGGAATCGGTGCTGTTGTTGGTGGAGTCGGTGGCTGGTTGCTGGGACTCTTGTTAAAGCAGGCTAGTAGCCTTTCCGACGAACTTAAGAATTTGGTTGTTCTAGCTGCCGTGTGGGGGCTTTTTGGTCTTTCTGAGAGTTTACGCAGCGAGTCTGGTCTGATGGCAACGGTGATTGCAGGTATTGTGGTCAAAGCTTCAGGAATTCCTGAGGAGAGATTACTCAAAAGATTTAAGAGTCAACTCACCGTTTTGTGCGTTTCTGTATTGTTTATTTTGCTAGCGGCTGATTTATCCATCGCTAGCGTTATAGCTTTGGGCTGGGGCAGCGTCTTGGCTGTTGGAGTATTAATGCTGGTAGTTCGTCCTATCAGCGTAACTGTTTGCACTTGGAACAGCACCATGAATTGGCAACAAAAGCTGTTTTTGTCGTGGGTAGCACCGAAGGGTATTGTTTCTGCTTCGGTAGCCTCTTTATTTTCTATTTTGTTAACAGAAAATGGCATTAATGGAGGAGACGCCATCAAAGCTCTCGTATTTTTAACCATCATGATGACGGTCTTTTTCCAAGGATTGACGGCGCGGTGGGTTGCTAACTGGTTACAAATTACCTCTAATGATGCCAAGGGAGCAGTGATTATTGGTTGCGATCCTCTGGGGCGCTTAATGGGCAGGGTATTCCAGCAATTGGGAGAATCAGTGGTTATGATAGACATCGATTCTGAAGCCTGTAAAAAAGCTGAGACAGAAAGTTTACCAGTATTTCAAAGTAGTGCTTTAGATCCTGAAGTTTTGGCAGAGGCAGGAATTGAATCGATGGGTACATTTTTAGCTCTAACTAATAATGGGGAAGTTAACCTAGTCCTCGCTCAGAGAGCAGCAGAAGAGTTTCAGCCCCCCAAAGTATTAGCTGCTTTTCCCAACAATAATCTTACCGAAAGCAGCAGCAAGATTAAAGTCAGTCAGGCATTTGCGGCTCAATTATCCGTCAAAACATGGAATAGCTATATCGATAATGGTCAAATTAAGCTAGGGAAAACCATTTTGAGCAAGTCAGATATTTCTGGCAAAATGGCTCATTTAAAGGCTTTAATTCGCGCCGAAGAAATGCTGCCCCTACTGGTTAAGCGAGGAGAAAACTTCCAGGTAGCAGTTGCCGATGAAGAGTGGCAGGCTCAAGATGAGATTTACTTTTTAATTCATGATCCTAGACCAAAGCTATTAAAGCGTCTTTCAGGGGGCAATCAGTCTTCACGACTCATCTTAGAAAAACTGCCTGAAGTAGAAGAAATTCCCTTGGGAGAGCCAATATCTCAGGGATTACCCAAGAATTTATGAATTGCCCTGGCTGCCTGAGTGAAAGTTAAATTACCAAAGTTAAATTACCGTTGTGATTTAATAGATTTTTTGCAGAATTGACTTGTCTGACCTGGCTTATCATAAGGTTATAGATTAAAAAATAAAAATTAGGAATCAACAGTTATGGATGTAAAGCTAATATTGCTAGTGTTAACTGGGATCTTCACCGTAACCTGCCTATTTTTTGGCACCAAAGGCGGTTACTACGACACCGATAAATATGATGGTAATGGTTCGGCTCATTGATTAGGGGACATTGAAAATTAAAGTTAATCTCTCTGCAAATTAAGCTAATTTTTTAAGTCATCTTAATTTAAGATTTTAGACAAGGAAGCTTATTTCGGTGACTTGAGAGTTGTCTCGAAAGTCTGGGTGATCAGGAGTTTAGTTTTATGAAGCCAAGACAGGGAAAAGCTAAATCGACTTCCCTGCCTATATCTTGCCTGGTTTATGCAGCAGGTCACGAAGCAGCAGAAGGTATTTGTTTGCTGCTGCAAATCGGTAAATATCGAATTTTGTTAGATTGTGGGGTTGAAAATCTCCAGATTTTATTGGAGCAAAAACCGCCTGATCTAGTTTTTTGTTCCCATGCCCATGAAGATCATTGTCGTAAACTGCTGGAACTACATCAGGCATTTCCCCTCCTTCCTATTTACACCAGTGAAGTTACAGCCAAGCTGCTGCCCTGTCATTGGCAAGAGGAAGATCCCCAAGAAATAGCAGGCTGGTGCCACACAATACCTTGGCGATCGCCCCATAGCATTGCCCCAGATCTGCAAATTGAACTAGTTCCAGCGGGTCATCTACCTGGTGCAGCAGCCATTATCATTACCTATCTTAGCCCCCAGCGTAGTTACAGGGTGATGTATAGTGGCGACTTCTCCGTTTCTAACTTTCAGTTAGTTGAAGGAATGTCCATCGAAAATCTTCGAGGTTTAGCACCTGATGTTTTGATCTTAGAGGGTAGTTATGGCACAATGCGGCATCCCCATCGTCGGCTCCAGGAAAAGCAGCTCATGGAGCGGATTAACCGTGCTTTGGAGAAGGGGCAAGATGTTTTGTTACCTGTTCCACCGATTGGACTGGGGCAAGAAATTCTCAAACTATTACGCTCTCATCATCAATTTACGGGAAAAGACCTGGATATTTGGGTGGACTCAAGCGTTGCTTTAACTTGTGATGTTTACCTGGAGTTACTATCTCAGTTTCCTTTATCGGTGCAAAATTTTGCCCGACATCAGTCTTTATTTTGGGATGAAAAGATTTGTCCTCGAATGCGTCGCTTTGATCATGCTGCTTTTGCCAGCTCTCCCGAAGAGCATCGTCCAAACGTATTCTTGGTAGACTATGGAAGCGATTTATGGCAATACGTCATCACAGATGATCCACAGCTATTAATCTTGCTCCCAGAACATCCTCAAGCATATATCCATCCTAATTCTCCAAATTTGGCATTGTTTCATAGCCTGTCTTCAGTAGTCATTGAAACCTATTTATTAGCTGAACATAGTGATGGCAGAAACACAACTCAGCTAATTCACAATCTCCGACCACAGCACGTAGTTCTAGTACATGGCTCTCTCAACTATTTGTTGGAGCTAGCAGACTTAGAGGAGCTTCGCAATCGCTATCAGCTCCATTCCCCTGCCTCAGGGATTTTGGTGGAATTACCCGTCGGCGATCGCTTTATTCAGCCTCAAGCACCAAAGCCAGTATATTTTGATGGAGAACTTAATGAAACTGACTCATCCCTCACCATAACGTTACCCAATGATCTGAGTGAAGACTCTAGGTGGCAAGATCTTGCGGATACGGGAATCATCCAGGCTCGTTGGCAGGGAAATGAACTAGTTATCAGAGGAGTATCCCAACGGGAATTACTCAATTCTAGTAATCAAGAGCGGATGACATCTGACCTAGACTGTTGCAATTGCTGTTTACACTACAATAATCAGAAATGTTGGAATAGGGTTTCTCCTCTCTACGGCTTTAAGGTAATTCCTGAAGGATACTGTCCAGTGTTTGAAGCTCAAGAAGAAACTGATTAGGCTGCTTTAATTACCTACGATAAAAAACTTAGTAGTTGCTAGTTCAGGTGAACACTAGTTCATTCTTGATTAGGTTCTGGAGATTGAGGATGAATTTGTTCCGCCTCAGGACAATCATCAGAAACCGAGATCTCTGAGTTGGTTTTAGAAACAGAGGCTAGCTTTTTGGTAACAGCACCAATACTTTCTAAGCGAACCATCTCCTCCCAAGAGCTAATTTCGTCGTCTTCTTCTATTTCATAGCGAATAGTCACAATGTCTCCCTCGAAATCAACAATACGACAGTTATCAATCCAGCGCTGTTGATCCCGCAAGAAAATACTAACTTCATGACTATCCTGACAGAGTTGATAAATCTTGCGGTGTAACATGGGTTTATCCTTGACGAGTAACTCCTAAAAAAGTGTTTAAGCCTACCATTTTCTATTATTGCTATTTTGGCATAATCAGACAAAATTTAGTTGGGTTCAAGTTTCCCCTAGTTGAGGAACATAAGAGTAATGGCAGCTGATTATCTGATGGGATTCGGTAGTTTTTCCAAATAATGTAAAAATTCGAGAAGCTGCTCATCAGTTAAGTGGAGTCGGCTTCTTTTGCCATAATGACTCATTAAAAACTCTTTTCCTTGCTCTTTAGTCCAGCCCAGTCTCTTAATTTCTACATCAGTTCTCTGTTTGATTTCATTAAAGTTGATTACTTCCGTTTCTGAGTCGGCAACATCAGCAACGGGATCTGCAACCACGGGAACTGGAGCAGATAGGAGACTTTCTGGGGCATTATTGATACCCAGAGGTTCGTCAAATTTGCTGTTGCCATCTGGGGGATTAATCTTCTCAACTGGAGCAACAGGATTTAGTATTGCTGAGGAAGCAGCAGCTTCTAAAGGAGGGTTTACTGGAGTCAATTGGGCAGCATCATCAGCTTGAGGTTCAGAAAAATTAATAATTGGCGGTTGTTCAGGATGAATATCTGGGGAAGAGGAGACGGCTTTGGTGGAGATATCCGCGGTTTTGATAGTTAAGCTTTCTGTGGGCTGTTTTTCGGTAGATGGATTCTGATGTGATTGAGGTTCAGAGTGAGTGCTGGGTAACTCGAGAGGAGGCGAGACAGACTGCGCATTTGCCTTACTTGAAACTGACTGGGTTTGCTGATTATGCTTCAGGGGATAATTGTCTAAACAAAGGCTGGCGATCGCTCTTGCTTGAGCGTTATCTTCAGCAGTTTCTACTGAATTAGCGCCCGCTAAAGCAGTGGCTAACACTACCCCATTAATATTAATCGAAGCCTGGACAATATAAATTCCTCGGTCAATTTTAACTAATTGACTAATTAAACTCCCTTGAGGGTAATACTGACGAAATTTAGCTAAACTCATAATGTTTTTCTATCTTAGCCTACATACTAGTATTAATTTACTAATTAATGTTCTTGAGTAAAAAGAAATTTGCCAATAAGCATTGAGAATTTACAATAGATACTGGAACTGACCAACGACCATAGGCAGTCACTATCGAATAACTCGTACATTTGGCAATTATTTAGTTTCACGATTAATTTACTACTTATTGATTGCTGCACTAAAATACTCAACCAAAACAATCAGGTGATTAGTTAGGCAATAGGTGAACTATTTTGCAGTAGATAAAGTAAGGAGTATACTATCTCTTAACTCTTACGACATCAATATAGTTAAATTCAGAGTTGAAGCAAAACGAGCCTCACTTCATCATCCGCTCTCTGTTATGTAGAGAGAGGTGCGCAACAGTGAAACCGATAGTTTCCTTCTCAGAAAACTCTGAAAATTTTGCACTCTTGGGTGCAAACAGGGCATACGGGTTAGTATAGTTTCCTTCGCTTCTGTTGTGGTTATTAAATTAAAATCGGACTAAGGATAATTTTTAGATGGAATTTTCAATCGCTACACTACTAGCACAGTTCGTTGATGATAAGCTGGTTGCAGGTAAAAACCTGGAAAAAAAACTGGGTTGTGAAGATGATGAGAGTATTCATAAGCTACAGATTACTCTTGATGCCTTGGAAAAAATAGGTGTCTTAGCTAAAGAAAGGGGTAAATATCGTCGAATCTATGAAGATAGCGTAGTGGAAGCCAAGCTCAGATGTTCGAGCAAAGGCTTTTGCTTTGCGATTCAGGATGAGGAAAATGCTGATGATATTTATGTTAGGGAAAGTCATCTCAGCAATGCTTGGAATGGCGATCGCGTATTTGTCAAAATCATCAAAGAAGGTAGTCGACGACGCTCCCCTGAAGGAGAAGTTCAGCTAATTTTAGAACGTTCTAATCCTTCGCTGTTAGCGACGGTTACTAATGAAGAAGAACGATACAAGGCTGTACCCCTAGACGATCGCCTGCTGTTTGAGCTAAATCTTAAGGATAATGGTCAGAATCTGCAAGAGGCACTGGATCACCTGGTACATGTTTCGGTCTTGCGCTATCCTCTGGGGCAGCATCCCCCTCTGGGTAAGGTAACCAAAATTTTAGGTAGTGATGCTGAGGAAGCAGCGGATGTTGATATTGTCGCCTGCAAGCATGACCTGCCTCTAGAGTTCCCCGAAAAAGCGCTGGCGGCAACTTCTAAGCTACCCACGGCACGTATTCCTGCCGCTGAGTTAAAAAGTCGTCGGGATTTGCGAGATAAATTAACTTTTACCATTGAAGCAGAATCTAATCTCAAAAATTCAGCCTGGATTGAAAACGCTTTTACTCTAGAACAGACTGAATCAGGAGCCTGGCAGCTAGGACTGCATATTGCAGATGTAGCACATTTTGTTGAACAAGACTCAACTTTAGATCGAGTTGCCAGAAAGCGGGGAGTAGCGGTTAATTTGCGCCGACAAGTTCTGCCCTTATTTCCCGAAAAAGTTACCAAGCTATGCTCCCTCATTCCAGGGAGAAATCGCCTGACGGTTTCTATGATGTTAACTATAGATTCTCAGGGCAATCTTACTGAATATGAAATTTTTCCTGGGGTAATCTCGGTGGATCATCAGCTAACATACCAAGAAACCCAAGAGCTGATTGGCGACGAGAAAAAGCCAGGCAAAAAACTAGCTGTGTTGCTTCCTCTGCTCAAGGATCTCTTTTTCACTATTAGTCCCCTAGTAAAAGCACAGCGTTTACAGCGTGGGGGTTTGGAAGTTACTGCACCAGAAAACCATAGCCTCTTTAAAGATGAGGGACGGATTGGAGCAATTTTGGGAGTAGCATCGCTACCTGTACACTCGATGTTAAGCGAGTTGACTATTTTAGCGGGCAAAGCCGTCGCCCAACATCTGCAAGCCCTTGATTTACCAGGAATCTACTGCACCCAAGCAGAGCCAGACGTAGAGGAATTAGAGGATCTGGTTAAGTTAGGGAACAACCTAGAATTAGACCTTGATCTAGATGTTGAGGAGAAGGTTTCTTCCCAAGACTATCAGCGGCTAACGGAGCAATTTGCCACTTCTCCCGCAGTGTTGGTCTTAAACTACCTGCTGCAAAGTACTTTTAAACCAGTTAAATATTCGACGGAACAAGGTAAACATTTTGGGCTGGCTTACGAAGATGGTTATACTCACTGCATTTCTCCTGGACAAAGATACATTGATTTAATCATTCAGCGGATTCTCAAGGCAGTCTTTGAACACGGGCGCGATCGCCGTCATAGCCGCACTAAGCAGGGGGTAGACCTTTCTAGCAATAGCTGTCATGGGCAGATTAATTGGAAAGTTTTGCCTCCTAATATTCAGGAAGAACTTGTGTTGGATATCCAGACTATGCTGCCCTTTCTCAATGATCGAGAAAAACAGGCGGAAGATGCGGAAAGGGATCTGGCGGGATTGAAAAAAGCCGAACAAATGAAGGAGCGTACGGGCAAAATCTTTGAAGGCTTGATTACAGGGGTGCAGTCCTATGGTTTCTTTGTTGAAATTGAAGATCTTTTGGTAGAAGGGTTAGTTCATGTTAGTTCCCTTAAGGATGACTGGTATGAATATCGCTCCCGCAATAGCTGTTTGGTAGGGCGTAAAAATCGTACGGCATACCGTCTAGGCGATCGCGTTGAGGTAGAGGTGAAAAGCGTTGACTATTATCGACAGCAAATTGACCTGGTGACTGTTGGTGGTGGCAGTGAAGCGCAAAACGCTGATTGGGAAGAGGAGTAGACGAGCAAAGCTCTTAGCTAAAAGCTAAAAGCTAAGAGCTAAGAGCTTTTTTCAAAAGCGTAAGCATGGAACAAGACCGTTGAAAGATTCTATAGTTGAGCAGATTATTGACTTGGCAAATCAAAGGGGAGTTGCCGCAGAAGTTTATTATGTCGCAAGCCAAGCAACACCCATTGAGTTTAGTAATAATCGCTTAAAATTCCTCTCAGATAAAGCTTCTGGGGGTATTGCTTTACGGGTAATTGCTGATGGTAAGTTGGGCTTTGCTAGTTCTACGGATTTGACTCGTCTGAGCGACTTGCTAGATGCGGCGATCGCAACCTCGGAAATTAGCCCCCCCGTGGCATTTGATTTTGCCGAAAATGTTAACTTTATGGAACAGCCGAGGGACTATCAGAAGCAAACTACGGAACAGTTAGTAGAGTCAGGCAAGGAATTAATCGCTAAGGTTCACGAATATAATTCCGATATATTGGTTGATGTCAATTTTCAAAGTGTTGATGGTCAGATCAAGCTGGCAACTACAAATAATGTTGATCTAAAGAAATATACTCAAAGCTTTAGTACTCTTGTGTCGGGAAATTTAGTTCGAGGAGTTAACTTTTTAGAAGCATCTGTTGCTGAAATTACCAGAGAGCGATCGCCTGATCTTGCGACTATCTTAGATAAGTTAATTACTAAATTCCAATGGGCAGAAAGAAAAGCCACTATCTCCAGTGGTTCTTATCCTGTAATATTTACCCCCCATGCCTTCAGTAAAACCATCGGTAGAATGCTCCGCACTATTTTATCGGGACAGTCGGTGATGCGAAATACTTCTCCTCTGGCTGATAAATTGGGTCAAAAAATCTTTGATAATCATTTAACAGTCTTTGAAGATCCTAGTCTTGGAGTTTCTGCCTGTCAATTTGATGATGAAGGAGTTACTACCCGCAAAAAGTATTTAATCAATCAGGGCATGGTACAGCAATTCTACTGGGATCGGCGGTGGGCAGCAAGGCAGGGCATAGAATCTACTGGGAATGGTTTTCGTAGCGGTATTGAGCGTCCTAATCCTAGCTTAACTAATCTTTGTCTTAGTCCAGGTCAAGCATCTCTTGCAGATTTAATTAACGATATGGATCAGGGTTTGATTGTCGATCAGATATTGGGTGCAAGACAGTCCAACGTTTTAACGGGTGAATTTTCCGTCAATATCGATTTAGGCTATAAAGTGGAGCAGGGTAAAATTATCGGCAGAGTAAAAGATACTATGGTGTCAGGAAATATTTTTGCGGCATTAGATAACATAGTCGCTATCGGCGATCGCCCTGAGTGGTTTAGAGGTAAGTTTTATGTTCCGCATATTTTGTTTGCCCACTTAGCCGTAGCAGCAAGGGATTAATTAAGTAATAAGTAATAAGTGGATGATGGGAAACGCTAGGGTTGTGAGATTTTTGTTAGCGATCGCTGTTTGTTTAGCAACATTAACAGGCTGCGTGGATTACGATGTGGGGGTTAACTTTGCTACTCCTTACAGCGGAAAAATTGTTCAACACATTACAGTAGGTGATCGATTAAATACCCTGGCACCTTCAGAGATCAAACAATGGTTAAAGAGTCTAGAAAAGCGATCGCGTAAACTTAAAGGCAAGGTTAAACGGATTGAAGGACAAGAGCTAATTTTAACGATTCCCTTCGGCAATAGTGCGGAATTAGCCAGTAAGTTTAATCAGCTATTTCAAGCTAGTACAGATTCCAATCTCGCAATTCCTCAAGAAGAAGGAGAACTGCTCAAGCTTAATTCTCAAGTATCAATTCAGCAAAGCAATCTCTTGTTTGCGGAAAGAAATTATCTAGATCTGGCGATCGACCTACGAGCCTTAGCAATCCTTACTCAACAGGATAAGATTTTGCTCCCATCGGACTCTGTAGCTAACATCGAGTTTAAATTAACTACCCCATGGATTGCTCGCAGTGTCTCCCGTGGGGATAATCTCCAGCCTGTAAATAACTCTTTAGACCAAGGCTTAGTTTGGCAACTGCATCCAGGGGAAGTAAATCATATTTCAGTAATATTTTGGCTCCCCAGTCCCCTCGGCATTGGTGCGGCTGCAATTACGCTACTGATGCTGTTAGGTTATATGCTCAAGTATCGTCGTTTCCCTGGACTAGCAGGGTAACCTATAACCTATAACTGAGGGCGACCCCGCGTCGGCGTAAGACGTTTATCCCGCTTAGTTTGGGGCAAGGGAATGTGCCCGAACTCGAAGAGCTATAACCTATAAACAGATTAGTCTATTGTTTCAAGAGCTGATGGTTACTTTGAGGGTTAATCCTGTCATTCTCCAGGTGGCAAAACAATTATCAAATAGAATTTCGCTAGCTGCTCCTAAGTCGCCATCTTCACCGACAAAACCCCCTTCGATGAGTTTCCCTCGTCTAGTTTCTAGAATGAGACGGGTTCTTCCTGCTTCTTCCTTCAGCTTTAACTTGCCTCTTGCTAGTGTTTGTCCTGCGCGGCTGATAATAGAACATTCCATAATTAACCTATAACCTATAACCTATACCTGGATAAGTATATATATTGCACCATTAAATGAGAATTATTCCTAAGCTAAAGGCTAAAGGTGAGCCAGTGCGGTCCTGGGGGTTCCCCCCATGAGCAACTGGCGAACCCGAAGGGCTAAAGGCTAAAGGCTAAAAAATATGAATCAAGGCTGGATTTATCGAGAGCAGGTAAAAGGTGCTGATGCGGGGCAGACGGTTTTGAGCTATTACAGTCAAAAATACCGTCATTCTAGTCTACAGCAGTGGCAAGAGAGGATTTTGGTTGGTCAAGTATGGTTAAATGACCAGCCGACTGATACAGCAGCCATTCTTCGAGCTAAAGATCGCCTGGCTTATCATCGAGAGCCATGGGAAGAGCCACAAGTGCCCCTAAAGTGGGTAACTATCTATGAGGATGAAGATTTATTAGTCATTAACAAGCCTTCAGGATTACCAGTACTTCCAGGGGGGAATTTTTTAGAGCACACCCTATGGTGGCAACTTAATCAACAATATTCTCAGGATGTTCCTGTGCCGATTCATCGCTTAGGTAGAGGAACTTCAGGTTTAATGCTGTTAGGGCGATCGCAGTTAGGGAAAAGTAGCCTAGCACAACAGATGCGGGATAGTACCCTGAAGCAGGAGCATAAAATTAGTAAGATTTATCGGGCATTAGTATCAGGTAACTCGATTCCTGAACAATTATCTATCAACCAGGAGATCGGCAAAATACCCCATCCTGTTTTAGGCTATATCTATGGTGCAACTCCCGATGGGAAACCCGCCTACAGTGAATGTCAGGTAATTGAACGCTACACTAACTCTAGTTTGCTAGAAGTAAGGATCTTTACTGGTCGTCCCCATCAAATTAGAATTCACCTCGCAGCAGCAGGCTGTCCCCTCTTGGGAGATCCTCTTTATATAGCAGGAGGCAGATTTGCCCCAGTTGATAGTGAACAGCAATCAATCCCTGTACCCAGTGATTGCGGTTATTTTCTTCACTCTTATCAACTATCGTTTATTCATCCGCGAACTTTGAAGGTGATGAATTTTCAAGAGTTAGTCCCCAGTCAATGGCAGCAGATAATTAATTAAAAGATTAAGACATCTTCTGTTCCCTCAAAACTCATGTTGAGTGTCATCAAGGGCAATTGCTGACTGCCTGACACATTTCAGTAAAACCTAATCAGACGCGACATTTCAACTCTTGAATTCTACTGAACCTTATGGCTTCATAGTCTTGTTTTTTCGCTTTCTTCGAGGCAAAACACTTGATAACGCCGCTCGAATTCATCACGAGACAGGCGATCTCCGTTTTCTAAAGGCAGTATTTTTGGCTGTTGATTCATAGCTTTGAGCAAAGCTCATAGCAAAGAATCCATTAACTTCATTATATTAGTACTCTCCTCAGATACTTGACCCTCCTGGTTGGCTAAATCTGTTTCTAATAAACCCTTAAGGGCGATCAGCTTCATACTATTTTCTGCTAAAGTATCGGTGATCGCCTGCCCTGCGGGTAAGTAGCCTACAGCACCTAAGTCCATTAACGCGGAGCGGCGCAATTGCAAATCTTCTCCTTCTAAAGCAGCAATCAACATCGCCCCATAGCAATCTTCTCCTGTAAGTTGATACATGGCTCTAGCGGCGGCATATTTGACTTTTTCTGTGGGATGCTTGGTAAAAGGCTCAATTAACTCTATGGCATCTTTCGCGCCTAGAGTGCCCAATGCCTCAATAATAGCTTCATAGGGCTGCACTAGATGGGGTTTTCCAGGTACTCTTACCGCTGCTGCTACTCCACCTGCTAATAATTTCATCAGTGCAGGGATACAGCTAGGCTCGTCTAACATTTCCAAAGCCTGGGCTGCGGCTTCCCTCACGTAATAGTCGGGAAACTCTAAACAGCGACACAACGGCTCTACCGCCCTTTTATCTCCTAACTTACCCAAAGCTCGGGCAGCATTACGTCGCAGAGGGTATCCCCCATCGGGAGCCCGATCCTTTTCATCTTCTAGGGCATCTAGTAAGGTGGCGATCGCCTCTGGCTCATTTACGCGAAACTTCCCTAGCCACCATGCAGCATAATACCTAGCCCCCAAGTCTGATTTTTGCTTCAGATTTGCGATCGCCTTCTCGACGGTAAGCTGTTCTGCCTCAGTGTTATCTCCATTTACCATCTTTTTTTGTCCCCTGAATACTACAATACTCAGACAAGTAAACAAATACTAGCTATGAGCTGGCATTCGCATACTCCCCTGAGTATCGCTCTTCAATATGTTGCCTATTACAGGTCAGTAATTCTTAACTTCTAAATAACTAATGCTCTAGCTGAGGGCATTGACAGCATAGTCAATGTAGTTATTTGCTTCAGTAGCAGGCTGACCACTTAAACCGTGATTGCTTTTGATGTACTTCAAAGCTTCAATGTACCAGCTAGGAGACAACTCATAAGCACGGTTAATTTCATCCAAACCAGCAACTAAATATTCATCCATGGGACCAGTACCACCAGAAACTAGGCAGTAAGTGATCATTCTCAGATAGTAACCAATGTCACGAGAACATTTAGCCTTACCTTCGGGAGTAGAAGCATACTGAGGACCAGGAGTGCTCGTAGTGTAAGGGAACTTGGAATACACTGCATTAGCTGCGCCATCAATCAGCTTTTGAGAGTTGTTGGTTAGGTTTTTTGCCGCTTCCAAAGCAGCCCCAGCACGCTGAAAACGACCAAAAGCAGTCTGAATTTCAGTGTTGGTTAAAAAACGACCTTGGGAATCAGCAGATGATACTGCTTCAGTTAGAGGAGTTTTCATGATCGTAATGTTTTTCTTGTTTTACTAATTTTTTCTAAACAACCAAAGGCTAATGTAATTTACCCATAAGGGGCAATTCATCTCTGGTGATGATTAACCGACTGAAGCAGCAGCGCGATCAAAGTATCCTGCAATTTCAGAAGTAATTGCACTGCAATCACCAGGAGTAATGTCTTTAGTGTCGTTAACAATTGCTAAAGCAGCTTCCTTCATTTTCTTCACGCCTACAGCTACAGAAGCACCAGGGGTACCAAGCGCTAAGTAGGTTTCACGAAGTCCATTAAGACAACGATCTTCTAGCACGCTGGCATCACCAGTAAAGATTGCGTAGGTGATGTAGCGTAAAATGATTTCCATGTCACGCAAGCAAGCAGCGTTGCGACGGCTAGTGTAAGCGTTTCCACCAGGAGCGATGAGCTGAGGCTGCTCGGCAAATAAGGCGCGAGCGGCATTGGTTACGATAGCAGAAGCGTTGCCAGTAATACGGTTTACAGAATCCATGCGCTTGTTGCTAGCGGCTACCATAGCGCTCAGTGCATCAAGCTGATTTGTGGAAAGGAATTCACCACGGGCATCGGCTTGGGACACTACTCTAGTAAATGCGTCGAACATTATAAATAATCTCCTACTTGAATTAAATTTGGTTTAGTTGAACTGCAAAAAGAAATCTTAACTTAAAAACTACCTTCAGCAACTAGCTAGTCGCTAAGAGAGGTGAAAGTAATCCGTTGTCAATAGTGCTAGGTTACTATTCTCAAGGAGCTTAGAAGAATTTCTTAAGTCATCCTATAAAACTCTACACTCTTAAAAACCTTTGAGGTTGTGCTCACTGGAAATCGCTATTCAAAGCTTTGTCCATTATTACTAACCCCTCAGTCAATTTTTATTTATACAACGGCATTGAGCTTCTATTTGTTACATCTTGTTAATTTTTCCTGATTCTACTGACTTTAGTTGAAGAAGATTTACCCTTTGATAAATCCCAACCTGAGCCATGCAATCTAGGTTACAAGTGCACCAGATGCTCATATCTCAGATTATCTTATCTAAGTTTTTTGTGCTTTGGAAAACAATCTCCTCTTTTATCATCTTATTTTTGAGTAACCAAAAGCAATCTAATGTTACTTTTATCAACATTTGCCAGATGATGCTCTAGAATTAGCTTTCAGGCGCGGGATAGCTGCCTCTCCAGGTCAAAAAGAAAACCATGGATATATTCCTCTGTCCATTCTGCGCCATGGATACGGGTCAGCATAGCTCTAGCAGGATCTTTTTCCGCACGGTAGTTAGCATAGCGCTGGTGTGCTTGAAGAATGTCTGCCAAACGTTGGCGATCGCTAACTGGTTCTGCCTGCTGCACAAAATTGAGATAAGCATCGAGATAGTCACAAAATGCCGCAAATACTTTACTGGTTACTGTTTCCGTTGCCGTAGGACGAGTCCAGAGAAAAGCAGGAGAAAAATACTGCTGCGCTTCTTCAGGAAAGTCACCACCCCAGGGCAAGTCTCGCTGATAGTCATGGAACATGGGCATAATCGGCTCGCTGTACTTCGCCTCATAGCTCTGATTCTTAGCAAACAACGGCTGCATATCGATCGCAATTAGGTGTCCTTTAGGAAGAGTTACCAGATCCGCGCCAAAAAAAGGCAGATCGTAATTTAGCTCAGGGAAAATCACAAAGTTTAGCACCTGGAGGGAGCTACCCCCTTCAACATGAGCTGCTCTAATCTGCCTTAGCTTAGGGGATTTAAAAGCATGACTTGTTGTCGTTACAGATACTTGTTTGCTTCCTCTGCCCATAGTTCCTTGATTACTGGCAAAGCCATTGGGGATAGGATAAGTCGCTAAATCAAATTTTGCTTTCAGGGCGTCGATCGCATGGTCTAAAAATGGTTGGTATAGTGTCATCTAATTTATCATTGATCATTAAACATTGATATTTCAACGCTTAGGGGCAGATACCGCTAGGGGAGAGGCATCTTCAAACAAGAATTCATACAAGAATCTTTCTGCCCATTCAGCACCAAAATAACCGCTGAACATTTTATGAGCTGGATCACGATCAGCACTGTATTGATCGTATTCCTGTTGCGCAGCAATGATTCTCTGAATCTCTGCTGGATCACTTGATGGTGGGGTTTCCTCCAGTAGCTGCCAATATAAACTGAGGTATTCTTGGAAAGCAGGAAATAGCTTTTCCAATACCGCTGCTGAATCCAGCTTGGCAAACAGCAGATATTTAGAAAAATACTGATTAGCGTCGTAGAACTTCATTGCCAAGTCCTGAGCCAGCTCATCATAGCGATCGCGAATCTCCTTCATTGGCTCAATATACCGCCCTAGGTAAGCGCGATCGCGGAATAAGGGCTGAAAGTCCATCACCACCAGCACTTTTTTACTACCAAAAGAGAGAAAGTCAACTCCCAATAGAGGCAGGTCATAATTATGTGCTGGATAGATAACGCTATTGAATATCTGAGCGTTAGCCCCCGCATCAATATAGGAGTAGCGGATCTTCCTCAGCTCCTCCGACTGATAGCACCAGCTCTGAATCCTGGCTGGGGTTTTCCCCCGAGCGCTAATATTGGATTCTAGACCAGCGGGAATAGGGCGACTTCGTAGGTCAAAGCGATTAAAAAGTTCTTCTTCTAAATATTCTTTAAAGGGCGCGAACATATAATTATTGCTATATACAATTTGCCTCCGTACCACCATAAGTAAGACATATGGTTTCCGTCTCTTTTTCTGTAGACAAAGCAACAAAGCTTAATGAAGAGATCAGGAATAAAATAAAGAGGTGGAAATGGGTTGTAAATAGCGATCGCCAGTAAAATATTATGTTGCTTGAAGTTAGCAGAATTACTGTCCCCCCAGGACAAACCATAGTTTTAGAAAATATTAGCTGGACAGAGTTTGAGGCGATTTTAGAAGATTTAGGCTCAAGTCGGGGTTCGAGGATTGCCTATGATCAAGGAAGATTAGAGATTATGACTCCGTTACCCGAACACGAAGTTAATAAGGTTTATCTCAGCAATTTTGTCGAAATTTTGCTGGAAGAACTAGATATTGAGTTCTGTCCCCTAGATTCTACCACCTTTAAAAATCAAGCCATGTTAAAGGGAATTGAACCCGATAGCTGTTTCTACATTGAAAATGAGCAAGCTGTTAGAGGAAAAAATAGATTAGATCTCACTATAGATCCCCCTCCAGATCTGGCACTGGAAATAGACATTACTAATCGCTCTCATCCAGATATCTATGAGTCTTTAGGGGTAGCGGAACTATGGAGATACGAAAAGAATCAGCTTCAGATTTTGCTACTGGTAGAGGGTAAATATGTAGAGTCTTCCACCAGTAAAAATTTTCCTAACTTTCCCCTTGTTGAAGCTATTCCCCAATATTTAGCCAAGTGTCGTGAGAAAGGTAGAAATAAAGGCATTAAGGCTTTTCGTCGTTGGGCTATGGAACAAATACGATAATTACTGCAATAGGCTAGAGTCAATAGGCATTTTGGCGATGAATACTGCTCAGAATCAAAACTATCATTTCTCCCTCTTCAATCTCATAAATAACCCGATAGTTTCCTACCCTGATGCGATAAGTATTTACATAACCTTTGAGCTTTTTTACGCCATTAGGACGAGGATTATCTTGTAGAAGGCGAATTTCAGCTAATAAGCGTGCCCTTATTTTTTGTGGTAGATTATTTAATTGTTTTTGTACTGGTTTAGGAATTATTACCCGATAACTCATCCTTGAGTAGCCTCATACTCTTCAAGAGTCAAGTAGTCACCAGAATTATATGCTGATTTAGCAGCGGCAATATTATCCCGTTCCTCCTGATCAACATCATCTTCAAGATATTTTTCTTTAAGAAATAAAGTAAAGTCAAGCAACTGAGATAGAAGGGGTTCAGGTATTTGTTCAATTTCTTCCCGAAGCTGTTGTTTTAAGCTGTTTATTCTATCCATATGAAAGATAAATTACTTAGTAGCTGATTTGATGATTAACATTTTATTAGCTCCTGGTTGAAATTCGTAGGGAACTTTAACGATTGAGGTGGCGTATCCGAGGTTGCTAAATTTTGCGATCGCTTGTTCTAAATAGGGAGAAGTTTCTTGCTGAAGAGTTAGCAAGGGAAAGATCCTAACTTCTCGGCTAACCCGCAACATTTCCTGAATGCTAGCCAGATGAAAGGTTAAATCAAGCTGCGCTGAGTATAAGAATAAGAAATGAGAACATAGAGCTAAATCAAAAGAGCGATCGCCAAAATCTAGCTGGGGCAATTCTTGAGTTAAATAGCGATGTTGCTGTTTGCCTAGCTGATAGTCGGCTAAGAAAGTTTCTAAGACTTTAATTCTGTTTGCTTTTAATTGTTGAGGATTTTGATGATAGTCCCAAACCCAGTTATTGGGTGTAGCAATCACTTGGTCAATAATATTATCTATTACCGCATCAAATCTTTGTTTAATTTCTGACCCAGAAAACTGATAAATCGGATCGATTGAGGTAATTTGATATCCTTTCTTAGTACCCTCCGCATTAAAGCTAGCAGGACCATCTCCTACGCCCAAAATTGTCTTCTGGAGATCTTTCCCAAAAAGAGCAAACATTTTCAGATACTCATCAAGCGATCGCCCTAAAGGAACTACCTGATCTAGCTGCATCACCATAAGATTTTTCCAGTTTTAATACAAAACTACTATCCAATATCTAAAATCATTTCATTATGGTCAACAAAACCCAGCTTGGAGTAAACAGGCTTGCCATAGGGAGAGGCGTGAAGGATGACGTGGGTACAGCCACTAGATTTTAAATAAGCGATCGCCTGTCGGGTTAATTCAGTAGCAATCCCCCGACGACGATGGGTTGATTTGACAAAAACGTTCCAGATATAGCCGTATTTGCGGATACTGGGCTTAAAAGGCATGGGATATAAGCCTGCAAAAAGCTGACAGCTTACGGAGCCAACTATTTCATTACCTACAAGGGCAACAAAAGCCTGAAATGATAGTTCTTGGCGAGCTTTTGCGATAAATTGCAGCATATCCTCTAGCCAATCATCTTTAATATCTTCAGGACTGACGTGATTATCGAGCCACAGTTGGTAAAAGTGTTCGGCAATAATGATATCTTCTGAGGGAACCGCCTTTCTAATTATTAAATTTTGCTCTGTATTCATAATATAGTCACTGCAAAATAGTTGGTAACATAAACAGCAAAGCGAGATTTACCCTTTCACCCTTAAGCTATGACTGACTTTCTAAGCCATCTTAATCCATCACAGCGCCTTGCTGTTCAGCATTACTGTGGACCCATGCTGGTGGTGGCGGGGGCAGGATCGGGTAAAACGAGGGCTTTAACCTATCGGATTGCTAATTTAATTCGCCATCATCAGATCGACCCTGAAAATATTTTCGCCGTTACCTTTACTAATAAAGCGGCGCGGGAGATGCGGGAGCGAATTGAGTATATTTTTGCCACGGAATTGGCGCTGGAACACCATGGTCAGCGGCTAGAGTTCTTAAGCGAGTTCGAGCAAAAGGCATTAAAGTCTAAGGTTTACAAAAGAACCACTAAAAAGCTCTGGATTGGCACCTTTCATAGCTTATTTGCCAAGATCTTGCGTTTTGACCTCAATAAATATCAAGATGAGCGGGGTCGTACCTGGAAACGCAATTTTTCTATCTTTGACGAATCGGATGTTCAAAGTTTATTTAAGAATATTGTTACTAAGGAATTAAACCTAGACCAGAAGAAGTTCGAGCCTCGCAAGATCCGCTACACCATCAGTAACGCCAAAAACCGCGGCTTAACCCCCGATGAATTTGCCAAAGAGGAGCCTGGTTATCGTGGTCGGGTAATTGCCGAAATTTATAATGAGTATCAGTCAAGACTGGCGGCTAATAACGCCCTAGATTTTGATGATTTGATTGGTATTCCCGTTAAGCTATTCCAGCAAAATGAATCGATTCTCGGCTACTGGCACAGCCAGTTTCAGCATATCTTAGTAGATGAGTATCAGGATACTAATCGGGTGCAGTATGACCTGATTCGGCTACTGGCAACCAATAATGAAACTCGCAAAAGTGAATGGAACTGGAGTCGGCGATCGCTTTTTGTGGTAGGAGATGCGGATCAGTCAATCTATTCTTTTCGCCTTGCAGACTTCACTATTTTATTGGACTTTCAAAAAGACTTTGGTGATGGTTTGCCCGACGAGGATACCCGCACCATGATTAAGCTGGAGGAAAATTATCGTTCCCGCGAAAATATCATTAAAGCAGCCAATCACTTAATTTCCCACAACAGCCAGCGGATTGATAAAGTGCTTAAGCCTACCCGTGGCACAGGAGAGCAAATTTATCTTTATAAGGGGGATGAAGAGCAGGAGGAAGCTCGCTTTGTGGTGCACCAGATGCAGCAGATTAATCAAAACAATCCTGAAATTGCCTGGGGTGACTTTGCTATCCTATATCGGACTAATGCTCAGTCCCGCCCCTTCGAGGATTTATTGCTCCACAATAATATTCCCTACAACATTGTGGGGGGCTTAAAATTCTATGACCGTAAAGAAATCAAGGATGCGATCGCCTATTTGCGGGTCATTGCTAACCCAGAGGATACCGTCAGCTTGCTGCGAATTATCAATACTCCCCGTCGCGGTATTGGTAAAACTACCATGGATCGCTTATTGGATGCGTCCCAGCAAATGGGTATTCCCCTCTGGGAAATTGTCAATGATGAAACCTCCGTCAGTACTATGGGAGGCAGGGCAGCAAAGTCCCTCAATCAGTTTGCCCAGATGATTCAGGGACTCCAGAGACAGCTAGAGCAGTTAACCGCAGGGGAAGTACTCAATTTAATCATCGAGCAATCAGGCTACGTTAAAGAGCTACAGCAGCAGGGAACAGACGAGGCTGACAACCGCATTGCCAATATTTACGAGCTGTATAACGCGGTGCAGCAGTTTCAGGAAGATAACGAAGAAACCAGCCTCGAAGCATTTCTCGCCAGCGCCTCCCTGGCTTCAGACTTAGATAGCATGGATGAAGAACAGCAAAAAGTCTCCCTAATGACGCTGCACTCCGCTAAAGGGTTAGAATTTCCTGTGGTCTTCCTGGTAGGGATGGAGCAGGGCTTATTACCCCATAACCGAACCCTTAACGACCCCCTAGAAATCGAAGAAGAGCGTCGCCTCTGCTACGTTGGAGTGACCCGCGCCCAAGAGCAGCTATTCCTTACCTACACCAGAGAGCGCCGTCTGTGGGGTACTAGAGAGCCTGCGGTTTCCTCGCAATTTCTACAGGAGCTACCAGGGGAATTAATTAGCAGCAACATTAATTTAGCCACCACTCGCCATCGTGCTACCCGAGCCAAAACTACTGGACGTGAAATTGACTGGAGTGTCGGCGATCGCGTTTTACACCATGAATTTGGCATGGGAGAAATTACTCATGTCCTGGGTAGCGGTAAAAAAGCCACCTTGGCAGTGAAGTTTCTCACCATGGGAGTTACGAAAATTATTCCTAAGATAGCTCCTATGGAGAAAATTGAGTAATAATAGCAACTCTATTGTGCTTGTAAATATACGGATTTATCAGTTAGATATTGCTGGGGTATTTATGTTTGAGTAATCTCTAAAGCGCAGCAAAAATAAAATTCTTTTGAGTTATTAAAAAAAACTAAAGATCTGTCAAAAAGATCGATCAATTGCTGATATTGAGGTTATCTTTAGGATTATTCAGAATTTAGGTTGAATAATCTCTAAATTTATTATTAATTTTTAAGAACAATTCAATTTTTAATTGTGCAAGCTATTAATTCCACGGTTGAAATTCTATTGCTCGGCAATAAGCAGGCGGCTATCAATTCAATTGCCCACCTCTTAAATACCGTCAAATTTCCCCAATGTAGATTGCTCCCCATCCCAGACTTAGGAAATCTCATTGCCAGAATACCATCTAACAATCCCCAACTAATATTTTATATTTTAGATCAGCAGCAGGAGCAAAAACTCTTAGAGCTAGAGCAGCTTAATACTCAGAATATTCCCATAATTCTAGTTTCAACTATTGCGGAATTTGATTTAGCTTCACTACCAATTGATATAGATGATTATCTGCTCTACTCAGAGATAACCGCAGCTTCCCTCAGTAAAACAATTTTCCTAGCACTCAGACGACACCAAAACGAACTAGAAGCAGAAACTATTAGCCAGGAAAATATTGAGTTAAGTTCTCAGTTATTAGGAACTAAAAATTTATTTCAAACCATTATTGATAATACTTCAACCTTAGTTTGGATGTGCGATGCTGATGGGCAGAGCATCTATTTTAATCAGGCTTGGAGTAGACTTTTCGGGCAAAAAATAGATCCTAAATTAAACCCTAGCTGGATGCTCAAGATTCATCCAGATGACTTAGCTAAATGTCAGCAAGAGTTTAGTCAGGCATTAGCCGAAGCGAGAGGTTTTACGATGACCTATCGTCTGCAATATTTAGCGGAAGAATATCTTTGGATATACAATACAGCCCTCCCTCAATTTGAATTTAGTGGTGAGTTTAAAGGATTACTAGGCTACTGTTTTGATATCACCTCGCTTAAGCAAACAGAACAACAGCTAATCCATCAAGCATCCTGTAATCATTTGCTGGCTCAGATCACCCAAAAAATTCATGCTTCTCTCGATTTAGATCAAATTCTACAGACTACTGTTCAGGAAGTTAATCAGTTTTTGCAGGCAGAAAAAATACAAATTAATCGCTTTGATCTTCATCATAAACTAACATTTTTATTTGAGTCTAGGTTGAGTAGAGCAGAACTGAGCTGTGAAATCAATCAGAATCAGAGGTTTCCTGTGGTTTTGTTTCACAACAATATAGCTCAGTTAGCGGCTGGAAAAATTGTGACCCATAATGAGCTAAATTTATCTCAGATTACGGCAGAAGCCTCTTCAGTGCTCTTAATTCCCATCATTTCTGAGCAACATCTTTGGGGTTTGATCTCTGTAGAACAATATTCTCTATCCAGAGAATGGACAATTGAAGAAATCAGGCTCCTAGAACAGGTAGCGATGGAGTTATCCGTAGCAGTTAAACAAGCTCAACTCTACCAAGAGCTAGGGGCAGCAAATCTAGAGCTAGCCAAATTATCAGTAGTTGATGACTTGACTAAAATTGCTAATCGCCGCAAATTTGATCAATATCTTGCCGCTGAATGGTCAAGATTAGCGAGGGAGCAGAATCTCCTATCATTAATTTTGTGTGATGTTGATTACTTCAAACTATATAACGATACCTATGGTCATCCCGCAGGCGATCGCTGTCTGCGACAGGTAGCTCAGGCGATTTCTGACGTGGTTAAACGTCCTGCGGATCTGGTGGCACGCTACGGCGGCGAGGAATTCGCTATTATTCTGCCCAATACTCCTCTGGCAGGAGCTATACACCTAGCGCAACAGATCAAGCTCCAGATTCAGGCTCTTAAGCTCCCTCACATTAATTCCCCCATTGACCTATACGTGACTTTATCTTTAGGAGTTGCCTGCTGCTTACCCCAGCCTGATGGTAACTTTGAAACCTTAGTTGCCGCAGCGGATCGAGGACTATACCAAGCTAAGGCGACAGGACGCAATCGAGTTGTACAATATCAAATGGCTATAAGTTCTCAGCCTCAGGCTTATTAATTAATTTCTAAAAACTAATATGAAATCTAAAAAAGAATGGTATATGTTAGAAAACGAGAAAAAAGCTCAAGGCTGATAGCTGATAGCTGATGGCTGACAGCTAAAGACGATCTCTTATGTAGCGAGTATTTAAGTATTTCATATAAAAACTTCGAGCTAATGACTTTTCAACGAAGCTAAAATACATCAGGCGTTTTTTATGTCTACTGGATATACACTTCCTGTTTTTGCCTGCGCCAGTGCTCTCGCTTCTCTTCAGCACCTCCAGCAGCAGAATTCCCCTGGTGCAGTTACGGTCAATTTACTGAAGCCTGCCCGTCAAGTGGAGATTCCGATCGAACAGGTTGCCCAAATTGCTACCAATGCGGCGATCTCCATTACTCGAAGTGCCCCAGGAGATCACCTCGATCTAACCCGTAATACTCCTGTCTGGGCACAGGTAGAGCTTGTAGATAATTCTGAGGAGCAAATTATTCTCAGAGGAGGAGAGGGGGTGGGAAGATTGCAGGAGAGTAATCAGGCTGCTATCTATGGCTATGCCAAGGAGCTTATTAGAGCAAATTTACTGCCGCTATTGGGGGCGCAGCAAGCAGTAATTATTACCATTATTCTACCCGAGGGGAAAAAATTAGCCCGACGTACTTCTAATGAGGCTTTTGGCGTAGTAAATGGTCTTTCAATACTTGGTACAACAGGAATTGTTAACCCTGCCACTGCCCCCAAACAATTAGAAGCATATCAACAACAGATTAAAGAACAGGCGGCAAGGTTTGATTCTCTGGTTTTTTGTATTGGCGAAAATGGCAAGGATCTAGCGCTAAATTTAGGTATTGATTCCCAGCAAATTATTAAAACAGCTAACTGGATTGGTTCGATGCTCGTTACTGCTGCTGTGTCTGGGGTGAAATCAATTTTACTCTTTGGCTACCACGGCAAATTAATCAAGCTAGCTGGAGGAGTTTTCCATACCCATAACCACCTAGCAGATGCCAGACTAGAAATTATGACGGCATATTGCGCCAAGCTGGGCTTACCCCAAATTTATCTAGAGCAAATTTTCCACTGCCCTACCGCTGAAGCGGCTTTAGGACTGCTGCGAGAGCTAGATTCTCAGCAGCTAAATGACCTCAGTTGGGTTAACTTAATTTATCGAGAACTTGCCCAAGCAGTTGATGCTAAATCGAGCAATTATGTCTCCAAATATACAGACAATCAGCTTTTTGTTGGGTCTATCTTGTTTGACCGCGATCGCCAAATAATTACTCAGAGCAAAAACGCCCTAATTTTACTATCTAGATTATGTTAGGCTAATAAGAATATTTGGCTAATTCCTGAAGCTGTTAGGAAATAACTCAGTGAAATTGTAACTTACCCAATCTAGTTTCGGTATTAAAAACACAAAAATCTTTACATTTCGTTACCTTTATTACTTACACATTTTCTAGAGTAAAGTGACTATCCAGACCAAACCGATATCCTCCAATCAAGAAGCCTTAACGCCCAAGTCTTTGGTTGATCAAGTTAATCGCCAAAAAATTATCATTATCGACTTTGGCTCTCAATATTCAGAGTTAATTGCCCGCCGTATCAGAGAAACTCAGGTTTATTCTGAGGTATTGTCTTATAGAACATCTGCTGACCAGCTCAAAGCAATTAATCCTCAAGGAATTATCCTTTCAGGTGGACCAAATTCAGTCTATGATTCCCTGGCACCGCAGTGTGATCCTGAAATTTGGAATTTAGGAATCCCAGTTCTAGGGGTTTGTTATGGAATGCAGTTGATGGTCAAGCAGCTAGGAGGAGTTGTCGAGCAGGTTAAGCGGGGAGAATATGGCAAAGCGGCTCTATTTATCGAAGATCCGACGGATCTTTTGACCAACGTCGGAGATGGTTCAACCATGTGGATGAGTCACGGTGATTCCTGCACCACACTACCAAACGGATTTACTAGCCTGGCATATACCAAAAATACTCCCTGTGCAGCAATTTCCCATCCTGAGAGAAAGCTGTTTGGAGTACAGTTTCATCCTGAGGTGGTACATTCCGAGGGAGGTCTAGCTCTAATCCGCAACTTTGTTTACCACATTTGTGAATGTGAACCGACTTGGACGACAGAAGCATTTGTTGAAGAATCGATTCGGGATATTAGAGCCAAGGTTGGCAATAAGCGAGTGCTACTGGCTCTTTCGGGGGGGGTTGATTCCTCTACCTTGGCGTTTCTGCTACATCGGGCAATTGGGGATCAGCTGACCTGCATGTTTATTGACCAAGGGTTTATGCGTAAAGGAGAGCCTGAACGACTGGTAGAAATCTTTAAACATAAGTTCCATATCCCCGTCGAGTACGTAATGGCGCGCGATCGCTTTTTAGAGCAAATCAAGGGAGTAACCGATCCCGAGCTAAAGCGGCGACGTATTGGACATGAATTTATCAAGGTTTTTGAAGCAGAATCTAAAAAAAGAGGTCCTTTTGACTATCTGGCACAGGGTACCTTATATCCTGACGTGATTGAGTCGGCAGACAGCAACGTCGATCCTAAGACGGGAGAAAGAGTCGCAGTTAAAATTAAAAGCCATCATAATGTAGGTGGTCTGCCCAAGGATCTGCGGTTTAAGCTAGTTGAACCTCTACGTAAACTGTTTAAAGATGAAGTGCGTAACCTGGCACGCGCCATTGGCTTACCAGAAGAAATAGTGCGCCGTCATCCTTTTCCTGGTCCCGGTTTAGCAATTAGAATCGTCGGTGAGGTTACCGCAGAAAGGTTAAATATCCTTAGGGATGCTGACTTTATCGTGCGGGACGAGATTGAAAAGCAGGGAGTTTATCACGACTACTGGCAGGCATTTGCCGTCCTATTACCGATTCGTAGCGTTGGAGTCATGGGAGATAAGCGTACCTATGCCCATCCAGTAGTGCTGCGCTTTATCACCAGTGAAGATGGGATGACCGCAGACTGGGCTAGGGTTCCCTATGAAATCTTAGAAATTATTTCTAACCGAATTGTCAATGAGGTCAAGGGGGTCAATCGTGTTGTTTATGATATTACCTCCAAGCCCCCTGGAACTATTGAGTGGGAGTAAGTCTTAAATTAATAACTCCCAAGAAATAAATTAGTCTGCTTAGGCTGGGCAAAAACTAAAGGACAAGCGCCTTAACTGAATGCACCCAGTCTAAGATTCAAAATCTCTCCCAAATCATATAAAAAAAGTTATGTCAGAGCCAGGTTGCTGGCAATCAAATTTTTAGCACAAAGGCGCATAGTCCTGTCAGGGCGGGATAATATTCGCCGCATGTAGGTAAAACGAGCCAGGAAGTGTCACAGTTATTAAATTGTACTTATAAAACTCTGACGAGTCGTATTTATGAAATTATCCAATCAACTAGTTATTAGTTTTTAAGACATTTATAGCCAACTTTCCGAACTTATTACTTATTACTTGTTACTCATTACTTACGAGCAGATACATAAACTTTTCCCGACTTAAAATTCATACGACCATCCTTACTCGATCGCTTTTTTGACGATCTGCTGGGAAACTTTCAATAAAGGTTCTCGCCACCATAACAGCGTTAATCCTGCCGTAACAAATAGAGAACCGACAACTGCACCTGCAAGCACTAGCTTTGGTTTAGGTGCGCTGGGTTTTTCTGGAAGGGTAGGTCCCTCAATAATTTGGATCATGGGGAAAGAGGCAAAAGGATCGCCTTTACTGAGGTCGATTTTGGTAAGAGTTGAGGCAAAGACTGCTTGGGCTATTTGCAAGTCGCGGTCAAAGTTATCGTGGATTGATTCTTTTTCCGTTAAGAGGCTTAACTGGGCTTTCTGAGTTGCAATTTGTGATTTTAAAGTGGCAATTTGCCCTTCTAAACCCTTTAATTCCACACTGGTTTCCACTAGCTGAACGAACAAATCTCCCCGCTTAACCCCTGAACCATTAGTATTATCTAAGACTAACCGTTCTAAACTTAGCTGTTCGACGGGAATACCCAGCAATTTTTGCCCTCTGGTGAGTAAAGCCTGAAGAGAAGCCTGTTGTTTTCCTCTTGCTGCAACTACATCGGGATAATTCTCACCGCGACTGGGAAGCAAGTTAGTAAGAACTGTGGTGGCATCGGTATATTCAGTTAAGATTTTTTGAAATTCCTGGTCAGTTTGTAAAACTAAAGCATCGGCTGCTTTTTGCGGCGTTAAGCGCAGGGTGCTAACTAACTGCTGTAAACTATCATTGCTAGTTCGATATTGAGCGATCGCATCAATTAATTTAGCCTGTAGCCTCCCCATGTTGCTAATTAGGTCTTGAATCTGCTCAGAAGAAATAAAGCCAGACTTTAATTTATAGTCAGATAATTTATCCTGAGCCTCCGTTAGCTTAACCCGTGTATTTTCTAAAATTTGCTGCACCGATTTATCCCGTTCTGCCTGTTCCTGCGATCGCAAGGTGTTCAAACGGTTATAAAGTGAGTGATACAGTGCCCACCCCCTTGATTCAGCTACTTTAGAATCTTGAGCGCTGACCTCTATTTTTAACAGGGTAGTATTGTTAATTAAGGTCACCTTGGGCTTTCCTAACTCAGTACGAGATATTTCTAGGGATTCTGCCGCGAGGTCTAAAATCGTGCCGCTGGTTGCCATCAGCTTATAGTTTTCTCTAGGGTCGGAATGGGAACCAAAAGAAGTCCCGCTAGAGGTATTTGCCTGACCAATACTGGGTAGGTTGACGCTCACCCCAGGGGCACTACCTGATACGTGAATAATTAATTCGCTAGTAAAAGAGAGGGGAGTTTTTTGCAGATAAGTTAGCGCCAGTCCCCACACCGCACCATTACACAGGGCACTTAATAATAAATACTTCAGCCACCGCAACCAATGTCCCTCTCTAGTTATTTTGCTTTCAGTGTTAATTAGATGTTCTGATGAAGATGACATATGGCAATTCTTAGTCTAGTTAGATACATCCTGGTTGTGTATGGGTAAGGGGGAAGGGGGAAGGGGAAAAGGTTATCCTAAAGGATTCCCTTCGGTCAAGGTTAAAGAATTTAGAAATATTGAACCTATCTAATTTGATTTAAAAAAGCTAAAACAAGAGTCTAAAAGGAATTAATATATCCCCCAGGGCTTTAAAAACGTCTCTAACGCTGGTTACGGTGGAATCGTAGCAAGCTACTCCATCTCTGGGCATCAACAGAGGATTATCGTCATTATGATGAGAATCTCGCATTAAATCTTCGATACTCCGTTCTAGATAGGTAGTTTCTCCTGTTAAACGATCCACTCTCATTAAGATTGCTTTGCGTTTAGCATTAGTAACCTTAATACCGCCAGCACAGTTAGTAGCAATTGCGGCATGGCTGAAACGCGCGCCATAGGGAAAGGTAATTCCCTCTTGTTGGTTATCGATGGAGGAAGACGCATTATTATTAGCAGGAATCGTAAGGTTAGAAACAAAAACTTTAATCCCTGGCGGGGTAATTGCTGAAGGACGAACTAATTCTGCCTGAAAACCTGCCGCAGCAGGAACAATAATGCGATCGCCTGCTATTAAAGGAACATTGGTAAATGCTTTTCCTGTTAACGCACCAGATACATCGAAAATTTGCTCTTGACCATTACGAATTAAGCGAACTTCTTTAATATTGGCGGTAGGTAATACTCCGCCCCCTCCTTTTATGGCATCAGTCAAATATCGACGATAGGGAAACTCTCCCGTGATTTGATTGGCTTCGGGAGATGTGAATGATGCTTCGGGATAGAAAGGGAGATTAATTTGTACTGCCCCTGGTTGAAATAATTCACCAGCAACATGTACCGTAATTGGCGACCATTCAAGCACCTGAATTGTCATTTGCAGAGTATGAGGGGGAAAAAACTTTTGCTCGACTAAAGCCGCCTCCAGCTTATCTTCTACAGATGCTGGTTCTAATCCAGCCACCGCCATAGTACCAAGATAGGGGATTTCTAAATTACCTGCTTCATTAACCTCATATACACGACTAAAATAAGTTTCTTGGGGAATAGAAACTTCCAGGCGATCGCCTGGGGAAAGAGGTAAAGCTAGAGTTGATGAGCCATGGCACATACTCAGGCTAACCAGGCTTAATTTAAAAAAAACGCTATGGCTAAGTTTTTGCCGTAAAGTTTGCAACATGCAATTCTTGCCTCCCCTCACTTCATTTATCATTTAACACTTATCATTTGTAGTTGAAGTAGGTTTGAAACCAAAATATTTAATGTTCAACGTTTGGTTAAATATTTTTTTTAGTAACCATTATTCTTTGATTTATTTTAGGTTTAATTCAAATATCTAGACCACCTAGAATCCAACTAATTTTGTATTCTTCAAAATTAAGATATTTTCTTTATTCGTAAATCTGCTGTTGACAGACAATATTTAAATAAAAAATTTACTATTAATCTGATCAAGATATATTTTCAATATCCTTTGATCAAAATCAAATGTTAAATAGATTACATGTTAATCAATAAATTCATAATTACTGTTGAATATTTAATTTATTTGTTAGGCTTGATGTCTTGCAAAATATAAATTTGAATGTGATTGTTGCCCCTGGGATATTATTGATTATCAATAGTAAGATGATTAAATATTTAAAGAACAGTTTGAAGAAGAATCAAAAAGCCAGGATAGTTTATCGAGAGATTCATCAAGTTTGGCGGCAAATTTCCGTAATACTATTCTCAACATTGCTTAAAAAGACTAAATTCAAAACTGCTTCTCGTAATGATTTATTAACCAAGTCAAAAAAATATAAATTACAAAAGTTTGGCACCTCAGAACAATTAAGCTTTGGCGATTTTTATACTCCAAAGCCAGTAGCAGAACGTATTGCTCAAAAAATCTATCCGATGCAAGAGGAAATAGTCAAGCCCTTTGTCTGTGAACTTGAGGCGGAAATAATTGGTAAGCATCCTGTGGCTTTTGATGATGAAGGCAACTTAATTTTAGAAACCACATTACCAAGATTTACGACTATTGAAGCTCATGTTGCTCAAAATGTTGCGATTAAGACGATAATTGCAGCACAGTTTAATCATAAATCTTCACGAGAAAAAATAGATACTGCCTGCATCTTAACTAATCCCTGGAGTAATAACTTTTGGCACTGGACAGTAGATACTTTAACTCAATTAGAAGGTATTGAATATTATCAGCAACAAACAGGAATTAAACCCAAATTAATTGTTGAGCAGAACTTGCGAGCCTGGCAACGAGATTCACTAAAGCTCCTCGGTTATGATGATGATGACTTAATTATCTGGAAGGATTTCCGATGCACTATCAATAAATTAATTGTGTCTTCTTTTCGTCGTTCCTATCAGGAAATCCACGGCGAAATTTCTGTTCGTGCTTGCCAATGGTTAAAACAAAAAATGCTGAGTAATATTTCTCAGATACAGAGTGTTCAATCATCTTTTTCTCCTAAAGTATTCATCTCTCGACGTAAAGCATTAGGAAGAAGAATTGCTAATGAAATAGAAGTCTTAGAAGCATTAAAACCTTTAGGATTTACTGCCTATATCTTAGAGAATATGAGCTATTATGAACAGGTCAAACTATTTGCTCAAGCTAAAGTAATTGTGGCTCCCCATGGTGCTGGTTTAACTAATCTTCTCTTTGCCAATAACCCCATTGTCTTAGAACTATTTGGTGCTTACATTGGTCGAGAGTTTGCCAATTTATCACGAAGTATGGGCTTTAGATATGGCTGTCTTGGCTGTCCTGCTCCTCAAGGAGAAGTGCGGCAAAAAGATGGTGATCTGGTGGTTAATATTGAAGAATTATTAGATCTTTTAGAAGCTACTATGGAGATAAAATAAGCTCTAATTCAGATGCTAGACCATGTAGCAAAAGCATTTTATCGAGCTGCTAAAATGCTTCAACAGAATGATAGGAATTTACCTCACAGGGTTGGTATTGCTCTATTGCACCAACATACTTTCTATGATAGTGATTATCTGGCAGAGCAATACCAACCCTGTGAGGTAAATTCCTATCATTCTGTTGAAGCATTTTAGCAGCTCGATAAAATGCTTTTGCTACATGGTCTAGCATCTGACTGCCTTTAAAAAGCATTCCATATCTATTAGTTCCTTCTTTAGAACTTGTTTCACCTTTAGCCTCAATATATAGGTTATATTTCCCAAATGGATGCTCTGCAATCATATCATCACCTTTTTCAGTCGTCGCACATTTACTCAATATAGTAAAGTCTTGATCTTTGAGATATGTACAAACTGCTTCAATTACATCATCTTCATAAAGCATATTAAAATTTTAGAATTTCTTCGTTTATAATCAATCGTTGTTTATTTTCTTTTATAGCTGACAGTATTAGTTTTAAAATTAACAAAAATCACGAATTAAAATCCGAGATAATCAGCTTCCTTGACAGTTGAGCCTAATTCCTTAGCGATCAGTTTCCTAAGTCGCGTCAATCCAGCAAAAGCTGCATAATAGCCACATCATGCCACTGACCACCATAAAAGCCAATCTTATTTTGAATTCCTACTAGTTCAAAGCCAAATTTTTCATGAAATCGGATACTCCCTGGATTTGCCGTCAGGATTTTGGCTACCACATGCTGATAATTAAACTCTCTTACCTGTTGCAGAAGAGCATTTTGTAAGATTTGTCCATATCCTTTTTGAGTCTCAGAGAACTTAAGATAGATTGAGGTTTCACAACAAACCCAATAGCCAGGGCGATCGCTATATCTCTTAATAATTCCCCATCCCACTTGAACCTGATCCCGCTCGGCAATCAAAATTGTTTCTCGGTCATTAAACTTCTTGACCCAATCAGCAATTTGCTGGGCGCTATAGAGTTCACAGTCCATGGTAATACCCCCCTGCAAGACTGCTTCATTATAAATATCGGCGATCGCCTGATAGTCTTGGGGTCGATATTGACGAATCTTGATCACCATCTTACAACTTAATATTTTATGACTTTTAGCTTTTTTTAAGGTCTTGGTTATACTAAATCCTGTTTAGATAGAACACTTATTGATTATGCAAGGGTAACGGTTAAAGGGTAACGGGTAACGGTTAAAGGGTAACGGGTAACGGGTAACGGGTAACGGGTAACGGGTAACGGGTAACGGGTAA
>JBCBIE010000016.1:0-100731 GCA_038524995.1 Cyanobacteria bacterium J06621_8
CAAATAGCTTGATTATCTCATTTTCCTTCTCTCCCATTTCATGCGTTTGCCCTGCCTACTTAGCCATTAGTTATTAACTGCCATTTTGGGGAACTATAAATATTAAGAATTGAGCTGATTATTAATCTAATTAGCCCAAACCTAATCTATCGCTATTCAATTTAAGTTTATGGCTCTGACGTTGATTTATACTCTAGCATCAATGGCAATCGTGATTTTGCTGTTGGGCTGTATTTTATTTTTGGTTGGTGTAAGAATTTATAATGGCTTAGTTTACCTAAAAAATCAGGTTAATAAATCTTTTTCCAGCGTGGATGTCCTCCTCAAAAAGAGATGGGACTTAATACCTAACCTGGTGGCGGTGGTTAAACACCACATGGAGTTTGAACAGCAGACTTTAGCTGAAGTTACCAGACTGCGATCGCAGGTGATGTCGGGAGAAACCAGCCCAGAACAAAGACTCACCCTAGAAAATCAAATTTCCCGCACCATGGGGAATATTGTGGCGCTGATTGAAAATTATCCTGATTTGAAATCTCAGGAACACGTTAATCAGCTATTGGAATCGATCAACGAAACCGAAGAACAAATCTCCGCTGCCAGACGGTTTTATAATGCGGCGGTTACAGAATATAATAACGCTCTAGAAATGTTTCCCAGTAATGTTGTGGCGGGCTACATGAGATATCAGGCTAGAGAACTATTTGTTACTCCTACTGAAGAAAGAGCCAACGTTAATGTAGGGGAATTATTAGGTTAAAAGCCATTGCATTGAGCATTTATACATTAGACCTCTTGCATAAATAATTTAATGAATAAGTCAAATCTATTTTTGACAAGCTATTTAGAGAATTTCAGATAATTGCTGAAACCGCTAAGATTCGTATTCGTGCAAGAGGTCTATTGACCATTAGTCATTTAACATTTATCAGAAGTTTGTCAGTAGGTTTGAAAGCAAAATGTTCAACGCCCAGTTCAATAAAGGCTCAGTAAAAGTCAGAAATTTGAATGCTCAATGTTCAACGCTAATTGTTCATTGTTAAATGAAAAATTCATCATTATCGGCAACAGAAATAGATCGCCTGTATATTCAGGGCGATCGCCTATTACATCAGGGTAACTATCCCGATGCGATCGCCATTTTTGAACAGCTATTGCCAGTGGTTACTGATGATCAGCGGCTGCACTTTAATCTTCAACGGGGTTTAGTTAAGGCATATCAGCAAAATCAACAGCTAGCTCAGGCGATCGCTCTTTGTCAGCAGTTGGCAGCCAGCGAAGTAACAGGTGATGCTCTTTGGGGGCAAAATTTTCTGGCTAAACTCGATCCTGATTACCAGCCTCCTGTAGCTGCTGAAGTAGAGGAGGAAACGCCCCAACCACCTCCACCTCCAAGTATTAAATTAAAAACCCTGGCTCAGTTTAAGCAATTTTGTCAGGAAAATTTATTAGACGAACTCCGAAGCCTCGAAAAGAGTCGTCGATATACCCTGAAAAGCATGATTATTGCGGGTATAGTCTGTTTGCTGCTTAACTGGATAGTTTGCTGGCTAATCGCTAGCTGGCTAAGAGTCGGCGTGTCCCCAGTCTTTTATTTCTTGTGCTTAACTCTTCCCGCCTCCGCCTGGGTTATCTTTTGCCGTGGCTGCATTCAGGTTTATGGCATTGGCTTTAAACGCAACATTATTGAGAGTATTGTCAACTTTATTAGCGATCGCGGGCAGCTTAGTTATGCGGCACATTTATTATTGGAGGATAAGCGTAAAACCATAGAGGCATTAACTAGAAGTCAAATCCTCAGAAATGAGCTAGCAGAACCAGACTATCTTGAACAGGAAGACTGCGTTTATGGTGCGATCGGCAATACGAAGATCTTTTTTGCCGAAATCATTGCTCAAAAGCGTAGGGGGGGGCATTATGATGAATATGGAGTGGAAACCTATCGCAGCAAATCGATTCTATTCCGTGGTTTATTTTTTGAGGCACGGTTTGCTAAGAACTTTCTCAGTCGCACCTTTATCCTTCCTAATGACTTTAGCAGCAAGCTGGCACCTCTCCATAGCTGGCGCGGAGAAGTGATTAATCTCGAAGATCCTGAATTTGCCAAGCTTTTCTGTGTCTATGGTGATAGTCAGATTGAATCCCGCTATATTCTCTCTACAAATTTAATGCGTCGCCTCGTAGAGTTTAATCATAAGGCAGGCAGAAAAGTTTATTTGTCTTTTGTGGATGGTTTCGTTTATATTGCTATTCCCTATGGTCATAATTTGTTTGAGCCCAAGTTATTTACTAGCATGATGTCTTTTAAGCCCCTTAAAGAGTACTTCCAAGATCTTCAGTTAATGATTGGCGTAGTAGAAGATTTGAATCTAAATCGACGAATATGGGGATAGTTTCATTATAAATTGAGTATCTTGATCAATGCGATCGCTCTATCTTAATTAACCTTGATAATTCTTCTATTGTAGAATTAACTTTCTTCTTGAGCTATCATTCTTAATGACTCGTCAATAGCTTCAAGAGTGTTTATTTCATCATTTCCATATCCTCCAACTTCCTCAAACCTTTTTGCAGTGACCAAAAGTCTGGAGTTATATGAACCTACTGCCTTATTGTATGTTTTTACAGTATCATCTAATTTCTTACGAAGAGTATCTAAGTGATTAGCAAATACTGTAAATCTACCATAGATTTCTCTACCTAAGTTTCCAATTTCTTGAGTATTTCTAGCAATTTGTTCTTGTCTCCAACCATATTCTATGGTTCTCAGTAATGTAATTAATGTAGTTGGAGTAGCAAGGATTACCTTTCTCTCTATTCCATATTCAATTAAACTTGGATCTTGTTGAAGAGCAGCACTAAAGAAAACTTCCCCTGGTAAAAACATCACGACAAATTCAGGCGTATTATCTAGTTTCATCCAATAGTTTTTAGAGCCTAATTGATTTATGTGATTGCGAATATGTTGTGCATGATTTCTGAGACAATTTATTTTTTCAGATTCTTCCTCCACTTCTAATGCTTCTAGGTATGCTTTTAAAGGAGCTTTCGAGTCTACAATAACTTTTTTTTGACTAGGTAAATTTACAATTAAATCGGGTCTTTGATTCCCTTCTTGGTTCACTATGGTTTCTTGCGTACTAAAGTCACAATGTTCTTGCATTCCTGAAATTTCTACTACCCGCTTTAGCTGAACCTCTCCCCATCTACCACGAACTATTGGCTGTCTTAAAGCTTTAGTTAAATTCGCAGTTTCTGATTGCAGTCTATACATAAGTTCTGCCTGTGATTGAAGTTTTTCTGCAATTTCCCCTTTATCTCTTGACCAAGCATTATCTTTCTCATTAAGTTTTCGATCAAATACCTCTAAAGATCTATTTAGTGGTGAAATCAGATCACTAATTGCTTGGTGTTTGGCATCAATTTTATGTTGAGATGTTTGATATATATTTTCAAAGGTAGCTTTGGCAGCCTGCAAGAATTGTTGGTTATTGTTTTGTAAAGCTCTTGAAGATAGTGATTCAAAAGCATTAGTTAATTTTTGCTCTGCATTTTGAAGTAACTCTATCTTTTCTTGTGCCGATTTTTGTTCTTCTTGTATTTTAGTTTCCAAACTAGATATTTTGCTTTCTAGATCTATTTTTTCAGACTGTAGCTGTTCATTTATTTCATTAACTTTATTGATTTTTACTTTTAGCTCTTCTATATATTCTTTTAGAGAATTTACCTCAGTATTCAAACCATAAGCCTGCTCTATTTCCTCTCTATATTTGCTGTTTTCAAGCCTTACATACTCTAAATCTTTTTCTAATCTATTAACGGTTTGATTAAAATGTTCTTCTCTATTATTTAAATCTGCCGTTAGTTTGGAAATTTTTTCTTTTTGAGTAGTATTTTCTTCTATAAAAAGTTGATTTTTATTAATTTCCTTACTTAGATCTATTTCTAAATCACTAATTCTTTCTAATTTAGCGTTTGCATCACTTATTTTTGTAAGACTATCACGAATTTCGTTCTCTTTAACTTGAAGGGCTTTTTCTAGATCTCTAAGTCTCTGTTTTTTTTCGTTGTTTTCTTGTGACAAGCTTTCTCTCTGAGAATGCCAAAGAGTTGCTTTTTCATCACTTGCATGTTTTTGAGATTTAATACTTTGTATTTGCGATCGCATCATGATCCAAACGCATCCACTACCAGCAAGTAATCCAGCAATCAGCGCAAATATAACTTCCATAAAAATATTTAATCCAGAGATTCACATAACTATCAAAGTAGTTATACTAATAATTCCCTGATTAGTAACTTTAATTGCTACAGGTTTTAGGCAATGTGTTTAAAAGTATCTATAAAATCTTCTCTTATAAATGATTCTTGATTACTATAGTCTATCCTTTCAAGCGATCGCCTCAACATTTAGAAAAATGCGATCGCTAAAGCAAAATTTGTTTATTACAGCTATCTCTTAAGAGATGACAAGTGTAGTTCATAGCAGCTATAAAGTTACAATACAGCACATTGTGTTAACCGCTTAACATGGTAATATTTTTGCGCTGCAACAAAAATGCTATTGTGAGACAAGCTATATTTACCTCCCTAAAAATCAGTCTCTGGACATTTTATTATCTCTTCAGCACTAGTTCTGGAGCGTTAGCTCAAGTCACGAGTGATGGCACGGTTAATACTCAAGTCAATCAGAATGGCAATATAGCCGAAATAACGGGGGGAGAGGTTAGAGGGGGTAATTTATTTCACTCCTTTCAAGATTTCTCCGTTCCCACTGGTAACGAGGCATTCTTTAATAATGGAAATGCGATCGAGAGTATATTTAGTCGTGTTACTGGAGGCAGACTTTCTAATATTGACGGGGTGATTAGAGCTAATGGCAGTGCCAGTTTATTCTTGATCAATCCTGCTGGGATTATTTTTGGTGAGAATGCCAGTTTAAGTATCGGCGGCTCCTTTTATGGCAGCAGTGCTAGCAGTATTTTGTTTGAAGGGGGAGAATTTAGTGCAGTAGATAATTTAAACCAGCCTATCTTAACTGTTAATGCACCTATTGGTTTGAGCTTCAGGGATAATCCTGGGGACATTATTAATCGTTCCAGAGGTAATAATAATCGGGGTTTAGAGGTCAATCCAGGTAATAGTTTGAGTTTATTAGGCGGTAATATCAGCTTTGATGGGGGAATCATAACCGCACCAGGAGGAACTGTAGAACTAGGTGGTTTATCCACCGCAGGTACCATCAGCATCAGCGATGATTTTAAGCTAAGTTTTCCTGATGGATTAGAAAGAGCAGATCTATCCTTAAGCAATAATGCCGTAATTGATATTACTGGCAATGGTGGAGGAAGAATTACCATCAATACCAATAACCTTGAATTAACAGACGAAAGTTTATTCTTAGCTGGGATTGGAGAAGATTTAGGAGCAGCAAATTCCGTAGCGGGAACAATCGATATTGAAGCCGAAAGTATTATTGCTAGTAACAATTCCCAAATACGTTCCGATAATTTAGGAATTGGTCGAGGAGGGACAATTAATATCAATACAGAGACGCTTGATTTTACAGGTGATTCGGCTATTGTTGTTAGTTCCTTTGGCATAGGAGATGGAGGGATAGTCAATCTTAACGCCCAAGATATTTCCATCGATGGTGAATGGAGCGGAATCTACAGCACTCTTGGCTTAAGCCGTATTGCTACCGATGAACCAGTAAGTGATGCTATAGGTAATGGGGGGGTAATTAACCTCGACACTAATACCCTTTCATTAACTAATGGAACTAGAATATCCACCAATAGCGCTGCTCAGGGCAATGCAGGGAATATTAATATTAAAGCCACAGGAGAAGTTTTCTTTGGTGGATCTGGGACAACTTTCGTACCTGCTTTTAAGGGCAAAGTTATCGCAGGATTATTGAGCCAAGTTCAATTTGATGAAGGGGTAGGAAATGGCGGACAGATAGTCTTGGAGGCTGGTTCTCTCCAACTCGATACTGGCGGAGGTATCCTCGCAGATAATGTTGATGCCAAAGGAGATGCAGGAGATATTCAGATTGATGTCAGAGATAATATTTTCGTCTCTGGCTTTTTTTCCTTAATTCAAACTAGAGCTGACAACGCTGGAGGGGATGCGGGGGATATTAATATCAGAGCCAACTCCTTTGAATCAAATAGTTTAAGGATCATCACCGAAAATGGAGGGATAGGAAACTCGGGCAATATTACCATTGATATTGCCGAAAATTTTGGTTTCAATTCAAAATCTCTGATTCAAGCTAGCTTGAGCGAAGGTGCTGTTGGTAATGCAGGTAACGTAACAATTAATGTAGGAGGCTCATTTATTTCTGATCAGGGCAATCAAAATTCTCTTGATAATCGCAATCAAATTTTAGCGAGTTCAGGAGGTACAGGGAATGCTGGCGATATTCAAATAATTGCAGGGGATTCTATTTTATTAAGAGACAATTTTCTTATTTTTGCTGACGTAAGCCAACAAGGAATAGGGAATGCTGGTAGTGTAATCTTAAATGCTGGCGAAAACTTTACTCTTGATTCAAGTCAAATTTTGAGTCAGATTGTAGATGGAGGAGGAAACGCTGAGGATATAAGCATTACTGCTAACACAATCAATATTACTAACTTTTCTCAAATTTCTACCAATGCTCAAGCAGAAGCTTCAGGTGAAGCGGGCAATATTGAGCTGAATGGAACAAATATTTTCATCAGTGGTGGTGCATTAGTCGATTCCTTTACCGAAAATGATTTCGATGGCGGCAATATAAACCTTAGTGGAAGTAATCTAATAGTGGCTTCAGGGGGGACTATTGTTACTTCTGCTGAAGGTACAGGTCAAGCAGGAAACATTAACCTTAATTTTACTGAGAATATTACCATTGATGGAGCGGGGACTAATCCCAGACCAGACAGTGTTTTCCCTTTAACAGAGCCAGGATTGATTAATTTGCAGTCATCAACGGGGTTGTTTGCCAATAGTGGCGCAGAATCTCAAGGAAATGGAGGTAATATCAACCTGAATATCGGAGAAAATGTCAATCTACTAAATAACAGTACTATTTCGGCTCAAGCCTTTGGCAATGCTGATGGCGGTAACATCGGCATTGCTGCTGATCTGATCGTTGCTTTTCCCAATGGGAATAATGATATTTTAGCCAGTGCAGAACAAGGTCAGGGAGGAAATATAAGTTTTGCAGCCCAGGGAGTATTAGGCTTTCAAATAGGTTCTCAAGACAGTCAAACTAATGATATTGATGCTAGTGGAACTACAGATGGGGAGGTGATTTTCTTGCTTCCTAATACAAATTTTATTCAAGGATTATTAACTATCCCCAACAATATAGTATTCCAAGGACAAACTACTCAACAAGCTTGTCAAGCCAACAGAGAAACATTAGCTAAAGGTGGATTAAGTATTCTCGGCAGAAGTGGTATTGTTCCCGATCCTGGATTGCCCCTAAATTCTCTTAATATTACGGTTAGTGCTGAAGAGAATCCCACCTCAGCTATCCCACAACCAATAAAAACCAGTCAGGGCGAAATTCAGCCCGCCAGAGGCATCGAGGTAACTGAGTCTGGAAAAATAATTTTAACTGCTTATCGCACCAACAATTCGGGCGATCGCATTATCGAAACTAGAAATTGTACTTAGTCAACTATTTTAAAGAGCATGGTGCCTAGCTGGCTGACACATTTCAGTGAAATCATTTTCAGCAAGAGCATTTGACCTCGCAAATTCTACTAAACCAGATGACATCATAATGTATTGTTTTTCAGCTTTAAAAGAAGCAAAGCAAGGTTGAACATTTTGATAAAACAAGGCAGGAGAAGAAAGCAAACGGCAACCTTTGTGAAGAACTCCTTAGTGCAGAATTATGTCATTGCTTGCTGCTGCTGTATGAACGATAAACCAGCAGTTAGAGCTTGTAGGCGATCGTCCATCCAATGATCATTTGGAACAAGTTTGTTAATTCCCAGCGTTTCTAGCCGACGTTTAACTTTACCCGTTGCCCCTACAACAAGTACCTCTCGACCATCTTCAGTTGCTTCTTGAATGGCATTTTCGATGGCTAAAGAAGAAGTGACTCCTAAAATGGGAACTTCCCCGAGGTCAACAATAAGTACGTCATAGGTGCCCATTGCATCGTGTTCCCGTGAAATTGCCTTGGCTACGCCAAAAATCATCGGTCCACTGAGATGGAAAAGTAGCATTCGACCATTGGCTGAATCCAACGCTTGTTTTTCCTCTGATGTCAGCACAATTTGGTCATCAGCATCCGTAATCGCTTTTACCGATTTAGATTGCAGTTCATCTAGACGGGCAATAGTCAGAATATTGGCAATAAATACCCCAACCCCAACTGCTACCATCAAATCAACAAAGACTGTTAGAGCCACAACACTGTAAACAATTCCAGCAGCCTTCCAGGAAATCCGATGAACTCGCTTTAGAAAGCCCCAGTCGATAATATCGAGCCCCACCTTTAGGACAATGGCAGCTAAAACCGCTAATGGAATACCTGATGTCAAGGGAGCTGCCCAAAGTACGACCACCAATAAAATTAGGGCACGGCTAAGACCAGATAACGCGGTACGACCTCCTCCTTGAATATTTACAACCGTAGCTGTCGTAGCCCCTGAACCTGCAATTCCACCACAGAGACCAGTAATGATGTTAGCAATTCCCTGACCAATCAATTCTTTATTGGACTTGTGCTGAGACCGAGTCAAACTATCAGAAACCAAACAGGTTAATAGACAGTCAATGGAGCCAACCATGCCTAGAATCATGGCATTTACAAATATGAGCCTTAAATTACCAGAGGTAAACGTGGGCTGCTGAAAGTCAGGTAAACCTGGCGTAATTGCTCCAATTGTTTCGATAGTGCGGATATCAATATTCCGCAAAAGCGTCAACGATACTAACGTTCCGATTATCAACGCCACCAGTTGGGGAGGGACAATCTTTTTTAGATTGTTGGGATAGCTAAATAAAATGATTAAGGTCAGAATGCCTAAGCCCGTTTCCCAGGGATTTAAATTGACGATTAGAGCAGGCAAACTTTTAATCACGCCAAGAACTCCACCTTTAGGCGTTTCTTGACCGAGAAAGGGCGCAGTTTGCATAAAGATTAAAATCACGCCAATGCCCGTCATAAATCCTGAAATGACGTTGTAGGGCAGCATCGTAATATATCGCCCCAGCTTCAGCAGCCCAAAGCCAATCTGAAACACTCCCGCCAGCATGACCACGGTAAATGCCATGGCTAGTCCATTTTCAGGATCGCTTGCCGTGGTTTCAGCAATGACAGCAGTAATAATCACTGTCATTGGTCCCGTTGGTTCAGAAATCAGACTGGGAGTTCCCCCAAATAAGGCAGCAAAAAATCCGACTAAAATAGCTCCCCATAACCCCGCAGAAGCCCCAGCTCCAGAGGCAATACCGAGTGCTAATGCCAAGGGCAGAGCAACGATTGCAGCTGTTAGTCCGCCTAAAATATCGCCCCTAACATTATTGAAACTGATACGATTCGTAATTGGCATATGCTTCCTTTGGATAAAAACAGGGTGGCTTTGGTCTAAACTGAGTTGGACTGAAACCTGCAAAAATAACTGTGTATCTGTAATCTTTAGATAAGATTAAGATTAAGCCATTCCATCATCTCCTGTTTTGGCAAATGTCACAATATGTAAACTACTTATAAACTGCTGACCCTAGCTTTTTCTAAATACTGGAAATGAGCGGTTAACGGATGTTCAACAAATCAATGAACCTACCAATTATTAATATCTTGTCGGGTAGAACCATCAGTCTGGATGAGAGAAGTAGACATGCAACTTCTATTTTGTTTTGATCGGCTTTGGCGATCGCTTAGTTTTCTAAATTGATATTATTCTCAGCCTTGATTAGGCGATCGCTCATCTGATCGGAACGATTCGTCAATAATAAAAGTAATAAAATCTCTCTAACTTAATCTTCGATTTCTATTCGGAGTTAGAAATTAACTAAGCAATCAGATGAGCAAAGGCGAATCTTGCTTCTGGGAGACTCGAAGATAATGCCAAAATTGATTTGGCGATCGCAAAATCAGTAAGCAAACAGCAAAAAGCCCCAGCTACATTCAGCCAGGGCTTGAGTATTAAACTTAAATTCAAGTAGAGAGGAAATATTAGTAACCGTAGCCGTAAGGAAGATATTGGTTAACATCAACTTGGTCTTGAACGCTAGTTTGAGAGGCATCTTGGTCAATTACGTTAAACTGACCTACCGCAGCAGCTTCGTTAGCGTTACCTTGAACAGAAGTTTGAGCTTCAGGAGTAGTGTAACCGTATCCACCCAAGTCTAGCTGTTGTTGGAGGTTATGTTGTGTAGCGTCTTGATCGATATAGTTGAGAGTGCCAACCGCAGCAGCAGAATTACCGTTGGTTTGAATGCTAGTTTGTGCGTCTTGAGCGAAAGCAGCCAGAGGAGAGAAAGCGATAACTGTAGTTAGAAGAGCTAATGTAGATTTTTTCATGATTCTGTACCTATTTGGAATGAATAAGAGCGTGTTTTGCTTACATTCTCTAGATACGATTCAGTTGAGTTTTTTATGCAGCTTTTTCTGAAATTGGTTTTGATTAAAGATCGTCTGGGATAGTTTATGGCATGGTCGGGCGATCGCAAAATCAATAAGCAAACAGCAAAAAGCCCCAGCTACATTCAGCCAGGGCTTGAGTATTAAACTTAAATTCAAGTAGAGAGGAAATATTAGTAACCGTAGCCGTAAGGAAGATATTGGTTAACATCAACTTGGTCTTGAACGCTAGTTTGAGAGGCATCTTGGTCAATTACGTTAAACTGACCTACCGCAGCAGCTTCGTTAGCGTTACCTTGAACAGAAGTTTGAGCTTCAGGAGTAGTGTAACCGTATCCACCCAAGTCTAGCTGTTGTTGGAGGTTATGTTGTGTAGCGTCTTGATCGATATAGTTGAGAGTGCCAACCGCAGCAGCAGAATTACCGTTGGTTTGAATGCTAGTTTGTGCGTCTTGAGCGAAAGCAGCCAGAGGAGAGAAAGCGATAACTGTAGTTAGAAGAGCTAATGTAGATTTTTTCATGATTCTGTACCTATTTGGAATGAATAAGAGCGTGTTTTGCTTACATTCTCTAGATACGATTCAGTTGAGTTTTTTATGCAGCTTTTTCTAAATTTTGTTGATTGAAGATTGTCTGGGGTAGTTTATGACATGGTAGGGCGATCGCCAGCTCAATCTGCGTCCGAGCGTCAGTAATAGAATCCAGCCAGCTATCCGAACGACGCAGGGGTTGATATTGCCATTTGAGCAGATGTAATAGAAGGCGAGTTAGTTGGCTAGAAATACCCCGCCGTTCACTCTTGCCTAAATCTTCAACCTCCTCAATCAAATATTCTAAGTCAATCTCCTGCCAACGTTGTTCTCGCAAGAGTTGAGCTGTCTGTTGAGCCCACAGGTTGAAGTCTTTTGTGTAGGTTGTACTCACGAATAAATTAAGAATCGAATGGTAAATTAATTCGAGAAATCCCTTTTGCCTGGAGGCGCGGAGTCTCGAATTTAAATGCTAAATGCTAAATGCTAAATGATAAATGTTAGATCGGAAATCGCTTCATCATGGCATTAGCAGACTGAGCTTTATCAGCAAGAATCGGGGAAACATCGGGAATTTGCGGAATTTGCGACAGGACATCAACGGTACGCCGCAGCATCCGCACAATGTCCCCTTCAGCTAGACTGACGCTCTCACATAAATCATTCCAGTCCATCCCTAAAGCCCACTGTTCGCACAGTCCCACCAGCTCATATTCCCGCCAGACAGGAAGAGTAACTCCATGTCGCCGCTGTACCTGAAATAAGCGGGTTCTAATATCTCTAATAGTGGTGGAAACAGTTGAGTCATTACCTGCTCCTGATTTATTCTTAACCCCCAGCACCTCCAATACCTCTCGCGGTGGTGGAAAATCACACCAGACATCTGCTCGTGGGGTTTCGGTAATTAGGGCACAAACCGCAGCTGCTAAGTGATGGGGTTCTAAGGCTTCCAGTTCACCAGAGACAAAGATTAAAGCTAGCCAGAGTTCGTTATCACCGCGAATGGTTGCAGCAGCCTGACCCAAAAAAGTGGGGCTATATTCTACGAGGGCGGCAAATTCTTGCAAAACATTAATCAGGTTGAGAAATTCCGACCAATAATAGGACTGGTTAGACTTTTGTTTTTGATATTTGATTTGGGTTTTGTGGAGCTTTTCCCTTAGCTGAAGACGCTTTTGGTGCTTTTTGAGGAGGCGACTGGGGTTATCTAGCTGCTGTACTGGATGTTCGTCGATTTGACGGTGAACTAGGTCCAGCTTTTGCTGCTGCTCTCTCACTTCTGGGGCGGGAGTTGGGGGTATAAGATAATCAGCAATTTGCTTAGTGATTAGTGCCGTAGCTTCATCACCCTGGAGCCATTTCCCCAGCTTGAGATTATCCAAAGCAGGGAGGGGAATTTCGGCGATCGCCTTAGGAGTCAAAGCTCCTTGATTAATTTCCGTCACGTCGGTATTAGCCGCGATATACCAGTAGTTATCTGCCCCTAAACAAAGCAGATTTTCGGCTTTACCTGAACCTGGAACCCTCGTCACTAAAACTGCCGCTAGGGGGGAATTAATGCGGATATGTTTGCCTTTGAGTCCGATGATTCTTCCTGGCTCAATTTGGGCAATTAAGGGTTTGATTTGGCTTTTTTGGGCTGCTTCTGCCTGTTGCTGCAAAATATCCAGTAACCGCTGTTCTTCTTTGGCTTTTTCTCGCAATTTTTGATAGCTGTTTAACTGGTGGGGGGCGGTTGCTGCTAACGCCACGTCTAATTTGGCTAATTCCGTAGTTATTTCGGCGATCGCCATTTGTTCGGGAGCCAGCTTTTTTTGGGACAGGTATTCAGCAAAGCTGCGCTCTAGCAGTTCTTTTACTTCGGGCAGGCTATACTTTTGTAATAGATTGAGCACCATGCCATAGGAGGGGGTAAACCAACTCCGCAAAGGTTCCGCAGCGGAAGTAGCTAGAAAAGCCGCCTCTTTTGCCCCCTCAAAAGGAGTTTGCACGGTGACAACGTGTCCTACTTTATCCTTCCCTCTTCGACCTGCACGCCCCGATATCTGTAAAAACTCAGAAGGGTTTAACATGCTGTGTCCCCCATCGGTGCGTTTGGAGAGGGCAGACATCACGGTGGTGCGGGCTGGCATATTAATCCCCGCCGCTAGGGTGGCGGTAGCAAAGACAATTTTTATCAGCCCCATTTCAAACAGCCTCTCCACCAGTTCTTTCCAGGCTGGCAGTAGTCCCGCATGGTGAGAAGCAATACCCCGTAATAGGGGCTCTACCTGATCAATGCGGGCAATTTGGGACTGTTCGCACAAAAACTGCCACAGCAGATATCTTTGATTGGGATTGTTGGTGAGATATTGAGATAAGCTGGCTTCTGCCTCTTCATTAGCTGCCAGATAATTCCGCAATAGTTCCCTCAACTGTGGTTCAGATTCAGCAAAATGCTCTAATAAGGAAGTTTGCAGTTCTAAATTATTAGTCAAAAAGAAATAGAGCAAAATATTCTCAATTTGCCGCTCCTCTTCAGAAGTTACCAAAGCCAAACCATCAAGAGTATCTAGGGCTTTATCACAGCCCCGACGACTAAAGATAATGTAGATTGCTGGCAGCATATCTTTTTTATGTAGCTGCTGCACCACCTGATAGATTTTGGGACAGTCTTTGACCTTAAGGCGTTTAGGTTTGCCTCCCTTATGGGCTAAGGAGGATTTCAGCTTAGGGTTAATTTGCGTTTCCCCCTGATTCAGCAGCCGATGAACTCCACGGCGATCGCAAAAATAGTATCTTAAGGGTACGGGACGAAAATCAGAGTTAATCAGTTCGCATTCATACCTGTCTTGGGTATTATTATGAGAGTTACGCACCTGGGTAATCCAGTCCGTCAACTCCTGGGGATTGCCGATAGTAGCCGAAAGCGCTACCAGCTGAATCTGCGGCGGGCAATAGATAATTGATTCTTCCCATACTGTGCCGCGAAATCGATTGCTAATGTAGTGACACTCATCTAACACTACCGCTTCTACGTCTTCTAGGGTTGTTCCTAACTGTCCGATGGGAGTTTCGTAAAGCATGTTGCGGAAGATTTCCGTGGTCATCACCACCACATCCGCATTGGGATTAACAATAGTATCTCCCGTCAACAGACCAATTTTCTTAGATGCCCCTGCGCCAAACTGTTCCTGAAAATCACGAAACTTTTGATTGGAAAGAGCCTTGAGGGGAGTGGTATAAAATACCCGTTTGCCATGACTCAGGGCACGATAGATGGCATATTCTCCAATTAGAGTTTTCCCCGAACCTGTAGGGGCGCAGATAACTACAGATTTACCTTCAGCTAAGGCAGCGATCGCATTATGCTGAAATTCGTCTAGCTGAAACGGGAATAGCTCTTGCGGATTTAACTCAGAATTAGCAACGATTCGATTCACAAGCGGTTCTTCAAAGTTGGACTTAATGTCACAATATTAAACATTTCAATCTATATTGTGACACTTTTGTCGAATTGATGATTTGATTGAACTTGCCGAAGCGCAAACAAATGCTCCGCTAAGTTCAACCAGGAATCCCCAATCAAAAACTCATTAACTAAGGGCAGAACAGAGTATCTCTAGTGTCATTGCCTGTAGTAGGATTGGTGCCGCTGGCAATTTCACAGAGCTGCTTTTCCGTTCTGGGGCTTAGTAATGCTTCGGAGAAGTCTGCTCCTGAAATATCCGCCCCGTCTATTAAAACATTTGTCATATAGGCTCCTGTCAAGACAGCGTTAGTTAAATTAGCGCGAGTAAGACGAGCTGATTCTAAGCTAGCGTAACTTAGGTTCGCACCCTCCAGGTTTGCTCTGGCTAAATTAGCGCCAAAAAAACGCACCCCCGTACCGTTAATAAAGCTCAGATTGCTGTCTTTAAGATTAGTGTGATCAAAGCTGGCATCGGTTAAATCTTGATGAGAAAAATCTTCGCCAATCAATGACTCCTTATTGTAGTCTGCTCCCCATGCAGGGGTCATCCAAAAACTAATGGTCACTAGCAAAGCAATAGTCAAAATTAATAGATTATTAACAGTAGTGCTACGACAATAATTTAAATTGAGCTTCATGATTCTAAAACATACTTTTTAGTTAGCAAAACACTCTTTAGATCTTAAACCATGACACCTGCTTGACGTTTCTGGATTTTAAAGCCCACCTCAAGCAGCAAAATAAGTGCGGCTTTAGCTTTCTTCAGGAGATATATTTCAGGGCTGCATTAATCAAGACTGAAAATGTTATCAGTCAAGTATTGCGATTTATACCAAATTGTTTCATGATGATACATTCGTGTAAGCAGACTCTTTTCCTCCAATTAGACTTAAATAACGAGGGGGGAGCTAAATTGCAAATATCATTGTTATTCAATTTGGCAATATGGTTTAAATTTTTAGAGTGCAGCCAAAAGCATAACTGAACTGGAAATTTCAAGTCAGAGATTACTTTACCATATCCGATATCAATTCCTGTGGTTGATAACAATAGCATCTAAAGTAATTTAGTTGAGTAATGCCCCGCAATATTCGGATATGGCTCAGTAATTCTTCTCTTAGGGAGGTTGCAAATATGCAATTATAGATAAAGTGATAATGCCCTTAGCTATCTTAATCAAGCATAATTTCTTAGCCGTTCTTAATCTTATTTTGGCTGGAGGAGCACTATGGTATGGCGTTTCTGTCCTTACTAGTTTGCAATTTCAGCTCCAAAAGAAAGCAGTAAGCTTTTTTCTCCTTGGTGTCTTACTGTTGGCGATCGCCGAAGTTTTAATGATTGTCGAGCCAGCATCTCAGTCTTCAGAAGTTGAACTCCTCCAGGAATTAATCAAAACAAGCCTGATAGTTTCCATCAGTATTGCTCTATTCTTCATTAAACAATCGGAACAAAAAGAAATTTCACAATTGCGTGATGCGGCTTTTCTCGATGGATTAACGCAACTTTATAACCAGAGCTTTTTTCGGCAAGCTGCGCGACAAAAACTACTTGAGGCAAGACGAAATAATCAACCCTTGAGTATTTTAATGTTAGATATAGATGATTTTAAAGCTTATAATGATAAGTTTGGTCACGAAGCAGGGAATTTTGCCCTGCGCTATTTTGCTCAAGAGCTAGGTCGGATCACTCGAAGCTCGGATTTAGTTGCCAGATATGGCGGTGAAGAATTTATTATTCTAGTTAACTCAGATATCGAGGAAGCTGTCAATCTAGCCCAAAGAATTTGTCAGAGAATAGCTACGGTATGTCTACCAAAATATAATGCTAATCTTCATCGTTCAATTACCGTTTCCATCGGATTAGCGCCCTTAACAGCCAATATGACTTCTTTAGAAGAGCTGATTGCTACTGCTGATCATGAGCTATATAAAGCTAAACAAATGGGCAAGAATTGTGTCCATTATCGAGCAGCAATAACTAGGTAGTTCAACAGTGAACAGTGAACAGTGAACAGTAAGCAAACCATACAAGAATTAGCTTAGAAAGCTATTATTAGGTTATAGGTTACTCGACGTTTGCCTAAAATCCTTGCACAATAGAGGCGATAATTTTACTAGAGGCTAAATGAATAGCCGAAAAAGTCCTAAATTTAAAGGGTTTGGCAAGTTTGAGGGGATAAATGGTAAAAAACCTGTCTTGAAAACTAGAAATTCTGCTGACAATCAAGCGATCGCTGAAATAACTTCTATTTGTCAGAATGTTGACCAAATGACGGCAGCATATAAGCACCCCCCCCAAGCCTTAGAAAAATTCATCAAGCTGGTAAATCAGGGCAATATTGAGCAGTTAACGGCATATTTTGCTCAATACGGAATCGATTCAGAGTTTATAGCTCAAAATATAGACATTCTAATTGCTGAGGAGCTTAACAATTTATCAAGCTCAAATTGTTGAATAAATCTCTGAAAAGCTAATGGCTAATGGTGAGTCAGTTCGGTTAGCCGAAGGTGTACCATTTATCCTTATTATCCCGCCCTGACGGCTTGCCCTCGAATGGGGGGACGAATGGGGACAAGGGCACTTGTACTCGAATGGGGATAATATATCCTTTAGGGCTTGAGCGAGAGGGGTGGCGAGGGTGGGGAGTCCCCATCCTAAATCACACGGAACAAGGGATTACAAGAAATTGCGATCGCTTTCAAAGTTGAAGACACTTATTACTCTTTACTTATTACTTACGAGCAGACACATAAACATTTTCTGTATTAAATTTGTGCGACTGTAGTTCTATTGAGCCAGAAAATTATCAGTTGACTTAACTATATTAGACCTCTTGCATAAATAATAAATTAATCTACTTTCCCTTTAACCTTTAACCTTTTCCCCATTTCTCAGCTAGTACATTCTGATTTGTGCAAGAAGTCTATTCATCCCAGCGACAGCAAATTTCTCAAAGGCGACATTCGCTTCAGGGGTAAAATCCACCACTCCTGGAATCGCCACTGGGGACATGCAATCTTCCAGTAAATAGATTTTTCGCGCCAGCTGCGGATCTCGCTCCAAAATTTCTGTGAGCAAATTATCAACTGTCCAGGCAACACAATGACTTTTAGCCTGTCCTGCAATTAGCAATCGCTCAAAGTTAAGCAGCTTATCGATTAACTCAGTATTTTTCTGAGCCAGAGACTGATGATTAACCGTGGTTAATACTTCAGGGCTGAGTACAGAGTAGTTTTCCGTTAGTGGATTATCACCTTTAAGCTGAAACTTGGCATAACTTTGACGGGCAACGCTATGAAAAAAGATAGCATCTTCTACGGCAGAAACTAGAGCATGACCAAGTCCCCCCAGCATTCCGTGATAAGGCCAAATAGTTAAGGGATATTTGCCGTCGTGGCTTAATTGACGTACATAGTGCAGTACATGCTGCTGGAGTTGTTCTAGACCACCCTGAAACCCATAGCCGAGGCTGGGATTAACCTGCCAAGTCCCCTCCTCTACCTCCGCTAAATGAATTGTCGTCAAGGGCTGTGGCGGTTCACCTGCCTGATTCTGCCAGAATACAGGATGAAAAATCTGAACTGCATGATGACTATCTAGAGTAGGAATAACCTCAGTGATCATGCCTAGATGACGATATATAAACTGACAGAGACGGATATTATCCTCCACCGCCCCCATACCTGAACTGCCCCCAACAAATAGTTCAAATTCAGGGAGGCAGAATGTATTTTGCACATCGATGAGGAGTAATCCTAGTGAAGAGCGATCGCTTTTTGCTGGCTGTAGCTTGTGGTGTTGTGACCATTCTGCTGCGTCAATGGCTCGACTCTGATAGGGAACTCGATATATTTGGGACACTAAATCAGGGTTGAAAAAATCAGGAACTGGCAGCAGCCGTGAAGTTGAATTCATCTCTGTAGATTCCCCAGATAATTATAGAGCGATAGATAATAATGCTAATTTACTGGTCTGATCAGATTATCTTCGAGACGGCGATCGCCGTTGGGTCAACAACCCTTGTGACCTGCCAGGATAATTAATCTTTCTCCCTTGCTTCAATAATGTCACGAGACCAAAACGCTAAATTCTCAATTGAGCCTTGGTTTCAATGAATTCAATGATTTACATTACTTAATAAATTAGGGATAATTCAGATATTCAAAAACACGTAATTTGAGTACTTGCCCCATTTAATTGCTGATTAAGCTATCTCCTCAGGGAGTTAGTAAGTTTAGTAACTGAAAATCTGCATAAATATTTAGGAGCCATCATAACTTTATAAATAGTCCTAACTTTATCCATTCTTAATCAATATTTTATGTAAACAACAAAAAAATCGGCTTCCACAAATCAAAAATAAAGTTATTATACTCATACGAGATAATACATACAAGAACCCACCTAATAACATTTTTTCTTGATCATTACATTATTATTAAATTCAAATAGTTATGAGCAGAAAAGAGCCTGTAGTTGCTATTGGTTTAGACGCAGCAGATCCCGAGTTGATTGAGCAATGGATGTCTCAAGGTAAATTACCCAACCTGAGCCAGATCGCTCAAGCAGGAGCCTACAGTCGGCTACACAATTCCGTAAATTATCACAACGATTCAGCAGAGTTTTCCTCAACTGAGCCACTCTGGGTAATGATGGCGACAGGCTGTTTACCAGATAAAACAGGGTTTTGGGATACGGTTACTTATGACCCTACAACTTATAAAGTGGGCTGCGATGCGGTTTACGGCGGTTATGATTATCAAGAATATAGCCCATTTTACGCCTTAGGTAGCGACTATCGAGTTGCGGCTTTTGATGTCCCTGTGACGAGAGTCTGTCCTGGGGTTGAAGGGGTGCAAATTACTGGATGGGGTGGTCATCATCCTTTCTATCCTAGTGAATCGCAACCTGCAAGTTTACTGCCGCAAATTATTGAGCAGTACGGCAGCAATCCTGTGTATCGTAAGGACAATGGTATTTGGTGGGATAAAAACTATTTTGAATGGGTCACTAAATCTGTTGAGCATAGCGTTGCCACTCGGGCTAAAATCTGTGGCGATATCTTGAAAGATGGTCCCTGGGATTTATTCTTTACGGGATTTGGGGAAACTCATACCCTGGGTCATGATCTTTACAATTTCAGTCAGCCTGATCATCCTTTGTATGAGTACACCAATAAAATGGATACTGTAGGAGACCCAATGCTTCAGGGTTTCCAGCAGGTTGACAGAGCTGTGGGGGACATTGTTGCTGCTGCTCCTGATAATGCCCATGTTGTACTCTTCGCAGTTCACGGTATGGGAGCAAATCATACCGATCTTTTGAGCATGATGCTGTTGCCAGAGGTAATGTATCGCATTAACTACCCTGGTAAAGTAGCTCTGGGGAAAGGAGATGTTAATCAACCTCCTCCTCCAATTATCACGAGAAATATCCGTGGTGGTTGGTCAGCGGAAGTCTGGCGGCAAATTTATGAAGCAAACCCGCTGAGAAAACTCTGGGAAACCTGGACTCACAAGCGGTTTTTATACGGTTCTAAAAATGGGCTACTTTCACCCTATCCTCTACTCAAGGACAATGTGGAGTTAGGCTGGATGCCCGCAGTTTGGTATAGTCCTTTATGGTCTAATATGAAAGCTTTTGCCCTACCTGCCTATGCCGATGGGCACATCAGAATTAACCTTGAAGGACGCGATCGCGATGGTATTGTCAAGCCTGAAGATTATGATGCTGTGTGCGATGAAATTATCGATGTCCTGCATCGTCTGCGAGATGGCAGAAGTGGCAAACTACTGGTTAAAAAGGTAATTCGGACTCGTAAAACTCCTCTAGATGCCAATCCTAAGCTGCCTGACCCCGACTTAGTAGTCGTGTGGCACACTATTGCTACTGATTTAATTGATAGTCCTGATATTGGACGTATTGGTCCAATTACCTTCAATCGTCCTGGAGGACACCGTGAACACGGTTTCTTGATGATGAAAGGACCGAGAATCAACTCTCAGGATAGCTTTAGGTCTGGTAGGGCAGTAGATGTGGGAGCAACAATTCTTGACCTGATGGGTGCCGAAATCCCTGAACATTTTGATGGTCAGTCTCTGATGCAGCCCTCCTTATCTTTGTCTTAAAAACTCAATTAATCTAGCCAGGAGCTGATTTTTAAAGTAAACCTCAAGAGGCTTAAAAGCCTCTGTGGTTTTTTTTGAACCTGCTTAATAGTTCAAATGTTCTAACACAATTAACGCCTCAGGATGATGGCAAGTTAATAAATCAGCTCTCAGGAGCATTTAAGCATTTCTAAACCCAAAATCAATGAGTATTAAAGTATCTGTTATTATTCCTGCCTACAACACAGCGCAGTATATATCCAAAGCGATAGAATCGGCATTAGCTCAAACCTTAACCGATATCGAAGTAATCGTAGTTGATGATTGCTCCACAGACAATACGGTGGAGGTTGTTCAAGAATTTAAAGATCCTCGACTAAAGCTTCTCGTTAATGAGGTCAATTTAGGGGCAGGAGGAGCAAGAAATGCAGCGATCGCCGCAGCTCAGGGAGAATGGATTGCTGTCTTAGATTCAGATGATTGGTATGCCCCACAACGTCTGGAGGTGCTGGTTGATATTGCAGAGCAAAAGAAAGTTGATTTTTTGGCTGACGATTCTTACTTAGTTGAAGATGGAGAGAGCAACCCTTGGAGCACCATTATTCAAGAAAGCGGATCAAAGGTGACCTCAATTAAACAGTTTGGAGCCGCTGAGTTTATTTTGACTGATGTTGAAAACAAACCAGGGCTCCGTCTCGGGTTTACCAAGCCTCTATTTAGACGGGAATTTATCGTCAATCATCAAATCAAGTATCAGAAGATTAAAGTTTCTCAGGATTTCTGGTTTGATGTGCAGTGTTTGCGCCATGGAGCTAAATTTTACTTAGTTCCTGAACCATATTATTTTTACCGCGCTCGTCCTGGTTCGTTGGTTTCTAGCGATAAAATTGGACGATTAAAAGAAGAATGTGATGCCATTGAGCGATTTATGGAGAATACAGACTACTTACAGCAAAATACTGACGTTTTGTCAGCGCTACAGTATAAACTGCAAGAAACTCGCATTTGGCGTGACTATTACTTAGTAATTCAACCCCTAAAGCAGAGAAAACTCATCCCCTGTTTACGGGGTATTATTGCTAACCCAGCCGTAATTAAACATTTAATGGGACATATACCGACTCTTATCGCCCGTCGTTGGCAAAATTTATTGAAGAGTAGTCAGGACACTTATCAAAAAAGTATCTTTAAAGCCTAGGGAGATATCCATAAGATATTCATAGGCAAAGGTGGGCGGAATATTTCTAAATCTATCTTTGGGTTTAGGATTGAATTCTGCCCACCCTTTTTGTTGGTACCTTATCAAATGTTGCTAATCAAATAAAATCTAGCCAATTTTTAGCAATTCTACATCAAAGATGAGGGTGGCATTGGGAGGAATGACTCCCCCAGCACCGCGAGCACCATAGCCCAATTCAGGAGGAATAATTAGGGTTCGTCTTTCTCCTACCTTCATCTCGCCAACACCTTCATCCCAACCTTTGATCACTTGACCAACGCCAACCTTAAAGGAGAAAGGTTTGTTGCGATCGCGGGAACTATCGAACTTATTGCCATTTTCTAGAGTTCCAGTGTAGTGAACCGTAACGTTTGCTCCTTTTACGGGAGATGCTCCATCCCCTTCTTTAACAACGACATATTTTAGTCCCGATTCTGTAGTAGTCGCATTGGATAAATCCATAGTGTCCTCCTCTTCTGAAATATTATTTTGAGCTATTAATTGGGGATTGGTATTAGGCTGTTGGATTTCCGATGCGATCGCCTGTGGTGTAGAACTATTGCCCAAGAAAGCGGAAACAATTAGTACTGATCCACAGAATAGGAACACCACCATGCTAATCAAGATTTCGTTACTCAATTTTTTGACCACCTGTTTACTTTATCCTTGTTTTAAGTTACTCCAGAGTCATTGTACAAGCTATGGGAGTTTAAACGCAGGTAAAGGGTAAGGGACAAAAGATTAATCATAAATTACTCTAAAAGTTGCGGTTGCTATCGTTCCAGCACGATAATCTTCTTGCCAATTACAGGATTACGAGCCACCAGAATATCCTGACTATCTTGGAGTCTAAGCTGTTGAAAACCATATCGACGAGAACTATCTAGCATCTGATTGCCAATTTGATCTTGGAGGGATTCATCAAGGTCATACCACTGCTGGCTTACCCTGATTAACAGGCTGTTGTGAGGCAAATCTACTTCAACTGAATTAACGAGTTCTGCTGGATAGTCCTGAGAAAGTTGAGCCAGCTTATCCTGGAGGGCGGCAATTAGGATTTGTTCTGGGGTAAAGTTCAGCTGCGGTTCAATGGTAACAATTTTTAATTCTTTGACTTTTCCAGGAGATTCTAAGCTGGCGGGGACATCAACTTCAATTATCGTTTCTTCATCAGAAATTGCGCCCTTAGGCTCTAGTAGTTGGCTATCGACTGGGGGGGATTCTGGAGTCTGGTCGCTAATTTGCTGCTGTGTCTCCTCGATAGGAATGGGAGAAATTTTTTGGGAGCTATTGGGTAAATCGTCAATAACTTCTGTAGCAGTCGATTGAATAGGCAAAGTAACGCTGAGTTCGGGACGATAAAAGAAATACCATACTAGACCCAGAATGGCGATCGCCACTGTAACCAGAATTAGCCCCAGTTTAGGTGATTTTTGCGGTGTTTGTTCCCGAGGCTCTTTCTCAGACTCAGGTTGAGCAGGCTGTTCTTGAGGGGCAACTGTTAATGATGGCTCAACCTCAGAATCAGAAGTCGAGTCCTGATCAGAAGCTAATCCGACGTTGGAGGGAGGAATAACTACTAATTCCCGAGTAGAGGTCAACAAAGCATCGAGAGAATCAGCAGAGGGAACAAGAGCAGAATTATTGTTAATTTCCTCAATAGTTTGCTCAATTTGCTCAATACTTTCCTTTAATAAGGCGATCGCCTTAGACTTGGATAGCGATGGCTCTCCACTACTGCTGGCTGAATCAATTCCCGCCCTGGGTTTTGCCTGATTATCTGCTGATTCCATAGCTTTAAGATGTGATTGCGGAAGAAACTTGGAGCTCTTAACAGAATAATATTATATGGATTACCAAAACGAATGATCTGAATCAGGAGACAAAGAGAAATAACAAATGATCAAACTTGGGCGTTCCCTCGTCAATGCTAAATGATATGACGGTTTAGATTGAAGCAGAACTACAGCGCTATACTACGACCAAGTATGTTCGGTAACATAGTAAGCAGTACACTTTAGTTTATTCTTACCTTGTTTATTCTTACCTTTATTTTTTGGGGAGTATAACTAAACAATAGTTTTTCACGCTACCCTATATTGAATAATTCGATGACTAAATATTTTATCTCAGTAAAAATAACTTTAACCTAGGCGAGTGAAACAGATTCCACCAGTCGATCTAACTCGACAGTATGAACTAATTAGAGAAAAAGCTAACTTAGCTGTGCTGGAAATTCTTGAGTCTGGTCGCTATATTGGCGGTCAGACTGTTGCTGATTTTGAGCAAGAGTTTGCTAGCTACGTTGGGGTTACTGAATGCGTTAGCTGCAATTCTGGCACTGATGCTCTTTTTCTAGCTTTAGCAGCCCTCAATATTGGCGAGGGGGATGAGGTTATTACAACACCCTTCAGTTTCTTTGCGACTGCCGAAGTAGTCAGCCGCGTTGGGGCTAAACCCGTATTTGTTGATATTGACCCCAGCACTTATAACCTTAATTTAGCGCAGATTGAGGCAGTAATTACCCCGCAAACTAAGGCTATTTTGCCCGTTCATCTCTTTGGTCAGCCAGTCAATATGACTGAATTAATGGCTCTGGCTCAAGCACACCATCTTTTCGTAATTGAAGACTGCGCTCAGGCGGCGGGGGCTAACTGGAACAGCAAGAAGATTGGCAGTATTGGTCATGTCGGTTGCTTTAGCTTCTTTCCCACCAAAAATTTGGGAGGCTGTGGTGATGGTGGAGCGGTAACCACTAATGATCAAGCGCTGGCAAAACAAATGAGAATTCTCAAAGAGCATGGTTCCCCTGCTCGTTATAGTCACGATTTTATTGGCATTAATAGTCGCATTGATGCGGTACAAGCCGCAATTTTAACAGTTAAACTGCCTTATCTTGACTATTGGAACCAGCAGCGTCAGAAAGCAGCAGCATACTATCAGGAATTATTACACTCAATTACTAATCTAGATCTTCCTCAAGCTTTAGCGGGGGGAGAGAGCGTTTGGAATCAATATACAGTGAGTATCAAGGTTAATAGTCCATCTCTCCCAAACCGCCGTGAACTAGTAAAACAAAAGCTACAGCTTCAGGGAATCATTTCCATGGTTTATTATCCGATTCCCTTACATTTACAGCCTGTATATCAAGATTTAGGCTATCAACCAGGACAGCTACCCGCCGTGGAGCAAGCTGCCCAAGAAGTACTCTCTCTGCCGATGTTTCCTGGTATCTCCGAAGCAGAGCAAGAGCGAGTAGCCTATGCTTTCAAAGACTGCCTTTTAGAGGTTTAATTCCCTTGACTGGGAACTGCGCTCCTACTGAGAGACATAGCCTCTACCAGACTTCTCACTGCGGCAACCATGGCAACCTCACTATCTAGCTGGTTGATCGCTGAACCAACACCAACTCCAGAAGCCCCTGCGGCGATCGCCATCGGTGCCGTAACCCTTGATAAACCAGAAGCGCAGATTACGGGAATATCCACTGCTTGGGTAATTGAGTATGCCGCTGCCAAGGTGGGAGCGGCTTTTTCAATCAGTCCTCTCACTCCAGGATTTTGGGGTTGAATACTAGTACCACCTTCCGTCTGTAAAATATCTGCCCCAGCTTGAACTAGCTGTTCTGCAAGCTTCACCTGTTCATCTAAGGTAAGAATATGGGGGACAGTTACAGAAAGGGTAATTTGGGGCAATAAGGCTCGGGTCTGATGGGTTAAAGATAAGACTTCTGCCGCTTCAAACTGACGACCTTGACGGTAAAAGCTGTCAAAATTGCCAATTTCAATCAGATCTGCACCAGCATCAACTGCCTTGACGAATAATTCTGGTTCTACAGTAGAAACGCAAAGGGGAAGAGTGATTGCATCACGAACTTTGGCAATTAAGCGGGGTTCGGCAGCGATATCGACAAAAGTTGCTCCGCCAGCTTCAGCAGCTTTGACAACTGCCATAACTTTTTGATGGTCAAAGTTATTTAACCCGCTAATAATCTTGACTGCATTTTTCTGAGTCAAGGCTGAAATTAGCCGAGGATGTATTGTCATGTTTACTTCCTAAGATTCTTGAATCTGAACTTTTACTAGTTCTAATCTAATTATCTTAAGCCGCCATCCCTCACCATTAGGATAAGATAGTTGAAGGGTTGTTATGATAAGTCAATTACAGGCTTCAACGCTAATAAAAATTAACTCAATTGCAGCCCGATTGATAATTTATGGCGATCGCCTTTTCTAAAATTGATTTAAGATCAACCTCTCATTTCCATCGATTTGGATGGTGTAGTGGAGAGAGACTCAACCCCCTTGCGCTGCAAAACTGCCGTGATTTTTTGCAAGAGCATATCAACTTCTGCTTCTAAATGTAAATATTTGACCTGCTGATCTGTCTGGTAATGCTTTGTTTTCTGACTTTGATTAGATATAAGTGTTGTCATAAATAGATATCGATAGTTTGATTGACAGTGCAGTTTGAGATTTTAACTCAAAAATTTACATCTTGTTAATCATAATCTTTAGATTTCCTTTAGACTGTGATCATTTACACTGTTGATGGTATGTACTGTCATAAAGAGACAAAGTGCGGGGAGTTTGTGCCTAAGTTTCTCAACATATAGCAATTCTCCTAGTCAAGAGGTAAGCTAATTTTTCCCTTTAACCTTGGACAAAACACAACTAAGGCAGACCTCACAAGTCCGAGAAGCTCTATAGTTAGCTATCTCAAGCATAGTTGTTAAAACCCAAAGGAATTTAGATTCAACCATTGCATATACTCAAATCTATAGCTATCAAATACACAGATGAGTTTACTATCTAAAGGCTTTGAAGTAGAGATGTACACTGGCACCCCTCAAGGAGAAATTGTCGGCATGTCAGATAAGATTGTTCAAGCCTTAGATGGTTTTGTGCGAGAACCCGACAGTCGTAACGTAGAGTATACTACCGCTCCTTTTTGCCGCTACGAGCGGCTGTTATGTGCTCTACTTAAGCCACGGCAAGCTTTAAGGAATTATCTACAAACCCTAGGTAACTATACTCTGATTCCTGGTAGCACTCTATCATTAGGAAACAGCGATCGCTTTTGTCGTTCTGATCCTAATAACCCTTATCATGACTATATTGAACAGACTTACGGTACTAATGTAGTCACCGCCAGCATTCATATCAATATTGGCATTGAAGATCCTGAAATTTTGATGCAGGCTTGTCGCCTGGTTCGGGTAGAAGCACCATTATATTTAGCTTTAAGTGCATCCTCTCCCTTTATTGACGGTGAGGTTACTGGCAGTCATTCTTCTCGCTGGCAAATGTTTCCTAAAACCCCTGTCCACGTACCTCTGTTTGCCAGTCATCGCCACTTTATTAAGTGGACAGAGGAACAGCTTGTAGCTAAAACCATGCGTAACGTACGCCATCTCTGGAGTTCTGTTCGCCCCAATGGCTCTCGTCGTCCTTATAACCTCAATCGTTTGGAATTAAGAGTTTGCGACCTGGTGGTCGATCCCTTTGCTTTGCTGGCAATTACGGCATTATTGGAAGCGAGACTGATGCAAATGATGGCAAATCCCCAGCTTGATCCCCTCCAGCAAAGTTTCTTAGCGACCAATAATCTAGCCTCTGAGTTAGTAGATCTAACCGATGCCAATGAGGTTTTAGCAGCAAGCAAGAGTCTAGATGCTGAGTTATCTCACTGGCAGGATGGCAGAAAAATTCTAGCCCGAGATTGGATTGCCGAAATTTATGAAGAGGTCTATCCTATCGCTAAACAAAAGGGCTTTAGCTGTTTCCTCTCCCCCCTCAAAAAAATTCTGCGCCAGGGTAATACGGCGCAGAAGTGGCTGGCACTCTATCATCAGGGTTTGTCTCCTAGTCAAATCATCCAGCAAGATATTCAGAATATTGCCCAACAAGAACAAGATTTAGAGTATGCTTTGTGTCAGCCAACTTTGATTGCCTAATCTTGCTCATTGCTCATTGTTCACTGTTCATTGATTAAAATGGTTCGTGTGGTTCTTGTTAATCCAGAAATTCCTCCCAATACAGGGAATATTGCTCGTACCTGCGCCGCAACTCAAACCGAATTGCACCTGGTAGCGCCATTGGGGTTTGATATAAGCGATCGCTATCTTAAACGAGCAGGTTTGGATTACTGGCCTTTAGTTCAACTCCACTACCATGAAAATTTATCTGCTTTTCAGCAACACCAGCAGCAAAAAGGCGGCAGATTGATTGGCTATAGCGTCAGAGGCAGCAACAATTACCTTAACTGTCACTATCAACCAACTGACTGGCTTCTGTTTGGGAAGGAAACTGCTGGATTACCCCCCAGCCTTTTAGAGACCTGTGATCAAACAGTTCGGATCGATATATTAGAGCCAAAAGTTCGTAGTCTAAATCTTTCTGTCAGCGTGGCGGTGGGCTTATTTGAAGCAATCAGACAGTTAACGATTGAATAGCCCCTGTTATTAGTTTCATACTTGTTTAAAATGCCGTTTTAAGTTAACCTTCCTTAAAAATAGATAATTAGATCTATACTCTCGCCTACTAACTTTTCCTCAAGTTGAGTAGGGTAGCCTATTATAGTAGCTTGGCAATATTTTAATGGTGTGCTAGTCCACATGAACAATGGACTTAGTGCCGTTTGATAGTTGATCTATTAATATTAATTAACTCGGAAATTAAAGCTAGACTCCTCTCCAGCATGATTCAAAATAACAAAATCTTTGTCAATAACCTGCAACCAGAGTCGAATTTTGTTGAGCAATTTTCTTGGCAGCCTTTTAAGGATAATAATCTGGTTCACAATAGAATAGTTAATAAAATAACGGATAGTATTTACTTTAAACTAGGCGTTTCGATATCTTTAGCCACCACAATTAATCTACTGGACTCTAATCAAGCAGTTCAAGCTACTGATTTAAACGAGCTTAAAACTTTAAATTCACTTAATTCTCAGAGTAAGATTCAGAACTTTTTGCCGCGAGTTCTCAATTTTATGCCCTTCTCCACCCAGTCTTTTCTGGTGAAGTCTCTAGGTAATAATATTAAGTCTTTGGCTGTTCTTCCTCCAAGCATTAACTATCAATCAGTTAAGTCCCAGCCACATCAGAATCAAACAAGACAGGCTAATCAAGCACCACCACGATTATTGGTCAAACAGCCGTTGCGTATCCACACAGTTAAACGGGGAGACACCATAAATCAAATTGCCAAAACCTACCAGGTGCCTAGTCAAGAATTAATCCAGCTCAATCAAATCAAAAATGCCAACATTATTTTTGTGGGTCAAAAGCTAAGAATTCCCCCCAAAGCGATCGGTGGTATTTCCTTGGACACTAGCAAGCTTCCCGCAACAGCGCTAGTATCTCCCGATAGTTCCCAGATTACAAACCAGCGTACAATACAGCCACCTCTTAAAGTGTCTAGTGTTGTACCAGGGCAGGTAGCAGAAGTTAAGACTAATAGTAGCTCTGACAATTTAGGAGATGATCCTTATATTTCAAAATTAAGAGCTGAAATCGAACAAATGCAGGCTCAGTACAGAAGCCAAAATCAAGAATCAAGAAATCCTGGCAATTTTACTAGCCTGGGTGATGATGACCCGAATACTGTTGCCCCCAGATTAGAAAAACTCGCTAAACCAGCTACTCAAGAACAGTCTGATATTTCTAATGCTACTGTCGAACTAGATATTTCTCAGCTATCTTCTCCTGGAGAAAGTGATTTCTTGGAAGAGGAAGAAGTTGTTGCTCTGTCACTCCCGCCCCTGCCTAGTTCTGAAGAGTACTTACCAGAAGGGTTTAATGGTTATATTTGGCCTGCTCAAGGAGTATTGACCTCTGGTTATGGTTGGCGTTGGGGTCGTTTACACCGAGGAATTGACATTGCAGCCCCCATTGGTACTCCTATTTTAGCGGCGGCAACAGGAGAGGTAATTGCCGCAGGATGGCATGGTGGCTACGGTAACCTAGTTAAGCTAGAACACATTGACGGCAGCGTTACTCTATATGCTCACAATAGTAAAATCTTAGTGAGTCATGGTCAGTGGGTAAGCCAAGGGGAGCAAATAGCCAAAATGGGCAGCACTGGCAGGAGTACTGGTTCCCATCTCCATTTTGAAATCCATACCAGCGATCGCAAGGTTATCAATCCCCTTGCTTTATTGAATAGAAGATGATTAATAAATAGACGTTAATTAGTTAATTATCAATTTTCTTTTTAGCGGCGATCGCCAGCTGTACATTGGGAATCTGCCTTAGTTGATCTATGACTTCTATTACTTGACCATGCTCGACAGATTTGTCAGCGTTGACAATTACGGTAGCTTCGGAATTACCTGAAATCAGCTTAGTAATTTCCTCCTTAAGCTGCTCCATTGGCGCTGGCTGGCTGTTGATAGTCAAAATCCCTTGCTCATCGAGGCTGACCGTAATTTGCGTTGTCTTTTGCACCTCCGCAGTAGTGGCACGAGGCAGATTTACGGGTAAACCCTCGGAGCGAGTTAAATAGAGGCTAGAAACGATAAAAAACACCAAAATAGCGAAGATCACGTCGATCATCGGCAAGATATTGATTCTAGGTGGTAGATCTGGTTCTTCAGGTAGGCGCATAATTATTGTTAATCTAGTCTTGCAAACTTGTATCAGGTAACGGGTAACGGGTAACGGGTAACATTTATTTTTACTTGAGCTTTTTAATTCTGGTGATGAGTATTCTAATAATAGGTTATAGGTTATAGCCCTTCGGGTTCGGGCGCATTCCCTTGCGTCTTACGCCGACGCGGGGTCGCCCTCAGTTATAGGTTATAGGTTATAGGTTACCTGCTGTTCGTGTTGATCAAGATGAAGAAGTTCTAATTGTCCACCCACTTCTTGAATTAGGGCAATTTGCTGGAGATATAGTCCTCGGAAAATGCTGGCAAAAAATAGAGTGGCGATCGCAATAATTAATCCCGCAGCAGTGGAAGTTAGAGCCTCTCCAATTCCTCCTGTAACTCCTGCTGCTTGGGAAGATTCAATATCTCCCAACCTCAAAGAAGATAGAGAAGTGATTAGACCCAATACCGTACCCAACAATCCTAGAAGGGGAGCAACGCCAATTACGGTTTCTAGAGAATTATTAAATCGCTTCAAAATAGGAATCTCGGCTTGAGCAGCACTCTCTAAAGCCAGCTTGAATTTTTGGGGAGTTGAGCGTTCTAAAGATAGAGCAACCGAAAAAATTCGCGCAATCGGTAGGTTTAAATGCCTTTTCAACATAGTGTTCGCAGCAAAAGGATCGTCTCGATAGAGATTGAGCAATTGCTTCACTACCTGATTTTGTTGGCGAGATATCTTGAGCCAAAATAGCGATCGCTCTAAAATTATTGCCATGGAGTAAATCGAAAGCCCCAACAAGGGGAACATAACGACACCGCCACTGATAAATAGTTGCCAGATAGATTCCATAAATTAAAATTCTCAGTTCAATAAATATGAATATTAAAGCTAAAGGTAATCTCTAAACTCTCTAGAGGAAATTCAGCAGGTAAAGGAGGAAAGGGCGCTGATTTTTGAATTGCTTCTATGGAGGCGCGGTCAACATCAGGTAAGCCAGAACTGCGGGTTACTCTTAATCCTGTAACTTGACCATCTTTTTGAATATCAAAAGTTAAAACCGTAGAGCGATCGTCCAATCGGTGAAAAGGGTTCCAGTTAGGCTTAACCCGTCGCTCCATTGCGGCAATATATTGGCTTAAATCAATATTTTTTAAAGCACTTAACTGAGCTGGGTTTAAGACTGTGTTGTACTCTAGGGCTTCAGGGCTAAAAAATGCCTCTCCACCGTTAGCCAAGGTTTTTTGATAATTTCCTCCTAATAAGCTGGAAGCACTGTTTTCATCCTGGGGCGGTAAAGCCGCCGTGGTTGTTGGCGTTTCTGGTTCCACAGGAGGTTCGCTAGTTACAGGAGGGCTTGGAGTAATCGAAGATTGAGTTTTGGGCTCTTCAGTCTGAGGAATTGCAGTGGCAATATTATTGTTGCCTGACAAAATGGGGGTTTGCTCTTCAACCGTTGGCTTGGTTTCCTCTAATGGTGGGTTAACTGGTTCTGGCTGGGCTACTGGTTCTGGTTCTGGTTCTGGCGGTGGGGTAACTGGTTCTGGTTTCGCTACGGTTTCAGGCTCTGGTGGTGGGGCTACTGGTTCTGGTTTTGCTATGGGTTCTGGCTCTGGTTCCGCAGGTACTAATTCTTCCGTAGGCTCTGGGCTAGATGGTTTTGGATCTTTCGTTTCTCCTGTTTCTGTTTCTGGTTCGGCAACGGAATTTGCCTCAGCACGGTTTGTGGTTTCGGGTGGTGGTTCCGCTTCTGACTCTTCTGGAACTACGACAAATTCCACTGGTTTCTGCTCAACTGATTCAGGCTGGAGTGGCTGAAAAGCTCTATATCTAGCCAACAAAAGCACTCCTAAGCCATGAACTAATAAAGATGCCAGGATAAACCATAGAAGCTGTCGCAAGTTAAATTTATTCCTTTGGGACAAAGAAGTCAGGGAACTGCTTGGTTTTGTTGATTTTAACTTGACCACAATTTAGAGTTGCTTCAACAGGAGAAGTATATCAATGCATTCAACCCTAGCAAATTTAGCCTTCTACTGGAAAAGTTTTGGCTAATGTGTACGGCATGTGCAACTTTTTTATTTAGTCAGAAATGATCTGCTCAAAACGGAGGGGATAAAAAGAGCAGCTCTTTGTAACTACATAGTAATTACTTTGATTCTATTACTCAAAATTGCAACGAGAATACTACTTCTAAAGGATGGGGGAGATAACTAAAGACTAAGCGGCTTAACAAGCTGATTTTATTGATATCGACAAACTTGTAAATATAGATTTGCATAAAGAAAATAATCAATCGTATCTAGAGAATGTAAGCAAAACACGCTCTAATTAATTCCATCTAGATACAGAATCATGAAAAAATCTACTTTAGCTCTTCTAACTACCGTTCTTGCGTCTTGATGCAGTCGCTATATGCGAAGCGGTACCATATGCGAAGCGGTATCCTTTAGGACAAGGGCATAATATATCCTTTAGGACAACGGGGGGAACCCTCCTTCGGATTCAGCACTTTTCTCAAGTCGGGGAACCCGCCCAACGAAAGTGCTTCACCGCAACGCGCTGCATCGCTTTTCTCCTCTAGCCGCTTTCGCTCAAGACGCACAACAGCTTGGTTCTACAAGGTCGGGAAACCCGACCGTAGCCCAAGCTCAAACTAGCATTCAACAAAACGGAAACTCCGCTGCTGCGGTTGGCACTCTCAACTATATCGATCAAGACGCAACACAACACAACCTTCAACAACAGCTAGACTTAGGTGGTTATGGTGTTCCCTACACTCCAGAGGTTCAGACTTCCGTTCAAGGTAACGCTAACGAAGGTGCTGCTGTGGGTCAGTTTAACGTAATTGACCAAGATGCTAGTCAAACTAGTGTTCAAGACCAGGTTGATGTTAATCAGTATCTTCCCTATGTAGGTTACTAAACCATCTTTTCTCCCGATTATTGCTTGATGCCAAGAGTCCTGGTTGATTATCAGCCAGGACTTTTTCAGTTATTAGCAGACAATTATAAATATATTTACATTGCATGCAATTCTATTCCTGATATGCGATCGCCCTGGAATTCTATGGTCGAATAAATACTTTAACTGCTATGTTTTTGGTATATTGTTCTAAATCTGTTTTCAAGCATTCTCGATTTTTAATCATTCCCTCTGGATCATACAAAAAAAACTAAATTTCTACAGTCAGTATTTGCCTGATACTTAGCAATATCTGAGGTTAATTCCTCTCTTAGCTTTTTATCATTAAGTCCTACTCTGGTTTTCTTGATTTCAATGATAGTTTTTTCTGGTTTTAAGCAAAAATCTGTTCGGTAATTAGCACCTGCAAAACTCGAATTATACTCTTCCTTTCTAATGTCATTTAAATATAAATTTAATAAATAATGAAATAAGTCCTGCACGTCATACTCATCATTAATCTCTAATATAGCTCGGTTATTATAGCGCGATCGCATTTGTTGAGCTATTTGATGAAATCTATTACAAATTAATTCTATTTTCTCTATAGTCTCAGGCTTATATACGGGATTTAGATCTGGAAAAGGATCAGATGTTTGATTATACTGCATTGATTTAAAATATTTTTTTGCTATTGTCCCTGACCTTGAATAGTAATAGTGCGATCGCGATCATTTATACTCACTATTCAAAGTTGCTGTAGAGAACATAATCTTCTCCCTGAATTTTTCAGATTGTTAAATTCCTAAAATTTAAATAGCTTATCCGCTTCTCTTGATTTAGATGATTATGTCTATCTAATTTAGCTAATGCTATGCAAACCTTATATCTGTTAAGACTGGGTAAAAAGTAAGAAAAATTAATAAGCAAAATTAAAAAAAAAGCTCGCCTGTCTCTTCGGCTCACAGCTTTCACTAGACTTGAACTTAGCAGTAATTTAATCCCAACATTAATAATGGCAGTCAAGCTACTTGAATTCTGGCAAGAAAACCGACCTGAACTTGATAGCTTATTAGAAGCAGGAGAATTTACCGCCAACACGACGGCAGCTGGGTTAGGACTGGCATTAGCTTTAGGAGTAGTTAATCCAGCTATGGCAATTCCTGCGGCGGGGTTGGCTTTTGCAGGTTCCACCAGGAAAGTAATTGAGTGGGGTGCCAAAAAAAGTAATAAAAAACTTACTTTAGAAGATATAGCGTCTCTAATTACTCCTGTAGCTTATTGGGAAAGCTTTAATTATTGGCTTAACAGGAATCAGGTATTAGCGACAAAGCTATCAGAAAATAATCAAGCAATTTCCATAGACTCTCAGATTGAAAATTTAACCTTAGATCATCAACTAGCGATTAACGCCCTGAGTAATTTCCCCACATCAGAATTAGCACAAACCTTTAATCAAATACTGTCGTCTCAACTTAATCAGCAAGGACTAGATCAGATAGAGGCTGAAATTATAGCTTCCTGGGTAGCTTGGAATGCCGTTAACTTTTTTGACAAAACCTTAGATGAATTTAGAGATGCTGACAATTTACAGATTATCAATATTTACCGCAATACAGTTCCCCATGAAGATGATCAACAGCATGCCAGCATTGATAAGTATCTAAAAACTCAAATTGCCACCAAGCCTAAAGAGAAGGTCTTTAATGAAGAATTTAGCTTCAAGGATCTATATGTACCCCTTAAGGCTGTTCCTGTTGATGCCAATGGCAGAGTAAGCCCCAATAAAGCCTCTTATATGCTGGTGGAAGATTGGGCAAAGGGAATTCTGCAAAACCCCAATAAAGCCAAGCAGGTCATGTTTATCCAAGGAGGACCTGGAAGGGGCAAAAGCGTATTTTGTCGGATGTTTGCCGATTATGTCCGTCAGAAACTGCACCCCCTCTGGATACCAGTCTTAATTAGGCTGCGGGATATTGAATCTTTTGAAGCAAGTTTTGCCAAGACCTTACAAGGAGCAGTAAAAGCTGACTTTGCTCAGGATGAAGGCTGGCTAACAGATTCTAAGCTACGATTTCTTTTCCTCCTCGATGGCTTTGACGAATTACGCATGGAAGGCAGAACCAAGGGGGGTATAGAACGCTTAATCAAGCAAGTTGGTTCGTTTCAGGAACGGTGCGACACCTCAGAAATGGGTCATCGGTTTATTATCACTGGTCGTCAGCTAGCCCTCCAAGGAATCAGCTATTTACCTGAGAATTTAGAACGGGTTGAACTGCTGGAAATGGATGATGATTTACGGGGACAGTGGTTTGAGAAATGGGAAAAGGTAGTAGACAAAGATCAGGTTATTGCCAATCGTAAGCTAGAACTTTTAAAAGGATTCTTACAGTCAAGGACTCTGACTGATGAAGTGAAAGAAGAACTTGCCAGAGAACCCTTATTACTCTATCTCCTTGCCGCAATGCATCGCGACGGTAAAATTAGCGTTGCGGATTTATCAGGCACTAGCGGAATTCAAACTAAAATCAAGATCTACGAACAGGCATTAAATTGGGTGCTGACAGAACAACGTCGTCCAATACAGCGAGAAATTGTCAGATTAGAACAGGATGAGTTATCTCAGGTTCTCATGGAAGCAGGGCTTTGTGTCGTGCAGTCTGGGGGAGAATGCGCCAGAGTAAAGATGATTCGGGAACGTCTGAAAAAGTCTGAGCCTGAAATTTCCGCCAAAATAGAGGAGATTCAGGCTAAAAATCAAGATGAAGTTCTGAAAAATGCTCTAGCAGCTTTTTACCTCAAGGCAGCCGCAGGAGACGCAGGAGGGTCGGTAGAGTTTTTCCACAAGAGCTTTGGCGAATTTCTCTGTGCCAAAAGAATGCAGCAGGCTTTAGAAGATTGGGTTGCTCCTGGTCGTCGCGGCAGAGGTTTTAATTTAAATGACGACCAGTTAGCGGAAGAGATTTATGATCTTTGGGGTTATGGTGGGCTAACCCAGGAAATTATGGAGTATTTATGGGGTTTGCTGGCTGCAACCTCCTTTCACTTTGAGAAACTGTTTATGCGTCTGGAAGATTTCTATGAACGCTGGTGTGACGGGGAGTTTATTGATGCCGAAGGTACCACCTTACCCCAGGCAAAAATGCGACGACTTCGAGAACTGAAGCCCCAGTTTCAGCAAGCAACAGCCAACTTCGGACAGCGACAGGTAGATGTCTATACAGGTCTAAACGTAATGATCATGCTCTTTGAACTACACCGCCATGGTCAACAGCACGAAGAGTTGAGAGAGGTATTAAGTTTTCATCCCTGTGGTAAAGGCGATCAAGAAGGGGAGCTAAAAGATCGAAGTCGCTTATTTAAGATCATGGGGTATTGTTGTTGCGTCAACAGATTTACTTTTCTTGATATCATAGGCTTCTTTCTTAGCAATGCCGATCTCAGTAACGTCACTCTGGATAACGCTAACCTAACTAATGCTAACCTCTTTAACGTTAACCTAACTAATGCTAACCTCTTTAACGCTAACCTAACTAATGCTAACCTCTTTAACGCTAATCTTAGCAGCGCTAATCTCTTTAACACTAATCTAATTAACGCTAATCTAACTAATGCTAACTTAAGTAACGCAATCATATATAACGCTAATCTCTTCAATGCAAACCTAAGTAACGCCAAACTAGGTAATGCTGAACTCCACAACTCTTATCTGAGAGACGCTGTTCTAATTGATGCCAACCTTACTAACGCGAAGCTCACTTTGGCAGACCTGACTGATGCCAACCTCAGTAACGCCAATCTCAAAAACGCCGATCTTAGTAACGCTAACCTTACCAACGTTAACTTTATTTCCACCAACCTTGAAGGAGTGATTTGGAATGATAGTACTGATTGGTCAAACGCTCAGGGTTTAGGTTCAGCGTTTAATATCCCCGAAGCCTTGAAGCAGAAGATTATAGATTAGATTAGTCGCTTGAAAGGAAGTAGCTTCGCTAAACAGTTATTGGTTCTTAGCTTTTAGCCTTTAGCTTTTAGCCCTTCGGGTTTCCCCCATGAGCAACTGGTTAACCCAAAGGGTTTATGGCTATATGCGAAGCGGTATCCCTTTAGGGACGAGCCATCTCATTATAAACGTAGTTCATTCAACTGAAAACAGCTGTAAGCTTAGTAAGTTACACCGCGATATTTTTTGCTAACTCCAGAAGCAGAATTAATCTTATTAGCGGGGCGACGAAGCATATAAGTTCTGCCTAAAAACTGAGCGGTGTGTTTTGAAACAATGGTTTCAACTGAATTGTCAAGAGCCGTATAAGCTTGACCTAAAAAACGTAATTTCATGATGCTTCTCCTATTAATTTAAATTGCTATAGTGTTTCCGTTAATTTTAAATAGGTCTTGGGTATGACAAGATATGCAGTTTGCTCTACCAATCAATTTCAACTGGCTAAAAGCTAAAAACTTTTCAATAAAACATCTTGCTGATTATCTATTAATACCCCCCAAGTTTTCCTTGCTTTCTGGCAAAGCGTTCAGCAATGCGAAAGATAACAAGTCCCAGGGAAAAATAACAGAAACCGTTTAACAAACAAAAACTATATAAAACGCCGTTAAAACTTCCTCCCTGTACCATTAGGCTACGCAGCATGGTGATGCTTGGTGTCATCGGCAATAAAAATCCGAAAAGTCTCGACAATCCTTGCCAAGTTTCAAAAGGAGTCACAAACAAGAATAATACTGGAAACTGCAAAAGTCCTAAAAGCTGTCCGATGCGTTTAAAAATCAATACTATGGCACCAGTAATAAAGGCTAAACCATAGGCGCTCATTAAAGTAGTGAATAAAGGTAACAGCAAACTAGGGGCAAAATATAGCCGACTTCCAGTGATAATCAGAATGATTATTAAAGCTAGTAAAATCAGCAGCAAATTAAATGCTGAACTAGCCAAGGATCTGGCTAAAAAAACCCGCAATGCGCCAAAGGGAGACAGAAAAATTTGCTCTAGGGTGCCAACCTGAGATTCTGTCTGGAGTTCTAGGGAAATTTCGTTAATGGATAGCTGTACTAGAGTCCAGAGGATATACCCCACAATAATTGCATCAAGACGTTCCCCAAACTGCGCCGTCGCTCCTCCCGCTAGGTAATTACTACCAAAGAACAGCAAACAGAAAAAAATCGTGATGGCTAAAACTTTTCCCAATGCTTCGGCGGGATAGCGGGTAAATAGAATCCAGTTACGCCTAAACTCTGCTAATAACAGCTTGAACATTTTGTATGTTTGTCTTATTAATTATGTCTGATGTGAATTAAAAAGCTAAAAACTAAAAACTAATGACTTAAAACTGCGAGCCAATAACCTCTAAACGAAGCTAACTCAATAAGAGCGTCTATCATTCTTTTAAAAACTTGAAGAAGATATCGGTTAGGTCAACTTGATCTGTTTCTAACCGCGTTATGAACAGAGGGTTAAGTATCTCAAACGCCTGATAGAGTTGGTCTGAGCTTTTAATCTGGATTAGCCGATTTTCGATAATTATTGCACCTAGATCTTTGAGAGATTTTATTCTATCTGGATCAAGCACTCCTTCAATCTCAATGGTGTAGGATGTACCAGAAAACTCTTTAATCAACTCACGGGTGGGTTTGATGGTGCTAATTTTGCCGTTATTAATAATCGCTACGCGGTCTGAGATTTCTTCGGCTACATTAAGTTGATGAGTAGTCAGCAGAATTGCTAACCCTTCTTCAGCAAGCTGTCTCACTAAAAGCTTAACGTCTTCAACGGCTTCCACGTCTAAACCCAAGGTGGGTTCATCTAAAAGCAGTAGTGATGGCTGATGGATTAGAGAGGTGGCGATCGCTAGCTTTTGCTGCATTCCTCGTGAAAGATTTTGTACCAGTGCACTGCGCCTGGAGAATAGTCCAAAACGCTTGAGAAGCTGTAGGGAAAATTTACGTGCAGCCTGGTGGCTTAATCCTTTTAAAACTCCAAAGTAGATTAAGTTTTCTTCTGCTGTCAGCCGCCAATAGAGATTGCGATTTCCTTCCAAGACTGTACCAAGCTTCTTCAAGGCTTTAGGGTTGTGGTGGGGATTAAGTCCTGCAATTTTTACCCAGCCAGAGTCGGGAAATATTAAACCAGCAATCATTTTTACGGTGGTGGTTTTGCCTGCACCATTAGCACCAAGAAATGCTAATATTTCACCTGACTTGATGGATAAAGATACATCAGCCACCGCTACTACGGGCTTACCATGATATCGATAGGTTTTCTTTAAATTCTGCACTTCAAGTGCCATTACATAGTCCCCATTGCCGTCGAAAATTGTTTAACTCATTAAACACAGGTAGGTAAGCATAATTAATTGTAAAACTTTTAATAGCAGGGGGGCGGAGGGACAGGGAAGAAAATAGAGAATTTTGATTTTATGTTTAATTACATTCAGCTACTTAATCGAGGAGAAACAAAAATCAGGGAACTAGCCAGCTCCCCAATTAAAGTCGTCTGAAGGAATTGCCAACCTTGATTAGTAATATAGTACTAATTGAATAAAAAGTCAATTTTTTATTAGCTGCTCAACACTGATTGAAGAAAATGCTATTGTAATTTTACAGACCAATCGGTCTTAAAAAAATGTCTCATGTCTAAAGCAGAACAAACTAAGGCACTAATAATTCAGCAAGCAGCCTCAGTATTTAACCAAAAGGGTTATGCAGGCTCTTCTATCGCCGATATCATGGACGCTACAGGCTTGAAGAAAGGAGGAATTTATAATCACTTTAAAAGTAAGGATGAGCTAGCCATAGCCGCATTTGACTATGGAGTAAGTTTAATTACTCAGAGAATTTGGCAGGCTGTAAAAACGGAAAAACATGCGATCGCTCGCTTAAAAGCCATGGTATCAAGCTACTTGGGTTATCTTGAGGAACCACCCCTCGCTGGTGGCTGTCCGATTCTGAATACTGCGGTTGAGGCAGATGACGGCGATTCTCCCCTGGGCGATCGCGCTTTAGAGGCGATCAATAATTGGCGCGGTTTAATTGTCAGAATTGTGGAAAAGGGGCTGAAAAAAGGCGAAATCAGAGCATCTGTTGACCCTGATACCGTTGCCACGATTATTATCGGCACTCTTGAGGGGGCGATTATGCTAAGTCAGCTAGAAAAAAATCCCGTTCATTTAGCAAGGGCGATCGCCCACTTACAGGACTACATTCAGAATAGTCTTAGCTGGGAAAAAAGCTAATAGCTAAAGAACACTCTTTTTTTGCCCTAAAAAAGACCGAGCGGTCTGTAAATAATTATCGATCTAAATTAATCATTAATAAAACCATGCTGCAATTTTACTATCACCCCTTGTCTCCATTATCCCGTCGTGTCTGGATTGCCTTGCTAGAAAAGGAAATTCCTTTTACCCCAATAATTATTAACCTCCAAGATCGAGAACAATTTAAGCCTGAATTTCTCGCCCTTAATCCGTTTCATCACGTGCCAGTGATTGTTGATCAGGGCTTGCGGGTAATTGAATCTTTGGCAATTCTTGATTATCTAGAAAGTAAATATCCGCAACATTCCCTCTTGCCTAATGATTCTTCTCAATTAGCAAAAGTAAGAATGGCGTAAATGGTAGCAAATAATGAATTATCGTCCTCAGTTATTCCTTTGATGCTGAATATACCTGATTCACCGCAATTGCTTCAAGCCAAACGCAAAATCACCAGAATAATGAAATTTTTTGCCGAATTATTAGACGATGACGATTACTTTGGTGGCAGTAAACTATCCTTGGGGGATATTGTGGCGGGAAATGCCGTAATTTTGATTGATAAATTAGGGGTGGATATTAGTCAGCACAAGCAGATCAAAAGTTGGTGCGATCGTCTGATGGCAAGACAGGTATGGCAAGAAACCCAACTCAATGAGCAACAGATAGCTATTTTTAAGCAAACTGTCCAAAAATTGATGGCAAAATAAAGCTAAGTAGGTCGGTATAAATAAAATCAATTGGTTCAGGTTGTTAGTCGTTAGTCGTTAGTCGTTGGTGGCAATAGCTGTACTTTTCCTGATATGGCGATCGCTCTAGAACAATTACTGTTATTTTAGAAGATATTAACCGCAGTTTCTTAAACCTTCAGCAACTCTTTCCCCTTGGTTATTAGTGGGATATGCCGTTAAAATTATTGCACCAGATTCAGCCACCCTAATTCCTCTAGCCAACTGTATTTTTCCCTGGATAGTTTCTATAGCTTGAGGAATAATTGACGTAAAGTTATACTCTCCATTAATCGAAATATTTTGAGAATCAAAAGGCATTGCTGGTTCGTTAGGAATGCCGCCTTTCCCTGAAATTGTAAAACTATTTTGCGCCGCTAATTCTCTATTAGAGCGACAGGTTTGAGCAACCGTATCTTGAGTTTCAATAACGTTTTCAGGTAAATTAATTTCTCCCTGAACGGAATTTGTATCGGGAGTATTGATCGTAACCGTACCATCTAAACTAAATTCAGAACTAGCGTTAATATCATTAGTAGCATTATTTAAAGGTCGTTGCTGAATGCCGAGCAAGGACTCAGCATTAATGTTAATATTTCCTCCATTACCCCTTTCCGCCGTAGCAATAATATCATTATTTCCGTTGGGAAAAGCGACAATAAAATTAGTATCAATATTGATATTTCCTCCGTTAGCATCTTCTAAAGCTTCAGCAGAAATTAAGCCGCTATCTTGTAAAGTGATGTTGTCAGCAATCTGGAGTGTAATGTTACCTCCATCCCCCGCTTGGGTGGCAGCATTAATCCTACCGCCGTTTTCAATTTGCAGAGAGTCAGCTTCAACAATTAAGCTACCAGCTTCTCCCGTACCTGGTTCTTGTAAACCTTCAACACTAGGAAAATTACTAACATTAATTGTTGCACCATCACTAATAGTTAAATCTCCTGTAATAATTTGGACGTTACCACCATTTCCATCTTCCACTAGTGCGCTAGCAAATAAACCACTACTACTACCGTCATCAGTAGAAACACCTCTTAGATCAATCAATTCACTAGCGTTGATATTTAAGTCTCCAGCACTACCTTGTCCAAAAGTACTGGTGGCTATTTGTGACCCGTCGGTAACTATTAACTCACCTGTCATAATATCTATATCACCGCCATTGCCAGTAGAACCAGAACGAGTTCTTCCATCAATATCGCTATTATCGAATAATTTTATAGATTCAGTGGCACTAATATTTAAAAGCCCCCCATTCCCTTGACCTGTTGTAACAATGTTTATTGCTCCGTCGCGAAGGGTTAATTGATCGACATTTAGAGTGATTGAGCCCGCATCTCCTAAGCCGCGAGTAAAAGTATTAATCTGTGCTTGATTAGTAATAGATAGCTGTGGGGTATTGATTTCTATATTTCCAGCATTACCAGTAGTCTCAGCATCAGTGATACTGGCAAAAATGCCGCTTCTAACTATTCTCTCTCCGTCTATTCTTCCAACAGGAAGAATTCCATCATTTAAAAAGCTTTCTGCGGTAATATCTTCATCAAAAACTAGGTTATTTCTAGTGGTACTTCCATCAATAGAAACACTTTCTGTAGCGTTAATTTTAATCTCCCCAACATTACCTTTGCCGATAGTGGAATTATTAGCTTCAATGCCTGCACCATTGGTAATCGACAAAGTATTAGTATTTATCAGGAGGTTGCCAGCATTGGCTTCGGCAGCAGGATTATCCCCTAGCTCACTGAAACTCTCACTACTAATTTCACTGGTCAGCAGAGGTGTTGGCGATTCTACTTCACCTAAAGCGCCGTCTAGGGTAATTGCATTGGCGGTAATGTTAACGTTTCCCGCATTGCCTTGACCAAAAATATCTGTTGTAATGCTTCCGCTACGAGCAAGAAATAAGTTATTGGTATTTACATTTATATTGCCAGAGTTGCCAATTCCAATCCCTCTAATATTAGTAGCAATCCTACTGGCGAAATTTGAGGGAAATCCGGCAACTTCCGTCAACCCAAACCCTTCAACAGTAATGGTATCAACAATATTGAGGTTGATATCTCCACTATCACCAATTCCAATAATATTACTAGCGATACTTCCACCATTAATCAGATTAAAATTTTGCGCTGCTATATTAACACTTCCTATATCACCGCTAGAACCTGGCAAATTAGCAGTATTCACCCCACTGAAGCCAAGTTCATTAGCTCCGTCAAAGGAGATATTTCCAGTGGCATTTAGAGTAATATCGCCAAGATTGCCTCCACTGGTGCTAAAACTTACAATGCCAGCCCCATTTTTGAACAACATATTGCGGGCAGAAATTTCTGTATTGCCGCTATTTCCTTGACCGCCACTGCCGTGAATGATTGCCGTAAAATCACCACTGCCAGCTTCATCAAAAATTAAATCTTCTAAGAGGTTAATTTTGATATCCCCCGAGACAACCTCTGCAACTTCAGAACCATTACTCACTCCAGCAAATAAAGTACTCCCAGATACTAGAGATAAATTCTTGGCGTTAATCTCAATAGAACCCCCAGGAGAACCGAGAACATTAACCCCAGAACTATTAGATAGTGAAACGTCATCTAAAGTGCTAATGGTAATGTTGCCACCTGCTCCCGCACCCAAATTATTGGTCACCAGTGCCCCTTGATTATTTAGAGATACAGAACCATTAGCATTAATAGTGATATTGCCTGGGTTACCTTGACCAAAACTAGAAGTAGTAATTGCAGAGCGATCGCCGATACTCAAAGAACCAGTTTCAATCCTAATATTGCCGCCGTCAGCCGTGGCATTGGCAAAGACTCGATTAGAAATCCCGCTAATAAAACCATTGGCGTTTTCTACACTACTCAGAGAAAGAGTATCAGCCGCAAATATATTAATGTCTCCGCCCGCCTGATCTCCTAGAGTATTGGCTTCTATTGCTGAACTACCATTGATTAAAATATTTCTTCCTGCTAGGTTAATATCTCCTCCTCCATTACCGCTAGCATCAATAGCTGAGAATGTTCCAGACAGGGTAATATCTTGAAATGCTTCTGTAGCTGAATAATCAAAACTCAAGCCATTTGCCACTGCTACAATACCAACTCTTCCCCCAGCAACGCTACCCAGTTCAATTCTGCCTCCAGCAGTTTTAACCGTGGCACTCTCAAAATTAAGATTTCCGCCAATCAAGCCTATAGTGGCATCTTCCCCAACGCGCAAAGCATCAAGAGTGTCGATAGGTTCGTTATCTGCAAGTCTGGTGCCGTTACCATCTCCCCGAACGGTAATATCTGCTGGATTATCGCGAAAGCTCAATCCAATAGGGGCATTAACTGTTAATAAAGGAGGATTTTCTAAATCTGCTGCACTAAATTGACCATCTTCAAACAAGATACTGCTAGCAGTACTGCCATAAAATGAACCACCGAGATCTAATCGCGCATTTTCTCCCAAAACGATTCCAGCAGGATTAATCAAGAATAAACTAGCATTGCCGTTTGCCCGCATTAAGCCATCAATATTAGAGACATTGCCCCCTGTAACTCGAGAAAAGATGTGTTCAATACTTGCTGCGTTATTAAAAAATGCCTCGCTACCAGTCGAAACAGAAAAATCTTGAAAACTATGAAATAAATTGTTTCCCCTCGTCTCTCCCCCAGTAATCTCAGCTATATTCCCATTCTGATTAACCTGAGTATTAACCGTCCCATCAGTAGTAACTTGAGCCGAAGAACTAACGGTGCTGCTCAGAAGATATCCTAAAGCTAGAACAGCTATCTTAAGATATCTAGATAAAATCTGCCCCATCATAGTATTTTTGTATCGTTAAAGATAATTGCCATAGAATACTAGCATTAAGCGCATTTTATTTGATGAAAGCTTTAGCGGAGCTTTAGATTAAAGTAGTACTGAATTATGGTTTTTTATAGCTTCGAGCAATTAGGCTTTGCCTAGCCTTCGGCTCGCAGTTTCTTAAGCTTCTGGGGGATTAATCTCAAAGGCAATGTAGCTAGTAAAATGTCGAGAAAAAAGAAAGTTTTATCTTGAAACTTAGTAAGCAGTGCAGATGAGGTCATTCATTGTAAACTAGTTTTTGCTCACGATTGAGGAGATAATCATGGCAATAGAATATCCAGAAGACTTGAATTACATAGATTCTCACGAATATGTTCGCTTTGATGGAAAAATTGCGACTGTCGGCATTAGTGCTTTTGCTCTTGATCAATTAGGGGATGTGGTTTTTCTGGAACTTCCTGAAGTTGGTGATGTGGTAGAAATAGAAGAAGCGTTTGGCACCGTTGAATCAGTTAAAGCAGTATCAGATCTATATCCACCAGTCTCAGGTACGATAGTTGATCGCAATGAAGCTGCTATTGATGCTCCAGAAATATTGTCTGAAGATCCCTATGGTGAAGGCTGGTTAGTGAAGGTGAAAGTTGATGATCCTGATGACGAGTTAAGCAATACGATGTCGGCTCAGGAATACCGCGCCCTAGTAGAAGGAATGGATCAATAGTTAAGTGTTCTATTTATATAGGATTTAGTACTAGTGGGGTACTTGTGCTGAAGTGACAAATTAGCTACTACTGGAATTGGTAAAATTTGTTAATCTTTATTGATATCAATATAGAAAATTGTTGAAATCCACATTTTTGGGTTATTAAGATATCATTTTTAGCTAAAAAGCCAAATCTCATCATAGTATGGTCAACTTGAACTTTGCTCCTCAGTCGCAAACCAGCGCAACTCCCACAGATGCACAACATATCGTCTCTCAAAATTCTCTGACCCAGAACAGCATCAATACTTTTGCCGAGCGACACATTGGTGTGAATCAGCAGCAAATTGATTCGATGTTGCAAGTTTTAGGAGTTGAGAGCCTAGATCAGTTAATTGAACAAACTGTCCCTGCCGCAATTAGATTAAACAAAAAGCTAAATTTACCGAAAGCTCTTGGTGAGTTTACCGCTTTAAAAAAATTAAAGGTGATCGCCTCCCAAAATCGAGTATATCGCTCTTTTATCGGTCAGGGATACTATAACTGCATCACCCCAGGGGTAATCTTGCGTAACGTCCTGGAAAATCCTGGCTGGTATACCTCCTACACTCCCTATCAGGCAGAAATCGCCCAGGGTAGACTAGAAGCATTGCTCAACTATCAAACCATGATTGTTGACCTCACAGGATTAGAGATTGCTAACTCTTCTTTGTTGGATGAAGCAACCGCCGCCGCCGAGGCGATGAGCATGAGCTATGGGGCTTGTAAAAATAAAGCCAATGCTTTCTTTATCGATGCGGGGTGCCATCCCCAAACTATAGAAGTAGTCAAAACTCGGGCTTTACCCTTGGGTATTGAGGTGATTGTTGGTAACTATGCTGATTTCGATTTCTCCACCCCAATTTTTGGGGCGCTGTTACAATACCCCACTACAGAAGGTACGATTCACGACTATCGGGCATTTATTGAGCAGGTACATCAAGCTAAAGCCCTCGCTACCGTCGCCGCAGATATTCTGAGTCTGGCGTTACTGACTCCTCCTGGGGAATTTGGGGCTGATATTGCGGTGGGCAGCACCCAAAGATTTGGCGTTCCTTTGGGCTATGGTGGTCCCCACGCGGCATATTTTGCCACTAAGCAGAAATATCAGCGACAGGTACCAGGAAGAATTGTCGGAGTTTCTAAAGACGTTCATGGTCAACCTGCACTACGCCTGGCGCTACAAACAAGAGAACAGCATATTCGTCGGGAAAAAGCCACCAGTAATATTTGCACTGCTCAGGTATTATTAGCGGTAATCGCCTCTATGTATGCTGTCTACCATGGTGCGGCGGGAATTAAAGCGATCGCAACTCAAGTTCATCAGCTCACGGTAATTTTGGCTCAGGGATTAGAACAGTTGGGCTATACCGTAGAGAATGAATCGTTCTTTGACACCATTAAAATCAATACTGGAGATAAACTGGCGGCAGAAATTGTTCAAACTGCGGCACGGCAACAAATTAACCTCCGCTGGCTTGATCATCATGCCCTAGGTATCTCCCTGGATGAAACCACCACTCAAGAAGATCTCATCAAGCTCTGGCAAATTTTTGGAGGAGATACCAGCTTACCCTTCAACAGTCAAGAATTATTTAATAGCCAATCCTGGGCAATTTCACCGTTGCAGCAGCGCCAAAGCTCATATTTAACCGATGAAGTATTCAATCGCTATCATTCAGAAACCGAACTGCTGCGCTATCTCCATTCCCTAGAAGCCAAGGATATCTCCTTAACCACTTCCATGATTCCCTTAGGCTCTTGCACCATGAAGCTAAACGCCACGGCGGAGATGATTCCAGTCACCTGGGGAGAATTTGGCAATCTTCATCCCTTTGCCCCCCTAGAACAGGCTCAGGGCTATCAGCAGCTTTTTGCCGATTTAGAGCAGTGGTTAGGGGAAATTACAGGCTTTGCGGGCATTTCTCTCCAGCCTAACGCTGGCTCCCAGGGAGAGTATGCAGGGCTTCAGGTAATCCGCCAGTATCATCAATCCCGAGGACAAGGACATCGTAATATCTGCCTAATCCCCGAATCTGCCCACGGAACCAACCCTGCCAGTGCGGTAATGTGCGGTATGAAGGTAGTAGCAGTCAAATGCGATCGCAACGGCAATATCGACCTCCAGGATTTGCAAACCAAAGCAGAACAGCATCAGACTAACCTAGCCGCACTGATGGTGACCTATCCTTCAACTCATGGGGTCTTTGAGGCAGAAATCAAGAGTATTTGCGCCATTGTCCACCAGTATCAGGGACAGGTTTACATGGACGGGGCAAACATGAATGCCCAGGTTGGCTTGTGTCGTCCAGGGGATTTCGGAGCTGATGTCTGTCATCTCAATCTCCATAAAACCTTTTGTATTCCCCATGGTGGAGGTGGTCCAGGAGTAGGACCCATCGGAGTCATGCCCCATCTCGTACCTTTCTTACCTGCTACCCCTAAATCTAGTAAAGATGCCCAGCCCATTGGGGCTATTGCGGCGGCACCCTGGGGCAGCGCCAGCATTTTGGTCATTTCCTGGATGTACATCGCCATGATGGGAGAGCCTGGTTTAACTCAGGCAACTAAGGTGGCAATCCTTAACGCTAACTATATGGCGAAACGACTAGAACCCTGTTACTCCGTACTGTTTAAAGGAGAGTCTGGTTTTGTTGCCCATGAATGTATCATTGATTTGCGTCCCCTGAAAAAAAGTGCTAGCATTGAAGTGAATGATGTGGCAAAAAGGCTGATGGACTTTGGCTTCCATGCACCTACGGTTTCCTGGCCTGTCATTGGTACGGTAATGATCGAACCGACGGAGAGTGAATCTAAAGAACAGCTAGATCGTTATTGTGATGCCATGCTGACCATTTATCAAGAAGCAGAGGCGATCGCCGATGGCTCAATCGACCCCGAAGATAACCCCCTAAAAAATGCTCCCCACACCGCAGCATCCCTGATTTGTGGTGAATGGAACCATCCCTACAGTCGAGAACAGGCAGCATATCCTGCTCCCTGGTCTAAGGAAAACAAATTTTGGGCTCCCGTTGGCAGAATTGACAATGCCTATGGCGATCGCAATTTAGTTTGTTCTTGTGTTGGCATGGAGGCTTATCAAGATTAAGCATCGAGGACAGGAGCATTTATAAATGCTTAATTAACAATTTATGCTGCTCCTGTTCGTAAAGACTGATAACTAATTAAAATGCTTGTTGAAGACTTGTTCGAGAATTGCTGCAACTTCTTTAGGTGCTTCGATCATTCCTAGATGACCACAATTATTAATCTGAAAGACGTTACCATCGGTCGAAGCAAATGAGTGATGGAAACTAGCTAAATGATTGACGTACTTTGGTTCCATCACTCGATCCTTGTCCCCAGCAATAAAGTAGACTGGCTGCTTTAAGCGAGCAACTAATTGAGGCAGTAAATGAACTTCCTCCTCCGTGGTAGATTCTAGCAAGGCTCCTAATGCCGCCTGTTCATCCGCTTGAATAAAGTCCATTAGTCGCTGACGACCCCACTTAACTCTTAATGGTCGAGCAACCATCATGCGGGTAAATACTAAATCAAGACCAGGAATTAGAGATAGCCAGCGAGGACGAAACTTGACTAGCTGTTGACCAGCATTACGAAAACGTTCAAATTCTTCTTTGAGATAAATTCCCCCTCCAGCATTAAGACACACAGCCCCCTTGACTATCGATGGGTAAAGATCTGCTGTCCAGAGGGCGATACTCCCTCCCAATGAGTGTCCCACTAGCCAGGCATTTTCGATATTTAGGCTCTTAAGCAAACATCCAAGATCTCTAGCATAACCATGGAGACTATAGTCCTGGGGATAAAGTTGCTCTAGGGGCAAATTAACCGAGGTGTCAAGAGAAGCATTGTTATCTTGCTCTGACTGATTAGCAATTTGAGAATCACCAAACCCCCTCGCATCATAGGTTAGACATTGATATGTAGATTGCAAAAGCTCAACTAAAGGATGCCAATAATGACGGCTTAACAACCAGCCATGCACAAACACTAACACTGGTAGTTTAGAGTTGGGGACAGGAGGAGTCAGGTCGTATATATGGCGATTTTCCAGAATATTTATGGATGGCATCTTTTTATCGTATCATCTTCATCCCAGGGCAATTAGGCGATTAAATTATAATTATATTGTGGCAACTTAGTGCTTGCGATCGCAAGCACCTTCCCGTCAACGAGCAAATAATCTGGGACTGATTCATCGCATCATTAGATTAGACCTCTTGCACGAATACGAATCTTAGCGGTTCCAGCAATTATCTGAAATTCTTTAAATAGCTTTTTAAAAATAGCTTTGACTTATTCATTAAATTATTTATGCAAGAGGTCTATTATGCCTGCATTGCCAAAGTCAATTCCAACCTACTATTTTTAATCCTGGTTACTGTTGACCTGTAGCAAGGTTAACAAATTTTTTTTAACTGATGGTTTTTGGGTCTAAAAATGTATTTAGGTGTGAAAATGGACTAATATAACAAAGATATCGTATTAAAAACCACAAATCATTTAAGCCTCATCGGCATGGTCTTTTGGAAAAAGTTCTTTAGCAATTCAGACAACCCTTCTACCGCAGGGACAGACGCGTTTAGTGGGGAAGTTTTAAACTTAGATAATCAAAATATTTCACAACCTCAAATCATATTTAGTACTGATCGTGATCTCGACTTTTATGAACTGGAAGAGCTTTGTGATCGTGTTGGCTGGGCTCGTCGTCCGATTCGTAAAGTAAAGAAAGCGATTGAAAATAGTTTCTTGGTCGTTTCTATGTGGGAGGTATCTGGGAAAAGACGCAGCCTAATCGGTTTTGCTCGGGCTACTTCTGACCATGCTTTTAACGCCACAATCTGGGACGTTGTAGTTGACCCTAAGTTTCAAAATCGCGGTCTGGGAAAGGCAATGATGAAATACGCTATCAATCAGCTGCGTCGTTCTGATATCAGCAACATTACTCTCTTTGCTGATCCCCAAGTCGTTAAGTTTTATCAAAGATTAGGCTTTATTCTCGATCCTGAGGGCATTAAGGGGATGTTTTGGTATCCAGACTAATTAACCTATAACTGAGGGCGACCCCGCGCCGCCGACAGGCGCAAGGGAACGCGCCCGAACCCGAAGGGCTATAACCTATAACCCATTCGTGACAGGTTAAGAGACTACGCTGGTTGTCCTAAAGGATTTCCTTCGGTCTCAACTAGTCTTTAGTTTTTAACGATTTTGCTCTGTGCCCAAAGTCTAATAATTTATTAAATGTTGCGTTACAATCCTTAACATAGAGCATAAATTTTGAGTTGGGAAATATGGCAACGGCTTTAATAACTGGAGCATCATCGGGAATTGGCGAGATTTTTGCCAGACAGCTAGGGGCAGAATCAAGAGATTTGGTCTTAGTAGCGCGATCGCAGGATAAGCTAGAAGAGCTAGCACAGGAGTTAGGCAGTAAATATCAAGTAAAGGTAGTTCCTATCTCTCAAGACTTGACTGAGACAGGTTCAAGACAAAAAGTATTTGATACAGTCCAAGAGCAAGGACTAGAGATTGATTTATTGGTTAATAATGCAGGTTTTGGCGACTACGGCAGCTTTAGCGATCGCCCATTAAGCAAGCAGATGGCGATGATCCAGCTCAACATCTCTGCGGTGGTGGAACTTACAGGGTTATTTCTACCGCCGATGCAGCAACGAAAAGCAGGTGCGATTATTAACGTCTCTTCGATTGCTGGATTCCAGCCAATTCCCTACATGTCGGTTTATGCCGCGACTAAGGCGTTTGTGCTCAACTTTAGTGAGGCACTATGGGCAGAAAATAAAGACCAGGGAGTCAAAATTCTGGCGCTTTGTCCTGGTCCTACTGAATCAGAATTCTATAAAGCGGCTGAGTTTCCCAGTTCAGCCACGGGAGTCACTGGTATGACCATGGCAGATCCCGACAAGGTTGTGGCAGCAAGCCTTAAGGCGCTGGATAAGGGACAGGCAAATATCGTAACTGGCAGCTTGACCAATCAAATTATTGTTAATCTTCCCCGACTAGTGCCACGAGATTTACTGGTAGATGCTGTTGGCAAACAGTTTAAAAATATTTAGCTTAATTTAACTAGCTTAACTACAATTAGCTTAGATATCAGAACAGTAGGTGCAGTAATGTATTTAGTCACTGGCGCGACGGGGTCATTAGGACGCAGAATTATCAGACAATTGAGGGAACAAGAGGAGTCTGTTAGAGCCTTTGTTCGTCTATCATCACGCTTTAGTGAATTAGAAGATCGCGGCGCAGCAATTTTTATTGGTGACTTAAAAACACCCAGAGATATTGAAAAAGCCGTTAGTGGTGTTAAATATATTATCAGCAGTCACGGTAGCGGTAGTGATGCCCTAGGGTTAGATTATCGAGCCAATATAGACTTAATCGACCAGGCGATCGCTAATAAGGTAGAGCATTTCGTGTTTATTTCTGTTTTGGGGGTAGAGCGTGATTATGAAAGCTCCGCCACCTTTAAAGCCAAGCGAGAGGTTGAGAAATATTTAATCTCCAGTGGTCTAAACTATACTATTTTGCGTCCTTCAGGATTTGCCAATAATTTAATTCCCCTAGCAGAAAGATTCCGCGATACGGGGATCTATTTCTCCATTGGAGAACAGCAAAATCGCTCCTCCATCGTCAGTACCGATGACCTCTCCAAAATTGCGATCGCCGCTACGAAAATTGAGGCAGCTAAAAATCAGATCTTTGCCGTAGGAGGTCCCGACACTCTGAAGAGAGAAGACATACCAAGAATTTTTCAAAGTCTGTTTAATCGAGAGCCAATAATTATTAATCCTCCCCTAGAATTATTCGACACCCTCAGAATAGGCATTGGTCTAGTTAACCCGCAGCTCAATAAATCCCTAGGTACCTTACGGACTCTACTAGCTAATGAATTTTTCTGTACCAGAGATGAAATTGCCAACTTAGAGTCCACCTTTAACCTCAAAATGGAATCTCTGGAAAGTTTTCTGCGCCGCTATGTTGGACATTAACATTTATCATTTAACAGTTAATCAGTTATCAACTTAGTAATCGGTTTGTGCTTTAATGAGCTTGGATCGAGATAATTTAACTCATTTATGGCTCAAGCAGGAATTTATATTGCCGTCACCAGTCACGGTTTTGGTCATGGGGTGCGTGCTGCTACGGTAGCGGAAAAATTGCAGCAAATGCGTCCCGATTTAGCACTTCATTTTGTCACCGTTGCGCCAGAGTGGCTGCTTAAGTCCTACATGCAGGAAAGCTTTGTCTATCGTCAACGAGTGTTTGATGTGGGGGTGATCCAAACAGACAGCCTGACCATGAACAAGCCAGCAACATTAGAGCGGATGCAGGCGATTATTGCCCAAGAAAAGCAGATTATTGCTGAAGAATCGCAATACATCCGTGAGCATAACTTAGGCTTAGTATTAGCCGATATTCCCGCCTTAGCTGCTCCTATTGCCCATGCAGCTAGCGTTCCCTGCTGGATGATGAGCAATTTTGCCTGGGACTTCATTTATCGCGACTGGGGAGTCGAATTTGAGCCCATTGTTAGCTGGAGCGAGAACTATTACGGACAGAGCGATCGCCTGTTTCGTCTACCTCTGGCTGAACCGATGAGCGCATTTCCTCATGTTACTGATGTAGGACTTACCAGCAGCACCCCAAGATTTACCCCTCAAGCATTGCGCCAAAAATTTAATATAACTGCGCCCCAAGAAAAGACAATTTTGCTTACTTTTGGAGGGTTAGGGTTACAGGCAATTCCCTACGGTAATTTAAAACAATTTGCTGATTGGCAATTTATTACCTTTGATCGTTCTGCGCCTGATTTACCCAACTTGCTGAAGGTAGCAGACAACGCTTTACGCCCCTTGGATTTTATGCCCCTCTGCGGACGAATTGTTTCTAAACCTGGCTACAGTACCTTTTCCGAAGCTTTATGCTGCGAGGTGCCGATTGTTTCCCTAATTCGGGAGGGCTTTTCTGAAGCAGCAGTGTTACTAAATGGCATTCAAGACCATTCTCATCATCAGATTATTTCTACTGATGAGTTCTATCAGGGAGCATGGGATTTCCTGAAACAAACAATGCTTACTCCTCGAAAAAATCGAGGTTTAGCAAAAGATGGTGCAGTAACTATTGCCCAAGAAATCTCTGATTACTTAATTTAAAACGATATCATTAATAGTAATCTAAAGTTATATTCAAACCAGCCTAATAGTTCTAAAGATACCAAAAAGTGCTACTGTATTACAGTATTGTCTTTAATGTGCTCTATTCATGACAGGGGATGACCAAAGTTACGATTATATTATTAAAATTGGAGAAACCATAGCCAACTTTTTCTCAAGTCTGGCGTTGGCTATTGCTTCTTTCCTGATTATTGCTTCTATAATCACTCTAATCGATGTTGATGGAGTAATTATGGTTCAAGGTAATCAAGTAAAATTAGATGTGATAGCTGTTTCCGTAGCTGGCTCATTATCTATTGTTTTTCTCGGATTGTCTTGTCTAATTCTCTATTTCTTACGAGAGGTAAATAATGCTTGAATTGAGTTTAATTAATGCAGCTATCTTAGTAGTAGCTATTATTGTTATTGGTAGTGTAATTATCACGCTCTCCTTTTATTTTTATATTCAACGAGTAGTCAAAAAGAAAGATAACAATTCTTCTCATAGCAATCAGGAATCAAATCAGAAAAATTTCTCTGCCAAGGACTTTCAATTTATACAACCCAAGCTAGTTAAATCAGATGGTGTTCTTCCTGGATCAAGTACTCTAATTGGAGTGGTTGCTTTAGAAGCTTATGCTAGAAAACAGAACCCACAATATATAGTTGGTATTAATCGTGGTGGATGGCTTTTGTCTACTTATTTAGCCCATAGATTGAATATTGATCGCGAGCATTTATTAAGATTCGACTCTAAAAGAAACGAAATTATTGATAATAATATCAACCCCCAAAAACTAAAGCATAAAAATATATTGTTGGTAGATGATATTAGCAGACAGGGGAACTCAATCCATATAGCCCACCAATACATGAAGGACAAATTTACCGATACTAGCTTGGCTACTGTTGTACTTGTTGTTTGTGGAGAGAATCCTGCTGAAAAAATTATAGATTTCAATCCATACTATACCGAATATCCTGATATTCAGTTACCTTGGAGTGATGAAAAGCGGAAACAAGAAGCGCGCCATAATTTATCCAAAGAAGAGTCAAATCCAGTCATTAGTTTAGATGATCCTGATTCATTGAGATTTAAGTCTTCAGTTTTAAGAATTGTCGGTGAAAATAAATCAGAGGGAATGGATATTCTCAATGATGATATTGACACTATGCTTGATTTCCTAAATAAGATCCCAGTTTAATTTATAGAGCTTACTGAGAGAAATGGCTGATTCAAGAAATAAACGTACTTAGTTATTGTGTAAGAGAAAAGAAGTAAATGACAGACTTAGAACGACTGATCGAATCAAATGCAAAGGCAATAGAAGCTTTAACTTCAGACATTGCGGAGATGAAGCGCGATCGCACTGTTTTGTATCAATTAGTTAGTGACCTAACGGAAAAGATAGGACAGTTAACTTCTCATCAAGTTAGAACTTATCAGTTGATTGAGAACCTTGATGAGAGACAGAGCCAGTTAGCTAATCAGCAACAGCAGTTAATTGAAATTCAAAAAGCATCTTCTAATCAACAAGAGCAATTGACTGAGATTTTAAAAAAGTTGACCGAAAAATAATAGAGTCTTTGAAGTTTATATCTTAACTTTTTTAATATTGATAAGTTACTTGATTTTTCAATCAATCAACTAAAATCTTTAAGAATATCTAAATCAAAAAAATCAGCTTGCGATCGCCTAAGTAATTGCTCCATTACTCATTTATTTTATTTTCCAAGATTCAATCATATCTAAAACATCACGAGAAAGTTTAGAAAAATCATCCCTTTCAGCAGTATATACAGCTATATAAACTTGATTATTTTTAACCGTAAAAGTTTCCATTTGCTTCAGCTCTAATTCGCCCTCTTGACGAAAATAAATCACTTTACTGGCAGGAGAATTATCAACATTAGCACGATAGCTTTCATGACCCTTAAGGTCGTTTTTAGTAGTTTGATTAATGCGCTCAATTACACTTTGAGTATATTTCTCCAGGCTAACTGATTCATCAGGTAAATATTCCACAGCAATGGATAATTGTTCTAGATATAAATCTGCATCATTTTCTGGGGGTGAAGTAAAAACCACTATTTCACCAGTAATGGGATCATCTAGCTCTTGCTGTGACCAATTCTGCGGATATTCAATAGCAAAATTATAATCATCATTAACATATTTAATAAACCTACTACGAGAATTTCTATTAATGCTAATAAAAATAAAGGTTAAAGCAATTATCAAAGGAAATAATAGCCATGCAATTTGGATTTTTCGTTTAGACTTAGAGGCAGTAGCTATAGTTGATTTATCATTAGACTGCTTAAACTTTACTTTAGATCTGCTAGATGGTTTTGCCTCTGAACTAGCTCCAAAGAAAATTGGAGCAGGAAACGTAACGACATTAGGCGTAAATTCTAAATCTGCTATTAATTGATCAGTATTAAGATAGCATTGAGCAGTATCCTGGCTTACCATCTTTTGTAGAACTTCAGTTAATTTAGGACTGAGATGCTCAAGAAAATTACTAATAGCTGAACTATCAATATTATTATTTGAAGAATTATTATAATCTAAGGATTTTGAAGCCGATGATTGAGAATACTTAGCAGTTAAAGCATAAAATATAGTTTGACCAAGGGCATAAATATCAAGTTGAAGATCATTTTTATTCCCTGAATTTGTCGGAAATAAATCAGGATTTATTGAATTTTGCTGAGTTTTAAAATCAGCTAAAATAACTCTTTCAACTACAGCTAAATCAGCTAAAAATTTTCTTCCGTCTCGATGCTGAATTAGGCTGGCAGGCTGTAGATTATGGTGTGCTACTCCTGCCTGATGGAGAAATTCTAGAATATTAGCAATTTCCTTTAGCCAGCTAATTGCCGATTCTTCATTAAGAGGAGCATCAGCAACTAGCTGCTTGAGATTTGTACCGTCAATCTTCTCTATAGCCAAATAAAACTTGCGATCGCACTCAAAAAAATCTATCAGTTGAGGAATCTGAGGATGTTGGCTCACCTGCTGCAAAATTTTACCTTGAACTAAGAATGCCTGATAAACTTTTTGCCAGGATTGATCACCTAAAACCTCATTACTATATTGGGGCTGGTATCTTTTAATCAGACATTGCCCCCACCCCTCTGACGACAGATCCTCTGCTAAATATACCTGATTCACGTCAGAGACGTCGTCAAATACAGGGGATTGAGGCTCTAACTGTTTAATAATACGATAGCGATCGCTTAAAATTTGACCGATGATTGACTCCATTCAAGTTTGACTTATCCTTGCCACAATAAATAACTATAGCTCTGAAACTTTATTGTAGCCAAAACAATCTACTAACTAGCAGAAGGAGCATTAAGCTCATCTAAACGAGCCAAAACTTCTTGACTGTGAATACTAGGTCTCACCCCCAAAAAAGTAGCGCGCAAAATACCTTCAGGATCGATTAAATACGTATGTCTTAAGGACATTGATCCTAGCCAAGAACCATAAGCTTTACTGACAGAACCATCGGTATCTGCTAGCAGAGGAAACTTGAGTCCCTCCGCATCGCAAAATTCAGCATGGGAGTCCACATCATCCACGCTAACCCCAAGAATTTGCGTATTTCTCGACTGATATTTTGGTAAATCTTTTTGGAATCGCTGAGCCTCTAGAGTGCAACCTGAGGTAAAATCTTTGGGGTAAAAATAGAGCACTACCCACTGTCCGCGATAATCTTTGAGGGCAATCTCTCCATCTCCAGTATTCGTGGGTAAGACAAATTGGGGAGCAGCTTCATTCATCGTTGGTTGCTTTCCCCCCATTGCCCAGGCTTCAGCAGTTGTCAAATTAAATAATAATAAAGAAAGACCAATTACTAGCCAAAATCGTACTCTAAAAAACAGTATTTTCATGGTTTCAAATGCTCCAGAATAAGTATTTTTACTACTTTGTAGAATTAATAATAAAGGTTTCATAGTTTACTGAAAATATGATTTACTAATCATAAGATTACAAGTAACACTAAAACCATAACAAAAAATTAATCTACAAAATTATTTGATTATGGTTTTGATCGAGTGTAAACTCCCATAACTTGTTAACGTAGTTGCCCTAAACAATCATAGTAATAGGAACACTGAAATATGAGTACAGGTTTAATTGCACCTCATGGTGGTGAGCTAATAAATCGTCTAGCTACTGCGGCAGAAAAGCAGGACTTTTTAGCCCAAGCTGATTCACTGCCCAGAATTCAGTTAGATGAGAGAGCAACTTCCGATTTAGTAATGATTGCCATTGGCGGCTTTAGTCCCATCAATGGCTTTATGGGTCAAAATGACTATTTAGGGGTCGTTAATAAAATGCGTCTCGCCAGCGGTCTTCCCTGGGCTGTTCCCGTAACTCTCTCTGTTAGTTCAGCAGTCGCAGAACCTTTGAGCATTGGCAGCTTAATTCGATTAGATAATCCTCAAGGTAAATTTGTCGGAGTACTAGAGCTAACTGAGAAATACAGTTACGATAAAAAGCTTGAGGCAGAGCAAGTCTACCGCACTCAGGAAGACCAGCACCCTGGAGTCAAAGTAGTCTATGACCAGGGAGAAATCAATCTGGCAGGTCCCGTTTGGCTGCTGGAGAGGAAAGCACACCCTCAGTTTCCCGATTATCAAATCGATCCTGCGGCTTCCAGAGCTCTGTTCCAAGAAAGAGGGTGGCGTACTGTGGTCGGTTTCCAAACCCGCAATCCTATTCATCGCGCCCATGAATACATTATCAAGTGCGCGCTGGAGATTGTTGATGGTTTATTTCTCCATCCCCTAGTTGGCGCAACCAAAAGCGACGACATTCCTGCTGATGTCAGAATGCGCTGTTATGAAATTATGATGGAAAACTATTTCCCTCAGGATAGGGTAGTTTTGGCAATTAATCCCTCGGCAATGCGCTATGCAGGTCCCAGAGAAGCTATATTTCATGCTTTAATTCGTAAAAACTACGGCTGTACTCACTTTATAGTTGGTCGAGACCATGCAGGGGTAGGGGATTACTATGGCACTTATGATGCTCAAGAAATCTTTAACGAATTTGAGTCAAAAGAGCTAGGGATTACCCCCCTGAAGTTTGAGCATGCCTTCTACTGTACTCGAACCGAACAAATGGCAACGGCAAAAACCAGCCCTGCAACCAAGGAAGAACGAATTCATTTATCAGGTACTAAAGTGAGAGCGATGTTAAGGGAAGGAAAAACTCCCCCGCCACAGTTTTCTCGTCCTAAAGTTGCGGCAGAGTTAGCCAGAGCAATGAAAGTTAACTAACCGTTTCTGATTACCATAGCTGAAGACTATAATAGGTCACAGGTCTGTAGAGCCGATCTACCTGTGACCTTTGTTTATTGAATCGACATCTAACAGCTATTATTGATAGGCTGATCGCAGATTTCTAGAAGCTGATAGCTGATATGGGACTCAACCGCCGAACTTTTCTCCAGCAGGCTGGATTGGCATTCTTTACTTGGGGAGCCGCCGAATCAGTAATTGGTACTCTCAGTAAAAATGACAGTCTAGCAGCCTCAATCAAAAATTATCAATCCGCCCTAGGACAGCCTACCAACAGGAAGCTGGCTCTTTTAGTGGGCATTAATCGCTATCCTCACCATGAAGATTTAGCTGGTTCCCTGATGGATTTAGAGCTACAACGAGAGCTATTGATTCATCGCTTTGGCTTTCAACCCCAAGATATTTTGACCTTGAGCGATCGCCAAGCAACTAGAGACAATATTGAAACGGCATTTATCGAACATCTAACCAAGCAGGCACAGCCCGATGACGTGGTGGTGTTTCACTTTAGCGGCTATGGCAACCAAATCAAGATGCCATTAGTCTCTGACGTTGAAGCTGTCAAGTCAACCCAGTCGGAGACACAGCAAGTTGATGCTTATCGTCTCACCAATAGCCTGGTTCCTGTAGATGGCTTATCTTCAAGACATCATAATCAAGTTGCAAATAGCATCCTCCAGGAAACCCTGCTGCTCTTGGCGCAGTCTTTGGCTACCACCAGATTCACTTTTGTTTTAGATACCTGTTTCAATAATACTCCCCGCAGTCAACATAGCAGTCTTCGGGTACGCTCCATTCCCCAACCAACAGAAAACCCTGGTGCTGCCGAGCTAGATTTTCAGTCGCAACTAAAAGATCGCCTGGCAGTTAAGGGAATTAAGCCCAGCAAAAGAATTGCCTTTTTGCCTGGAGTCATTTTATCCGCCACCAGCAATAATCGGGTAGCGGTAGAAAGACAGTGGGATAACTTGAACGCGGGATTATTTACTCAAGCCCTAACGCAACATCTCTGGCATTTGACCCCCAGTAGCAAAATTCAGGTGGTCTTAAACCGAACTGCTGCCACGGTGGAGCAAGTTATGGGACGGCAGCAGCAGCCTACTTTGAATAATGCTGATAAATCGGCGATCGCCTATTATTCAGCGATGAGTGATGTCTCTGGTGCGGTAGGGATTGTCAGTAAAGTAAATGGAAATAGCGTTGAAGTGAAGCTTTTAGGTTTTCCCATAAATATTTTAGAGAGCTACGGAGTTGGTTCCTGCCTCAGCGTAGTGACTCCTCAAGAAAGCCCTTCTCCTCAACTACAGCTTAAATCAAAAAGTGGGCTAAATTCAAAGACACAGCTATTATCTCCTGACGAGGTTAAACCCCAGGTAGGACAGCTACTACAAGAATCGATTCGTATTATCGAACCCGATTTAAGCTTAAATCTAGCTTTAGACGATGACCTAGAGCGCATCGAGCGGGTTGATGCTACCAGCGCCTTAGCTGGCATTTCTGCTCCAAGTTCTACGCTGGTGGCAAAAGAACACAATCCTGATTGTCTTTTAGGAAAGGTAGCATCAGATAACATGGCTGGGGAGGCAGAATCCTCAGCCTTTAGCTATGGTCTATACACTGCTGGAGGTAACTTAATCAGTAAAACTACTGGTTTAGAGGATGAAGCAGTCAAGATTGCTATTGATCGCCTCCAGCCTCAATTTAAAAACCTCCTCGCAGTAAAGTGGCTGAAATTGAGTCTCAATGAATTTTCCTCCAGATTGAACGCCAGAGTAACCTTCATCGCAGGAGAAGAAGCAGATTTCTCCAGCTGGCAAAAAGCTACTCTCTCTGCCAATGATCAGCCAGCAGCTACAACCAGCAGCTTGAGTTCCAGCAGTCCCAATTCTAAAATAAAAAATAACCTGCCCCTAATTACCAAAGGGACTCAGATTAGACTGGCGCTAGAGAATTCTACGGCAACTGAGCTTTATACAATTGTTTTAGGCACTGACTGTAACAGCAATTTGTTTGCTCTCCATACTCCTAGCCCATCTTCGAGTAAAAAAGAAGTTCTGGCAGAAGATCTTAAGCTCACTGCGGCAGAAGAATTATTGATTCCCAGTTGGGACAGTTCCTGGCAATGGAAAGTTCCAGAGTCTACTGGAATTAATACCCTGTATGTTGTGCTCTCAGTCAAGCCTTTTACTAGAACGAGAAAAATTTTGGCGGAGGAGCAGAATTTTCAGCCTGAACAATCACAACTTCTAAAGCTTGGGGAGCCTGTTGCCGTAATCAAAGCCTTAATCAATGACCTGCATCATGCCAGCGCCGTTAATTACGAGCTGTTGCCTAACGAGGATGTTTATGCTTTGGACGTCACTAGCTGGGCGACTTTAGATTTTGTTTATGAAGTAACTAGCTCATAGCTGTCTTGTCAAGCCAAGATACTATTAAATAACTAATGTTTCAATGAATGCAGCCTACCGATATTGTTATTTTGTCAAATGGACCTGGAGAAGTAGCAACCTGGGTTAGACCCGTGGTTAAGACTCTGGCTCAGGTTTTTAGCGACACCAGGGCACAGCTCCGAATTTCTGTCCTGCTGTCCCCCTGTCCCCACAGCACTGGCACCGAAGCGGCGATCGCCGCTGGCTATCATGAGGTGGATCGTGTCTTACCCGCCTCGGACTTTTTTCCCTTTTTGCTCTGGGGTAAAACACCAGAAAACTGGGACTGGCATCCCCAGGGAGTGGTGATTTTTTTAGGCGGGGATCAGCTTTATACCGTTGCCATCAGCAAAAGACTTGGCTATTCCAGCTTAGTCTATGCAGAATGGGACGCTCGTTGGTATCGCTTGGTAGATCATTTTGCAGCAGTTAATCAACGGGTGATTGAGAAAGTGCCCCCTTCCTATCGCGCCAAGTTTACCCTTGTCGGGGATTTAATGGTTGATACCGCAGCAGAATTTGAGTCAGTCCCTCCTGCTGAGACGGATCGTCCCCTAATTGGACTCCTCGTCGGTTCTAAGCCTGCAAAGCTATATCAGGGCTTGCCCTTATGTATGGCGATCGCCGAAAAGGTGCAGCAACATCTGCCCCACGCTCGATTTATGATTCCCGTCGCCCCGACCATAGATGTATTCACTCTCAGTAACTATGCCAATCCACAACGCAATCCCCTGATTAACTCTTTTGGTAATGTTGCAGGAACCTTAGTATCTGACAACAGCCGCGATCTTTATTACTTAAAAACTACAGATGGAGCTCAGATTCAATTAATCACTGAATTTCCTGCCTATCAAGCCTTAGCAGATTGTCAACTGTGTCTTACCACGGTGGGAGCTAACACCGCCGAGCTAACTGCTTTAAAAATGCCAATGATCGTGATGTTGCCAACTCAACAGCTAGATGCCATGAGATCTTGGGATGGCATTCCAGGAATGCTGGCTAATTTACCTGGTTTAGGGTCAATTTTTGCCAAGGGAATCAACTGGTTCATCCTCAGACAAAATCGTTTATTTGCCTGGCCTAATATTTGGGCTCAACAAGAAATTGTTCCAGAACTAGTGGGCAAGCTTCAGCCAGAAACAATTGCGAATTACGTTTTAGACTACTTAGCCCACCCTGAGAAACTCCAGGTGATGCGTCAGAGTCTATCAGCAGTTAGAGGAAAAGCTGGAGCAGCTAAGAAGCTAGTAGATATAGTAAAGCAGCAAATAACCAAGCGTCATCCTCACTAATATCTTGATGGGCGATTGTCCTCTTGCTGCCAATGAATGTGTTAAGACAATTTACCGAGGGAGCAAATTATCCGCTATACTCACCTATGTAGTTTATGAAATAGCTTAACAACCTTGCCAAAGAACATGATTCAAGGTTATATTCAGGTTAAAATTGTGTAAGATATTGTAGAAATATATAGGGTTTGCATGCAAACAATGTGAGCAAAAGACTTTGTTAGGTGGCGATCGCTCCCAAGGTAAACATCTTATATAATTCCCATTACGAACAACAGTAATGCGGCTGATTTAATGGAAATTATGACAGTCAGCAAAGCTAAGGTCGTTATTTAACAGTTACCTCTAGGCAACATCTGGGATTTCTCAATAGCAATCATGGATAATTACCAATCCGATGGTTGAGAAGAGTAATAGCTTCTGAGGATTTAGTTCAGCTGCTTTTGGCTAGTTAATTTTCCCCCGTAACTATCTTTATTTGATCTTAAAAAACGCCTGCCGTTCTCGATAACACTGTTGCGTTATGGATTAGCGTACAGTGAGATACTCTTTTTGAGGTTACCTTTGAGATCCAAACTGACTCCATCAAATAATAGCTCTGCCTGATCAGGGCAGAGTGAGCGACTAAAAAAAACTGCCAGAACATAGTGAATATATGCTTTTAAAGTGAGATTAGCACTAATTTAAAAGTTAAGCTCAAAGTTACCCATTTGTCCCCGATACTGTTCACAGAAGCCATTCCTAAGATGTCAATTTCTTCCCAGCTCAAGGGCTATGTCCCTGTTAACTTTTTCTATCACCTTCCTTAACAATTGCTCTCAGAGGGGTTAGCTCCTCTCAAGGGAGAGTTAGTCAATTGCTTTTACAGCGGTTTTCCATTGAATAAACTCCGTTTAAAATTGCCTAGTTTTAGCATACGAGCGCATTCACTTATTCACTCTTTGCTGGGAATCAACAGAACCATGATGCGTTGCTCTTAGCCATACCGTTAGCTTTTGCTCAAACCATATTTCTGTGGTATACCTAAAGCGCGGTAAGAGCAAGCCAAAGGATGGTTTGGTCAACTGCAAAGCTTAGGGAAACTCGAAGATTTGAGTTGCTTCTACAACTATGCTGTTGAGGGAACCTAAAAACCCGCGATCGCAGTTTCCTAGATCTTTTCTCAGTGTGTATGGCAGACTAACCTCATACACGGCAATTATCTCTCAAGTCACTGACAAAAGACTATCCTTGATCTTAGTTTTCAATCAGAGTCAAAAGTCAGAAAATCATAAATTAATCAACGACTAGTGGCGGTGGTTAAAGTTTTTTAACCGTAAACGGGGGCAAATCTTGCCCAAGGTAAATAGTTGTTTATAATAATGCCGACAAAAGCTGGCAAGACAAAATCGCAACATCAGATAGCCCATTAAGTGCAAATTACTAATTACTCTCAAGCTTGTGAAATTTTTTACTATCAGGGACATCGACCAAAGAATGAATCAGTATTTCTCAATCAATGAATTACGTAATTTACAAAACAGGCTCATCAAACATTAGCCGTCAGAATTTTTGAGGAAAATTAATGCCCAAACAGATTATTATTGCAGAACAAAATCACGTAGCTGCCGTTTTCTGGGATGAACAAATACAAGAACTAATCGTTGCCACTGGTCATCAACAGGTAAGCGATATTTATCTTGGTACGGTAGAGAACGTTATCCCTGGTATTGATGCGGCATTTGTCAATATTGGCAACAGCGAGCGCAACGGATTTATTCACGTTACAGATTTAGGTCCTTTGCGGTTAAAAAGAAGTGCCGCAGCTATCACTGAACTTTTGCTCCCACAACAAAAGGCATTGGTTCAAGTAATGAAAGAACCGACAGGCAATAAGGGACCAAGACTTACGGGGAACATTACTCTGCCTGGACGTTATCTTGTATTAATGCCCTACGGGAAAGGGGTGAAATTATCCCGTCGCATCTCTAACGAAAATGAGCGGAGTCGTCTGCGTGCCCTCGCAATTCTGATTAAGCCCCCAGGCATGGGTTTACTGATTAGGACAGAAGCTGATGGTAAGGCGGAAGAAGCGATCATGGAGGACCTCGAATTCTTGCAAAAACAGTGGGAATCGATTCAGTATCAGGCAAATTACGCTAAACCCCCGATATTACTCAATCGAGATGATGACTTTATTCAACGGGTGCTGCGAGACACTTTTTCAGCGGAAGTTAACACTATTGTGGTGGACTCTCCATCTGGGGTGAAACGGATCAAACAGCAGCTAGCCAACTGGAGTAGTGGTCGTTCTCCACAGGGGGTGTTCATTGACCATCACAAAGAACCGCAGCCAATATTAGATTACTATCGGGTTAGTGCTGCGATCAGAGAAGCACTGAAGCCGAGAGTGGAGCTACCTTCGGGGGGCTATATTATTATTGAACCAACAGAAGCGTTAACCGTTATTGACGTCAACTCTGGCTCATTTACTCGTTCAGCTACCGCTAGAGAAACTGTCTTGTGGACTAATACAGAGGCAGCAACTGAAATTGCTCGTCAACTCCGTCTCCGAAATATTGGCGGAGTAATTGTCGTTGACTTCATTGACATGGATTCTCATCGCGACAAAATCAAGCTGCTAGAGCATTTTAACAATAGTCTCAAGGGAGATAAGGCTCGACCCCAAATAGCCCAGCTGTCGGAGTTAGGGTTGGTGGAGCTGACCCGTAAACGCCAAGGCAAAAACATCTATGAACTGTTTGGTAAGTCTTGTCAGACTTGTGCTGGCTTGGGTCAAATTGCAATTCTGCCAGGAAAAGCAGAAGCAGAAGCCTTGGAAACAGCGCCGATAGTCAATCCCTTATCACTGCGAGAATCAGTCAATCGTCCAGTAATTCCCGCCGTTGAAAAACAAGATAAGAATGAAATCTCCCTCAAGCCAAATTTGAATCTGGGATATGATGACAGCAACGCCACCCCAGATTTACTCAATCATCCTAACTATCAAGAGCAGAGCACAAATAATAATACTCGCCGCCGCCGTCGCAGCCGTCGCAATGATTTACTCATTAAAGATGAATTAATCGAGCAGGAAGCTAACTCCCTTGGGGAAGAAGTTGATACTGATTTAGAAGGCAACGGAGATGACAGAAAATCTCGCTCTAATTCGCGATCGCCTCGTCGAGATGAAGCTAATTTGGAAAAAGTTACGGTAGAGATGGGACAATTAGAGCAGGAAATCTATGCTTTAATGGGCATTTCTCCCCTGGTGTATGCTAACCAAGAAGCTACCGATCCTAAATCTGTTTTGGTATACGTTCACCAGCCAGGGGAAGAATTATCAACAGAAACTCCAGAAGAACTATCTCCAGACGATCGCAAGCCAAAAACTAAAGCCAAAAAAGAAACTAGTTCGGAAGAGCAGCCAGAATTAGAGTCAGAAGTTCAAGAAGAATCCGATACTGCTACTGCTGAAGCTACCGCTGAACCAGAACCCAAGAATGGTCGTCGCCGTCGTCGCCGTTCTTCTGCGGCTAAATAAGCTGAAATGTGAAGTTAAAATATTTTTCAGTTTCTATTGGCTGGTTATTCTTCGATGTTTGCTCCCACAGGCTGATGAAATCAGGTTCATTTGATCCCTCTTTACTGGCAGACTTTACGGTTCCAAGCACCTTAATCGCTGGAGTAGATGAGGTTGGCAGAGGTGCGGTGTTTGGCTCAGTGGTTGCGGCAACGGTTGTGATGCCTCTCTCTGCTATTGACGATTTAATTGTCTTGGGAGTTAAGGACAGTAAAAAGCTATCGCCTGATAAGCGTCAAGGGCTAGTTGATGGAATTAAAGAGGTTTCATCTGCCTGGGGGATTGGCGTGGCTAGTGTGGCTGAAATTGATCAGCTAAACATCTTACAGGCTTCGCTACTGGCTATGAGGCGGAGTTTCGATTCGCTTCAGGTGGCTCCAGACATTTGTTTAGTAGATGGCAAGTTTGCTATTCCCAAGCTCAATATTCAACAAAAAACCGTAATTAAAGGGGATTCTCGTTCACCTATCATTGCTGCCGCCAGTATTCTAGCTAAAGTATGGCGGGACGATCTTATAGTTAGTTTAGCTCCCAATTACCAGAAATATAATTTAGCCAGCAACAAGGGTTATCCCACGGCTCAACATCTTGCTGCGATTAAGAAATATGGCATAACATCCGAACATCGTCGTTCTTTTAAACCCTGTCAGCTAAATAACTAGATAAATGATCAAGAGAAATCCTCAGGCACTGCCAACTATCAATCATTAAAAACTGCCAAGAGAACTGTTGGGTAATTGATCATTAGGTATTCCCTTGACTGAATCGGCGATCGCTAATTTGTCTTGGGTTTCTTGGGCTCCCCAATCATAATAATCTTGGATTAACTGTGTCACCAGCTTATGTTTAATTCTGCTGAGGACACCTTTAAGTAAACCATTCCCCGCTCTTTGGAGCAGTGGTTTTGGAGTTAGCATTAGGGGCATTGGTAATTCCACTCCCACTTCTAAATCCGCTTGCCCTTCAATATTGGTTTGTCCCTGAAATTCTTTGGGGTAGAGGACTCCCTTGAGCTTTAATGAAAAACGCTGATTAATGTAATCAATTCCCTCAATTTGACAAGCTTCAGATTTTAAATATACACTGCCGTTAGATCCTGACCACACCTTGAGTAATACCGTTGGTTGAAAATGGTAAATTTCCATAAAGTTGATCGGTCGCATTTTCAGCTCAAATAGTTCATCCGATACTTGCCTGACTAGTTTTGGATCGGCGATCGCCTTTACCAATCTTTGAGGCTGGCGTAAATAGTGTTGTACGGACACTATCTTATTATTTACCTGTATCTGAACTGATTCTGAGGCACTGAAACTAACGTACATAAGTGAAATTACTGAAAATCTTGTTATTTATTAACTTTAAGTTACATTTTATGGCTAATTGGCGATTATATAAATAAATAATATTTTTCTTATACTTTTATCTCTCAATGTAGAGTTTTTATGAAGCTGACTCTGGCATATTTGGGTCCAAACGGGACTAACTCCGAAACCGCTGCCTTGGCATATTCAAGCTGGATTTTAGAAGAGCATAATTTGACGGCAGAATTATGTCCTTTTCCTAGTATTGCTTCGGCGATGCAGTCTGTCGCCCAGCAAAAAACTGCACAAGCAGTAATACCAATCGAAAATTCTATTGAAGGGAGTGTTACCGTAGTGCTGGATAGCCTGTGGCAGTCTGACAAGCTTTGGGTACACCGAGAATTAACTCTCCCAATCTTCCATAGTCTTTTGTCCTTTGCCTCTGATTTAACCGAGCTAAAAACGGTATATTCGCACCCCCAAGCCCTAGCACAGTGTCAACAATGGCTAGCAAAATTTTTACCCCAGGCACGACTTGTGCCAACCAAATCAACTACTGAAGGAATCAAGTTCCTAAAAACAGATCGTACTTCTGCTGCTGTAGCTTCCCCCAGAGCAGGTAAACTATATCAAGTACCTGCACTTAGAGTAGATATTAAAGATAGACCCGACAACTGCACTCGCTTTTGGATTGTCAGCAGCGAGCCAAGTAAAATTGGTAGTCATCTTTCACTAGCATTCAGTTTACCTAAAAACGCCCCAGGAGCACTAGTAAAAGCCTTGGAAATTTTTGCTCGCAGAGAAATTAATCTTAGCAAAATTGAATCCCGTCCCAGTAAGCGTTCTTTGGGTGAATATATCTTCTTTATCGATTTAGAGGGTAATTCCAATGAGGCTTACATTAAAGATGCTCTAGCAGATTTATCAGCCTGCACGGATGTCTTAAGAATTTTTGGTAACTACAATCTCTTACCAATCGAGGTATTGGCATAGCTAGCATTGATAAAGGAGAAATACTTACTGAGAATGCTAGTTTCCTCCCACGAATTTAAAAAACGCTAAATTAACCAGAAATTAGATTCAATGCTGTCTGTTTAACCTTCGATACGTCAATTATTTGCTGTAATTCATCACTATCGTGTCTGCCTTCAAAAGCCTCAATTGCCGCCCTTCTGATTGCAGCTTCAAAAGCTTCATCTACAGTTTCGCTAAGCTCTTCCTGATTAGCATAATACCCTCCAGATTTGCGCCGCGTCTTGTCGCAATCGCTCATGGGGGAGACCCCCATGACCGCGCTGCGCCGCTTATTAGTTCGCTTAATTTCTCGGATAGAGTTATCGATAGATACGTCCCACGATCTGGTTGTGCGCTTTTCTGCCTGTTGTTTGATTAGATGAACCAGAAGAATTACGATATAGCTATAAATCTTGTTAAGCTTATCTTCTCTAGACATCTCTTCCAATTCACCAACAAGTTCTAAGGCTTTGAGATAGTTTTTCTCCTCAATATACTTTCTTAACCTGGTTAATTCTTCCATAGAAAATTTATGATTGAAGAATAATCATATCAACAAGGCTACATTTTTCTTCGTAGACTTGACATGAAGCTAAATCACTTAAATTACTAGCACGCAGCTAAAAATGGAAGCCGCACGCCTATTATCTAACGATTGACTTAATCATCTAAAGCATCTTTTAAGGCAGTTCTCGCCGCTAAATGGCTACGAGTAGAATTCAAAATCTCTCTTTCTCTTTCTAGGCGTTCCAGAGTATCCTGCATCTCAAGTAAAGCCTGCTGTTCCGATGCCACCCCATATAGATTACTGGCTACCCAATAAGAAAGTTCCGTCGGAGAATTGGGTAAATCGTCAGGTAGCTCTATCTTTTGGCTGGTTAATTTAGCCGATAAATGCACCACATCCCTCAATAAAGATTCAACTTCCTTTGCCGTAGGACTCAAATCCTCAGTTGAGGGCTTATCTTCAACCCACTCGACTAGACCAACGCGATAGGGCTTTTCACGAACATATTCTAGGACTCTAAATCTTTGTTGTCCAAAACATAACATCTTCATCCGATCATCTGGCAGTCTTTGAAAGTGGAGAATTTCAGCGCAGCAACCATACTTGGCAATTTCCCCCGTTGTGGGCTCTATTGAGAGTACTCCAAAGCGGCGATCGTTTTCTAAAATCGTGTTCATCATAATCCGATAGCGATATTCAAAGATATGCAGCGGTAATGGACGAATAGGAAACAAAACTACCTCAGGAAGAGGAAATAAAGGTAATTCTCTAACTGCAATTGAAGAAGATGCCATCTAAATTTTTCTAGAGCTAACTACTAGTACTATCTCTTTAATGTAGCTGATTTTTTTACTAAAAGTATCGATGCTGTGAGCTTATTGAGAATTATAAAACCCTCTAGATCAAAATCGTAAAGGGTAAATAAGGGGTCAAAAGAAGTAAGCCTACAGCTTGACTTCAATATCAACCCCCGCTGGTAGATCCAGCTTCATCAGAGCGTCAATAGTTTTGGAGGATGGCTTATAAATATCAATAATGCGACGATGAGTGCGAGTTTCAAAATGTTCGCGAGAATCTTTGTCTACATGGGGCGAACGTAATACACAATATATCTTTCGTTTCGTTGGTAGAGGAATTGGCCCAACTGCTGAAGCGTTAGTTCTGTTGGCAGTATCGACGATTTTTTCGCATGATGTATCAAGTAATCTTTGGTCAAAAGCTTTAAGACGGATACGTATCTTCTGTTGTTGAATCGTTGCCATTTTTCTTGATTTTCGAGGTACGGGTGTTTAAATATTTGAAACAGAGAAAACAGATTAGATCTTTCGGTAATTTGTTCACACTCAAAAACCCTGGGGAGGAAATAATGCTAGCTTTCCGTTAGCTGATGCAAAATTTGCTCCCACTGGGCTATTCTATGAACTTTAATTAGTGTTGCTTTCGGTCTACTTAATAATCTTGGAGACCACTCCAGCACCGATCGTACGCCCTCCTTCCCGAATCGCAAAACGCATGCCTTGCTCAATGGCGATGGGGTTGATTAGCTGAACGTTCATTTTAATGCGATCTCCAGGCATAACCATTTCTACTTCGCTACCGTCATCAGCAGTGTAGTCAGTAATAGTACCAGTAACGTCAGTGGTGCGAACGTAGAATTGAGGACGATAGTTTTTAAAGAAAGGAGTGTGACGTCCACCCTCTTCCTTGGTAAGTACATATACTTCACCCTCGAACTCGGTGTGGGGAGTGATTGAACCAGGCTTAGCTAAAACCATACCACGCTCAATTTCTTCTTTTTGAATACCACGCAATAGTACCCCAACGTTGTCCCCAGCCAGACCTTCATCAAGAGTTTTTTGGAACATCTCGACTCCAGTTACAGTTGTGCTGCGAGTTTCCTTAATGCCAATAATCTCAATAGTTTCGCCGACTTTAACGATACCGCGCTCAATACGACCAGTCGCCACAGTGCCTCGACCAGTGATTGAGAATACGTCCTCAACTGCCATCAAGAAAGGCTTATCTACTTCACGTTCAGGAGTGGGAATATATTCATCAACTTGGTCCATCAATGAATAAATTTTATCTACCCAACTATCATCACCTTGTTTGAGATCAGGTTTAGCTGTCAACGCTTCTACTGCCTTCAATGCAGAACCAGAAACGATAGGGATATCATCTCCAGGAAAATCGTATTCGCTTAGAAGTTCACGAATTTCCAATTCAACTAGCTCTAGTAATTCCTCATCATCAACCTGGTCTTCTTTGTTCATGAAGACCACTAGACTGGGAACACCAACCTGCTTGGCTAAAAGAATATGTTCCCGAGTCTGAGGCATAGGACCATCCGCCGCAGATACCACTAAAATACCGCCGTCCATTTGAGCAGCACCAGTAATCATGTTTTTAACATAATCAGCATGTCCAGGGCAGTCTACATGAGCATAGTGACGATTTTCTGTCTCATACTCAACATGAGCAGTATTGATAGTGATACCGCGAGCCTTTTCTTCGGGTGCCGCATCAATATCTTCATAGTTTCTTGCCTTAGCATTACCCAAAGCCGCCAAAGCCAGGGTAATAGCTGCGGTCAAGGTAGTTTTACCGTGGTCAACATGCCCCACGGTGCCAATGTTAGCGTGATCTTTAGTACGTTCAAACTTTGCGCGTGCCATTAATTTATTTATTCCTTATTTAAACTAAAGTGTTCCCTTTATTTTTTGCGATAATTGCCTCAGCTTCATTGCGAGGTACATCACTATATTCGCTAAACTCCATCGAAAATATACCTCTTCCCTGGGTTTTAGACCGAATATCTGTAGCATAACCAAACATTGTTGCCAAAGGAACCTGAGCGTCTACTTTCGCTATGCCACCTTCGGAGTTCATACCTTCAATGTTGCCTCGGCGAGAATTTAAATCGCCAATTACGTCTCCCAAAAAATTTTCAGGAACTTCGACTTCAACTTTCATCGTCGGCTCTAGTAGAACGGGAGCAGCACGATTGACCGCATTCCGAACTGCCATTGAACCAGCAACTTTGAAAGCCATTTCGTTAGAATCAACATCGTGATAGGAACCATCGATCAATGTGACCTTGATATCTATCAAAGGATATCCTGACAAGATACCAGATTCGCAGGTTTGTTTCACCCCTTGTTCAATAGCAGGTATAAATTCCTTGGGAATCGCACCACCAACAATTTTGGAAACGAATTCAAATCCAGAGGCTGGCTCTGCAGGCTCAATTTCTAAAACAGCATGACCGTACTGCCCTTTTCCTCCGCTCTGCTTAATATATTTGCCTTCCCCTTGACCAGACTGCCTAATTGTCTCTCGATATGCAACTTGAGGTTTTCCTACAGTAGCTTCAACGTTAAACTCTCTGAGCATCCGATCAACTAATATTTCTAGATGTAGTTCTCCCATGCCAGCAATTACAGTCTGATTAGTTTCAGGATTAGTGCTGACACGAAATGTTGGATCTTCATCTGCAAGAGCCTGTAGGGCTTTGGAAAGCTTTTCAATGTCACTTTGGGTTTGGGGTTCAACTGCCACCGAAATAACGGGCTCAGGAACGTACAGAGACTCTAAAATAATCGGGTTTTTCTGGTCACATAGGGTATCCCCTGTAGCTGCTACTTTAAGACCAACTATTGCCCCCAAATCACCAGCCCTAAGTTCATCTACTTCAATGCGCTCATTAGATTTGAGAACCACCAGGCGGGAGATCCTCTCTTTTTTTTGCTTGGTTGAGTTATAGACGTAGCTTCCTTTAGAGAGAACCCCCGAATAAACCCTAACAAAGGTTAGGCGACCAAATTTATCTGTGGCTATTTTAAAAGCAAGTGCAGCAAAAGGTTCATCATCATCAGAGTTCCTCACAGCTTCTTCCCCATTAGGTAACTCTCCTGTAATGGCTGGCACCTCTGGCGGAGCTGGAAGGTAGTCTACTACTGCATCTAGTAGAACTTGAATTCCTTTATTCTTAAAAGCAGAACCGCAGAGCATAGGCATAATTGAGCCCTCTATGGTCCCTCGGCGCAAAGCCGCCTTGATTTCAGCTTCGCTAAATTCTTCCTCCATCATGAATTTTTCTAACAAAGCTTCGTCAGTTTCAGCGATTGATTCAATTAGTTTCCCTCGATACTCCTGTGCTTGAGCCAGACAAGCCGCAGGAATCTCTGCCTCTTTTATATCTTTACCTAAATCATCTTGGTAGATAATTGCCTTCATCCTTACAAGATCAATAATCCCTTCAAATTCAGCCTCATTTCCCATCGGAACCTGAATCGGAACTGCGTTTGCTTGAAGGCGCTCTCTAATCTGCTTATAAACCTTAAAAAAGTCTGCTCCAGTGCGATCCATTTTATTGACAAAAGCAATTCGAGGCACACTATACCTGTTAGCCTGCCGCCAAACAGTTTCAGACTGGGGCTGAACACCACCAACAGAGCAAAAAACAGCTATCACACCATCAAGGACTCTCATAGAGCGCTCAACTTCTATTGTGAAATCTACGTGTCCAGGAGTGTCGATAATGTTAATTCTATGATCTTGCCAGCTAGTAGTAATAGCGGCGGCAGTGATCGTAATTCCCCTCTCCTGCTCCTGCTGCATCCAGTCCATTGTTGCAGCACCGTCATGGACTTCGCCTATTTTGTAGGCGATGCCAGTGTAGAAAAGAATCCGTTCCGTTGTTGTTGTTTTACCCGCATCTATATGAGCAGCAATACCTATGTTTCTTACTCGCTCAAGAGGGATGCTACGTGCCATAGATACCTCCTTGCACTTTGCAGGATCAATTGGCTAAATAACAGCTGTATTTAGCACTATTTATAATTCTATACTTTTATCTAAATAATTAAACGCTTTATCTATCCTAGTATTGGAGTTTACAGAAGAAACATTCCCCATAGCAGAAAGTATATGAGCGCTAACAACCATAAATTTGGTTGTTCCCCTAACCTACTAAAATCCTATCAGGTAAGACTTTGTTCGAGGCAATAGCTATGATTAGCTAGATCAGTATCAGCAATGATAGATTTTGATCGCTAATATCTAGACTAAATCGCAGCAACTCAGCTAAATATTACTTCTCTGCATAACTCCAAGCAGTTGAACAGTAGAGGATCTTCTTAAATAAAGGGTGATAATCTCTCATTTTCTCCGAATTACTTCTTGCAGTTGCTAGCCAGCCGACAAAGAATCCTATCGACACCGCAACTGATTTTCGCTTCGGCGCTTTAAAAGTTTACTTACGAAGCTCAATAGCGATAGTGAGCAAAAGCCTTATTTGCTTCCGCCATACGATGAGTTTCATCCTTTTTCTTCATAGCTCCGCCAGTTTCATTTGCTGCATCCATGATTTCACTGGCAAGCTTAGCAGCCATAGTCCTTCCGCCACGGGATCTAGCAAACTGAATTAACCAGCGCAGCGCTAAAGTAGTGCCTCTCCCCTGTCTCACTTCCATGGGAACTTGATAGGTAGCTCCGCCAACTCGACGTGCTTTTACCTCAACTAAGGGCGTAAGATTCTTGATGGCTTGTTCAAAAACTTCAATTGGTTCATTTCCTGTTCTTTCGCCGATGATACTCATCGCATCATAGATGATTCTAGATGCTAACGATTGCTTGCCACTACGCATGATTCTTCTGATGGTCATACTTAGCAAACGGCTATTGTAAACAGGATCTGGTGGAACTTGGCGTTTCTTGTTGCTAGAACGTCTCGACATAGCTTTTCTTTGATAAATTAGTACAGTATAGAATTGCAATAATAAAGTACAATCTCGTGTTTGAAGCAGTTTGGTTTGAATCTCTGTTGTCTACTGAAAAAATTACGATTTGATCATAATAGTTACCAGCAGTTTCTATTTAGGACGTTTGGTTCCATATTTTGAACGACCCTGAGCTCTATCCTTAACGCCAGTGGTGTCTAAAGTCCCTCGAACAATATGGTATCTAACTCCTGGTAGATCTTTAACACGACCTCCGCGAATAAGAACTACCGAATGCTCTTGCAGGTTATGACCAATTCCGGGTATATATGCTGTTACTTCGAATCCTGAAGTTAAGCGCACCCTGGCTACTTTTCTCAATGCTGAATTGGGCTTTTTAGGTGTAGTAGTGTACACTCTAGTGCAGACTCCGCGGCGCTGGGGACATTCCTTCAAGGCTGGGGATTTAGTTTTCTTCTGTGACTTAGATCTTTCGCTGCGGATAAGCTGCTGAATAGTGGGCATAAGTTATTGACTGGTTTTGAGAGTCTCCTTGATAGTTTAAGTGTCGAAAAGCTACACGCGATTTAGTAGCAGACAAATTCTAATCATATACTAATCCCAGCGTTAATGCCAACATATTTTGATGATGCAGTTCCGCTTACGAAATATACCTGTACAGCAAAAACTCTCTGAAACTACTTATTAATTTCAGAGAGTCGCGCTTATTTTTCATAAGCTTAATACGCTAGAGATATGACCACTGCTAATGTTGGGGTCGATTAAATTTCTTGATTAATGCTATTACTGACGAGCATAATCATCACTAAAGCGAATAATGTCATCTTCTCCCAAGTATTGACCATTCTGCACTTCGATTAGCACCAAATTGATTACTCCAGGATTTTCCAGTCTATGAGTAGTGCACTGGGGAACATAAGTAGATTGATTACTACTTAAGATCATTTCGCGATCGCCACAGGTAACTTTTGCCGTCCCCGAAACCACAATCCAGTGCTCACTACGATGGTAATGCATTTGTAGACTAAGGCGATGACCAGGATTTACTTCAATCCGCTTAATTTTGTATCCTGGACCTTCCTCTAAAGTAGTAAATGAACCCCAAGGTCGAATTTCTCTAGCCGCCACTCCAACTGGAGCAGCAGGAGTGAGCTGAGTACTGGTTTGATTAGAACTTGCTTTGGCTTTTGTAGACTGAGACATAACTGCTTGGCTTATATAATGATGAATATTTTAATGGGTTTGATTGGACTATAATGTGTAGCTTAGTGGTTTCGAGAATGATTGAGAATTAACATATCACGAAGATAGCAAACAATTGTTGAGATGACGAACAGGAAACTGAGTCGGGGTTCGATCCATACCTAATCTTTACGAAGATTAATTTGAGAATGAGATAAATAAGGAATTAATTAAAGCTGGCATAAAGCTTTAGCCTACTCAGAGATAAATATTTTGTAACTCAAGCTTTTGGCTGAGGAAGTCAGGAGATCTTTAGTTGCTTTACACACCCTGGTTTGCAATATAACCTACAGCACCGTTGGCTAAATGTTATTTTAGATACACGATACTACCTTAAAGTTAGGACTATAATTTTTATTCAGCCTAGATTTACAAGTCACTTAAGCTATCTAATCAATGGGATACTCAGTAAAAATATAGAATTTTGAATGAGAGCATAATTTATGTATCGTATTTTCCAGTGACGAATCAAGCTCTATACTTAATGAGTAATAGGCAACAGTTCAAGATGACTGCTATCCATCATTACTGGACGTAAAGTCTTTCAAATTTTCAGTAGTATTTTATACCGACACTCCCTAGATAGTCACTTTAAAGTCTGATAACTATCTTAATAGATGTTTTTTACCAGCTTTATTAAATTAATAATTATCATTTTAGATATATCTACCTTGTGAATCTAAACTTAGGATAGCGTTCATCCCTTAATAAGGTTATCCCCAAGCAATTTTTATTACATCTGCTATGAGCGAGCAAGAAATGAAGTTCCCCAACAACACACCAAACATATCTCCAAAACACTTATTATCTGAGAAGCCTTTCGCAGGTCAAAGATGGCTGGTGGAAGAAAGAGATGCCTGTGGGGTGGGTTTTATAGCTGATCGGAGTGGTTGCCAGAGTAATAAAATTGTTGTTCAAGCTTTAAAAGCTCTGGGATGTATGGAGCATCGCGGGGGCTGTAGTGCAGATAGTGATTCGGGAGACGGAGCGGGCATGATGACTGCATTGCCCTCTAAGCTGTTCTCGAAGTGGTTTAGGGAACAAAATATCACCAAGCCTGAACATGAAGCTTGGGGTGTGGGAATGGTATTTTTACCTCAAGACGTAGCCCAGCGTGAGCAATCAAAAGGTCATGTGGAAAAGGTTGCCATAGCAGAAGGGTTAGAGGTCTTGGGTTGGCGTATTGTGCCCGTGCGCCCAGAAGTTTTAGGACCCCAAGCGCGGGACAACCAGCCTCATATTGAGCAGATTGTCGTTAAATCTAGTACGGGACTTACGGGAGACGCGTTAGATCGAAAGCTTTACATTGCGCGATCGCGTGTAGGTAAGCAATTAGCAGATAATTTTTATATCTGTTCTTTCTCTTGTCGCACTATCATTTACAAAGGAATGGTGCGCTCAGTAATTCTGGGTGAATTTTATCAGGATTTAGCAAATTCTGATTACGAAAGCAACTTTGCGGTATATCATCGTCGCTTCAGCACTAATACTATGCCGAAATGGCCTTTCGCCCAACCTATGCGAATTTTAGGACATAATGGTGAGATTAATACCCTGCTAGGCAACATCAATTGGATGTCTAATCGGGAAAAGGAGTTAATCTCTGATGATAATCCTGTCCTTCCTGGCTGGAAAGCATCGGAACTCAAAGGGCTGACGCCGATTGTCAACAACGATAATAGCGACTCGTATAATCTGGATAGCGCAATGGAGTTGCTGGTGCGTACTGGTCACAGCATTACAGAAGCAGCCATGATTTTGGTGCCTGAGGCTTATCAGAATCAGCCTTCCCTAGGGGCATATCCCGAGATTGTCGATTTTTATGAATATCATAGTGGACAACAGGAGCCCTGGGATGGACCCGCTCTACTAGTTTTTAGCGATGGAAAAACTGTGGGGGCAGCCCTAGATCGCAATGGTTTGCGTCCTGCTCGCTATAGCATCACCAAAGATGGCTACATTGTTTTGGGTTCGGAAACTGGAGTGGTTGATTTACCCGATGAGGAGGTAGTAGAAAAGGGCAGGCTAGGTCCTGGTCAAACCATAGTGGTGGATTTCCAGACCAAAGAAATTCTGCGTAACTGGGAAGTTAAACAGAGGGTGGCTCAAGCTAAACCCTACGGAAAATGGATTGAACAGTACCGCCAGACAATCAAGTCGCAAAAATTTGGGACGGAAAATCAGTTGAGTGCCCAAGATTTGCTGCGCCGTCAAACTGCTTTTGGCTATACGGCAGAGGACTTTGAATTGGTTATCCAGTCTATGGCAATCAATGGTAAGGAGCCAACTTTCTGTATGGGAGATGATGTTCCCCTGGCGGTACTTTCAGACAAGCCGCGGTTATTATACGATTACTTTAAGCAGAGGTTTGCGCAAGTAACTAATCCTGCGATTGACCCCTTGAGAGAAAGCCTAGTGATGTCCCTGGCTATGCAGTTAGGAGCAAAAGGCAACCTCCTAAATCTTGAGGCTAAAGATGCCAGGATGCTGAAGTTAGAATCTCCATTCTTAAACGATCAGGAGCTAGAACAGGTTAAATCTACTCAGTTTAAAACTCAAACTCTGTCCACCCTGTATCAGATTGCCACTGGACCAGATGGCTTGCGGGATGCGGTGATGCAGCTGTGTGCAGCAGCTACGGCTGCGGTGCAGGATGGAGTAGAAATTATTATTCTTAGCGATCGCTCTCAAGAGCAAACTATCAGTGGCGAATATAGCTATATTCCTCCTTTATTGGCGGTAGGGGCAGTTCACCATCATTTAATTGGTCAAGGACTGCGTTTACGGACTTCTATCATAATAGATACGGCGCAGTGCTGGAGTACTCACCATTTCGCATGTTTAGTGGGTTATGGGGCTTCGGCAGTTTGTCCCTATCTGGCTTTAGAGAGTGTACGTCAGTGGTGGAGTAGTTCCAAGACGCAAAAATTGATGAAGGAAGAGCGGATAGAAGCGGTAAGTATAAACCAAGCTCAAAAAAATTACCGTAAGTCGATTAAGGCAGGACTACTCAAGATTCTTTCCAAGATGGGAATTTCTCTGCTGTCTTCCTATCATGGAGCGCAAATCTTTGAAGCTCTGGGCTTGGGAGTAGATTTGATTAATCTCGGTTTTGCTGGTACGACCTCTCGTTTAGGGGGATTGACCACTGCTGAGTTGGCGCAGGAGATTATTGTCTTTCATCAAAAAGCTTTTCCTGAACTGCACCGTAAAAGACTGGAAAATTACGGATTTGTTAAATCGAAAAAGGGTGGAGAGTATCACATGAACTCTCCTGAGATGTCGAAAGCACTTCACAAAGCGGTCGCCTCTAAGCAGTACGATCACTATGAACTTTATAAACAGTACCTTCAAGGACGACCAGCAACGGCACTGAGGGATTTACTAGACTTCAAGTCTGATCGTCCCTCAATTCCGATTGAAGAAGTGGAATCGGTAGAGAGCATCTGTAAGCGCTTTTGTACTGGGGGCATGTCCCTCGGCTCCCTATCCCGAGAAGCTCATGAGCTTCTCGGGATCGCCATGAATCGTCTGGGGGGTAAATCTAACTCAGGAGAAGGCGGCGAAGATAGCGTTCGCTTTAAGGTTTTAGATGATGTGACTGCTGAGGGAACATCAGCGACTTTGCCGCACCTTAAGGGATTGCAGCATGGCGATACGGCAAATTCAGCCATTAAGCAAGTAGCATCGGGGCGTTTTGGCGTAACTCCTGAGTATCTCATGAGCGCTAGGCAAATTGAGATTAAGCTCGCTCAGGGAGCAAAGCCAGGAGAAGGGGGGCAGCTACCAGGAAAAAAAGTCACTTCCTACATTGCCTCGTTACGGCGCTCTAAACCTGGAGTTACGCTAATTTCTCCACCGCCACACCATGATATTTACTCCATTGAAGATTTAGCACAGCTAATTTTTGATCTTCATCAAATCAGTCCCCAAGCAAAGGTTTCCGTCAAGCTCGTAGCAGAAATCGGCATTGGTACAATTGCTGCTGGTGTGGCTAAAGCCAATGCTGACGTAATTCAAATTTCGGGACATGATGGCGGTACGGGAGCCTCTCCCCTAAGCTCAATTAAGCATGCGGGGGCACCCTGGGAATTGGGGTTAACGGAGGTTCATCGCGTGTTGCTACAAAACCAATTGCGCGATCGCGTCTTACTCAGAGCAGACGGCGGCTTAAAAACAGGCTGGGATATTATTATGGCGGCTTTGATGGGAGCAGAGGAATATGGCTTTGGCTCCATTGCGATGATTGCTGAGGGCTGCGTCATGGCTCGGGTCTGCCATGTTAATACTTGTCCCGTGGGAGTGGCTACTCAGCAACAATACCTGAGGGAGAGGTTTAAAGCTATTCCAGAACACGTGGTCAACTTTTTCTATTTTGTGGCGGAGGAAGTGCGGCAGCTACTAGCTAAGTTGGGTTATCGTCGTCTGGAGGAAATTATTGGGCGTGCTGATCTTCTGGTACAGAATTCCGATGTCAACGTCAGCAAAACTAAGGGCATAGACCTAAGCTGCTTGATTAACTTACCCTTAGTGAAAGAAGATCGTAGCTGGCTACAGCACCAGGATGTTCACACTAATGGGGCGGTGCTCGACAATGAAATTTTGGCAGACTCGGAAATTGCTAGCGCGATCGCTAATCAGGGGCAGGTAGTTAAAGAGCTGAAGATTATTAGTACTGACCGTAGCGTCGGTGCCAGAGTCTCAGGGATGATCGCCTCTAAATATGGCAACGGCGGCTTTGAGGGAGAAATTAATTTAATCTTTAAAGGTGCTGCTGGTCAGAGCTTTGGCGCGTTTAACTTACCTGGAATGAAGATGGTGGTAGTTGGGGAAGCCAACGACTACGTTGGGAAGGGGATGCACGGGGGCGAAATTGTGATTACCCCCAGCAAGTCGTCTACCTTTGAGGCTTCTAACAGCGTGATTATTGGTAATACCTGCCTTTATGGAGCTACTGGAGGCGTTCTCTATGCCAACGGGCGGGCAGGGGAAAGGTTTGCCGTGCGGAATTCTCAGGGGAGAGCCGTAATTGAAGGTGCAGGAGATCACTGTTGTGAATATATGACGGGGGGCTTAATCGTAGTTTTGGGAGAAGTAGGTCGGAATGTAGGGGCTGGAATGACAGGCGGTTTAGGCTACTTCCTTGATGAAAATGACAGCTTCCCTGATAAGGTTAATCCTGAAATTGTCAAGATTCAAAGGGTAGTTTCTGAGGCAGGTGCTAATCAGCTAAGAGATATGATTGAGGCACATGTGGCGCAAACAGATAGCGCTAAAGGTAAAGCTATTTTGGATGATTGGGAGCGCTATTTACCGCTGTTTTGGCAGGTGGTGCCCCCTTCGGAAGCAGAGCGGGCTGAGACTAATGCAGAAGCAGCAAAGGCTCTTACTTCAGTCTAGTGTAGTCTGGAATTGCTCAAGCGCACCGTGAATCTTGTCTATGGTGCGCTTGAGTAGTCATTAGATTGATGACTATTAATGCCCTTAAAAGGGGATTTCATCCCAGTCTTCATTACCGCTTCCAGCAGGAGCCTCAGGGACTGGGGCGGCAGCAGGAGGTGCGGGTTGGGGACTAGGTGCTGGACTAGGAACTGTCGCAGCAGGTGGGTTGTTAGCTGGCTGATAGCTAGGACTAGGGCTAACTCCCATACCGTGAATTCGCGAGGCGACTAGCTTCGCTTTTTTTTCTTTGTAGCCATTTTGCTCAATTAAAACCATTGACAGGCGACCTTCAATCACCACCTGATCCCCTGAATGATAGGAACCTTTCATCTCTTCCGCGACCTTGCCCCAGCCTTCTACCTGCAAAGTTCCTGGGGCTTCCCCTTCCCTGGTAGATTCAAATTCCACAATCATGGTTGAAACCTGAGTTTGATCTTGAGTAGAACGCAATTCAGGCTCGCTGACGATTTGCGCCATCAAAATACAGCTATTCATGGGTCTGCTACTCCTTACTATCTAGATACTGCTTGACTATATGTGAACAATTGTACTATCTTTTTCGAGCTGAGATTCAACCGCAATTGTAAAGGTAGTTGCTTAATAACTCTGTTCGCGATCAATAAAACTTTGGACTCGTTGACGATAGTCAGATAAATTTTTCTCGACCCAGAAGCGATCGCCGCTGTTGGCGTAGATGTGAACCAGTGGTTCTCCTGCATCGGGCAGAATTAAAACCCAGTTATCGTTCTGGGGATTGATAATTTTTACTCCGTCAATCAGCTCTAGGTTTTCCGTGGGGTGGGTTTCCACCAGATAGCGCATCAGAGAACCCTTAATCTTCCAAGGACAGCGAATGGAGCAAGATTTATGGCAGACGTTGGGTAAATCATGACGGATATCTGCCAGCGATCGCTCTTGAATGGTCAACATTTCAATCAGCTTGGCAATGCTAAACATGGCGTCAAAGCCTGGATGCAGTTGGGGGAAAATAAAGCCCATCTCACTATTTCCCCCTAACACTACATTGGGATAGTCTTGGGAAGCCTCCATCAATGAAGTGGGATTAACTTTGGTGCGAATTACCGTGCCGTCATGACGGCGGGCAATCTCTTCCACGGCGCTGGAAGCATTAGCAGGAACTACTACAGTACTGCGGGGATTGGCGGTAAAAATAGTGTTGACAATCAAAGCCGTTAACGTTTCACCGCGAATGGGCAGTCCTGCTTCATCTACGAGAATTAGCTGTTCCCCGTTGGCAGAAATCTGCACGCCAAAATTAGCCTTGAGGGCTTCAACTACCTGACCTAATTGATTTAACAAGACCTCCTTCTGCGCCTTGGAAATCGCGGTTTCTTGGAGACTCGCATTTAAGACTACCGCATCACAGCCAAACTTAGCCAAAAGCTGTGGTAAAACTGCCCCCGCCACGGCATAAACGTAGTCGATTACAATTTTGGAGCTGCTGTTGCGTACTGCCTCAACGTTAATATACCGTTCAAAGGTACGGCTATAGGTTTCCATAATGCCGCTAGGGTAGCCGACACTGCCGATTTCTTCGATGGCAACTCGACGTAAATCCTCTTTAAAATAAGCTCCCTCAATCTTCTTTTCCTGAGACTTAGAAATACTAATGCCTTGCTTATCAAAAAACTCGATTAATAGATAGTCAGGACGATCAGGTTCAAGACGGATATGAATTCCCCCAGCAACCTCTAACATGCTAGTCATGATAGTGCGGGTAATAGGGATTGCCGTCGCTTCCAAATTCTGGACGCTGATGCCTGCGGACATCAAGCCAGCAATCATGGCGCGACTCACCATCCGCGAAACGCTACGCTGATCCCGCGAGACAATTACCGTTGACCCTAGCCTTAGAGTAGAACCATAAGAGGCTCCCAGCTTGACCACAAACTCAGGGGTGAGATCCACATTAGCTAGTCCTGAAACTCCCCGTTGACCAAAAAGATTCCGCTGGGCAGTATTGCCCCAGATTAAATTAATATTGAGAATTGCCCCCGACTCGATTCGTTTACTGGGCCACACCCTGACTCCTGGTGCGATTTGGGCTTCCTCCCCCACGATAGAAAGACTGCCCACCACCGAGCCTTCCAACGCTTGCGATCGCCGATCAAGTCTGGTTCCCCGAGAGATAACGCAGGCGCGGAGATGAGCCTCATCTCCTACGGTAGCGCCATTCCAAATAATGGGACGCTTGAGATCAGCATCAGAACCAATGGTGACATTATCCCCAATTACCGTTCCCGCCTCAATCTTGACTCGCGCACCGATACGACAGTTATCGCCAATGATCGTTGGTGCTTTAATAACGGCGCTGGGATCGACATAGGTATTGTTCCCCAGCCAGATTCCTGCGGATTTTTCACGATAGGGAAAATCTAGCTTGACCTTACCGTGGAGTCCATCGTACTGTGCCTCCCGATAGGCTTCCAGATGACCAACATCGCACCAGTATCCCTCGGCAACATAGCCATACATCGGTTCCCCCTCAGCCAACAGCAAGGGAAATAAATCCTTAGAAAAATCCGACTCTTCGTTTTCAGGCAGATAGTCCAAGACTTCTGGTTCTAAGATGTAGGTGCCAGTGTTGACGGTATCAGAGAAAATTTCACTTAAAGAAGGTTTTTCTAAAAAACGACTGATTTTGCAGTTCTTGTCGGTGATAACTACGCCAAACTCCACGGGGTTAGGTACACGGGTCAAAATTAAAGTCGCCTTAGATTTCTTTTCTCGATGAAAGGCGATCGCTTCTCTGAGGTTAAAATCAGTAATGGCATCACCGCTAATAGTAATAAAAGTGCCGTCTAACCACTGCTGAATATTTTTGACGCATCCAGCTGTACCCAAAGGCTGCTCTTCCTCCACGGCATAGGTCATTTGGACACCAAAATCACTCCCATCTTGAAAATAATCTCGCATTACATCGGGCAGGTAATAGAGAGTGGCAATAATTTCAGTAATATGGTGCCGTTTCAATAAGTTAATGATGTGTTCAGCTATGGGACGATTTAGTACTGGCACCATGGGCTTGGGAAGATCGCAAGTTAAAGGGCGCAATCGAGTCCCTGAACCACCAGCCATTAGTACAGCCCGCATCATAACCTCCTACAATTATTTGGTTGATTTTAACTTGCTTTCTCTTTACCTTGTATTTTAATCGTCACGAGTCAGCATAATTGATTTATTTCCACTGGACATTATGTAGGAAGAGAAATAATTAGGCTATGGTGCTAATTTGAATTCTCTCTGACTATGAGGGATTAAAGTAATTGCTAGAATGGAGCAGTTGTTGGTCAATCGTGTCAGTAAAGCTTAAAATGCCACAGTTTATTGCTTTTATCCTATTGGTTGTTTATGTCGGCGGAATTTGGAAGTTCTTGTCTGGCTATCGCCGCACTAACTTTAATTCTAGTTTGCCAGGACGGGTCACTCTGGCTTTGTTGTGGCCAGTACTGTTAATCGCTAATAAGTCTTATCGCCGCAATTTTCAGAAAGCCTTAAAAGGAAAATAAATAATTCTGGTAATGAAGCCTCAAATCTGGCTGATTGGTGGTACCAGTGACAGTAAAGCTATTGCTCTGGCGCTTTTAGCTGGTCAGATTCCCCTAGTGGTAACCGTAACCTCTAGGGTAACTTTATATCCTTCTGAGGTAAAAGTTATCGTCGGGAAGATGGATCAAGCCCTTATGGAGTCTTTCTGTAAACAGCAGGCAGTAGCAGCAATCGTCGATGCTTCTCATCCTTACGCTACCGAGGTTTCTCGTCAGGCAATTCTAGTGGCGACTCGGTTAAATATTCCCTATCTACGTTACGAAAGAAGCAGCTATCAGCCATCTTCAATTATGGCTGAACAAGCTAAAATTATTGACCTAGACAGCTTTGAGACTTTGTTGGCTGGAGATTACCTAACACATCATCGGGTAATGCTTACCGTCGGCTGTCAAATTTTGCCCCAGTTTCAACCCTGGCAAGGAAGGGCAACCCTTTATGCTAGGGTGCTGCCTCGACTCTCCTCCGTAGAAATAGCTCTGGCTGCGGGATTTACGAGCGATCGCCTGATTGCCCTGCGTCCCCCCATCACTATGAACCTAGAAATGGCTTTATGGCAGCAGTGGCAGATATCTTTAGTGGTTACTAAAGCCTCAGGAATTTCAGGAGGGGAAGACATCAAACAGCAAGCTGCGGCAAAGCTGGGAATCCCAATAATTGTGGTACAGCGTCCGCCAGTAGTTTATCACCGTCAGACCTCTAGCCTCTCAGAAACGTTAGCCTACTGCCGAGGCATCATTGCCACTTAATCATTGACACAGGTTTAAGTTCAACTAAATTATAATTTGCTACATAATTCTTTATGTTGATTGATATAATTTAATCTAAGCTATTTGAGAAATTGAATCGCCCCCATATCCTTCAGTTTCCTTGCTAGATCAACATATCTATAGGCTTGATTGATACTGCTATGTTCAAATACTGCTCGCTTTTGTTTCCTGGACTACTGTTCGTTACTTCAGGCTGTAATCTATTACCCTCTGAGAATGCCCAGGCTGATTCTAGTTTAGAGCAGCCAGCAAGACTAGTAGCGGTGGATGTGAAGGTAGCTCGCCTTGGCTCATTGACTAATGAAATTGAGTATATTGGTACAACTTTTCCCTTACGAGAAATTACTTTGCGCTCAAGGATTGAGGGGCAGATACTCAATGTTATTCCAGGCATGGGCGATCGCGTAGAACAGGGAGAAATACTAGCGCGAATTGACAATCTGATTACCGAGTCAGCGGTAGTAGAAGCACAAGCAGAAGTTGCAGCCCTGCAATCTGAGGTGGCGAGCCTCGAAGCCAGCGTAAATGAAGCCCTCGCTCAGGTACAGCAGGCAGAATTAGAATTACGACAGGCTCACTCTGATGCTGCCAGGAACGAGGAACTTTTACAAGAAGGAGCGATCGCCGAACAGACAGCAGAAATCACTAGGACGGCAGTAGGGACAGCAGAACAGGCATTACAATCGGCGCGGCAGCAGGTTGTCAACCGCTCTGAGGCAGTGGTCGCAGCTCAAAGACGTGTGGCAGCCCAGGAGGCATTAGTTGCTCAGGAGAAACAAAGAAAGTCTTTTGCCATACTAAATTCACCTGTTGCAGGTTCAGTCATTGAGAGAATCCTAGAGCCTGGAGATTTGGCGCAGTCAGGGAGTGAAGTGTTGCGCCTGGGGGATTTTAGTCAAATCAAGATCCGAGTCGAAATTCCTGAACGCGAACTGGCAAACATCAGGAGAGGACAAGCAGCAACGGTCAAGCTAGATGCTTTCCCAGAGCAAACTTTTACGGGAACAGTGAGTCGAATTTCCCCTGCTGCCGACTCTACCGCCCGCCTAATTCCCGTAGAGGTAACTATTCCCAATGGCGATCGCCGTATTGTTCAGGGACTATTAGCGCGGGTTAATTTTACGACCCAGCGGGTTCAAAATATAGTCGTTCCTGAAACAGCAATTCAGGTTGCTACTCAGAGCAATCAACCTCAGAATGTTAATTTCAATAAATCAGAGTTAAAAGTAGACCCAGATCAAGCAACGATCTTTGTGATCCAGCGAGAGGGAGAACAAGTTCGAGTTGTCCAGCGTCAGGTACAGTTGGGGGAATGGTCGAATTCTCAGGTGGCAATTATTTCTGGACTTGAACCAGGAGAGGAAATTGTGGTTCGTAGTAGTGGCAGGCTGGAGGATGGCGAGCAAGTTCGCTTGAGCTTTATTTCAGAATCAGCAGAATCGGCAATTTAAAAATACCCCTGTGGTGTAATAGTTTTTGCTTCAAGTGTCTCGTTTCGCAGCTCTAAGCTCTAAGCCTTAAGCTTTAAGCACTGAAAAAATCTCTATTGTTTGATTATTCTAATCCCTAATTCCTATTCCCTATTCCCTATTCCCTATTCCCTAACCAAAACTATTAGATCTGGTACTCATCAAACTTACCCCATGAAAACTGCTCCTACTTCTATAAGCATCAGTGCGGTTGCGGTTCGGCGGCACATTGGCACTCTGATGCTTACTCTGACGGTGATTGTGCTGGGGATATTTTTTCTATTTAACATTCAGATCGACCTATTACCTTCCATTACCTATCCCCGAATTGGTGTGCGAGTAAACGTTCCTGGTATTGCTCCTGAAGTTGCAGTCGAGGAAGTGACGCGACCTTTAGAGGAAGGATTAGCTACGACAGAAGGGGTAGTACAAGTTTTTTCCCAAACTCGTGAAGGCAGAATCAGTGTTGATCTTTACTTTCAGCCAGGAGGAAATCTTGATCGCGCCTTAAACGATGCTACTGCGGCATTTAATCGGGCGAGATCTAACTTGCCCGATACCATTGAATCTCCAAGGCTGTTTAAATTCGATCCTTCTCAACTACCCATATATGAACTGGCGCTGAAATCAGCATCTTTATCGCCTCAGCAGTTAAGAATATTTGCTGAAGAGGGACTGGCACGGGAATTAGGCGTTGTCGAAGGGGTGGCAGTTGCCGATGTATCTGGCGGCGTAGCAGAAGAAGTCAGAGTGATAGTTGACCTCAGTCGCTTGCAGGCTTTGGGCGTCGGTTTAAATGAGGTGCTGACGGAATTGAGAGAAACTAATCAAGATATTTCTGGGGGCAGAATTTTAGGGGAGTTTAGTGAACCGTTAACTCGGATTAGGGGTCGTTTTCAGGATGCGGCGGAACTGCTCAATCTTTCCTTTCCCGTTAATCAGCCAGGAACGCCACCTCGTCGAGTCTACCTACGAGATTTTGCCCAAGTTATTGATGGTCAGGCTAACCAGCGAATTTTTGTCAATCTCAATCAACAGCCTGCGGTTAAAATCAGCATTCAAAAACAGCCCCAGGCAAATACGATTGAGGTCATAGAAGGGATTAAGCAGCGTCTCCAGCAGCTACGCCGCTCAGGGGTAGTCCCCGATGATTTAGAGCTAGTGGCTACCCTCGATGAATCAATTTTGATCCGCAATGCCATTCGCAACGTAACTAATGCGGGCTTGAGCGGTGCCTTGCTAGCGGCGATCGCCGTTTTATTATTTCTCGGTTCCCTGCGTCAAACGGCGATCGTAGTGGTGGCAATTCCTCTAGCCGCCCTCACGGCGATTATGATGATGAAGTTATTTGGTTTATCCCTCAATATATTTAGCCTCGGTGGATTAGCCGTTGGAGTGGGGATAGTAGTAGATAACTCCATTGTCATGCTGGAAAATATTGCCGCCAGCGCGGGAATGACTCCAGGAAAGGATGCCCTGACAAGATTGACATCTCGCCAGTTGATTGCCAGTACTATCGCCAGCAGTCACGAGATGGAGTCAGCCTTAGTAGCATCCACCAGCACTAATCTGGTTGCTGTACTGCCGTTCCTGTTGATTGGAGGCTTTATATCCCTACTGTTTAATGAATTAGTGCTGACGGTCAGTTTTGCGATCGCCGCCTCCGTTGTGATTGCTTTGACGGTAGTTCCCATGTTGGCTTCGCGTCTGTTGCTGATTAGTAAGTCTAGTGGTGTCGGAAGTTGGGGACTGCTGCGGAAATTTAATGATCAATTTGCGGCTGCTACTAGAATTTACGGTAGATTCCTCAAACAAGTTATCCAGCAACGCTTAATCGTATTGGGCTTAACCTTTGTGCTGTTGGGTGGCAGTAGTATTCTAATTTTTAATCAAATTCCCCAAGAGATTCTGCCACGGATCAATACGGGACAGGCTGTACTATTTGCCCAATTCCCTCCAGGAAGCACTTTAACTACTAATCGGCGGGTAATGGAGCGAGTAGACGAAATTTTATTAGCACAGCCTGAAACAGAATATGCCTTTACTACTGCTGGCGGCTTTTTGTTTGGAGGCAACACCAGCGAAAATCTACTCCGAGGTTCCAGCACCATTACCCTCAAATCCGATACTGACTTAGAAGGCTACATATCTAGAGTCTCAGCAGAATTCGAGCAGCTAAATTTGGTTGATATTCGTCTGCGTATCTTTCCGAGTCAAGTACGAGGCTTAATCTTAAATAATTCTCCCGTGAGAGGTGCCGATATAGACCTGGTACTTCAGGGCGAGGATGGTCAAGTACTAGAGCAAGCAGGACAGCAAGTATTGAGTATCTTGCAACAACAGGCAACTTTATCTAGCTTTCGTCCCGATGCCGATCCGCCCCAGCCCGAAATTCAAATTAGACTAGATCGTGAGCGGGCTGCTGAACTGAACCTCAACATTCAAGACGTAGGCAATACTCTAGAAACTGCGATCGCAGGTTCGGTGGTGACTCAACTCCAGCGGGGAGATCGTCTAGTGGATGTCAGGGTAGAGTTAAACGAAGCTGCTATTCGTCAGCAGGAACAGCTCAAGCAAATTCCCCTATTTAACAGCCAAAGCGATCGCCTGGTGCGCCTGGGAGATATTGCCCAGATTGAACTGGGAACAGCACCAGGAGAGATTCAGCGGATTAACCAAAGACAGGTGTTTCTCATTTCTGGAAGCCTTAAGGAAAATGTCAATTTAGGTGATGCCTTAGCAGAATTGACACAAATTTTTGACCAGATTGACCTCCCCCAGGGAGTTAGTCGTCTTCCCAGTGCTGCGGCTCAAAGCAATCAAGCGATTCGCTCTTCTTTCTCAATTTTGGGCGGACTGGCGGCATTTTTAGTGTTTGTGGTGATGGCTGTACAGTACAATTCTCTGGTTGATCCCTTAGTAATTATGTTTACCCTCCCCCTGGCATTGGCAGGAGGAATTTGGGGCTTATATATTACCCAAACAGCAATTGGCATCACGGTGATTGTTGGCGCGGTTTTACTAGTGGGAATTGTGGTTAACAACGCGATTATTTTGGTCGAGCTAGCCAACCAAATTCGCCTTAGTCATCAGGTTGACTACACCACCGCCATGTTACTTGCTGCCCCCCAAAGATTGCGTCCGATCCTTATGACCACCATTACGACTGTTTTGGGCATGTTTCCTCTAGCATTAGGGTTAGGACAGGGGGGAGAATTTTTACAGCCATTGGGGATTGTGGTCTTTTCAGGATTAGCCGTTGCCACTCTACTAACTTTGTTAATTATTCCCTGTCTTTATAGCTTGCTCCACGATTTTGTTAATGTTAGTTCGGGATATGAAAGTTAATCTGTGAAGATAGCTCTAAGCTCTAAGCTTTAAACTTTTAAATACTCTTGTAATTAAAACAAATTAATCTCGCTTCATTGCTCTTGCCATTGCTCGCTGATCGTCGCGTTTCTTCGCCGTTTCCCGCTTATCGTGGAGTTTCTTGCCTCTACCAAGACCAATGACAATTTTAACCCTACCCTTTTTAAAATACATTTTGAGGGGTACTAAAGTTAATCCTTTTTGCTCTGTTTGACCAATAAGTTTATTAATTTCTTTCCGATGCAGCAGCAGCTTACGCACTCTGAGGGGCTCATGATTAAAATGAGTCCCCCCTGCTTGATAGGGAGAAATATGAACATTACTCAACCAGGCTTCCCCGTTTTTGATAAAGGCATAGCCATCCCTTAGATTGACTTTGCCAGCACGAATTGACTTTACTTCAGTCCCCATTAACTCAATACCCGCTTCATAGGTTTCTAGGATTTCGTAAAGATAACGCGCCTGTCGATTATCGCTAACTATTTTGATGCCTGCTGTTTTGTCCGCCATGCTTCTATATGAGATCTGCTGAGGATCTGTAAGTATATCATTTGCGTTTGACTGATTAATTTCATCTAGTTTTCATTTCTTTTTATTGAAGCTAGTTTAATAAATTTCTCTGTTGTTCCTTCTCGTCCCAATTGAAAATTAAAAAAATATTAAGAAATAAAGTTGTGTTCACAAAATCAATATATTGTACGAGTCACGAGGAAGTTAGGTAAACATGTTATCTCAGCGGCATTAGAATTTATAGCAGCGAGGAAGCAATAAAAATTTTGAGCGATCATTTTCTCGGCGATTGGCTGAAAGTTAACCAGACTGCCTATATAAATCCTTGAAGATTACACCTGTATGTTAGAACTAACTACTATCAAACAAACAGCCCTCGATTATCTCTTGTCTGATCTGGAAGTATCTCCAGAACATCGTCACCTGTTTGAGGTTGTAGGCGCAACCTGTTATGAGAATAATGAGTATATGATTAACGTTAGTATTATCGGTTTGATCGGTAAATACTGGAATGTTTTTGTCGATAGCAACACGGGAGAAATTTCACCAGACTGGGAATTCAATACAGATTGTCAAGACTTGGAAGAACCCCATAAATATTCCCATCTGCCTGACTATTTAAATCAGCTACTTGATCGCTTGACTACAAAAGTTTCTGGGTAAATTAAACGGCATCGCTGATTAGTCCAAACGAGTCGCCTCGTAATCTAATGTGAAATCTGGCTGACGAGAATAATCCTTCGTTTGATCCCCAAACCAGCTTCGATTCTAAAACTTATCCATAAACTTAGTGTAGTAGTTTTGAAAGTTGAGAGATGAAAATTTTACATTGTTTAAATTTAAAATGATAATGATAATTAGTATCATTTATAGAGTCTAGTTTTAAGGCGAAACAAAATTAGCACTAGTGAGGGCATGAAGCGTATACACTACCTGCCTCAAGTTGAACCCTCAGTTGTAGCAAAAGCCTTATTTTCAAATTAAAAACACATAGATGATTCCCATGAAAAAAATACCAGTAACAGTCCTAAGCGGATTCCTTGGCAGTGGAAAAACAAGTACTATTAACCATATATTAAAAACAAAGAGAGAGCAAAAAGTCGCTATAGTCGTTAATGACATCGCTAAAGTTAATATAGACGGGAAACAAATTGGCGATAAAGTATTACAGACTGAAGAAAAACTAGTTGAAATGGAAAATGGATGTCTTTGCTGTACATTACGCGAAGATCTATTTTATGTAGCTCAAAGGTTAGCAGCAGAAGGAAAATGTGACTACTTAATAATTGAAGCAAGTGGTGTTTCTGAGCCACTTCCAATTGCTGCTACTTTTACATTTGAAATGGAATATGGTAACTCGCTAAAAGACATTGCAGAATTGGATACGATGGTCACTGTTGTTGATGCCTTTAATTTTATTGATCAATACAATTCCACCGAAACTCAAGTAGAAGAAAGAAGAACGAGACTATCAACACATGACCAGACATCAGTTGTTGATTTATTAATTGATCAATTGGAATTTGCCAATATAATTCTTGTCAATAAATCTGATTTAGTTAGTCCTGAACAACTAAAAAAAATCCATCAGATGATTCGAGCAAATAATGCCGAAGCTAAAATTATTGATACTAGTCGTGGCAATGTTGATTTAAAGGAAATTATGAATACAGGTCTTTTCGACTTTGAGAAGGCACAAGAATATCCTACTTGGATTCAAGAAATAGAAAGGGAGCCTGATCATGGTCACAGCCACGATCATGATCGTGATCATGATCATATTCATAGCCACAGTCAAGACTATGGTCTTTTATGCTTTACTTACAGGGCAAGAAAACCTTTTGTTCCTAAAAGAATAATGGAGTTTATGGAAACACCAATAGAAGGTCTTATTAGAGCTAAAGGTTACTTTTGGTTATGCACCAGAATGGATCATGCAGGTAACTTTCAAACAGCTGGAAAATTAAAAGAATATGAACTAGCTGGAAGATGGTTTTCAACTATTCCTAAAAGTGAATGGACTCCAGACATGAAAGAATTCATTGAAAAAGAATGGGTTGAGCCGTTTGGGGACAGAAGACAAGAACTCGTATTTATCGGTACTGATATAGATAAAGAAGAAATAACTCAAAGATTAGATAATTGTCTTATTTCAGAGGAAGAATTAAAACAAGATTACAGGAGATTTCCAGATCCATTTCCAAGATGGCATTAAATAAACCTCTGTACAGGACAAAACTTCTGAAGCCTTTGTTTAACATTAGGTTCGTTTGTTTTGTTCAAATTCCTGACATGTAAGGCTTTGAGCAATTGTAATCAATTTTTTGTCCTGTACTTAGCAAAAAATAATTATGAAGCATCAAAATCATTATCATGAAATAATTAGCTTTAATTAGCCAAGAAGCAAAAAATTAAGCTAAACCAAAACGGTAGAAAAATCAAAAGTTTTCTTCTAAGTGGATCATTTATTTTTTGAGGTCTGGGTATCTTTTTAACGTCACGATCAGGCTAGTCTAAAAAGATTAACCAGACTGCTAAAAACCTTGAGTCAAAGGATTGCTAGACAAAATGATCAAACTCCATCAAAGTCTTTAATCACAATCAATAAGTAATGTTAGGTAAGACCAAGAACAGAGATAGAAAATTTTTATTAATAATTATTTTGTCTTGGCGCTCGCTTCCGACTCTGAGTCAGCTTCCACAACTTCAACCTTTTGTACTTTAAGGGACTTATTCTTTTGAAGATTTTCTTGCAGTTCCCCAATACGCTTGATCTGGCGTATGGGTAAATTAGCAGTCAGGGAAGTCATGCGCTGATCGTTAGACAGAGAAAATTCCATCTCCTCACGATTCACCTCAACATAGCGAGCTACTACTTCAAGAATCTCTTCCCGCATTGCCTGGAGCATATCAGAATTAATGCTGGCGCGATCATGAGCAATAATCAGCTTTAAACGGCTTTTCGCGTGATTTCGACTATCAGAGTTATTATTCCAAGGAAAAAGCATTGCCAGAAACCTTTTAATCATGTTTAACATGGTCTACATGGGAAAAATATGAGTAATCCATAAGCTTGGTCAAGCAAAATTGATAACGAGAATCGGCATTTAACATTTATCATTTACCATTCGATTTCTAGCTAGTAGGATTTAAATCCTCATTTAAACGAATTAATGTTCAATGCTCAATGCTCAATGTTTTAATAGCCGCCAAACATACGACGGAGACGGGATAGTATATTGCCCTGATTTGCCATCAAATCCAGGAAGGGCACTTTTTCTCCTTCCAGACGCCGCGCGATATTAGAATATGCCTGGGCGGGAACCGATTCATATTCCCCGAGAATCAAGGGTTCTCCCTTATTAGTTGCCACAATTACTTTCTCATCATCGGGGATAACTCCAATTAGAGGGATGCCCAATAATTCCAGCACATCTTCAACGCTCATCATCTTATTTTCTTCTACCATCAGCGGCTTAACCCGATTGACGATCAGGCTAATTTTATTGACCCCTTCTGCCTCCAGTAAGCCAATAACGCGGTCAGCATCTCTAACTGCGGCGACTTCGGGGGTAGTAACGATGAGAGCCTCGTTGGCGGCGGAAATAGCGTTGCGAAAACCTAGCTCAATGCCCGCTGGGCAGTCAATGAGAATATAGTCATAACCCTTTGCCAGGGCGGTAGCGATTCTTTTCATCTGGTCAGGGTTGACCGATTCTTTATTCCGATTTTGGGCGGCGGGAAGTAGGACTAAGCCCTTGAGCCGCTTATCTTTTACTAAAGCTTGTGCTAAACGGCATTCCCCAGCGAGAACATCGATCGCCGTGTAAACTACTCGCTCCTCTAATCCGAGTAACAAGTCAAGATTTCTTAATCCAAAGTCAGCATCAATCAGAGCCACAGAACGATTCTGTTTAGCGATAGCAGCTCCTAAGTTAGAGGTAGTAGTGGTTTTGCCCACTCCTCCTTTGCCAGAGGTAACGACAATTATACGACTCATATTGCTTGTTTACGATTTGTGTGGCTGTAGTCAGAGATTATTGCGCCGTAAAACGGCGGTAGTCTTGGGTGGGACGCTAACTATGGCGAATTTAGATCCGTCATAGGGAAGCAGGCTGCTGCCCTAACCGTTGGTTATTGAGCTTGATCCTGATCAATCCATGCTTTGCTGGAGGACGAATATCCATAGCGCTTAGTGAACTCCGAGGTGATGGCTAGTCGAATACCTTCGGTGGTCATAAAAGCTAGTTCTGGTGACAAGCTTTTTGGTCTTACTTTAGGCGCTCTAGCAACAGCATCAGCAATGCGCAACTGGGTAAATTCCATCTGTAACGCCGCGATGCGGCATTGATAGTTCCCCTGTGCTCCTGCATGGGCAATCCCCCGTAATCTTCCCCAGACCAAGATATCTCCTGCGGCGATCGCTTTACCTCCTGGATTGAGATCCCCAAAAATCACAATGGTTCCTGGATGACGGATTTCGACACCAGAGCGAACGGTACTTTGTAAGTAAAGGGGTTCTGCCAAGGTAGCAGACAGCGATTCGTTTGAGTTAGCTAAGGGCTCAATTAGGGGTTGTGCCCCATGCTGTTGTTGGACAGAATAGCCCCCTGTGGCAGCCGCCACCGCAGTTTGACGTCGATTAGTACTAACCTTTGACAGGGTTAGATTGACATCATTGAGAGTTTCAGCAATTATTTGTAGCTGTCTAGTATCAAGCAGGCGGTCTTTAGCAACTAAGCACACCTCTGTTCCCATCTGCCAAGACTGTTCCTTGGTTTTTAACAGATGTTTTAGTTCTTGCCAAGTTTCTGACCAAGGCAAATCGGCTTTGACTTCTGCCTGATTGGGCAGAATCAGCAGCATTTGCTTGCTGTCATGCTTGAGGGAGATTTGTGAATAGCTATTAACGAGGGGAGACGAATCAGGTATATCGTCAATTTTGTCCAGGGAGATAGTCGGCTCGAAAGTCATGAAACCATCCTGATCATCCGTATATCTACGTATATCTTGTTTTGGGGGATTTCTGTTTTCCCGACCACATACTAGCTCAAGTTTCTAGCAATCAAAGATTAGGAAATTGTTAAGCGATGCCATGCTTCGACTAAACTATCTGCCTGTCCGACGTTCCCAGGAAATAAAACCACTGGTAAATTGGGAAACTGGGGATGGTTGGGTTCAGTGCGAATTAGGGAGCAGCCAGGTAAAATTTGTCCCAGCAGTCTGGCTGCTGTGAGGTTCAAGCCGCTACTTAGTACATCGTTAGAGGTGATGCCCCCTTTACTTACTAAAAAGCTGATGGACTGGGGTAAGCCCCGTACAATATTCATCAGTAACCCAGAGACGGTGATGCCAAATTCCAGTCGCTGCTGGACATCAGCAAATTTTAATTCATCTCTACTGGTATAAATTACGGGAGTGTTACCTGCGGTAAAAACTTGCTCTACTTCCGCCAAAATTGATTTTAAAATCTCTGTCTGGTTTTGGGGGCGATCGCGTAATGCCGAAACGTCTACCTCAATCCCCACTATGGAATCCTGCTGCAAGAGTTCGTTTAGCTGCTGGGTGGTTTTTTGCACGTGGGAACCCACTAAAAATACTCCTGGCTGCTTTGTGGCGCGGTAGCGGGACATCTTTTCGGCGGGGGTGGGCTGAACTCCTAACTGCGCCAGGGAGGTTAACAGGCTAGCAGCGGAGCGAAATAGGAAGCGCTTGCCCGTTGTTTTTAAAATTCCCTGAGCCAAGAAATCGTAATCAGCCTGAGTTGTCCCGTCTACCACTACGCACTGGTTATTATTTAGCTCTGCTAGGGTCTTTTCAATCTCACCGCTACGCAAATCTGCCAGGGAAAATTTGACCACAGATTCAGGAGGAATTTTTTGCTGGGTCTTTTCTGCCACATAGTCAGGTAAGTAGCTATGGCTATAGCCAAACACAGAATCACGGGCAAACTCTGTCTCCGCAACGGGAGTTTTTACCCCATCGATTAATAAATAATGGGTACTATCAACGGTAATTCTGCCCCCTTCAAAGAAAGCTGGAGTCAGAAAATGGGCATCAAACCCCCCTAACTCCTGAGCAATCACGTCGGTTTCCAGAGGATAGTGTCCCCGTAAAGTAGAGTCGGAGCGACTAACCACCAAAAAATTAGTGATGCCTACTTCGGCGATCGCCTGCTGCAAATTGTGGCAAATTTCCTGGGTAACCTGTGCCGCATCCTGGGGATTAAGGGCTCGGGTATTGCTCAAAATAAAAAAAATAGAAGTGCTATCCTCTAATCCTCGCTTGAGGGTGGCGACATCCCACTGCATTAAGAGTAAGCAGCTATGAACGGTTTGGGAGCCAGTAGGGTCATCGTCAATCACGATTATTTTCGGTTGATGGGGATTCATAGTTTTTTAACAAAGTTTACAGTTATTTGTATTTTCTCAACTAAGTCTAAAATTTTTTTCGGGTTTGCTAAAGCTGAGTTAGAATGTCTGGCAAAAAGCGCAATCTAGGCTCATTAACCGCTGCCAACCTAAGCACCATCTTGGTGAAGCGACCTATTCCCAAGTGAAAAATCTCTCTTGAGCTGTTGCATATTGTTATTCTTTTATTCTTCCACTTACTGTCACTTATCAGGACGTCAAGCCGTCCAGAGGAATTTATTATCGTGCGAATCCCCCTCGACTACTACCGTATTTTAAGCGTACCTATTAAAGCTACTGCCGAGCAGTTAAACCAGGCTTATGGCGATCGCCTGCTGCAACAACCACGACGGGAATATAGCGCAGCAGCAATAGATGCCCGTCAGGAATTAATTAAATATTCCTATCAGGTGCTATCTGACTCAGAGCAAAGAGCCACCTATGACGCACAATTTTTGCTCAACATGCAGCCCGTAGCAGCAACGGCTCAGGTTGAGCCGAGTGATACTAATCATGCAGAGGAACCAGGAGCATCTCATCCAGAAATAACCCTCCCCGTCGCTAATCCTGCGATCGCTAATCCCACGATTGAAATTCCTTCAGGGCAGTTGCTAGGAGCCTTATTGATTCTTCATGAATTAGGGGAATATGAGGCTGTTTTAGAATTGGGGCTAGAGCACCTTAACGCCCTGGAGTCTTCTTCGGAGCAGCTTACCCTTGATACCTTCCAGTCAGATCTGATGCTGACTCTGGCTCTGGCATACCTAGAATTAGGTCGGGAGCAATGGCATCGCCAAGAATATGAGCAGGCAGCTCGTTCGGGAAAGAGGGGTATTGATTTACTCAAGCAAAACAGCTTATTTCCCCGTTTACAGTCAGAGCTAGAAGGCGACCTCTATCGCCTCAGACCCTACCGCATTCTGGAGTTAATCTCCCGCAACCCCCCTCAGTCTGACCCCAGAAAGCAAGGTTTTAAGCTGTTGCGCTCGATGTTATTGCAGCGTCGAGGCATTGAGGGTCGGGGGGAAGACCGTTCTGGGCTGAATTTTGACCAGTTTTTGTGTTTTATCCAGCAATTGCGCACTCACCTATCTTCCGCAGAACAGCAGCAATTATTTGATGATGAGCGTCAAAGGGATTCGGCGATCGCCAATTATCTGGCAGTCTATGCTTTGTTGGGGCGGGGATTTTCCCTCAAGCAGCCAGAATTAATTCTACGGGCTCAAAGAAAGCTGGATTATCTGGGAGCACAACAAGACGTTAGCTGGGAACAGTCGATCGCCGCCTTACTTTTGGGGCATACGGAAAAGGCGATGGAGAGATTAAGCCAGACTCCAGATCAAAATAGATTAATCCAGCTTCAGCAATATGCTCCAGATAGTTCTGACCTGCTGCCAGGATTATGCTATTACGGCGAAAAGTGGCTCCAGCAGGATGTTATGGCTCAGTTTAGAGACTTGTCTGGGGTTAAACTCACCTTCAAGGAATATTTTGCTGACTGGCAGGTACAGTCATTCCTAGAGGAACTAGCCCCACCCCTCCCGACTAAGACTAAACAAATCAACCATAAATCCTTCAGCTCCTCTACCCAAGTTAGGAGTGCTAAATCAAGAGGTCTAATGTCTTTGTGGCGCAGCCTATTTACCACGGAGAAGTCAGAAGCAGTCCCTTCAAGCAAGACGACTTCCCCGCCCCGTGAGTTAGTTGGCGCGACAGAAACCTCTAATAATGGAGCTATTTCTCAGGCAACGTTTGAGGGTAGTCAACCCCTCTTTAGCAATATCAGCTCATCCTCAGCTCCTCCCAGGCAGAACCAGAGCCGCCAAGGGACAAAGCCCCAGCAGCTTAAAGTTCCAACTCTACCCCTAAAGCCCCATCGTGATTCCCGAGCCGTACCTACGGCGGTAATGGCTAAAGCTCAAGGACAGGCTCGTCGCCCCAAAGCTCCACGCCGTAAAAAACTTAGCGCGGCTACCCTGTGGCAAGGTCGCTTATTTTTATTGAGCCTGATTTTTGGCGTTGGAGCACTTAGCTTTGTGCTTACGAAGCAGCTACTTGCCCCTCGACAGAAAATTGCGGCTCAGTCTCAGCTAGCGATCGCCATTGGTCAGCCTGCTGTGGAGATTCCTACCCCCAAGTCCGCCGTGGCACCGAAACCCCAGATCACCTTTGCCGAGCAGTCTCAGCAGATAGTTCAAACCTGGCTTAAAAGTAAATCCGCTGCTTTTGGAAAAAAATACCAGATTCAGCAGCTTGAACAAATTTTGGCAGAACCTCTATTAACGGTTTGGCGTGAGCGAGCGATCGCCTATCGGCAGGCAAATCTCTACCGTGAGTATCAGCATCAGGTAACTCTCCGCTCGGTAAAAGTTAATTCTCAAGATAAAAACCGAGCCACGGTAGAAGCGGAAGTCAAAGAGGTGGCACAGCACTATGAATCAGGAAAGCTGGTGCCCGCGCAATCCTATGACGATAATCTGCTGGTGCGCTATCAGCTAATCCGTAAGGGAGAAAAATGGTTGATTAATCAGGCAGAAGTCTTAAAAAATCTTTAGTAAAAAGGCTAATGGTGAGTCAGTGCGGTTAGCCGAAGGTGTATCCTTTAGGGCTTGAGCGAGAGGGGTGGCGTCCTAAAGGATATATTATGCCCTTGTGGTACCGCT